>NZ_VCGZ01000005.1:0-344304 GCF_016597775.1 Marinobacter sp. 1-3A
CTTGGCCAGCTCGGCGGCCATAGCTTTGAGTTTTTCTTGGTCCAATTGCGTACCCACGATGGTATCCTTTTGAAAAGGTTACTCAGTCGTGGGCAGTTACACAATTTGGTTTACAGCCTCGCCGATATTTCAGATGGGGCAGGTTGTGGGTTAATTGGCCCCTCTCCCCCGGCCCCTCTCCCGCGAGGGGAGAGGGGAGTTAAAACAACACACTAGAGTTTTGAATGGCTACACTTGATATATTTCTCTCAACGCCCTGGTTTCTGTACCTCTCCGTTACACTCGTTTCCCTCTGCATCGGCAGCTTCCTGAATGTAGTAATCCTTCGCCTGCCAAAAATGATGCATCAGGAATGGCGCTGTCAGTGCGAGGCATTTCTTGAGGTTCCAGAAGGCGAGCGCAAGCAGGAAGAGCCGGTAACGCTCTCCCGCCCTGCCTCCACCTGCCCTTCCTGCGGGCACAGGATTCGTGCCTGGGAGAACATCCCCGTTATCAGCTACCTGCTTCTTGGCGGCAAGTGCAGTGGGTGTAAGACGCACATTTCGGCCCGTTACCCGATCATAGAAGCGGTCACTGCCTTGTTTTCGGTGATCACTGTAGTGATCGGTGGCCCTTCGGAATCAACCTTGTTGGCGCTCCTGCTGGTTTGGGCGCTGATTGCGCTTACCGTAATCGATTTCGACACTCAGCTATTGCCAGACAGCATTACCCTGCCCTTGATGTGGCTCGGGTTGATGTTGAGTTATTTCGGGTATCTGGGGGATTTTAACAGTGCGTTTCTTGGGGCGGTTGTTGGTTATCTTTCTTTGTGGTCTGTGTATTGGTTGTTCAAGCTGGCTACGGGCAAGGAAGGCATGGGCCACGGGGATTTCAAGCTGCTAGCAGCTCTAGGTGCTTGGCTGGGGTGGGAGCTGCTACCGGCAGTCATTCTGCTATCGTCAGCTGTTGGTGCTGTAGTAGGCATCAGTTTGATGGTCTTTAAAAAACACGGGCGCGAAGTACCGATTCCGTTTGGCCCATACCTTGCCGCGGCAGGCCTGTTGTGTTTGTGGTTTGGCACTGAGATTCAGCAATTCTGGTATCAATTGCTGGGGGTTTAACGAGCTTGACTGATCGCATGGTTATTTTAGGGTTAACAGGTGGTATTGGCTCCGGCAAATCCACAGTTGCGCGGCAGTTTGGAAACCTGGGCGTACACTGGGTGGATGCAGATGATGTGGCACGGGAAGTGGTTGAACCGGGAACCCCCGCGCTGGCGGCAATCGCCGATCACTTCGGGGAAGATATTCTCACCGATGATGGGGCTTTGGACCGGGCACGCCTTCGGCACATTGTGTTCGAGCAGCCCGAGCAGCGCATCTGGCTGGAAAACCTGCTACACCCGATTATTCGTGAAGAGCTGATTCACCAACTCAACAACCCGCAGAACTACAGTCTGCCCTATGTTCTGCTGGTGTCGCCCTTACTGCTGGAAACCGACCAACATCAACTGGTGGAGCAGGTACTGGTAGTGGATGTACCGGTAGAGGTTCAGATAGAGCGCACCATGGGGCGGGACACCAACTCCCGACAGCAGGTGGAGCGCATTATTGCCGCTCAGATGCCACGTGAACAGCGGCTTGCCCGCGCAGATGCAGTAATTGATAATAACCAGCCTTTAAACAGCATTGCAGCCGAGGTTCGGGCATTACATGAGTCGTTCATGGTGGACTTTGGTTGAATGCCGCGGCTTGGTATTTACTTGGTTATTCGCCACGCATACCGTCCTGTACAGCACAAGCGCGAGTGGTATCGAAGATACGCTTGAAGCGCACGAGCACGCCATTACAGATATCCTGTCGTCGGAAAAGCTACCTCTGTCTTTTTACACATTTAACTCGGATGAGCGTTGGGCTGAACCGCTGGATTCCTACTGGCTGGATTTCAGCAACTTTATTTTACGCCAGGAGCGCCTTCAGAGCCCCAAAGTTCAGGCTTTTGGGCAGTGGGCAGACCGAACCCTTTCCGGTGAACCCAGCAGGTTGCCTTTAAACGACAGCTACTTGCGCATTGGCATTGCCACCGAATCTGAATATGGCAATGTGTTTCAGTTTGAGCCAGAAGTTAGGTTCCGGTTGGATGTTCCGACCACCAAGCGCAAACTGCGCCTTGTCATCGAAAGCGAAAGCGATGAACTGATTCCACTCGAAGAGCGCCAGCGCGACCGCCAGCTCACAGCAACAGAACGCACCTCAGGCACCAGCACAGGGGCCCTTCGGTATTTGTCCCAGATTGGGGAATCCATCAACCTGTCAAACGATGTGGGTGTGCGGCTACGCTTCCCGCCTGATGCTTTCTGGCGAGCAACGGCAGAGAAATATTGGCAGGCGGGTGACGATTGGGGGCTAAGGGCCCAGCAGCGGTTTTACTATTACCACCAGGATGGCTGGGGCGCTCGCTCCTGGCTTGGTGCAAGTCGGAATTTAGGCATGGGGTGGCGGTTCTGGTCATCCTCTGAGCTGGAGTGGGTTCACAGCGACCGTAAATTTGTAGCCGGCCAAACATTCAGTACCAGCAAACGGATCAACAGCCGCTCAATACTCACTCCGCGGGTAGGCGTACTTGGCGAGAGCCAGCCAAACTGGCGCACGACCTCCGCCTTTGCCGATCTCACCTGGCGCTACCGACTCCACAGCGACTGGCTGTTTGCAGATCTCATCCCCGCGCTAACCTTTCCGCGGGAGAAGAACTTTAAAGATCAAGGCTCCATTCTTTTCCGGGTGGAAATGTACTTTACCGGCAGCATCAATCCAGACTTCATGAACTAGGCCCTATGCCCAGACACCACGCCATACCCGCCCAAGATGCACTGGCACTCACCCCTGTTGCCATCACTCGCTCCTGCTTCAAAGACAAATTCGGTGTCCCCCGTCAGCCGGGGCTGACGCGATACGCCAGAGCTGACCTGATTATCCAGGCGCCCTATGACCGAGAAGATGCCTTCCGGGGCCTGGAGACCGCCAGCCATCTTTGGCTTATCTTTCAGTTTCACGAAGCCGTGCGTGCAGAGTGGCGACCCGTAGTTCGACCCCCTCGCCTGGGTGGTAACCGAAAGGTGGGGGTATTTGCCAGTCGCTCGCCTTTCCGGCCAAACAGTCTGGGGCTCTCGGTAGTGCGTAACGAGGGGTTAGTGCACAAGGATGGCCGATTGGCGCTGCAGATAAGTGACCACGACCTGATTGAAGGCACGCCAATTCTGGATATAAAGCCATACCTGCCCTTTGCCGACTCGGTTCCGGAAGCCGGCCTCGGCTGGGCTGAAACAGCACCCACTGAGCAACTGGACGTTATATTCCTGCCAGAAGCTGAAAAACAGTTGGCGAACCTGTCGGCAGAGCAGTATCCGGATCTGAAACTGCTGATTAACGATGTGGTTAGCTACGACCCTCGTCCCTCTTTTCGCAGAGGCCGCGATGAGGAGCGTATTTACGGTGCGCACCTCTATGATCTGAACGTTCGATTCCGGTTTGTGAATGCCAATTCATGGAAGCGTGTTGAAGTGCTGACTGTCTGTTAAACTTCTGCACATAATTTTGTAGTCGACACAGGGAATTTGTGCCTTGCCTTCAAAACGGTTTTTCACGCGCGTGGGTATTCGGCCGCTCGCAATGCGGCTGCTCGTGTATGTGTTGCTGTTCAGCTTTGTTATTTCTCTGGTTGCTACCGGCGCACAAATGATTGGTGAGTTTGAGCGCCGAAAATCAGACCTGCAAGAAACGCAAAAGCGGGCCGCAGGTCTGGTCTCCGGGGGCATGAGCAACAATATCTGGCTGATGAATTTCAGCGAGGTTGCCAACAGCCTGGACGATATGCGGGCGGTGGAAGCAATTCACTACGCCAGGGTTGTGACCTCTACCGGAGAGCAGTTCACCACCGGCAGCTATCCTGAGGGCCGGGTAATTTCACAAACTTTCCCTCTGGTCTTTAACCGCTCTACCTACCGGGGTTCGGAAGACATGGGCACCCTGACCATCACTTCGTCCGTCGAACAGGTCTATTCAGAGCTTCGAAACAGCGCCCTGATAAATCTGCTGTTTCAATCGATCGTGGTGATGCTGGGCACCCTTGGACTGATGGTGATCGTTCGTTTTACGCTTTCCCGCCATTTGGAAACCATGGCGGACTACGCAGCGCGGCTTAATCTGGATGCATTAGTAGACCCCCTGCACCTCAAACGCAAAGCACGCAGGAACCCGGATGAACTGTCGGAGCTCGAATTCGCATTGAACAAGATGCGTCTGCAAATTCTGGAAGATACCCGCTCACTCCGGCAATCCACCATCCAGTCTCAGAGTGAGCGAGATGAAGCAATTCGGGCCAACCGGGCAAAAAACCAGTTTCTGGCCAATGTAAGCCATGAACTGCGAACGCCTCTGCAGTCGGTGCTTGGCTACGCCAACCTGCTTACCGACACACCATTGGATCAGGAGCAGCGGGAATACGTGCAAACGCTGCTCAGCGCTTCAGAAGGCCTCTCATCCATCATCAATGACCTTCTGGATATCTCCAGCATGGAGGCTCAGAAGCTGGAGCTTGAAGACATTCCCTTTGATCTGCGGGAAACTCTGAACGACCTGGTGCACATGCTTGGCGAACGCGCCCGGGAGAAAGGGCTGGCCCTGGAATTGCGCATTGATGAAGAGCTGCCCTGGGCTCTGCGCGGCGACCCGGCGCGCATTCGGCAAGTGCTGTTAAATCTGGTATCCAACGCCATCAAGTTTACAGATTCAGGCCATGTGCTGATCAGCATTGAGGTTCTTGGTCGTCGAGAAGACAAGGTTCGCTTGCGTCTGGCAGTGGAAGATACCGGCATTGGCATCAACCCGGAAGATCTTCCACTGGTCTACGAACCCTATGTTCAGCTTGGCCAGCGATTCCAGCGCCAACTGCCAGGTGCCGGGTTGGGACTGACAATTTGCCGCCAACTTGTCACTTTAATGGAAGGCTCTCTGGATGTGGAAAGCCGGCCTGGTGAAGGCTCTACTTTCTGGGTTGAACTGTCCCTTCCTGCCGCTCCCGAAAGCACGTCCAGGGTGCGCCCGGATGCACGCATGGTTAAGGGAAAGCGGGTGCTGGTGGCGGACTCCTATGAGCTGTCCCGCAAGATCACGCTTGAGATGCTATCGCGCCACGAGGTCCACATCGAGGCTGTAAAATCTGCTGGGGAAGCCCTGACTTCATTGCGTTTGGCATTCGATAGCCAGGAGCCTTTTGATGCCATTATTCTGGATGGCTTTTTGCCAGACATGGACAGCGATTTGTTATGCCGGCAAATTCGAGGCAATGCGCTCTGGTCTGACATGCGTCTTCTCATTCTGTCCTCAAACCCTCAACGGGGCGATGCCGAACACTTCCGGCAGGCCGGGGCAGATGCTTTTCTCAGTAAATCCTTAAGAGAGTCCTGCCTCACACCAATTCTTAACCAGATTTTTGAGGATTCTGCCAAGGATGAGCGGCCCTTCCTCACCCGTTTTTCCCTGCAGGCTAGCGGCGACACTGAAAAACGCCGTGAGCTTTGGTCCCGCAGCATGAAGGTTCTGCTCGTAGAGGATAACCCGGTCAACCGCACGCTGACCCGCAGGCTTCTGGAGAAATTAGGCTGCGATGTAATGACAGCCAACGACGGCGAAGCAGCATCCAGCCTTTGGCAGTGGCATCCATTCGATCTCATTTTCATGGATTGCATAATGCCTAATGTCGACGGTTTTGAAGCCACCCGGCGCCTGCGAGTATGGGAGACGACCCATAAACGCAGTCGTGTACCAGTAGTGGCACTCACTGCCAGCGCAATGGAAGAAGATGAAGAGCGTTGCCGCCGTGCAGGCATGGATTCTTTTGTTGCAAAGCCTGTCAACATTGAAATGTTGCGGGCAGTACTGGAACAATATGCCCATGGAGGTCCAAAAACATGAACGTAAACTGCCCCACCTGTAAAAAATCCGTTGAATGGACAGAAGCCAGCCCCTGGCGCCCATTCTGCTCAGAGCGCTGCAAGTTGATCGATTTTGGTGCTTGGGCCAATGAGGAATACCGGGTGCCGGCAGAAACGGCGTCACCCGACGATCTTGACCAGGGCGGCGAAACAACACGCCACTGATTCGCTCAGATAAGCTATCGCGTTTCTATCTACCCTCTTACATGCTTGTAAGTTGTGGTACGGCAGGTAGCCCGTTACCATTCGCACCTATTACTCGCACCGCAATCCAGAAGGTAAAAGAATGAAAGTATCCCGTATTTCCATGTTGGCTCTGTCTCTGTTCGCTGCTCCAGTGCTGGCAGCCGATATGGATCTGAGCCTGACTAACGATTCCGTGAAAGGGCAGGTTAACTTTTTCGGAAATAATAACGATATTCAGCTGGGTGCCGGTTATACCTACCACGAAGGCAGCCGCCATATTGGCAACGTGGATTTTCACGCCCAGGGCCGCACTGCACTGG
Organism: Marinobacter sp. 1-3A; assembly: GCF_016597775.1. Lineage (NCBI taxonomy): Bacteria > Pseudomonadati > Pseudomonadota > Gammaproteobacteria > Pseudomonadales > Marinobacteraceae > Marinobacter > Marinobacter sp. 1-3A. The sequence goes on from NZ_VCGZ01000005.1 coordinate 6,478, forward strand.
GTAACCTGCCTACAACCGCGGGTATCGGATTACGCGCAATCGGCTGGGATGACGACCGCCTTGACGGTGGCGCAGTAGGCCTGGGTGGTTTTGCCACCGTGAACATTCCTGATGCTCCTGGCCTGTCGTTCACCGGTGGTTTGCACTACGCTCCGCGAATTCTTTCATTTGGTGACTCGGAAGAGATGACCAGTCTGGAGCTGCGTGCCAACTATCGTGTTATCCGCAACGCGGAGCTGTTTGCTGGTTACCGCTACCTCAACACCGAGCTGGACGCGCCATACCGAGGCGACATCAACCTGGACGAAGGCGTTCTGGTTGGCATGAAGATCTTCTTCTAAAACTATCCCGCTATCTGCAACAGGCGCCTGTCTCCGGGCGCCTGTTTCGTGCCCCCCCTCACGCTTTCCCTTCCACTGCACTGCTACACTGATTATCGGCGTTTTCGATGTCACAGATATCGCCAACAACTCCAATACAGCTATAGCATGGGCAGCCAGATATGCGACTGACACTGGGAATTCTTCTTGTTTCTGCGGTGACGCTAATAGCCGCCTGCGGCGGTGAGTCTGCAATAGATGGAGCCCGTAACAAGCCAAATTCCTTTGCTGCTGTGAAAAACCCGGCAAATGATTTCAGCCCGGGCAGTACCGGTGACTCCAATAACAGCAGCGGGCTCGGTTACGGGGAAGTTCGTATCACCATGGAGCTTCCCGGAAGCCTCGCGCCAGACGGCGAGCCAACACGGCGCAACCTGCGGATTGTTCAGCCGGATAGCGTTCGCGCGTACCAGATCGACAGAAACCTCACGGATATTCGCTCCGCAGCGTATAGTACCCGTAAGGATGATGAAGGCTATACCATTATCAAGTTCGAGAACGGGCAGCCTCTCTCGCCAGACGTCGTTATTGAAGCGCAGTATGGCAACACCAGACTGCGATCACTGGCCGCTGATGACGATCGTGATATCAAGATTAATCCCTTCTCCGAGTACCTGTTGCTCAACACGCTTCCAAATTATTCTTCCGGGGAATTTCAGCACCTTCTGGACTGTGCCGATGACGCCAGCAACACTCTGTGCCTCAACAAACTCGTTTGGCCAGCTCTGGCCGACCAGGTTCACGACTTCGAAATAGATATTCCCACCGGGGCCAACATCGCAAGCGCGTTGGATCTTCTCTCCCAACGGGCAGACTTCGTAAGTTATATTGCCTCAGCGGCGAAGTACCCGCTTCTGGATGATCAATCCGTAGGTGAGATTTCAGCAAGCTCAGCGGATTACAACTCGGTTTTCATGGGTCTGGAGCTGGGGCAAACATTCCTGGAAAGCAGCTTGGCTGGCTCTGGCCAGTGGGGCATTCGCATGGGAAGGGAAGAGCCTACCAGTCCTGCAACCTATAGTTACCCGGGGTCAACGCTCGCAAGCCTCGATTTCATTGGCATCAAGATCACCTCTCTTGCAGCGCAAATTCCCTATGACAGGAAAACGCTGATCCATCAGCAAGGCAATTCTTTCTTTGAGCGGGGCTCTGAAACCTGGGACTTGAACACTCATTCGTCCTCCCCCGGTGGCGCCACATTGGACAGTGATACTCGATTGCTGGCCATTCGCGCGCTTTATCAGAGCATAACCGGCCGCAACAGCTCCAGAATCATTGGCTGGACTCGCAACCCCTACTATATGGACGCCTATGTCGGCGCCGCTAGCGGCACGAACACAGGCCCTGACCGCGCGCTGGCTGGTTACTTCAGCGCTGGCAAAGCCATTAAGCTTGAGTCTGAGCAAGGCAAGCTTGCGCGAAAGGATGAGTTGGAGGCCCATTATGTTTCAGCGCTTGAGCTGAACCTCCTGAGGAAAGAAGGCTTTGATGTAAGTGTTCTGAACAATCGTGGTTATAACATGCTCTATCTGGCAACCCGATTTTCGGCAGGCTCTGCATCACCGTTGCAGATTGAATCGGGAACTGGCACTTGGCAAATGAGTGGGGGCTCGAATGCCAGCACCATTACCCAGTCTCAGAACTATACCACCCTGAACCGTGACAGCTCCGGCGCGGTAGTGGCGGGCAGCACCGGCACCCGCTCTGACAACTGGGTACTCAGCTCCCGCACCGCGCGATTAAGCACCGGTGACAAGAACATTGGCCGGCTTAATCTTGATGTTAACAATCCCGCGGGCGCCTTTGGCGAACCAGATCTGGGTGTCGGTGCTAGCGTGCCCGATGGTTCTTTACTGGCGTTTAACCTGGCTAACGCCGCTTCGTCCGGTGGCGCGGTCATTGGCGATGGCCTGCTCATTGCGGCAGAGAAGGCCTCTTCTGCTGCCCCAACCTCAGGACGCTATAGGGTTCAAGGCTTTATGATGGGCATGGAGGATGGCTTCAACAGGCTGATTCATCTGGATAATGGCACCCTGGAGCTTTCTGGCAGCACTGCAAGCCTGAGCAGCAATACCTTTGAAGTGCTGCACTCCGTGGACAGCGAAACTATCTCAACACCGGCAGCTGTCCACCTGACTACGCCCCTGCTGACCTATGCCGATGGTGGTAACGGGCAAGTGAGTTTCAGCGCAGGAGGCCTGTCTCTCAAAGGCTTTGTAACGGCCGATCAGAACCAGTTTTTCTTGCTGTATCAAAGCAATCTCAACGGAGAAGAGCGTCGCGGCCTCCTGCTCGCAACCAAGCTGCCATGAACCGACGGATAACCCTGCTCGTACAACCTGTTATAATTGTGCACACATAGCTCGCTGCGTATACGCTTAACGGGCATAAAAACAGATTGTGACGAGAGGTTTTATGTTTCCCGCAATGCGCTCTCTAATGCTGGCTATTCCCATGGTGGCTTTTGCCATCGCGGGAGGTATGCACTCCCCCCCGGACACTTCAGTCAGTAGTGACAATTCTGGCTCCGAACCTGCACTCAGTTCGCTCCCCCCCCTGCCTGAGTGGGCACGCGCAGATCTACCGGACTTTTCCGGCTATAGTGATACCACTGAAAAGAAAGTCGCTTTCTTTTCATTTCTCTATCCTCGTATAGTACTTGCCAATTCCCGCATCCTCATTGAACGGGATTATCTCGATAGCCTCTCCCAGAAAAATGTCTTGTCCGAGAAGGAACATGCCTGGCTCGCAGCCCAGGCTATGCGGTTACGCGTGGACGAAGAGCCCGGCAGCCCTGAGCAATTTGCCCTGCTCAGAAAACGTCTGGATGTTATCCCGCCTTCCCTGATTCTCGCACAGGCTGCCAATGAATCTGCTTGGGGCACTTCACGCTTCGCTTTGCGCGGTAATAATCTGTTTGGCCAGTGGTGCTTTTCCAAAGGCTGCGGCCTTGTGCCACTGAGTCGCGCTGAGGGCGCCAACCATGAGGTGGCAACCTTCGCCTCGCCCTACCATTCGGTTCGGGCTTATATCCAGAACCTGAACCGACATGGGAGCTACAAAGGGCTTCGTGACACCCGCCTTGATGACCGGGAAGCGGGCGATCCTCTCTCAGGGCTTGCCCTTGCCCGAGGGCTCATCAGTTATTCCGAACGTGGCGAGGAATATGTTGATGAAATACGCTCGATGATCCGTTATAACAATCTAGAGTTTTACGATAGCGAATTCCGTAAAATTCTGAGCGACCGCAGCCCATCGCACCTGAAGGTTCTTGCCTCAGCAAGCACCGAGAAAACATTACTGCCCGGCCAAGGCACTGGCTTGTCGGCCGAGGGCTAAACACCACGAACCTTCTGACAAACAGAGACGTTTCCGAATGTTTTATTTTCTACCTGCGCCGCTAAAGGGAACCTTGGCGGCTCTTCTTGTAGTGCTGAGCACTCTTATACTTTTCCCCTTCCTGATGCTGTTTGCACTACTGAAACTGGTGCTTCCCATAACCCCCATTCGTAAGGGCTGCACGGTCGTTCTCAACACCATTGCCCGGGTTTGGATTGGCTTCAACAATCTGGTGATGGATAGTCTGCACAAGATTGAGTGGGATATACGGGGCGCGCAGCATCTCAGCCAGAAACACTGGTACTTTGTTACCTGCAACCACCAGAGTTGGGCCGATATACCGGCCATTCAGTACGTGCTCAATAGCAGGATTCCACTTCTCAAGTTCTTTTTGAAAAAAGAGCTTATTTGGGTGCCGCTGCTGGGCATTGCCTGGTGGGCATTGGACTTCCCGTTCATGCACAGGCACACGAAAGAGCAAATTGCCAAGAATCCTGAGCTGAAGGGGAAAGATATTGCGGCTACTGAGGCAGCGTGCGAGAAGTTCCGTTATACACCGGTAACCATTTTCAATTTTATGGAAGGCACCCGTTTTACGCCTGCCAAGCATGAACGCCAGAATTCTCCCTACAAGCACCTTCTCAAACCCCGTGCTGGCGGCACAGCCTTTGTTCTGGGCGCCATGGGTGAAATGCTGCATACCATGCTGGATGTAACAATCGTGTACCCGGGCACCGGTGAGCTGCGCATCGGTATTTGGGATTACCTGTCCGGGCGCATCGAACGAATCATCATTGATATCAGGATTCGGGAGATTCCACCGCAGTTTCTCGGAATGGATTATGAGGGCAATCGGGAAACCCGGGTGGAGTTTCAGCGCTGGGTAAGTGAACTATGGGCCGAAAAAGATGCCCTTATCGAAACCCTGAAAAATGAAAAGCATAGCGGCATCTGAGCCGCTATGCAGCAAGCACATTACAGCAAACCCAACTCCCGGGCGCGAACTGTTGCCTGGGTGCGGGAGCGAACTTCCAGCTTGGCGTTTATGCGGCGGGCGTGAGTTTTCACGGTGTGCAGAGAGATATGCAGCTTGTCTGCAATCTCCTGATTCGATAACCCCTTGGCAATCAGCTCCAGCACCACCTGCTCTCGATCACTGATAGGCTCGGCAAGCGAAGCAGGCAGCTCAATGCCGGATATACCAAACAGACGTCCTAACGCATCCCGAAAGGGAGAGCTTGGCAACTGCCCATATGCCTTTGCCATCAACTCACTCAGCTCCAGCTTTAGCTCTGCAAACGGGCTTATAAAGTGCTCTTTTTCGGCTTCGGACACCACATTCGCTATTATTTTTTGTGCGGCAGCCGGGCCCTTGTCTTCACTGATCAAAATGGCTTCCAGCAACCGCATATGGAGATCAACCCCCCAAGGAATGGCCTCTTCATAACGCTTGCGGGTGCTTGCAAGCGTTTCACGAGCCCTTACCGTTTCGCCCCGGGCAAGATCCAGGCGCACCTGCAAACAATCGAGTAGCCCTGGCATCATGGGGAAGAGTTCCGGCACGCAGCCGGCATCCCGGTATGGCTGCAATCTCGCGAGAGCCTGAGCGACGCTATCCAGTTGATTCTGAGCCAGCCAGCAACTGGCTTTGAGGGCTTCGAGCACTGGCACGTAGAGAGACTCATCCACATGCCACGCATGCATAGTTCGCTCAGCACGCCCTATCCATACGAAAGCATCTTCCAATCGATCTTGAGACCGGCACATCAAAACTCGTATGGCCATTGCCAATAGCAAGCCAAGATCCCGTGACTGCTCAGCATGGCGACCACAAGTTACCAACAGGCGATCCGCTTCCGCATCACGTCCTTGGTGCCAGAGCACCAGTACCAGGTTCAACTGCAGCCTTGTTTCACCGATCCGCGCAGGGCGAGCCTGCTCCTGAATAACCGTGTCCAGGCCGGTTCGAAGCAACTGCTCAGCATGTTTGAGCGCGCCCTTTCCAAGCTCAATTCGGGCGTGGGCATATACTGAGAGAGCCTCTGACCCCGGGTCGCCGGCCTCCCTCGCCAGGCGAGATGCTGCCCGGTTCGCCTCCCTCGCTTCCGGGAATCGTCCAGATGCGCAAAGCGCACTGGCCCGAACCATTTGTGTGACCAACTGTCCCTGAGGTGACAACTCTCCACCAGACAAGGCCCTGTCGGCCATCTCCAGAGCTGGAGCAACCTGCCCTTCCCCACGCAGAATAAACGCCCTGAGCGCACAGATCCGTGCCTCATATTCCTGGCTACTCTGCGCCTCCATACCGTCGAGCAGCGACCTCGCCTGCCTGAACTGACCACCAATGGCATGCACCCAGCTATACACTATCCTTAGCCGCGCGCTGCGCTCAAGAAGGGGCGCTGGAAGGCTCTTACGTAAACGTAGCAATGAGGCGGTATCCTGCCCAAGTAGAAGAGCTTCAGAACCTTCAGAGGCGATCCGGATAATCTCTTCTACATCTCCGGCCAACAATGAGTATTTCAACGCCTCGGGAAACTGATTACGAGAGCTAAACCACTGGCTGGCGGCCAGCATTCTGTCGGTATAGCCCGCCATCACCGGGGCTTTCAGCCATTCCATCAATAATGGGTTGATTCGATACCAGCGCCCCCAACCCGACATGATCTTTACCGGGAGGCCGCGTTCACACGCCTCGGATGGAAGCAGCAGTCCGCCCGGAATAAGTGGCTCCAAGGCCAAAAGCAATTCGTCTGAGCACAGCCCCAGTTCTGAAATCGCCCTTAACGATCTCAACTGGCCATGCGACAAACTGCCCAGCACGGACTCCTTCAAAAAACGTTCTACACCCGGCGTCTCAGAAACCGAGTGTCTCTCTGAACTATGCAGGATATCCCGGCGATAGAGGGCAAGAGGTGTGGGCCAACCTTCCGTCAAGTCATATAGATGATCAATGGCCACACTGGTCAGCTGTTGATCGCTCAATATTTCCTTGAAAAACTCAAAGGTTTCACTTCGGCTGAATTCGAGCTTTTCCGCTCCGATACGAGTGAAACGGTTTTCAAGTTCCAGCGGGTGCGTTTCATAAGGCAAGGCCTGCCGTGAAAGCATAACCACCGAATAATTTGACGGGATATCAGCCACCAACTGCTGAAGCAGGGCAATAACGGCAGGGTTCGTAATCTGGTGCAAACCATCAAGAACGAGCACAAAGCGCTTCTGTTCTGGTGCTTTTTTGAGCGCTAAAAGCATTAAGGCGAGAACGTCAGGAAAGGTAGTGCTCCCCTGCAGGCCACTTTCGCAAGATTCGGGTATATCCAGCGCCACAGACAACAAGCCCAGAAAACGGGTCGGCGCGTTGTCCTGACTATTCAGCTGCAACCAACGAACGTTTTCCTCTGGAATGCCCGCAGCTTGAATGCCCATCGCAACCGTATGGGATTTGCCATAGCCACATGGGGCGTCAACAAAAAGCACGCCACGGGATGTTAATGCATCGGAAACCAGTGCCGCGAGATTCGGACGTGCCAAAGAGTGCGCCGGCACAACCGGTGCCTGCAGTCTCTGCCTGAGCAAATCCCGTACAAGCTCACCTCGCTGAAGCCCGCTGTTTGCAGACTGGAACTCGTCATTGGCTGCATAGCCGTCATTAAATGATTTCAAACGCTGCCCCGGATACGCCTTTAGTGTTATACGGAGGTTAAACCAATTGAGGGGCTGGCTGCAAAGTTTTGACGTTAAAGACATCTATCTGGCGGCAGTTTTTGAACGCAGAAACAAAAACGGCGGGCCAAGGGGCCCGCCGTTTCTGAAAGATACACTCTACCCTTATCGGGTACCTGCACGGCGAAGAGCCGCAGGTGTGTAATCTCTGGACTGGCGATCCACACCGAACTGATATGGGTTAGTCTCCTCGTTTGTCAGGCCGAGAACCAGGTAACGACCAGACAGAAGATCATACAAGGTTTCAACGGCATACCAAGGAAGGTTCACGTCGTAAAATTGCATGGAGTGAGCCTCTGCCACTCGCCACAACTCACCACGACCATCGTAGTGATCTATCACTGTGGCTTGCCAGCTATCTTCATCAAAGTAGAAGTCGCGTTGCGCATAGATGTGTCGCTCACCTTCTTTGAGCGTAGCACGCACATGCCAGACACGGTGCAGCTCATACCGGGTCAATTCCTGATTGATGTGACCGGGCTTGATAATATCATCATAGCTCAGGCTACGATCAACCAGTTTGTAGGAGTTGTACGGAATGTACATTTCCTTTTTACCCACCAGCTCCCAGTTATAACGATCCGGCGCCCCGTTAAACATGTCGAGGTTGTCTGAGGTGCGCATGCCATCAGACGCTGTACCCGGTCCATCGTAGGCAACTTGAGGCGCGCGGCGAACACGTCGCTGCCCAGCGTTATATACCCAGGCACGACGCGGCTCGGCTACCTGATCGAGTGTCTCGTGAACCAGCAAGACGTTGCCCGCCAGACGTGCCGGTGCCGTAATAGCCTGCTTGAAGTAGAACAGCACGTTGGGGTCTTTGCTTGGCTCGTAATCTGTCAGATATTTTCGATAAGTGATCTCATCCTGAAATTTCACGATGGAATACATACCGTTAGCCGTTGGCGTCGCTTGCCCGATATTACGCTGCACTGAGCCTCCGCGATAACGGGTGATGTGATTCCAAATCACTTCCAGCCCGGTTTGCGGGATGGGAAACGGAGTAGCATCCTGATAATTCGCAAGCCCGTTACCGTTTTTGATCAGCTCAGCCTGGGTCGCGTTTTTAACTGTTTCATCCATGATATTCTGCGGATAAGCAGCTGTGCGATGAGTTTCGTAAACCGGCATTTTATAATCCGGATACTGTTTGATCATTGCAACCTGCCCCGGAGACAGCTTATCGGCATACTCGGAAACGTTGCTCTGATCAATGACGAACTTAGGTTTTTCATCGGGGAACGGGTTTACATAAATACCGTCACCCTTGTAGTTCGCCGGAGGGGTTGCTAATCCACCATCCCAAGCCGGGATCGCGCCACCATTACCCGCCTTCTCTGCCCCTATAGGTGTCAGTGAATCACCCAACTTGGCCGCTTCACCTTCCGAAACCGCACCCCAAGCCTGCCCTGCAACGAGACTCGCAGCCAATATGCCTGAGGCCAGTAATTTCTTGTTTAGTTTCATTTAAACTACCTCGTTAAACGAATTTTTGACGGTTTAGAATGAGTAGGAAACGCTGGCACTCACGAAATCCCGATCAGTCAACTCGTTATACGGTTTGCCACCGAAAAAGTTTGTGTAACCGATTTCACCAGTAATCTTGTTCTGGTACACAGCCTCAACAGACAGACCAATCGCCTTGTTGCCTTCGTTGAAGTTGCCGCCAGGCGAGGGGGCGTAGCCCTTCACGTCGTGACTCCATGCCAACTGTGGCGACAGGTTGATACCAGCAAAGACGTTCGGGTAGCTCCACACCAAACGGGAGCGGTAGCCCCAGGAGAAGTCGGTAGTGAATCCGTCATTATTACAGTAGTTGGTGTTGATGTTTTCTGCAGGATTACCACCGGCGCCGGAACAGGCATCCCCGGAGGCTACAGGGAGAGTACCAATACCAAAGGTGCCTGACCGGCCGTACCGTGCCTCATCCAAGCTAGGTAAATCGTGTACATACGTAGCACCGAACTCTGCAATCAACGACATACGGCTGGCACCCATAATCTGATCAAAGAACTTGATCAGCGTGAACTGTGCCTGAGATACGCCAAAGCGATCGTTACCGGACACTTTCATTCCTGGAGTCAGCGTTCCCAGCTCCTCGCGGCGCTGATCTTCCAGCTTGCCCAGAACCTCTCCGTTCGGCCCACGCTTCTGCAAACCAGTGTAAATCAGCTCAAAGGCGTTCCACTGCAGCGGCATATTATCGCGGTAGGAATATTCAGCACCAAGCGACCAGCCACCCGGGGTGTTGGTGTTGATACTGATACCATAGAGGTCGATGTTTTCCGGGTACTCAATAAAGTACGACGGGAACGGGCTGTTACCATCATTTACAGTTCCGCTTATATATGGGAGGCGGCTGTTGTACTTGATGTAATAAAAGCCGAGCTCGGAGTCGTTCAGCGCCGGGACATACCAGCGCATGGCAATACCGAACTGATCTTTTGAGTCCGCTTCTTCGTCACCCAGGCGTGGCGCAATAAAACCCTGAGCATAGGCTTGGGAATCAGGCAGCTGACCTGCAAGTAGCACCGGGCCACAACCATCAGATGTAAAGTCGTTGGTAGAGAAGAAAGTGCCGCAGTCATCCGGGCGAACAGGCGCCCAATCTGTCTGTATGAAAGTCTCCAGAGTGATGTTCTCTGTGATACCGGCAGACATGTAGAACATTTCAACAGGCAGGAGAGCATCTTTCAGCTCAGAGCCGGGCGCACGAAATGCGGGCACGTCAATGGGGTTAATGGTGTTGATACCGCCCTGGATAAAGGTACTCTCACCCCAGCTCACTACCTGCTTACCGTAACGCACACTCAGGGGAACATCGCCAAGGTACCAGTTGGTAAACACGTACGCATCGAGAAGCTCACCGCCCGATGCGTTGCCTTTTGCTGCACTGTTGAGTTCGCGTCGCTGCCCCACGTAGTCGGTCGCACGCCCCTCATCCTTCAACTCGAAATCATACCAGTAACGAGCACGCACCAAGCCACCGACACGGGTCAGATACTGGCTATCAACGGCGTAATCAAGGAACAGCTCACTGTTTCCTTTTACGATCTTGGAGTAGGTGTCGCCCTTCTCAAAGTTCAGGTTGCCATCATCATAGTTGTTCGTTGATGCACCAATATTTTCATTCACGCCACCCGGCGCGTAACTGGGCCCAAGGTTACCTTGGCCAATCAGGCGCACGTCCCGATCCTGGGTACGCCAACCGACACCAGCTGATAGCGTGGTGTTAATCTGGGCTTCCACATCCCCAATATAGAACGAGTAAGCAGATGCCTGGCCCGAAAAGCCGGCTGCAACTGCCACGGCAAGCGGTAATTTTGTCCAACGCTGCCATTGGTGTGTTTTTCTTGTCATTGGAAGGCTACTCCATTGTTGTTCTGAGTCGCTGCTCTGATTATTGGTATTCACGATGTATTGGAGGCTTCATGCACAGTGCTCGTGATGTAAGCACTATAGCTAACGCTGTCCACTGCTTTGATCAGTCAAAAGTATGATTTTGCTCTCACTACCTGCTCACCGCCCCGATCGGCGCCGGGTTTACTCGCACGCCTTCACTATAGACAACATTTGTAGATGCAACCACTTTGCTTTTGATGGATTTTTGCTGGTTTAGGGCTTATGGGGTGCTTCGAGATATTCCTGGGACTGCATTTCCAGAAGACGGGATTCCGTTCGCTCAAACTCGAAGCTCAACCGGCCGCCGGAATAAAGCTCGGTAATGGGAGCCGCCGCAGAAATGATGACCTTCACGTTGCGGTCGTAAAACTCGTCGATCATGTTCACGAAGCGTCGGGATTGGTCGTCTTTTTCACCCCCAAGCACAGGCACATTGCTGACGATGATAGCGTGAAACTGGCGCGCCATTTCAATGTAATCATTCTGGCTGCGTGGGCCGTCGCACACATCCTTGAAATCAAACCAGACCACATCGTCAGCATGAGCCTGCGCGGGGATTTTACGGCCGTTGATCTCCATGGATTTACTGTGTTTGCCCGCCTCTACCGCCAGGGCATCAAAGCTCTTACGCAAGCTGGCATCCGCCTCTTCACCCAGGGGTGAGTGGTAGAGCTCCGCCTGCTCCAGAGTCCGCAAACGATAATCCACACCGCCGTCGACGTTCACCACATCAGTATATTTATTCACAAGCGCAATAGCGGGAAGAAAGCGGGCTCTCTGCAAGCCGTCTTTGTAGAGGCCATCGGGCACTATGTTGGACGTGCACACCAAAGTAACGCCCCGCTTGAACAGGCCGTCCATTAGCGTCGCCAGGATCATTGCATCGCCGATATCAGAAACAAAAAACTCATCAAAACAGATTACGCGGGTTTCATTGGCGAACTTTTTTGCAACCAGATCCAGTGGATTTTTCTCGCCTTTGAAGTTTTTCAGCTCTTGGTGAACTCGCTGCATAAAGCGGTGAAAATGCACTCGCATCTTACGCTCGAATGGCAACGACTCAAAAAAGGTGTCCATCAGGTAGGTTTTACCGCGGCCAACGCCACCCCAAAAATATAGCCCCTTAACGGGCTCCTCCCGGCCTTTTTTCAACTTGCGCCGCAATTTTGTTACCGCTTTGCCACGTTCGCTTTCCGCTTCCACCAGTTTATCGTAGAGTAACTGAAGACGCTGAACCGCATCCGCCTGCGCCGCGTCCTTTAAAAACTCCGGGCGCTCAAGATCCGCTTGGTAACGCTGCCATGGTGTCTGGTTTGCGGTGACTAAAGAAGGCGTAGAGGCTGTCATCAGGAAATCCCGGAGTCAGATCGTTGATTTTGGGCGGCGTATTATCGCGCATCTGCGTTTTTTTCGCCACGCGGAAGACCCGCCGGGCAATACGACGATTGGCGCAGTATTCAGGCATGGGCTGATGAAGCTGCGGGCGCTATACTGCCCTCTATGGATTTGCTCATTTTTAAGGCAACAGGACGAGATATCATATGACAAACCTGATTCTGGCAGCGATTGCCGCATTGATTGTTGGCATTGTCATCGGAGCGATTTTTGGCCGCTCGGGGCAAGGTTCCACGCTTCGGCAGCGCCGTGCTGAGCAGCAGGCCGAAGAAGTGCGTAACGAGTACACTCGCTACCAGGCACAGGTGAACGAGCATTTTATGGAGTCAGCTCACTTGCTACGCCGCTTTAACGATGCCTACCGTGATGTAAACCAGCACATGGCCCGCGGAGCCAACCGCCTGTGTAACGATGAAGAGTGGATGGCTGAACTGGCTGAGGAAACCTCTCGCAAGCGCCTCGAGGAAGTCAGCGAAGATGGTGCCGAGCCTCCCAGGGATTACGCGCCAAAGACATCCGGAACCTTGTCTGAAGACTTCGGGCTCAAGAAGGGTGGCAAGTCGGCAGAGGCTTGATTTCGCCTGCTGCCGCTAATAGTTTGCTCCGCTTTGTTATACCGGATTATCGCAATCAATGAAGCGGTGCTTGATCCCGAATTCTTTTTCTAGTGCCGCCCCCAGTGCTTTCACACCATATCTCTCTGTTGCGTGGTGGCCGGCGGCGTAATAGTGAATACCACACTCCCGGGCCGTATGCGTAGTCGGCTCGGAGATTTCACCACTGATGTAGGCATCGAGGCCTGCATCAATTGCTGTGTTGATGAATCCTTGCGCAGCACCTGTACACCACCCTACCCGTTTGATTTCTGCTTTGCCGTTACCGACTCGCAGGGGTTCCCGGTGTAGCGCTCTTGCGATGTGCTGGCTGAATTTTTCCGGGCTCATTGGCTCATTGAGCTCACCTTCCCAAACCAGACCGTTTAACGGCCTTGGGTTTTCAATACCGAGGATATCCGCTAACTGTCGGTTGTTGCCGTATTCAGGATGGTCGTCCAATGGGAGGTGGTAGGCCAGCAGGTTGATGTCGTTATCCAGCAGGCGTTTGAGGCGTTCACGCTTCATGCCCCGGATGGCTTGATCTTCACCTTTCCAGAAGTAGCCGTGGTGAACGATCAGCATGTCTGCGTTTGCGGCGATGGCGGCTTCGATGAGATCACGGGAGGCGGTTACGCCGGTGACGATGGTGTTGATCTCACTTTTTCCTTCGACTTGCAGGCCGTTTGGGCAGTAGTCCTGGAATTCGCTTGGGTTTAGCCATTCGCTGAGTTTGGCGAGAATTTTGTCACGGGGGGCCATGGTTTATCCTCTTTTCGTTAGACTCCGCCCTGCCAGCCTCGATCAGCCTTTGGTCGTTTACAGGGTTTTAAGGCCGGTAATTAGTGCGTCATTTTGTACTGGAGTACCGATGGTGATCCGCAAAAACTCGCTGATTCTTGGCTTATTGAAGTGACGAACTATAATTCCTTGCTCCCTTAGAGCCTTAGACAAGCTATCACCTGATTTCTCTTTGTGGCGGGCAAAAACGAAGTTGGCCATAGACGGCAAGACTTCAAAGTTCAAACCTTCCAGAGCCTCAGTAACACGCTCCCGCTCAGAAATCACACCATTGCAAGACTTCTGAAACCAGGCCTCATCTTCGTAGGCGGCTTTTGCGCCCGCCTGTGCAAGTCTGTCCAGCGGGTAGCTATTGAAGCTGTCTTTAACGCGGTTAAGTGCGTCGATCAAATCCGGGTGACCGATGGCGAAGCCAACCCGCAAGCCAGCCAATGATCGGGCTTTGGAGAGAGTCTGGCACACCAACAAATTGGGATATTGGTCCACAAGCTTGATGGAGGATTCGCCGCCGAAGTCGATATAGGCTTCGTCGACTACGACAACACGCTCGGAGTTGGCCTGAAGGATGGCCTCTACGTGTTCCAGCCCAAGGTAACGACCGGTAGGCGCGTTGGGGTTGGGGAAGATGATTCCACCGTTCGGCTGTTTGTAATCTTCCGGGTTGATTTCAAAGCTGTCTGTGAGGGGTACTGTTTTGCCTTCGATGTTGTAAAGGCCGCAGTACACCGGGTAGAAGCTGTAGGTTACATCCGGGAAGAGCACGGGCTGGCCGTGCTGGAACAGTGCGTAGAATATGTGGGCCAGGACTTCATCGGAGCCATTGCCTAAAAAGACTTGCTCGGGCTTTACGTTGTGATAGCCGGCGATGGTCTGGCGCAGGCTTTCGCCTTCGGGATCCGGGTAGAGACGCAGGCTGTCACTGAGTTCAGATTGGATGGCCTCAATTACCTTTGGCGATGGGCCAAATGGGTTTTCGTTGGTATTCAGTTTTACCAGGTTGGCCATTTTTGGTTGTTCGCCTGGTACATAAGGAACCAGGCTCTTGACCAGGGGGCTCCAGAATTTACTCATTTTTTTGCTCCAATGGAGACGGCAGCTGGGACAGTATTTGCTCCGGGAACCGCTACGAGCACATCCATGTGCGCTTGTCTCCGGCCGTCCATGGCCTCCGACATTCCCGGAGCAAATACTGTCCCAACTGCCTGCAGATTAAGGTGATATATTCATGCATTTCGGGTCATTTTGAAACTGACCAAAACTAATCGTTCTTAATCCGATACTCAGCTGAGCGTGCATGGGCAGTAAGCCCCTCGCCTCTAGCCAACACCGACGCGACTCGCCCCATCCGGTCGGCGCCCTTGGCGCTGAAACCGATGATGGATGAACGCTTCTGGAAGTCGTAAACACCCAGCGGCGAGGAGAACCTGGCGGTGCCACTTGTCGGTAATACGTGGTTCGGCCCAGCGCAGTAATCGCCCAGAGCTTCGGCGGTGTATCGGCCCATGAAGATAGCGCCGGCGTGGCGGATTTCTTCCAGCAGGGCTTCCGGGTTTTCTACGGATAGCTCCAGGTGTTCAGGCGCTATGCGGTTGGAGACTTTTGCGGCTTCGCTCAGGTCTGCAACGTGAATCAGCGCTGCGCGGTCAGTCATGGAGGTGCGGATGATGTCGGCGCGCTCCATGGTGGGGAGCAACTTGTTGATGCTGGCTTCTACAGCATTGAGGAAGTCTGCGTCCGGGCTGATCAGTATGGACTGGGCTTGTTCGTCGTGTTCGGCTTGGGAGAACAAATCCATGGCGATCCAGTCGGGATCGGTTTTGCCGTCGCAAATCACGAGGATTTCCGAGGGGCCCGCGATCATGTCGATGCCGACGGTGCCGAAGACTTCGCGTTTAGCCGTGGCTACGTATATGTTGCCGGGGCCAACGATTTTGTCGACCGCCGGGATGGTTTCCGTGCCGTAGGCCAGCGCGCCAACGGCTTGAGCGCCACCCACCGTAAATACACGGTCAACGCCTGCTATCGCCGCAGCAGCCAGTACCAGATCATTCACCACGCCATCCGGGGTAGGCACTACCATGATAACTTCTGCTACGCCCGCTACTTTCGCGGGAATGGCGTTCATCAGCACGGAAGACGGATAGGCAGCCTTGCCACCAGGCACATATAACCCGGCGCGATCCAATGGCGTAACCTTCTGGCCCAGCACCGTGCCGTCTTCGTCCTGATACTGCCAGGACTTCTGATCCTGACGCTCGTGGTAATCCCGAACACGTTCAGCTGCTTGCTGCAGTGCCACGCGTTGATCTTCTGGAATTGTTTTCAAGGCTTGCCGTAAACGAGCCTGACTCATTTCCAGCTCTGCAACGCTAGCAACATTCAGCCGATCAAACTTCTCCGTAAACTCAAGAACAGCCTTGTCACCACGGGTTTTAACCTCATGCAGGATATGACGTACCGACTCGTTCACCTGATGATCAACACTGTCGTCCCATGCCAAAAGCGTGGCCAACTGACTGTCAAAGTCTGCCTGGGAAGCGTTCAATCGTTTGATGTTAACGGTCATTTCTCAAATCCTGCTTTGGATTATGAACTTTATCTGCGTTTTTCGACGGCGGCGGCCATCTTTTCAATAATGGGGTTAATTTGCTGGTGCTTCATTTTCATGGAAGCTCGGTTAACCACGAGCCTTGTGCTGATGTGATCAATCAGTTCGCGGGCTTCCAGACCATTGGCCTTCAAGGTATTACCCGTGTCCACAATATCGACGATCTCATCTGCCAGCCCGAGAATCGGCGCCAACTCCATCGCACCGTAAAGCTTGATGATATCGGCTTGTCGACCTTGCGTAGCGTAATACCGACGGGCCATGTTGACGAACTTGGTCGCTACACGGATACGCCCTACCGGCGGCTTTTCGCCTTTGGGCCCTGCGGTCATCAGCCGGCAGCGGGCAATATTCAAATCCAGAGGCTCGTAGAGCCCTCCGCCGCCATGCTCCATCAGCACATCTTTCCCTGTCACTCCCAAATCAGCACCACCGTACTGCACATAGGTAGGCACATCGGTGGCGCGGAGAATGAGCACACGCACATCCGGATCTGTGGTGGGGAACACCAGTTTCCGGGATTTCTTGATATCGTCAATCAGCTCAATCCCGGCTTCTGCCAGCAGTGGCAGGGTTTCTTCCAGGATTCGCCCCTTCGACAGGGCGATGGTGATGGAATCTGTCATGCGTCCTTCCGGTTTCCCGTTTATGTCTGTCACGCTGGCAAGCGGCGGATGCTGGCGCCGAGCAGTTGCAGCTTCTCTTCAATGCACTCGTACCCGCGATCAATATGGTAGATACGATCAATAATCGTATCTCCCTCTGCCATCAAGCCTGCGATAACAAGGCTGGCAGAGGCTCGCAAGTCCGTTGCCATAACCGGAGCACCCGTCAGGTGGTCAACGCCTTTTATAATCGCGGCATTGCCTTCCAGCGTGATGTCAGCACCCATACGGGTCAGTTCCTGCAGGTGCATGAAGCGGTTCTCGAACACCGTCTCGATGATGGTACCCGTGCCTTCTGACACTGCGTTCATAGCGGCAAACTGAGCCTGCATATCGGTCGGAAAAGCCGGGTAAGGCGCTGTGCGAATATTAACCGCCTTCGGGCGCTTGCCTTTCATGTCCAGCTCGATCCAATCGGGGCCGGAGGTGATGTGAGCGCCAGCTTCTTCCAGCTTGAGCATTACTGCGTCCAACAAATCTGCACGAGTATCTTTCAGCTTCACCCGGCCGCCGGTGGCTGCCGCCGCTACCAGATAGGTTCCGGTTTCGATACGGTCTGGCAGTACGTTGTAGTGGCAACCATGCAGGCGCTCAACGCCTTCAATTTCGATGGTTGAAGTGCCGTGCCCGGTGATTTTCGCACCCATGGCAATAAGACACTCCGCCAGGTCCACCACTTCCGGTTCGCGAGCCGCATTTTCGAGGATGGTTTTGCCATCTGCGAGAGTTGCCGCCATCAACAGGTTTTCGGTGCCGGTTACCGTCACCACGTCCATGAAGATGTGCGCACCTTTCAGGCGGCCATTCGTTTTCGCTCGAATGTAACCATTCTCTACCTTGATATCCGCGCCCATTTGCTCAAGGCCCTGAATATGCAGATTTACCGGGCGGCTACCAATGGCACAGCCGCCTGGCAGAGACACTTCCGCTTCACCAAAGTGCGCGACCAATGGCCCCAGCACCAAAATGGAGGCGCGCATGGTTTTAACAAGCTCATAAGGCGCATGAAAATGCTTGATGGTATTGGCGTGAATCTCCACGCTCATCTTCTCATCAATCATCAAATCCACACCCATGCGGCCCAGCAGCTCGATCATGGTAGTCACGTCATGCAGATGCGGCAGGTTACCAACGGTAACCGGCTCATCTGCCAGCAGGGTTGCGGCAAGAATAGGAAGCGCAGCGTTTTTGGCGCCGGAGATCCGGATCTCGCCGTCCAGAGGCTTACGGCCCCGGATTAGAAGTTTGTCCACAATAGTAATCCTGTTGTGTGCGAGAGGCTCAGCCTTTGCGCGCAGCCCATTCAGCCGGGGTAAAGGGTTTCGGGTGAAGAGCGTGAATAGTGCCATCCATAATTTGTTGGAATAGCGCTTTATTGATCAGCTGCTGCCGCTTGATGCTCGACAGGCCTTCAAAAACGTCACCTATAACGACCACCATATAATGGTTACCGTCGATCTGTACCTGCACCTCACAACCGGGCAGTGCTTCTTCGACCAACTTGGTGACTTCGGTGGCGTCCATAGTAATTCCTCAGGTATTTATGAAATCAGGGGCGCGATTGTAACCAATCTGCGAGGCTGCTCAAAGCGGCAAGAGAAACGAGGCGATCAGGGGCACCGACAAAAGACAATACAACCCCCTGCTTTTCCGCCAGCCGACTCCAACATAGCAGCATGGAGAGAATAACGCTGTGAGTAGTGGATAAGCCCGAAAGATCTACTACCACGCTATTTCCGGCAGCAGTGATAAGCCGCTCACCTTCAGCCCGCAAGGGAGCAACATTGTGGGCATCAATCGCGCCGGAGACAAACAGCGCGCCTGCCTCCAGCCGAACTGCCGGTGTTTCCGGGCTCATGATTTATTCACTTCGTCTTCCAGGTTGAGGGATTTCACCGCATCGCTCCACCCATCAATAACCACCTCAACCTGTCCGCGATTGGCTTCCATCTCCTGGGTAAAGCGGTCCCGGAAGGAAAGACCAATATTAACCCCTTCAACAATGACGTTTTCCATCATCCAGTTGCTGCTTTCGTCCTTGCGGTACATGGAATAGGTCACTGAATGACGGTTTCCAGATGCCGTAATGACTTCCATGGCTACCGACGCCCGGTTGTCGTCACCGGGATTAATCGTAGCGCCCCGCACCTTGATCTCGAAGTTGTCTGCGCTCATCAACGCCTGCGCGTAGCTATCAAACAGGCTACGTTTGAACTTGACCACGAACTCGTTCCGTTGTTCAGGCGTTGCCTGTCGTGCATAGCGCCCCATTACCCGGGCTGCGATCCGACGGAAGTCCACGAAGTCTTCCAGCGCATCGTCCATATTCTGATAAAAAGCTTCAGGATCACGCTCATAGAGACCACGCTCAGAGGTCAGCTTTCTCACTAACTTCTGCGTGTTTTCATCGACATATTGCTGCAAGTCGTCTTCCGGGCCCGCCTGAACCGATGCCACACAAAGCGCCATCAGTGTAAAGGCGAGAAAAAATCGCTGTGTTAACGCAATCATCGGGCTTCTCCTGCTCTGTCTCTCATCTGGATTATTTGCCAGATGCAAAATTGCTGATCAGCCGTTCAATATTCATGGCCGACTGGGTGGAATAGAAGGTATCACCCGGCTGAAGTGACTCCATATCACCGCCGATGGATATATCAATATACTGCTCACCCAGCAGTCCGGATGTGCGTATTACTGCTGCGCTATCGGCCGGGATATTGTTCACGTCGCCATGGATGGACATGGCCACCCGCGCCTGGAAGGTTTCCTTGTTCAGGGTGATCGAATCAATGCTTCCAACGGTTACACCCGCCATGGAAACCCTACCGCGGGGCGTAATACCGCCGGTGTCGTTAAAATCTGCGTATATGGTGTAGGTGCTTTTGGCAGATTTGGGGGACAGCCCACTTACCTGAAGTGCCAGAAACAGCAGCGCTGCCAATCCAGCCAGCATAAACAGGCCAACTGTGATGTCCGTTGTTCTTTGTGTCATTACCGGCTCCCGGTGTTATCTCGTCAATCGTTGATCAGAAGTTGCCGAACATTACGGCAGTCAGCACAAAATCCAGCCCCAGAACAGCCAGCGAAGAGTAGACCACGGTTTTGGTGGTAGCTGAGCTGATTCCTGCAGATGTGGGCACACAATCATAACCTTGGTAAACCGCAATCCAGGCGCAGACAAAACCGAAAACAACGCTTTTGATGATGCCATTCACTACGTCGTCCCGGAAATCGACAGACGCCTGCATGTTGCCCCAGTAGGAGCCTTCAAAAACACCAAGCCACTCAACGCCTACCAGCATGCCACCCCAGATACCCACCATGGAAAAGATGATGGCCAGTACCGGCATAGCGATAAAACCAGCCCAGAGCCGGGGGGCAATTACCCGTCGCAAGGGGTCTACGCCCATCATTTCCATGCTGGAAAGCTGCTCTGTTGCCTTCATCAGGCCAATTTCAGCGGTCAGCGCCGAACCGGCACGCCCGGCAAACAGCAACGCAGTTACTACAGGCCCGAGTTCACGTACCAAGGTAAGCGCAATCATCTGGCCGATGGCGGCTTCGGAGCCAAAATCACTGAGTATGGTATAGCCCTGCAGGCCCAGCACCATACCGATAAACAAACCAGAAACCACTATGATCGCAAGCGACAGCACACCTACAGAGTACAGCTGCTTCATCAATAGAGGAAAGCCGGTTATCGGGCGCGGAACGCCTGACAGCACCCCCGCCAGAAAACGACCAGCGCGACCTATGGAAACAACAAGGTCTGTCCCACTGCGCCCGAAGGAAGCAATTCTGTCGATCAAGAGACACCTCCTGCAAGCCCGAAATCTTCAGTTGCCGCTGAAGATGGGTAATGGAATGGCACAGGGCCATCCGGATGCCCATTCAAAAACTGTTGTACCTGCTCAGACGGGTGATCCTGCAATTCGGAGGGCGTGCCAGCCCCAATCACTTTACCGTCTGCAATAATGCATGCGTAATGACAAATGCTCAGGGACTCCTGAACATCATGGGACACAAGGACACTGGTGAGCCCCATGGAGCTGTTCAGATCACGAATCAGTTTCACCAGAACGCCCATGCCGATAGGGTCTTGCCCGGCGAAGGGCTCGTCATACATGATAAGCTCCGGGTCCAGAGCAATACTGCGAGCAAGAGCCACGCGCCTATTCATACCGCCGGAAAGCTCAGAGGGCATGAGCTTGCGGGCGCCGCGCAGGCCAACTGCCTCCAGTTTCATCAACACTATGTCGTTAATCATGTCTTCCGGCAGTTTGGTGTGCACTCGCATAGGGAACGCCACGTTCTCGTAGACACTCAAATCAGTAAACAGCGCACCACTCTGGAACAGCATGCCCATTTTTTCCCGGAACTTGTAAAGCTCCTTCCGGCGAAGCTCACCGATCGGTTGGCCATCTACAATAATGCTGCCTGAATCCGGCCGGAGCTGGCCACCTACCAAGCGAAGCAATGTGGTTTTACCACTGCCACTAGGCCCCATAACAGCGGTGATTTTCCCCCGGGGAATCTCCACGGACACACCATTAAAAATGCGGCGATCAGAACGCGAAAACACAACGTCCTTCAATGTAATGTACGAGTCCAACCCCATATTCCTTACCTTTCAGCCCATAGCTTTTAGCCTTCACCCCGCAGCCTAAGCTCTCAACGCCTGACCGTTATGCCTTCAGGGAGCGGCTACATTATGTCAAGGAGCCCTCAAGCTCAATCAATGGTTCCCAAAATGAATTGATAGCAATGATCAGTTTTACTGACCAGTCGGTTTAACTTACGGTAACCAGACTGATCAGCTCGCGGGAAATGTTATACTCCGCTAATCTAATCGCACCCTTCTATTTTCACATAGATAGCACCAAGTCTTTTCATACAAACAGTGCCAACGAAAAAGCAGGTTTTTAGCCCGATGACTGAAAAGAGAACATACGATTTCCGTACTCCCGCACTTCAGGCTATCCGAATAGAAAGAGATGCCATCAGCGCTCTTGAACACCGCATTGATGATCACTTTATACGTGCCTGCGAAGTCATCATGGCCTGCAAAGGCCGGGTAGTCGTAACCGGCATGGGCAAATCGGGCCACATAGGCCACAAGATCGCAGCCACCCTGGCAAGCACCGGAACACCCTCGTTTTTTGTTCACCCGGGCGAAGCCAGCCACGGCGATATGGGCATGATTACCAGCCAGGACGTGGTTATTGCCATTTCAAACAGCGGCAATACCAGCGAAGTGGTTACCATTTTGCCTTTGATCAAACGCATGGGCGCCCCCCTGATCAGCATGACGGGAAACCCCACATCTACCCTCGCAAAAGAAGCCGTCGCAAATCTGGATGTCAGCGTTGAGACAGAAGCTTGCCCACTCGGTTTGGCACCCACTTCCAGCACAACCGCAACTCTGGTCATGGGCGATGCACTAGCCGTTGCCTTGCTGGAGGCGCGGGGCTTCAGCGCAGAAGATTTTGCATTCTCCCACCCCGGCGGCAGCCTTGGCCGCAAGCTGCTGCTCAGGGTGTCTGACATAATGCACACCGGCGATCGTATACCCATCGTCGATGAAGACACGACATTGAGCGGAGCCTTGCTTGAAATTTCCCGCAAGGGACTTGGCATGACCACAGTGGTGAATCCCAATGGCACCATGACGGGCATTTTCACCGATGGGGACCTGCGCCGCACTTTGGATAAATCTATAGATGTACACGTCACCCCTATTCGAGACGTGATGACACGCAACGGCAGAACCATCCAGCCAGACCAACTGGCGGCAGAAGCGCTTAACGTGATGGAAGGCCTTAAAATCAGTGCCCTGCCGGTAACCGATGCAGACGGCGCCCTGGTTGGTGCAATCAATATGCACGACCTTCTTCGCGCTGGCGTGATCTAAAGAACAAATTAAAGGCATCATGATGGACGAACTGAAAAGCCCACTGCAAAAACTCTGGCCGGAATCCCTGCTGGGGAAAGCTGCGGGCATCAAGCTCGTTGCCCTGGATGTTGATGGCATCATGAGTGATGGCAAAATCTACTTCAGCGCAAACGGTGATGAACTCAAAGGGTTCAATATTCTCGATGGGCTGGGGCTGAAGCAACTGATGGCCGCGGGAATCACCGTAGCCGTCATTACCGGTCGCAGTTCGCCACTGACCGAAAAACGCATGAACGACCTGAAAATCACGCACCTGATGCAGGGCCGGGAAGACAAGAAAATCGCGCTGCAGGAGCTGGTCAGCACTCTGGGCATCGCGCCGGAAAACATTGCCTATATGGGCGACGACTTACCAGATTTGCCCGCCATTCGCTACGCAGGCCTCGGCGTTACGGTGCCCAATGGGTACTGGCTGGTTAAGGAGCACGCGGATTACTGCACACACGCGACAGGAGGCAGTGGCGCTGTGCGGGAATTGTGTGACCTCCTGCTGACAGCCGGGGGGCACCTGAACGCTACACTGACGCCTTACCTGGAGTCATAAAAATGGAAGAGAGCGCAAAAAGCAGCTTGCTCTCAAGACTGGCCTTGGCAAACAGGCCTCGGCTGCGCATGCTCGGGCTCGCCATAACCATAGTAGCGACCGCATTTCTGCTGTGGCAAAGCGATGAGCCCCCGCTCAGCAGCTACAGTGATGCCAGGCAGCTCCGTGGCGAAACAGAGCCTGACGGATTCGTGATTAACGGCAACTACACTTCTTACGATGAGAGCGGCCAGCGCAAGATTGTATTTACAAGCCCGCGGATAGAGCAATTCGAAGAAGGCAACCTGGCTGCAATGGAGTCGCCCAGCGCTGAACTGTTTGGCGCTACCGGAGAAGGCCCGTGGATTTTGA
Source organism: Marinobacter sp. 1-3A (assembly GCF_016597775.1). Classification (NCBI taxonomy): domain Bacteria; kingdom Pseudomonadati; phylum Pseudomonadota; class Gammaproteobacteria; order Pseudomonadales; family Marinobacteraceae; genus Marinobacter; species Marinobacter sp. 1-3A. The sequence goes on from NZ_VCGZ01000005.1 coordinate 30,232, forward strand.
ATGCCGAGAATGGCACCCTGCGCCAGAACGATGACCTGCTCAACCTTGCGGGAAACGTTCGGGTGGTGCGAACAATAGGCGACCGGGAGGCAACACTGAACACCGAAAGCCTTACGCTGGATAACAAGCAGGGCATGGTTTATACCGATGACCCGGTAACAATCACCGACACCCTTGGCACAACTCGGGCAAAGGGCATGAAAGCGTGGATCAACGAACGCATTCTGGAACTGAATTCCCAGGTGGAAGGACGCTATGAAACCGTTAAATAATTCTGTGCGCAGGCTTCTTGCCACCGTTCTCGCGGCAGGCCTTATGAATTCAGCGACAGCCTTTGACCTTGACTCCGACCAGCCCATTACCGTGAGCGCCGACAGCGCTCGCCTGGACGATGGCAAAGGCATTGCCATCTACACAGGTGCGGTTGAACTGGCCCAAGGTAAAACCCGCTTGTCCGCTGAACGTGTGGTTCTCTATCGCAGCGCCGACGGCCTTAACCGCATCGAGGCCAGCGGCTCTCCTGCCCGCTATCAGCAGCCCGTTACCAGCGGTGAGGGCGAAACCGATGCCAAAGCAAAAAACATTACCTGGTCTGCCACTGACAAACAGCTCACCTTTGAACGTGAAGCGGTGATTGAGCAGAATGGCAACGTATTTCGCGGCGATATCATTCATTACGACACTGAACAACGAGTGGTTACGGCGGAAGGCGGCGAGGATACCGGAGCCGGCCCCGGACGGGTAGAGATGGTTATCCAGCCCCGAGGCAACAGCACAGACTCCACCCAATAACAGCTGACTACAGTAAACAGGAATCCGATGGCAGTCCTCAGAGCGAGTAACCTGGCAAAAAGCTATAAGCAAAAGAAAGTCGTCATCGATGTGTCGCTTGAAATTCGCAGCGGTGAAATCGTTGGCCTTCTGGGGCCAAACGGAGCTGGCAAAACCACCTGTTTTTACATGATAGTCGGGCTGGTGAACGCAGATAATGGCCGTATCACCATCGATAGCCAGGACATCACCTCCCTACCCATGCATGGTCGGGCGCGCAAAGGCATTGGTTACCTGCCTCAGGAGGCTTCCGTGTTCCGCAAACTATCAGTGCGCGACAATATCATGGCAATTCTGGAAACCCGCAAGAACCTGAGCCGAGCCGAGCGTCTGGATAAAGTTGAGCAACTGCTGGAAGAGTTCCATATCACCCACATCCGTGACAGCGTGGGCATGGCTCTTTCTGGAGGGGAAAGGCGCCGGGTGGAGATTGCCCGCGCCCTGGCCATGGAGCCCGCCTTCATTCTTCTGGACGAGCCCTTTGCCGGAGTAGACCCCATTTCTGTCAGCGATATCAAACAGATTATCCGCCATCTCCGGGACAAGGGCATTGGTGTGCTGATCACCGACCACAACGTGCGGGAAACTCTGGATATCTGCGAGAACGCTTACATCGTATCTGGCGGGCACATTATTGCTTCTGGAAATGCCGAAACCATCCTGGCCAACCAGCAAGTAAAAGAGGTTTATCTTGGCAACGAATTCCGACTCTAAGCCATGTTTTCGGTATGACGGCATGCCCGCTCGATTGTTTTGCTGACCCGGAGCAAGTAAACTCGGCAGAGAACTTGCTAGGATAACTTTTAATGGCGGCAAGTGGCCGACACATAAAGAATTTTTAGCCGTAGCAAGAAATTCAGAGCGGGTATAAGTGACGGATCCTGAGCGATGGTTATGAAAGCCTCATTACAATTAAAGCTGGGTCAAAGCCTGACCATGACGCCCCAGCTGCAACAGGCGATCAGGCTTCTACAGCTATCAACCCTCGACCTCCAGCAGGAAATCCAGCAAGCGCTGGAATCCAATCCACTGCTGGAATCCCAGGATGATGACGATCAGATCGACACATCCACTGCGGATAACGAGCAGGACAAGGACAACACCTCAAACGACACCAGTTCAGAGACAGCCCCCGATTCATCCAGTTCTGACTGGGATGAAAGCGAGAACGGCCCCGACTGGCAAACCGAAAATGAAATACCCGACACGATTCCTGACGACCTGCCCGTAGATACCGCGTGGGACGACATCTATCAGTCCGCCCCTGCTCCGGCAGCGCGCAACGAAGACGAAAGCGACCACGATTTCGAGACCCGCAATTCCCCTAGTGAAACCCTTCGGGACCATCTTGAGTGGCAATTGAACCTCACTCCCTTTGGCGAGCGGGATCAGGCCATTGCTCACGCTCTTATGGACGCCGTAGACGAGCAGGGCTACCTCACAAGCCCTTTGGAAGAGATCTACAGCGGCCTGACGAACGATACGGATGACGACCCCCTGGAGATGGACGAAGTCGAAGCAGTGCTGCGCCGGCTGCAGTTCTTCGATCCTCCCGGGGTGTTTGCGCGAGATCTCCAGGATTGCCTGCTGATTCAACTCAACCAATTGCCACCAGAGACACCCTGGCTTGCCCAGGCAAAGCTGGTAATCACACATTATATAAACCTGCTGGGCAACCGTGATTACGCCCAGCTGCTTCGCCGCAGCCGCCTTAAGGAAGACCAGTTGCGCGATGTGCTGGCACTTATTACCAGCCTCAACCCGCGCCCCGGTGACATCATTGATCGCACAGAGCCGGACTACGTGATTCCCGATGTTATCGTGCGCAAACACAATGACCGCTGGCGTGTTGAGCTAAATCCGGAAATTGCGCCGCGCATACGCGTGAATGCCAGCTATGCTTCATTAATAAAACGTGCGGATAGCAGCGCAGACAACACCTATCTGCGCGACCAGCTTCAGGAGGCAAAATGGTTCATCAAGAGCCTCCAAAGCCGCAACGAAACACTGCTGAAGGTAGCAACCCGGATTGTTGAATATCAGCAGGGTTTTCTGGATCACGGTGAAGAAGCGATGAAACCGCTGATCCTGTCGGATATTGCCCAGCTTGTGGAAATGCACGAATCGACCATTTCCCGTGTGACTACGCAGAAATACATGCATACACCGAGGGGCGTTTTCGAGCTGAAATATTTTTTCTCCAGCCACGTCAGTACCGATGAGGGCGGAGAATGCTCATCAACAGCCATTCGGGCAATGATCAAAAAGCTCATTGCTGCAGAAACACCGAAAAAGCCGTTGAGTGATAACAAAATTGCAGCCATGCTGGGAGAAGAAGGAATCAAAGTGGCGCGACGCACTGTTGCAAAATACCGCGAAGCCATGAACATTCCGCCCTCAAATGAACGCAAGCGACTGGTTTAAATCCGGCGCAGCAAATGGTTTTCGCTGGTGCAGCCATGCGCCAGCACTCAGACCGGCTCCCTGAGCCGGAAAGGATGACAACAGGAGACGTCTATGCAACTCAACATTTCAGGCCGTCACGTAGAGCTGACACCCGCTCTGAAAGACTATGTAGCCGAGAAGTTTGAACGACTCGAGCGGCACTTCGACCACATCAGTAACTGCCAGGTAACATTGGAAGTAGATAAGGTTCGGCAGATTGCAGATGCGACGCTCCACGTGGTTGGTGGTGAGATTCACGCAAAGGCGGAAAATGAGGATATGTACGCAGCCATCGACGGACTCGTCGACAAGCTTGATCGTCAGATCCTCAAGCATAAAGAAAAGACTGTAGACAGGATGCAGGGACACACCGCCCGCTAGGCGAGTGTTTTCAGGCATGTCATCTAATCAAGCTGCGACGCGAACTACGCGTCGCAGCTTTTTTCACGGAAGCGCGGTCGATTCATGAGCGACACAACTCTGACAATAGACAACATCCTTGTGCCGGAGCTGACTCTGTGCAATGTTCCCGCATCAAGTAAAAAGCGGGTTCTGGAGACCATTGCCGAGCAGATTCGGGAACACAACGATTCGGTCAACGAAAGTCAGATCTTCAATAATCTGATTGCCCGGGAGCGGCTTGGCAGCACTGGAATTGGCCAGGGGATAGCCATTCCCCATTGTCGCCTCGAAGGCCTTGAGCAGGTTATCGGCGTGCTGATGACTCTGGAAGAAGCTGTCGAATTCGACGCTATAGACAACCAGCCAGTGGACCTTCTGTTCGCACTTATTGTGCCCAAAGAAGCCACCAGCGAGCATCTTGAGCTGCTTAGCCAGCTCGCTGAAAAATTTAACGAGCGCTCATTCTGCGACGCTCTCCGACAGTGTGAAGATGCACAAACACTGTTCCAACGCATGACCGCCACAAGCGGCTGACATCCATTCGGGCAACAGGTTATTTCACTATGAAACTGATCATTGTCAGTGGCCGGTCAGGTTCCGGCAAGAGTACCGCTCTGCACGTACTGGAAGACCTGGGATACTACTGCATTGATAACCTGCCAATCGGGTTGCTGTTCCCCCTGACACGGGAAGCCGCAAACCAGCCAGCACCGGGGCGGCTGGATAAAATGGCCGTCAGCATTGATGCCCGAAACCTCTCTAGCGAGCTGGCCAATTTCGAAGAGATTCATCGCAAGCTCCGGCGAGATGATATTCAGGTTGAGGTTATCTACCTGGATGCCGATGAGCAGTCTCTCCTGCAACGGTTTCACGCCACCCGGCGCAAGCACCCCCTGAGCGACGACAAAACCTCCCTTAGAGAGGCTATCAGCAACGAAAAAGAGCTGCTTGAGCCACTTTCAAAACTCGCGGATTTGCACATCAACACCAAAGGGCTGTCGATGTATGAGCTACGGGACATGGTGAAGCAACGGGTTGCCGGCCGCAAAGACCAGGAACTCGCGCTACTTTTCCAGTCTTTCGGATTCAAGCACGGTGTGCCGCTGGACTCTGATTATGTATTCGATGTGCGCTGCCTGCCCAATCCCTACTGGGACCATAGTTTGCGCAAGTTTACCGGACTTGATCAGCCTGTTATCGAATTTCTCGAGGCTGAGCCTGACAGCAGCAAGATGGTAAACGATTTGATCGGGTTTCTGGAAAGCTGGATTCCATCTTTTGCGGACAGTAACCGCAGCTACATGACCATTTCTATTGGTTGCACCGGCGGCCAGCACCGCTCAGTGTATATCTGCGAACAGCTGGGGAGGCACTTCCGCAAATCCTGCAGCAATGTGCAGGTACGCCATGCCGAACTGCCTCACCTGCAGGCCCGGAAAGAGATCTGACCTGCTGTGATACGCCACCCCATTGTCATCATCAACAAGCTTGGACTTCATGCCCGCGCCACTGCCAAGCTGGTGGCCACGGCTTCGCAGTTCGACAGCTCCGTGAGAATCTGCGGCAAAGGGCGCGAAGTGGATGCCAAAAACATCATGCATGTAATGATGCTCGCTGCCAGCAAAGGCACAGAGGTTGAACTGGTGGCCGACGGCCCGGATGAAGAAAAAGCTATAGAAGCCCTCTCAGAATTGATCAATGACTATTTTGGCGAAGGCGAGTAAGCCACTCTTAATTGCCTCAACTGCCCATTTTTCCTGGCGTATCCCTGTAACTCTTTCTCACGTGCTGCGGCTAACTCCGTTATAATGCAGGCGTTTTCTGACTGCAGGTGATTCATGTCCGATATTCTGGAAAAAAGCCAAGCCCGCCAACGCCTCCGCTCACTGAGCGAAGCGCTGGACAGTGGTGCGCTGAAACAGGTTGCCCGTATTCTCAATGGTGGCCTTAGCCCCAGTGATATCGCGCACTTGCTTGAATCATCACCACCACGCCAGCGTGCCTTGCTCTGGAACCTGGTAGACAAACAGCTCGAAGGCGATGTTCTCCAGTACCTTAACGAGGACATACGCGCAGAGTATCTGAGCCGACTGAACGCCCAGGAACTGGCCGATATTATTGAGGACTTCGAGTCCGACGATCTCGCCGACCTTCTGCAACAACTGCCAGACAAGGTGATCCAGGAAGTTCTGGACACCATGGACGAGCAGGATCGCCAACGGGTTGAGGAAGTCCTGTCCTACCCGGAAGACACCGCCGGCGGCCTGATGAACACGGACACCATTACCGTGCGTCCTGATATCAGCATTGATGTGGTATTGCGTTATCTGCGTCGGCACCGGGCGCTGCCCCCGATGACCGACAGCCTGATTGTAGTGAGCCGGCGCGATGAATTTATCGGGATGCTGCCAATAACCAAGATGCTTGTTTCAAACCAGGCGGCAACTGTTCGGGAGGTTATGGATACAGATATAGAGCCGATTCCCGTCGCGCTCTCAGATACCAAGGTGGCCACCCTGTTTGAACGTTACGACCTTATTTCTGCGCCGGTTGTAAACCAGGAAGGCCATCTACTGGGCCGGATCACCATCGATGACGTGGTAGATGTTATCCGTGAGGATGCAGATCATTCACTGATGAGTATGGCCGGTCTGGATGATGATGAAGACACCTTTGCTCCGGTCTGGAAAACCACACGGCGCAGGGCGATCTGGCTGGGCGTTAACCTGATCACGGCTTTCATCGCTTCTGGCGTTATTGGCCTGTTCGAAGACACCATCGAGAAGGTGGTTGCCCTGGCTGTGCTCATGCCCATAGTAGCCAGCATGGGCGGAATCGCTGGTAGCCAGACCCTCACCCTGGTTATCCGGGGCATGGCAGTCGGGCAGATCAGCGGGACCAATGTGGGCTGGTTGCTGAACCGGGAGTTTCTTTCCGGTATTCTCAACGGCATACTTTGGGCCGGCGTGGTAGCCGCCGCAGCAACCGCCTGGTTTCAGGATTTGTTAATAGGCGCCATTATTGCTGCTGCTCTGATTATTAACCTGGTTGCCGCCGCGCTGGTGGGTACCGTATTACCGCTGTTCCTGAAATCCCGTGACATCGACCCGGCACTGGCAGGCAGCGTTATACTGACAACCGTCACAGATGTGGTCGGTTTCATGTCATTTCTTGGCCTGGCGACTATTTTTTACGCGTGAACCGAAAAACCTGGATGAAAACATGATCGACGACCACGAAGACGAGGCTCCGCAATACTCGGGCCCAAGCAAGTCCCAACTCAAGCGGGAAATGCATGCGCTTCAGGGCATTGGCAAGCGCATGCTGGACCTGAGCAACGAACAGCTTGATACGCTAACCATTAGCGACACTCTGAGACGTGCCATTGAAGAGTCTCGCAGAATCAAGCAAAACGAAGCCAAGCGCCGCCACCTGCAGTATATTGGCAAGATTATCCGGCAGGAAGATGACCCGGAAGCAGTTGAGCGAGCTATTGATGCGTTCGATTCGGGAAGTGAAGAGCATACTCGTCGCCACCACCTGGCTGAGCGCTGGCGCGACCGGATGATTGCCGAGGGCGACTCGGTTGCCGGAGAATTCTTCAACTACTGTCCTGGTGCCGACATACAGCATTTGCGCAATCTTGTTCGCAATGCCCGCAAAGACCTGGAAAAGCAGAAAAACACCGGGCAAGCCCGCAAGCTGTTCCGCTACTTGCGGGAGTGCGTTGACGAAGCTGAAGCCTGATGGTGGCATCGGCCCAGGCTACTTGCCTGTGTCAAACACACTGCGCAAATCGACTTTAGGCTCATCCCAGGGGCCGGTCACATTGTAGGTGGCGCTGGTGAGCCTGCTGAGCGGGTCTCCCAGCACCTTATCCAAAACGAATAGCGCTCCACCAATGGGTGCACCGGCACCCATCAGTAATGCAGCCAGAGGCAGGTTCTGGGTGAGTGGCAGAACCACAACCAGGCGCATATCGAACACCTCGTCCGCCAGATTAGTGCTTCCGCTGAGCTTGAACGCTCCTGAAGGGCCAACCACCTGCAGCTCCGGATCCATTGTCAGCAGGCCATCCTCCAGGCGCGCCTTGCCCGAGATTGCATCAAAGGCTACGCCACGTTTATACAGATCCGAAAAATCCAGCTTGAGCCTGCGCCATAGCGTATCGGAGTTGAGCAGGTTGAATATCCTGAACACCTGCGCACTATTGTTGCTCTCCAGAATTACGCCATCATCCAGGCGAAAGCTGACGTTTCCGCTGAGACTTGCCAGGTCAAATTCATCAGGCCGCCCTGGCCATTCCAGATCGAGCTCAATGTTGGTTTGCTTGTTCGATAAAGGTATTTCGGTATCGAAAAGCCCATCCAGGTCCGCCAACGCTCCCCCCGTGACAGAACCCGAAAACTGACTGGTTTCCCGATTATTTACAACACTCCAGGTCATATCGCCCTGCAGTGTAATGGACTTCAGGTGGCCTTCAATGCCATGGACGTTGAGCTTCTGACGCTCAGGTCGAAGCTGAAAAGACCAACGCCCCAAGCTGTCATCGTTAAGGCGCAAATTGGATATGGCAACATCTACATCTGGCCAGCTCTCCATATCCATTGCGCGGAAGGCTTCAAGTTGCTGCTCTATGGTCAAGAGTTCTGGCGCATCCCTGGCTGCAGTCTCGTCCCGAACCAGCTGCACCACTGCAAAATCAGCAGTTACAAGACTATTATCATTCGGGATATCAATCCGGCCAACCGCCCGCTCTGACTGCGTGCTCAAAACCCAGCGGTCGCCAAGATCAAAAGCCTCCAGCTCTATGTTTCTGAGGATCTGTTCCCCAAGATAGAGTTCACCAAAGGTCAGCTCAACACCGGAGTTCTTCAACAAAAGATCGAAGGTAGCGCGATTCTCCCAGGTTCCTGAAATACCCAAACCTTGCTCGTTTCCGGTATCTATCTCCGCCAGGAGCGGCGCGGCCTCACCTGCCTTTTTTGAAAAGGGGTCTGGCCAGTCGACAGAAAGCCCTTCAAGACTGGAACGAAGCGTTATTCTTGGGGGGCTTGCCGCTATAACATCCAGCCGGGCAGAGTAGTCAAACTCGCCTTTAAGGCCATACTGGCTGCCACCAGAGCCGCTACTACTCACTTTCCGGGAATCTACAAGCCCTGCCTGACTAAACGCTTTGGCTACAGATAACGTTCCCGTTTGCTCAATCCGCAGTGCCTGCGGCGTGTCGGGCTGACTAAACGCCACCTTGACTGGCTCGTCCAGAAAGTGGGCACTCAAGGGCGCTCCGGAAAAACCCTTTGTTGAATGGTACGTCAACGCTCCTGTAATCCTGTCCCAAAGCAGGTCCGTGCCAGGATAGGCTATCGAGCCATTACCGGTGCGGACATTAGCTTCAACCAAGGGTGATGCATCGTCCTTGAGAGGCAAATCTATCGACAGATCGAGTTTGTAATCGCCGCCGTACTGCAGCTTTGCAGCCTCAGACCCAACCATGGCGCCAAAAGGACTGTTGGCCAGCCAATAGCTGATGGAATCTGCCGCCACAGGCGCAGAAACATTCACCTGCACAAGCGCGCCTTCCTCCTCCGGAATCACGGCGACAGTGCTCGGATCTATCGCCAAGCCGCCAGTGGTTCCCGCCTCCAGATGAACCAGCGTATCGCCGTTTTGTATATCAACACGCCCGCGCGCGCCGGTCACCTCTGGCCACTGGCTATCATAGCGAACACTGGCGTTATCAAATTCATACCACATGGAGGAAACAAACGAGCCCGAGGGCGCATCTTTACCGATTTGGCCATGGCCGTAGTAGACACCAGACGTTATGTCTGCCTTTGTTATGGACGTAGTCAACCACTCATAGAGCCCAGCATCCACGATCTTCTCAGGAACAAAAGCGGCCAGCATGGAGGCTTCGCCATTCTCGACGCCAACACGGAGACCGAGATTGTCCTCACCCTCCTGATCCAGTTTCAAATCGAAAGCGCCGTTCAACTGGGTGCCACTGCCATAACTCATGCGAATATCGTCTGCATAAACACGGGTGACTGGCCCATCCATACGCCAGGCTACTGTCGCGAAGAATTCTGGCAGGGACCACTCACTGCTGAACAGTTCCGGGAAAGAAAGAGTCACCGGGCGGGCGCCCGCGCGAGCCCGAACGTAGCCAGTACTCTGGTCAACATATATAAAACCGTTCACTCCGCGCACGGCTGGCGCACCACCATAGGCAGCCGCGCCAACATCCCGGAGCCGCCCGGAGAATTCAAAGCTATTGTCGTCACTCCCCGGAACACGGATTGTCACACCATCCAGAAACCCTGAAGGACGATAGTTCTCCAAAGCGTCACTGGCCACTGGCGGCAATAATGGCAGAGTGCCTGTCAGGCGTCGAAGCGGGCGCAAAGGCATGGCATCGGCGGTGATGGTAATACCCTGTGGCTCTGGAACCAGCCTCAAGCTGAAGGGCGGTACCTGGTCCCCGTTCCAGGTCCAGGCGAGCTGTTTCAGATGCCACTCGCCAATAGTCTCTGGCCGATCACCGCTCTCCTCCGGGTTCACCATCACAGCATGGTGCCGGCGCCAGCCAAAACGGGCACGAATGTCTTCCAGTGGTGCCAGCGACTCCCCGGCAACGCCCAGTTGCAAGTAGGGTGTTCTTACGGTGCCGCTGACCTGTTGCAAAACTCCTTTGCGGAAGGTTAGCCATGCCTCACCACCCAGATCAAAGCCTTCCACACGAATATCTCGCCACTGGTATTCATCTATCAGTCCATCAAACAAGCGCCCGGAATCTACGCTGAGATAGAGCTGACCACTGAAATCACCACGGAAGAACTGTTTTCCTACAAGGGTAAAACTGGCCAGCTGTTGAGTAGTCGCGGACCGCATAGCTCTGCCAGATGCCCGGAACAAACCTTGCTGATACATCAGATCAAGCTGGGGAATATCGAGAAAGCGGAGTTGGCCCTGGTTGTCGCGAATACCCAGGTTCACACGGGTAACTTTTATGTAAGGGTCCGACAACCATTTCCCGGAAATTCTGAGCCAGTCCCGGAAACGATTGTTCAGGGGCTCCGGAATATCAGCCCCCCGCACACCCACTTCACCACTGCCCTGCTGGTTCAGTGTTAACTCAAGCCCGTCAGCTTCAAAATCCTCGAATACAATTCTGAAACGCATCAACGATGCAACCGCATCAAAGCGAATGGTCAAATGCTGCAGGCTTACAACCCGGTCACCGGAGTCCGGATTGGTGACTTCTATGTCTTGTGCGGTAAAGGAGGGATCGAGCCAGAACCAGCGCGAAGACAGACTACCAATACTCACGTCGTGGCCCAGACGGGCAGAAAGCTCTTGAGAAAGCTCGTCCCGGAAAGAATCCACGTTTTGGGTAAGTTGCCTACCTATGCCGGCATAGAGAGCCAGCAGCACCAGCACAACCAGTATCAGCCACCATACCGCATTGGCAAGCAGCGCCATCAAGCGGCCAGGCTGACTCTCGGAGGACGTCTTCAGGGAATTCATCCCCTGCTATCCTCGGCGCCGGTGTATCGCCCCGGAGTCAGAGCAAAACAACATCGTACTGTTCCTGGCTGTAAAACGGCTCTACCTGGAAGCGAACGGTCTTGGCGATAAAGGTTTCGAGATCCGCTACGTTGTCTGACTCCTCATCAACAAGGCGATCGACTACGCTTTGGGACGCCATCACCAGATAGCTTTCTGCATCGTAGGCACGGTTTATCCGCAGGATCTCCCGGAAAATTTCGAAGCAAACTGTCTCGCTGGTTTTCAGAAAACCTCTGCCATCGCAGATAGGGCATGGTTCGCACAGAACCTGGCCGAGGCTTTCTGTGGTTCGCTTTCGGGTCATTTCCACCAGGCCCAGCTCAGACACGCCAGTGATTTTGGTTTTGGCATGATCCCGCTCGAGCATTTTTTCCAGCATCCGGTGTACCTGGCGCTGATGCTCAACATCTTCCATGTCGATAAAATCGATGATGATGATGCCACCCAGATTGCGCAGGCGTAGTTGGCGACTGATTGCCCGTGCAGCTTCAAGGTTGGTCTTGAAAATGGTCTCTTCAAGATTACGATGCCCCACGAAGGCACCGGTGTTGATATCTATGGTGGTCATTGCTTCAGTCTGGTCAATGATCACATAGCCACCAGACTTCAGCTGTACTTTGCGGCTCAGTGCTTTTTGAATCTCGTCTTCTACCGAGTAAAGATCAAAAATAGGCCGCTCTCCGGGGTAATACTCCACCTTATCGGCAAACTCAGTCACAAACTCGTCAACAAACTCCATAACTCGCTGGTGGCTCTCGCGGCTGTCGATGCGCACTTTTTCTGTCTGTGGCCGAATAAGATCACGGATGGTGCGGATAAACAGGGGCAGGTCCTTATAAACGGCGGCCGGCGCCTGAACCTTCTCAATCCGCTCATGTATCGACTGGCTAAGGTGGTGCAGATAGTTCATATCTGCAAGCAACTCTTCTTCTGACGCGGCTTCCGCTGCCGTTCGAATGATGTACCCGCCCTGCACATCCGGGTGCGCTTCGGCGCCCTGCTCAACAATGGCTTTCAAGCGGTTACGCTCGGTTTCATCTTCGATTCGCTGGGAAATACCCACATGGCTGACGTCGGGCATGAACACCAGATAACGCGAGGGTATGGAAAGTTGAGTGGTAAGCCGGGCACCTTTTGTGCCGATGGGGTCCTTGGTGACCTGAACAACCAGCGACTGACCTTCCCGCAGCAAAGTGCGGATATCTGGAACGGGTTTAGGTCCATCGCCGGGAACTACTGCACTGGCCTGGCTGGAGACCACATCGGAAGCATGGATAAAGGCCGCCCGCTCCAATCCTATATCTACAAATGCCGCCTCCATGCCGGGGAGCACGCGCACAACCTTGCCTTTGTATATGTTACCGACAATGCCTTTGCGGCTGGCACGCTCAATGTAGGCTTCCTGCAGCATTCCGTTCTCAACCAGCGCGACCCGGGTTTCAACCGGTGTTACGTTGATCAGGATTTCTTCGCTCATGATTGGCTCTCCTGACTACTCATCCAGTGCTTCCAGACAGGGCCACCGGCATCCGCCAGCAAGGCGGCTGTTTCCTGCAATGGCAGGCCAACAACCGCACTGTAACTCCCTTTGAGTTCCTTCACAAAAATACCACCCAGGCCCTGAATTCCATAACCTCCAGCCTTGTCCATGGGCTCGCCTGAAGCTGCATAGGCTGCAATCTCAGTCCTCGAGAGCACCCGAAAGGTAACTTCCGTAATAACCAGCGTGGAGTCACAGCCATCATCCTTGGCCAGCGCAACGCCTGTCATTACCTGATGAGTTTTACCAGACAACATCCCCAGCATGGCTTGGGCATCGGCTTCATTTGATGGTTTGCCCAGAATAGCGCCATCCAGAACGACAGACGTGTCCGAGCCAATAACCCACTTCCCGGGAAAATGGGCAGAAACCGCAAGTGCTTTCTCCCGGGCTAGCCGCTCCACATAATCACCGGGGGCTTCAGATATTCTCGGTGTTTCGTCGATGTTGGCCGGCTGCACCGAAAAGGGGATGCCTATCTGCGTGAGCAACTCCGAACGACGTGGCGATGCAGAGGCGAGAATAATGGATGTCATGGCTAGCCCAGTTTCCGGTTAATGTTGTCCAGCAGTATGCAGAACACCGGCCATATCAAAGCGCTGGTTATCGCTGGCCAAAGATAACTGAAGCCTGCATCCTCGCCCCCGAACATCTGCTTGAGAAAGTGCACCAGCATCTGGTTAATACCCAACAAAAGAAAAACCATCAGACACTGCTGTGGCATGGGGTACATCCGCAGCCGCTGGTGGATGGTCAGCACCAGAAACGCAATCAATCCCATGCCAAGGGCATTAACACCCAGCGGGGTTGCCTCCAGAATGTCCAGTAACAGGCCCAGACACCACGCGAGCAATACGCCGAACTGCGCAGGTGCGCGGAAGGTCCAGTAAAACACCACCAGACCTAACCATTCCGGACGAAACTCAAACCAGCCCGAGGGAAAGAGAGAAATGCTCAATACCAGTGACGCGACCACAGACAGCACAAATACCGGATAACTGATGACAGATAACATCAGTCTTGCCCCCCTTGAACCGCGTCCATTGCCGGGATATCGGAAGGCACCTCATCACCTGTTTCTGGCTCGCGTTCGCTTTTAGGCGGGAAGACAACCAACACCAGGCGGCTCTGATTAAGCTGTGCCTTGGGTCGGGCCCGAATGGTAACAAAAGGCTCCCCAGGCTCCTTTTTGATCAGACTTACCTCGGCAACCGGGTACCCTCTGGGGAAACGCCCACCGAGGCCGGAGCTCACCAGAAGATCGCCCTCACGGATATCTGCCGTATCTGGCACGTGCACCAGATCCAGAGTGCCTGAATCGCCGGTACCCAAAAGGATTGCGCGCAGCCCGTTGCGCACAACCTCAACGGGTACCGCATGACTACTGTCCGAAACGAGAAGCACACGAGAGGCAATTTGACTGGTCTGAACCACCTGCCCCATCAGGCCATGGGCATCCAGAATGGCCTGCCCCACTTGCAGGTCATCACTACGGCCTTTATTGATAATAATTTCATGGGAATAGGGATCTGGCGATACGCCCACAACTTCGCTGACTATTACCCTGTCATCCAGAAGTTCGGAGGAGTTCATCAAGCGGCGAAGTTCATTGTTTTCAGATGCCAGTGCGGCGTATTTGAGGGCCCTACGCTCGAGGATAAGGAGCCGGGCTTTGAGATCTTCGTTTTCCTGTTTAACATCTTCCCGGGTGGTAAACAGGCCGGCAACCCAGTCGCTGAATTGATAGGGCGCGTTGCCAAGCCAGTAAACCGGCGTCAGGCCGGTTGCCAGCGTACTGCGAACAGGAGTAACACGGTCAAACTGCTGGTCGGCCACGATTAACGCCGCCGATACCAATACAACAAGCAGAAGCCGGAGGCCTGGTGCTGGCCCCTGAACAAAAATGGTTTTAATGGCGATCCCTCCCCAAAGGATTATCCCTCCTGGGAGAACATTCCAATGCCACCCCGGTCAATAACCTCCAGCGCCTTGCCACCACCACGGGCAACACAGGTTAGCGGATCTTCTGCGATGATTACCGGCAACCCGGTTTCTTCACTGATCAGCTTGTCCAGCCCACGTAACAGAGCACCACCACCAGTAAGCACGATGCCACGCTCAGCAATATCTGACGCCAGCTCTGGCGGAGACTGCTCCAATGCACTTTTAACTGTCTGTACTATTTGTGCCAGGGATTCCTGAAGAGCGTCCAGAATTTCCTCACTGTTAAGTGTGAAAGCACGGGGCACACCTTCGGCCAGGTTACGGCCACGCACGTCAATTTCGAGAATTTCAAGGCCTTCGTATGCACAGCCAATTTCGTGTTTGATACGCTCGGCAGTCGTGTCACCAATCAGACTGCCGTAATTGCGGCGCACGTAGGTAACAATGGCTTCATCAAACTTGTCACCGCCAACCCTGACTGAATCGGCATATACAATGCCATTCAGGGAGATAATGGCGATTTCTGAAGTACCCCCACCGATATCTACAATCATTGAGCCACTGGCTTCTTCAACCGGAAGCCCTGCGCCTATTGCAGCGGCCATGGGCTCTTCAATCAGAAACACCTCCCGTGCACCGGCACCCAGAGCCGACTCGCGAATGGCTTTGCGCTCTACCTGGGTCGATTTGCTGGGCACACACACCAGAACCCGCGGGCTTGGGGTGATAAAGCTGTTCTCATGCACTTTGTGGATGAAGTGCTGGAGCATTTTTTCAGTCACCACGAAATCGGCGATAACGCCGTCTTTCATCGGGCGAATGGCAGTGATGTTGCCAGGTGTACGACCCAGCATGCGTTTCGCCTCGGCACCGACGGCGGCAACCGTTTTCTGGGAGTTGGTGGTACGAATGGCTACTACGGACGGCTCGTTCAGCACAATCCCGCGGTCACGCACGAAAATAAGGGTGTTGGCGGTGCCCAGATCAATGGACAGGTCGCTGGAGAATAAGCCTCGGAGTCTTTTAATCAACATTCGTGTAGTTTCAACCTGAGAGTTGCGGTTGCAGAAAGATGCGGCAACTTTATCAGTGAGCCCCCCAGCAGGCAAGGCGGCATCGGGCTTCAGACCCTGTTATTCTCGCATTTTAGCCATACTTTGGCCTCTGCCGCATGTGTTGGAATCTGTTAACATGTGCCCTCGAATTTTTGGTCTGGGTGCAAGGCCATTCGGGGAACGCTTTTCAAAACACGCTACAAGCACATCCATGTGCGCTTGTTTCGGGCCGTCCATGGCCCTCTACAGTTTTGAAAAGCGCTCCCCGAATGACCCCATAACTCGGTGCAACACTCTTTTTAGAGAGAGTGTCCTTTATTACCGACATTTCATTTATCTGGGAGGCAATTCGTGTCCATTTCCCGTGAAGACATAGAAAAAGTCGCCGTTCTTGCCCGTATCCGCGTAGACGAAGCGCAGATTTCGGCGCTGGAGAGCGATCTGGGCAACATCCTGAATCTTGTCGACGAGCTCAGCGCAGCCGACACCGCAAATATTGAGCCCTTGTCTCACCCTCTGGATGCTGTGCAGCGTTTGCGTGCAGACGAGGTAACCGAGACCAATCAAAGGGAAGCCTTTCAGGCAATCGCGCCAGCCACTGAAGACGGCCTCTATCTCGTACCTCGCGTTATTGAGTGATCTGACGAAGCCCACCATCAGCCCTCTATCAGGATTGAACATGCATAATAAATCCGTAGCAGAGCTTTCCCGCGAGCTGGAAAGCGGCAAGATTTCAAGCGTGGAACTGACCCGTGAGTTCCTCGATCGCATTAAAGCCGAAGACAAGCAGTACAACAGTTTTATTACCGTAACCGAAGACCAGGCCCTAGCCGATGCCAAAACCGCTGACGAGCAGCGTGCAGCAGGCAAGGCCAGCGTTTGGACGGGGGTGCCCTTTGCCCACAAAGACATCTTCTGTACCAATGGTGTGGCAACGACAGCTGGCTCAAAAATGCTGGCCAACTTTGTGCCACCCTACGATGCAACAGTAACCGCAAACTTCCGCGCCGCCGGTGCTGTGTGCCTGGGCAAAACCAATATGGATGAGTTCGCCATGGGCTCCTCCAACGAATCCAGTTTTTTCGGCCCGGTAACCAACCCCTGGGGATTGAGCAGCGGCGACAAGCGCGTACCCGGTGGTTCTTCCGGTGGTTCCGCAGCAGCTATCGCCGCTCGTTTGGTGCCAGCAGCAACGGCTACAGATACCGGTGGATCTATTCGCCAACCGGCAGCCCTATGCGGTATTACAGGCTTGAAGCCCACCTACGGACGCGTGTCTCGCTACGGCATGATTGCCTTTGCCTCCAGCCTGGACCAGGGCGGCACCATGGCTCGCACGGCAGAAGACAACGCTTTGATGCTGAATGTGATGGCCGGGTTTGACCCGAAGGATTCAACATCGGTTGATCGTGCTGTGCCGGATTACACAGCCACTCTGAACGAGCCGCTGAAAGGCCTTCGCGTCGGTCTTCCCAAAGAGTACTTCTCCGACCAGTTGAGCCCCGCGATGGAGCAGCAGGTTCGCAATGCGGTGAAGGAATACGAAAAGCTGGGGGCCACCGTAAAAGAGGTGTCGCTGCCCCACGCCAAGCTGGCAATTGCTGCCTACTACGTTATTGCACCGGCAGAGGCCTCAGCCAACCTGTCCCGCTTTGATGGGGTGCGTTACGGCTATCGCTGCGAGAACCCGCAGGATCTGAACGATCTCTACACCCGCACCCGGGCTGAAGGTTTCGGGGACGAGGTGAAGCGCCGGATTCTGGTGGGTACCTATGCGCTTTCAGCCGGCTATTTTGATGCCTACTATCTCAAAGCCCAGAAGGTTCGCCGCCTGATTCAGCAGGATTTCATCAATGCCTTCAAAGAAGTGGATGTGCTGATGAGCCCGGTATCGCCCTCTCCTGCTTTTGTGCAGGGCGCGAACACAAACGATCCGGTGACCATGTACCTGGAAGATATCTTCACCATTGCCGTAAACCTTGCGGGTGTTCCAGCCATGTCGGTACCTGCGGGTTTCGTTGATGGCCTGCCTGTTGGCTTGCAGATTATCGGGAACTACTTTGAAGAGGCTCGCCTGCTGAATGCGGCCCATCAGTTCCAGCAAGTTACCGATTGGCACCAGAAGCTTCCCCAGTAAGCCCGAATCAGGAGAACGACTATGCAGTGGGATATTGTGATCGGGCTGGAAATTCATGTTCAGCTTGCCACCAAAACCAAGATTTTTTCCGGCTCCAGCACTGCGTTCGGTGCCGAGCCCAACACTCAGGCCAGCGCCGTTGATCTGGCTATGCCGGGCACCCTGCCCGTACCAAATGAGCAGGCGTTCCGTTATGCCGTGATGTTCGGTTTGGCGGTAAACGCAGAAATCGGCCGACGCTCTGTGTTCGATCGTAAAAACTATTTTTACCCGGATCTGCCCAAGGGGTATCAGACTACACAGCTGGACCACCCCATTGTCGGCCCCGGCTATGTGGATATTGATCTGGCAGATGGCAGCACCAAGCGTGTACGGATTCACCATGCGCATCTGGAAGAAGATGCTGGCAAATCTCTGCACGAAGACTTTCATGGCATGACGGGCATCGACCTGAACCGTGCCGGCACGCCTTTAATTGAGGTGGTGACCGAGCCGGATATGAACAGTGCGGAAGAAGCTGTGGCCTTCGCCAAGAAGCTGCACGGCCTGGTGTCTTCTCTGGGCATTTGTGACGGTGACATGAGCCAGGGTTCTCTGCGCTTTGATGTGAACATTTCACTCAAGCCAAAAGGCTCGAATGAACTGGGCACCCGCACGGAAACCAAGAACCTGAACTCTTTCCGTTTTATGGAGCAGGCCATTGCCCATGAAGTGGAGCGGCAGATGGATATTCTGGAAGACGGCGGCCGTATCATCCAGGAAACCCGACTGTACAACGGCGAACGTGGCGAATCCCGCTCCATGCGCAGCAAGGAAGAGGCCAATGACTACCGCTACTTCCCTTGCCCAGACCTGCTGCCTGTGGTTATCGACGATGATTTCATTGAGGGCGCCCGTAAGTTGTTGCCCGAGCTGCCAGACGAGCGCAAAGCGCGCTTCAAGGAGCAATACGGCCTCAACGATTACGATGCTCGCTTGCTTAGCGACGATGCGCGCATGGCGGCATTTTTTGAAGAAACCGCCAGCCATGGCAAAGATGCAAAGCTGGCCGCGAACTGGGTACTGGGTGAGTTTTCTGCGCGTTTGAATGCGGAAGACAAGACGGTTGTTCAGGCACCTATTACTGGTGCGCAGTTGGGCCAATTGGTGGCGCGGATTGCTGATAATACTGTGTCGTCGTCTGGTGCCAAGAAGGTGTTTGAGGCTCTGTGGAGTGGCAGTGGAGACAATGCCGATGCGGTTATTGAGGCTCAGGGGCTGAAGCAGGTTTCGGATACTGGCGCGCTGGAGGCGATGGTGGATGAGGTTCTGGCGGGGATGCCGGATCAGGTTGCTCAGTATCAGGAGGAAGGCGATCCGAAGAAGCAGAAGAAGATGCTGGGTGGCTTTATGGGGCCTTTAATGAAGGCTTCCAAAGGTCAGGGTAATCCTAAGCTGTTCAATGAGATTCTTGCTCGGAAGCTTGGCGGCTAATCCATTCGGGCCGGGACTTCTGCCCTGGCCCGAAACAACCGCTCGAACTGCGCAATATTCTGCTGAACGTAGTCAACAAACGCCTTCATAACGGGTGTTGGGTAACGTGCTTGCGGATAGACAAGACACCAGCTTCTGCGCAGCGGGAAATCGGTAATATCAAGCGCTGTCAAAGTGCCCAAGGCGAGTTCTGATAACACACTCAGTTTGGGTACAACCGCGACACCCAAGCCTGCCAGCACAGCGTGTTTAACCGCATCGTTGGAGCCTAGCTCCATCGCGGGCGCTATTTTCAGGTGGTGTTGTTGGCAATAGACTTCCAGTGCCAGTCGGCTGCCCGAGCCGGGTTCTCTGGTGAGGAGGTTGCTGTTCAGGAATGTCTCTGCGCTGACTGATTTTTGGTCGAGCAACGGGTGGCCGGCCGGGACTATGGGGATGAGTTCGTTGTCCAGAAATGGCAGTGAAGTTAGTGGGCGATCCTGGGGCACCATGCCCATGATTACCAGGTCGTCGTTATTTTGGTTTAACCGCTCTAAAGCTGTTGCGCGGTTGACTACGGCAACGGATATGTTCACCTGAGGGTTCAACTGCAAGAACGAACCTAACAGATAGGGCACCACGTACTGTGCGGTGCTCACCGCAACTAATCGCAAATCCCCTGCTACACGCCCTTCCAGAGCCGCCAGGCGGTTCTGCATGTCGGCAAGCTCGCCGAATACTAAACGCACGCAGGCGGCCATTTCTTCTCCAGCAGCTGTGCAATAGAGTTTGCGGCCTATGTATTCGAACATGGGCATGTTTAGTGCCTGCTCCAGGTGACGCACCTGACTGCTGACGGCTGGCTGGGTTAAACCCAGCAGGTCTCCTGCCTTGCTGTAGCTTTTCAAATCGTAGACGGCCTTGAACACCTGCAACTGCCTAAACGTCAGCCGGTTCGCCAGTTTCTGGATACTGAGCGGCATAAACCCTCCTTCATCGACTCTATCCATAAGTTATCTATTATACTTAAGCGAAATAATATCAATTTTTACTGATCAGTCATCCTCGTTATTCTTCCCCAACCTTCATTCGGGACGAAGCAATGAGGAACTTCCCATGCTGAAGAAAGTGTTAATCGCCAATCGTGGCGAGATTGCTGTCCGCATCGTGCGGGCCTGTGCAGAGATGGGGATACGGTCGGTGGCTATCTATACCGAACCGGATCGTTACGGCTTACATGTTAAGCGAGCCGATGAATCTTATTCTCTTGGTGACGATCCGCTGGCAGGCTATCTCGACCCGGCTCGCATCGTGAACCTGGCGATAGAAACCGGCTGTGACGCCATTCATCCGGGCTACGGCTTTTTGTCAGAAAATGCCAACTTTGCACGCCTGTGCGAGCAGAAAGGCGTGGCCTTTATTGGTCCGAAATCCAGCGTTATCCACGGCATGGGCGACAAAACCCAGGCCCGCGACAGCATGCGGGCCGCAGGGATACCAATTACTCCGGGCTCGGAAGGCAATCTTGACAGCCTTGAGGAAGCTCTGGAATTGGCCAACAACATCGGTTATCCGGTGATGCTGAAAGCCACATCGGGTGGCGGTGGCCGTGGCATTCGCCGGTGCGATTCATCGCAAGAGCTGAAAACCCAGTACCCGCGAGTCATTTCCGAGGCGACCAAGGCCTTCGGCTCGGCCGAAGTGTTTATGGAAAAGTGCATCGTGAATCCCCGCCACATTGAGGTGCAGATACTGGCAGACAGCCAGGGCGATGCCATCCATCTGTTTGAGCGGGACTGCTCGATACAACGTCGCAATCAGAAACTGATTGAGATCGCCCCCAGCCCACAGCTGACTCCGGAACAGCGCCAGTACATAGGCGATCTGGCGGTGCGCGCGGCGAAAGCCGTGAACTATGAGAACGCCGGCACGGTGGAGTTCCTGCTTACGGGCAACGAAGTCTACTTCATGGAAATGAATACCCGCGTGCAGGTGGAACACACCATTACTGAAGCCATTACCGGTGTGGACATTGTGCGGGAGCAACTGCGGATCGCTTCGGGCTTGCCTTTAAGCTATCGGCAGGAGGACATTCAGTTTCGGGGTTATGCGCTGCAGTTTCGCATTAATGCTGAAGACCCGAAGAACGACTTCTTGCCCAGCTTTGGCCGCATCACCCATTACTACGCCCCCGGCGGCCCGGGTGTGCGGGTGGATACCGCCATCTACACCGGCTACGAAATCCCGCCCTACTACGACTCCATGTGCCTGAAGCTGGTTGTGTGGGCACTGACCTGGGACGAGGTAATCGCACGGGGGAAACGCGCACTCGACGATATGCGCCTGCATGGCATCAAAACCACCGCCAATTACTACCAGCAGATTCTGGATCACCCGGATTTCCGCGCGGGCAAGTTCGACACCAGTTTCGTACCCAGCCATCCGGAACTGTTGAACTACTCCAAGAAACGCCACCCCAGTGCCGTGGCACTGGCGATTGCCGCCACCATCGCAGCCCATGCTGGCTGGTAATCCACAGGAGACTGAACATGAGCAACGCAAAAAAGATTGAAGTTACCGACGTAATCCTTCGTGATGCGCACCAATCCCTTATCGCCACCCGCATGCGCACTGCAGACATGCTGCCAATCTGCGACAAGCTGGATCAAGTAGGCTACTGGTCTTTGGAAGTCTGGGGCGGCGCCACCTTTGATGCCTGCGTGCGGTTCCTGAAAGAAGACCCATGGGAGCGCCTGCGCCAGCTGCGCAAGGCTTTACCAAATACCCGCCTGCAAATGCTCTTACGAGGCCAGAATCTTTTGGGATACCGGCATTATGCCGACGATGTGGTTGAGGCCTTTGTACAGAAAGCAGCAGACAATGGCATTGATGTGTTCCGGGTGTTTGATGCGCTGAATGATCTTCGCAACCTTGAAACCGCCATGAAAGCCGTGAAGAAAGCCGGCAAGCACGCCCAGGGAACCATTTGTTACACCACCAGCCCGGTACACACGCCTGCGCTGTTCGTGAAACAGGCGGAAGAACTCAAAGCCATGGGTGCTGACTCAATTGCCATTAAAGACATGGCGGGATTGCTGACCCCCTACGCGACGTTTGAACTGGTTAAGGCAATCAAATCTGCCGTTGACCTGCCATTAGTGGTTCACAGCCACTCTACTGCGGGGCTTGCCCCAATGTGTCAGCTCAAAGCGATCGAAGCCGGCGCCGACCGGATTGATACCGCCATTTCGGCGTTCGCCAGCGGCACCAGCCACCCGGCGACAGAGTCCCAAGTCGCAGCCCTGAAAGGCACAGAGTACGACACCGGCCTGGATCTGGAGAAGCTCAGCGAGATTGCCGATTACTTTCACGAAATCCGAAAGAAATATCACCAGTTCGAAAGCGAGTTCACCCGGGAAGATGTCTCGGTGCAGATCAACCAGGTTCCGGGCGGCATGATGTCTAACCTGGCCAATCAACTGAAGGAACAGAATGCTCTCGATAAGATCAACGAGGTATTCGATGAAATACCCAGGGTGCGCAAGGATCTCGGCTATCCGCCGTTGGTGACACCCACGTCCCAGATTGTTGGCACCCAGGCGGTTTATAACGTTCTGGCCGGGCAACGCTACAAAACCATCACCAACGAAGTAAAACGTTACCTGCAAGGTGGCTACGGCCAACCGCCCGCAGAGGTAAGTGCGGAGGTTCGCAACAAGGCCATTGGCAATGAAGCAGTCAATGATGGCCGGCCTGCTGACCTGATCGATCCTGAGCTGGATAAATTACGAGAGGACATTGGTAGTCTGGCCAGCTGCGAAGAAGATGTGCTCACATACGCCATGTTCCCGGACCTGGGCCGGGAGTTTTTGCAGCAGCGCAAGGACGGCACTCTCAAGCCGGAGGAGTTGCTGCCTGTTGAACAAACCGGACAAAGCCGGTTGGGCACAGGTGTTGCCACTGAGTTCCGCATCGACGTACATGGCGAAACCTACGAGGTTGCAGTCACCGGCGTTGGCACAACGGGGCCCGGCAAGCGCAAGCTATACTTGTCGCTGGATGGCATGCCAGAGGAAGTGGTGTTCGAACCCTTGAATGAATACGTGGCAGAGGCTGGTGGCAAAGGCCGCAAACGAGCTACCGATCCCGGCCACGTCAGTACAGCCATGCCTGGAAATGTTGTGGATGTGCTGGTGAAGGAAGGGGAATCTGTGACCGCTGGCCAGGCAGTTCTGATTACCGAAGCCATGAAAATGGAAACTGAAATTCATTCGAGTGTAGATGGCACCGTGCAGGCGGTTCACGTTAGCAAGGGCGACCGGGTCACTCCGGGTGAAGTACTCATCGAAATTGCCTGATCGGCATAAGGAGGCAACATGGATCACATTGTTCGCGGCGTACTGAACTTTCACAAAAACGTTTATCCGGAGCACAAAGACCTGTTTGGCGCTCTGGCCAACCACCAGAACCCAGACGTGCTGTTTGTAACCTGTTCGGACTCACGCATAGACCCGAATATGCTTACGGGCTCCCATCCGGGCGATCTGTTTATTTGTCGAAACGCCGGCAACGTTATCCCTCCGCACAGCAATGAAACCGGAAGTATGACGGCGTCCATCGAATACGCTGTTGCGGTTCTGGGTGTTCGCCACATTATTGTATGTGGCCACACAGACTGCGGCGCCATTAAAGGCGCCTTGGACATACCGGCCCTGAAAGGCTTGCCCCACGTCAAGGAGTGGCTGGGGCATTGCCGCTCAGCCATGGAGATCGTCCGTGAGCGGCACAACATTGGCACCGAGGAGTGTCTGGACAGCAAGTACCTTAACGAAGCCATTGAGGAAAACGTTCAGCAACAGGTACAGCACCTGCGCACACACCCGGTAGTGGCGGCAAAGCTGGCCACGGGTAAAATCGAAGTGCACGGCTGGGTATATGACATAAAATCAGGGAGCATTCGCTGCTGCGGTCGAGACAGCTTGGAATTCATGAGCTTCGATCAGTATTATGCGGATTATATCGCCAAGATCAGCGATTAATCGCCAACCACCATCAAAAAGGCCCCGAACATGTCGGGGCCTTTTTGATTTCGCTTAGTTCACACCAGAACTGCCCATAGATCATGCTCATCGGCATGTTCAACAAGTGCTTTCACTATCTGACCGGGTTTCAGGTCGGTTGCGTCGTTCAGATACACCATGCCATCAATCTCTGGGGCATCAGCCTTGGAGCGGCCAATAGCCCCCTCCTCATCTACCTCATCAATCAACACATCAATGGTGGTGCCAATCTTCGCCTGCAAACGTGCGGCTGATATTTCTGCCTGCTTTGTCATAAAACGGGCCAAACGCTCTTCTTTCACTTCCTCAGGCACCGCACCCTCAATCTCGTTGGCCTTGGCACCCTCTACCGCACTGTAAGTAAAGGCACCCACTCGATCCAGCTGCGCCTCATCCAGCCAATCCAGCAGGTACTGGAAGTCTTCTTCCGTCTCACCCGGGAAGCCCACAATAAAGGTGGAGCGGATGGTGAGTTCCGGGCAGATTTCCCGCCATTTGCGGATACGATCCAGGGTTTTGCTGTCGTGGGCCGGGCGCTTCATGGCCTTCAGCACTTTCGGGCTGGCGTGCTGGAAGGGAATATCCAGATACGGCAGAATCTTGCCTTCAGCCATCAGTGGGATGATGTCATCTACGTGCGGATATGGGTAAACATAATGCAGGCGCACCCAAACACCCATCTCCCCCAACGCTTCGCACAATGACTGCATTTTCGTTTTCAGCGGACGCCCCTGCCAGAAGCCGGTACGGTACTTGGTGTCTACACCATAGGCCGAAGTATCCTGGGATATCACCAGCAATTCTTTAACCCCAGCATCAACCAGTCGTTGAGCTTCATCCATCACATCGCCGATAGGCCGGCTCACCAGGTCGCCCCGCATGGATGGAATAATGCAGAAGGTGCAACGATGGTTGCAGCCTTCAGAAATCTTGAGATATGCATAGTGCCGTGGCGTCAGCTTGATGCCCTGGGGTGGAACCAGATCAGTAAACGGATCGTGCGCACGGGTCGGTGGTACATACTGATGCACTGCACCCACCACTTCCTCGTAGGCGTGAGGGCCAGAAACCGCCAGCACCCCCGGATGGGTTTCACGGATTTTTTCAGCTTCCACGCCCATGCAGCCGGTGACAATCACTTTGCCGTTTTCCTTGATGGCCTCACCTATGGCATCCAGGGATTCCTGTTTGGCCGCATCAATAAAGCCGCAGGTGTTAACCACAACAATATCCGCATCATTGTACGTGGGCACCACGTCGTAGCCATCCAGCCGAAGCTGGGTGAGTATGCGCTCGGAATCCACCAGGGCCTTGGGGCAACCCAGACTGATGAATCCAACTTTGCCGTTTCCGGCTACTGTGTTTTCGGCTTTTTCTGTCATAAATCGTTTCAGGAATCCTGGCACTCGGCGGCCGCACAGGAATGAGCGCCGGGAGTATGCAAGTGAATAGAGCCAGGAATTTTACACCAGTAAGGGGCTCTTCTGCAGCAAAAGCCGAGCGATCTGATAAGCGAAACAATTCTGATCTTATTCAAATTTGTGAACCCTTGTTCAGAAATAAATTAAAAATCTGCCACAATGTGCGACACTCAAGTTGCTGATCAGAAAATAAACAACTACAATTTTTGTAGGTTACACGTTGTTCTGAAACATTATTTGAACCCAAGCATACCCAGCAGTGCCACCACGAGCGGCTAATACGAGTGCCCATGAAAGCAGCCACAGTCAAACCAAACCTGCGCAACCAGCAACGTGTAGATGTTGAAAGTGACATCGTTATCGAGAAGCCGGATGGTTGCCAGCTCACCTGCAAAATCTCCAATCTGTCTCGCACAGGCGTTATGGTTTTTTGCAATCAGGAAGCTGCTGGCCAGCTGATACCACGCCTGAGAGCCCCCACCCCGGGAAACTGGATTGACGTGAAGGCCCGCTTTTCTGTGCCTGTTGTTGCAACCCAACCGGTATCGATTTTAGCCAAAGGGCATATTGTTCACCTGCGCAGAATGGCCCGAGATGAATTTCAGTTGGGCATTCAGTTTGCCGATTTCGAGGGGAACGGGTTTGACTACGTTGACAGGTATGTTCGGAAACTTCTGGCCGATACGCTAAAACCCGCCTGATCCAGAACAACTTTCCTGCCCTGGGCCGGAATCCAAACGATTGATCACAGCAGGACTCTTTGAAGCGCTATATTTCTATAACTTAAAACTCTAAGCGCAACACTTCTTATAGCCATATCGCCTCTGATATAGTTGCCATTCTATTAGCACGCCCTCAAGGCCCGCTGCGGCAACGGATTATCATGACCACATACAACCTTACGCATCTGAAACAACTGGAAGCGGAAAGCATCCACATCATCCGCGAAGTGGCTGCCGAGTTTGATAACCCGGTGATGCTCTACTCCATCGGCAAGGACTCCGCGGTAATGCTGCACCTCGCCCGCAAAGCCTTTTACCCCGGGAAAATGCCTTTCCCTTTGATGCATGTGGATACCACCTGGAAATTCCGGGACATGATTGATTTCCGGGAGCGCAAGGTAAAGGAATACGGCCTGGACCTGATCGTACATACCAATCAGGATGGCGTTGAACAGGGTATAGGGCCGTTTACCCACGGCAGTGCAAAGCATACCGATGTGATGAAAACCCAGGCCCTGAAGCAGGCTCTGAACAAATACGGATTTGATGCTGCCTTCGGTGGCGCTCGCCGGGATGAAGAGAAATCCCGCGCCAAAGAGCGGGTTTATTCCTTCCGGGACGAATACCACCGCTGGGACCCTAAAAACCAGCGCCCGGAACTCTGGAACACCTATAACGGCAAGGTGAACAAGGGCGAAAGCATCCGCGTATTCCCGCTGTCCAACTGGACTGAACTGGATATCTGGCAATACATCTATCTGGAAAACATTGAAATCGTCCCCCTCTACTACTCAGCCGTGCGCCCGGTTGTAGAGCGCGACGGCTCCCTGATCATGGTGGACGACGAACGCATGCCACTGAAAGAGGGCGAAAAGCCGATGATGAAGTCCATCCGCTTCCGCACTCTCGGGTGCTACCCGCTCACCGGCGCGATTGAATCTGAAGCAGATACATTGCCCGAAATTATTCAGGAGATGCTGTTGGCCACCAGCTCAGAACGTCAGGGCCGCGTGATTGATCACGATTCGGCAGGCTCCATGGAACAGAAAAAGCGCGAAGGGTACTTCTGACATGTCACATCAATCTGATCTTATTGCCGACGATATCCAGGCTTACCTGAAGCAGCACGAGAACAAGGAACTGTTGCGCCTGCTCACCTGCGGCAGCGTAGACGACGGCAAGAGCACCCTCATAGGCCGCTTGCTCCACGACACCAAAATGATCTACGAAGATCACATGGCCAGCCTGAAAACCGACAGTGCCAAAATGGGCACCACAGGCGAAAAGCTGGATCTTGCCCTGCTGGTGGATGGTTTGCAGGCCGAGCGCGAGCAAGGCATTACTATTGATGTTGCCTATCGCTATTTTTCTACCGATAAGCGCAAGTTCATCATTGCCGACACACCGGGGCACGAGCAGTACACCCGCAACATGGCCACCGGTGCATCTACCGCTCAAGTTGCCATTCTGATGATCGACGCCCGCCGTGGCGTGCTGACCCAGACACGCAGGCACTCTTTTATCGCCTCCCTGCTCGGCATCCGGCACATCGTTGTGGCAGTGAACAAGATGGATCTGGTGGATTTCAGTGAAGATCGTTTCAACGAAATCAGAGAGGACTATCTCTCGTTCGCCGCAAAGTTGGGACTGAAAGACATCCGATTTGTACCGATCTCGGCGCTGGAAGGCGATAACGTCGTCAACCGCAGCGAGAACACGCCCTGGTTCAACGGCCAGCCACTAATGGATATTCTGGAAACGGTAGAAGTAAACCGCGACAAGAACCTGGAGCACTTCCGGTTCCCCGTGCAATACGTCACCCGACCCAACCTCAACTTCCGTGGCTTCTGTGGCACCATCGCCTCAGGCGTGATTCGCCCGGGTGACAAAGTGATGGCCCTGCCCTCGCGGCGCACCAGTACCGTCAAGGAAGTTGTGACGTTTGATGGCAATCTGGAAGAAGCTTATATTGATCAGGCGGTTACGCTGACACTGACCGATGAAATTGATGTTAGCCGTGGCGACATGCTGGTAAAACCGGAAGACGAGCCGGAAGTGGGCAACCGTTTTAAGGCCAACATCGTGTGGATGGCGGATGCGCCTTTGCATACCGGTCGCCTGTACGACATCAAGTTGGGCCCAACCTTCACCTCCGGCACGGTTCGGAAGATTCACTATCAGACCGACGTGAACACGCTGGAACAGCACGCCAATCCTGCCCTGTTGCAGGTGAATGAAATTGGCCTGTGTGATCTCACCCTGAGTCAGCCCATCGCCTTTGACGCATACCAGCGTAATCACGCCACCGGCAGCTTTATTGTGATCGATCGGCTTACCAACGTGACAGTTGGTGCCGGCATGATTGATGGCTTGGCAGATACTGCAGGCACTCTTGAGCCCGTGAGCCCAGAGGAACGTGAACGCAGGCTTGCGCAAAAGCCGATGATTATCGGTTGCTCCGGTAAACAGGCCCATGCCCTTGCCTTGGCTGTTGAACGAGCGCTGTTCGACCAGGGAAAAACTTCGGTAATTTTGAGCGAAGACAATGCTGGTGATGCCGACGACCGTCGCCGCACAGCACAACTGCTAACTGCCTATGGACTGGTAGCGATTGCTGTGAATCTTGGCACTGACATCGCCAATGTTTCCATAGCAGCTGATAGCACTGACGAAGTTTCTGATGTCGCTGCATCACTAGTGCAGGAGTTGGTGCGCAACAAGCGGGTTTAAGGACAGGACTGGTTAAAAGGTGTTTGCCGTGGGGCGGGGTGTCTTTTCTTCTGGAAAAACAACTCGCTTCGCTCAGACATCTTTTTCCTGCCAGAAAAGACACCCCGCCCCACGGCTATCACGTTTTGTTACCAGTCTCCTTTTTTAGTCGTGAATGTATTTGTTGTCCGTGGCAGAATCTTTGGCCCTGAAGGTTTCCTTCGGGGCTTTTTTGTTTCTTTATTCGGGATTATCTGTTTATGGCTATTAAGCATCTGCGCACCGCGTTTTCCAGTCAGTATCAGCCGGGGCAGCCTGCCCGCCTGCAAAGTGGTGAGGCGCTGCAGGAGCCGGGTGGCGACTACGAGGGCCTGCACAAGCAGATGAAGCGGTTGTTTAACAGCAAGCCTGGCAAGAAGTACGGGCGGTTTTCAGAAGATATTGGTGAGAGCCCGTTCAGCAGTTGGCTGAAGGATTATCTGGAGGACAAGCAGAGTTTTGCCTCGTTCACAGATCGGGTATTTGGCCAGTGGCAGGAGTTGCTTACGAGCTGCCAGGAGGAGTTTGTGGGGCAACTTGTGGTTGTTCACGAGGCCTTGGCAGATTCCGATGTGGTTTACGTGATGATTCTGGAAAGCGACGGCGCTCTGCGCTTCGATGGTAATCAGGCTCTGGATACAACGGATGTGCTGAGCACGTCCCGCCTGAATCTTGCCATGCGGGTTGAGCTGGATGACTGGCTGGGTGATAACGCGGCTGAGAACTATCTTACGTTGGTGCATGCCCGGGGCACGGGTGAACCGGGGGAGCTGTTTATCCGGCTGTGTGGTTTCACTAACCAGATCGATGTTGAAAAGGAAACACTGACGTTTCTGGATGCGGTGGAGGCGTTTGCAAAGTCTTCAGAGCCTGAGAAGGCTGGCGAAGTTCGCACGCGGGCTTATGAGTTCTGCAAAGAGCAGCATGCGTTGGGTGAGCCGGTGGCTATTGAAGCGTTGTCTGGCTATCTGGATGAGGATGAGCCCGGGCGTTTCAAGGAGTTTGCCAGTAAGTCTGCGGAGATGCCCGAGAGCGGCGTGCTGCACCCGGATCATCGGAAGGTGAAGAAGCTGGTGCGGATTGCGGGCTCTGGCGGTGGTATGAGTGTTTCGTTTTCTTCCGATTTGGTGAATCAGGCGATTTACTATGATCGCGACAAGGATGCGCTGACGATTACTCGCCTGCCTAAGGCTTTGCGGGAGCAGTTGGAGCGGTATTTGGAGAATCGCGAGGACTGATCCATTTGCGGCCTGCCGCTTTGGGGGCTGGCTCCGCGGCGCGGTGAAGCTTTTCTTCTGGAAAAATAACTCGCTGCGCTCAGACATCTTTTTCCGGCAGAAAAGCTTCACCACGCCACGGGCCGATCTGGGCAAAAGGAGTTTACGTTAGCTGGCTTCTACTGGGTTTTCTTCATTCCAGCGGGGGCGGTTTGCTCTCTGCACCCTTACTTCCTGCATCCAGCCTACTCCGTCGATTAGTTCACCGGTTTCGTGATCAATGGGCGGGTATGACAGGTTTCGGTCGTCGCAGTAGCGCTTGACGACGGGCTGGCACCAACTGAAGAGTAGGCGGTTGTATTCTTCATCCGGTATGCGCCGATTATCGAACAAGCCGGCCTCTTTGCGCTGCCTTTGGGCTTCGGAGAGGATGATGGCACAGGCTGCGGATACGTTGAGGGATTCCACCATGCCCATCATGGGAATAACGATGTGCTCATCCGCCTGCTCCGCCGCTTCTGCACTGACACCGTCCACTTCGTTGCCCATAATCACTGTGCAGGGCACGGTGAAGTTTGCAGATCGGTAATCGATCGCCCGGTCCGAAAGCTGCGCGGCGTAAATCTTTTGGCCCTGCCCTTTCAGATGGGCTATAGCCTCGTCCATGGTGCGGTGGGTGTGAGGTGTTACCCATTTGAAACTGCCGCCGGCGGTTTTCCGGAAGGCCCGGAAGCCCTCTTTTGGCCACACCACGTGCATGTTGGCTAGCCCGAAGGCGTCGCAGGTTCTCAGTATGGCGGAGAGGTTTCTTGGTTTGTGAACCTGGTCGGTCAGGACTGTCAGGTCCGGCTGCCGGGTGTTCAAAACCTGTTTGATGCGGGCAAGGCGCTCTGGAGTCATAGTCTTGTGAAGTTTGTAGTAAGAGATTAATCCACCGAAGCTCGACGAAGCGATTGGTGCAGGGCTCTCCAAAAACGTGGAGGGCCAAGGATGGCCCGACCGAGCCCTACATGGACGTATTCACGGGCGCTTTTTGGAGAGCCCTGCACCAATCGCTTCTGACTCCGAAACTTAAACGCCGGAATAATACCACAGCAAAACTGGCAGATTACCGAGACAACGCTGGTTGCAGATTGATCACCCAGTTATAATGCCCAGTTCTCCTTTATCAGCGCGCAATCTGGACAGTTTCTGCTCCGGGCGCCAAATACATCCAGTTGTGTTGAGACCCATGGCCAAAAAGCTGTACATCAAAACCCACGGTTGCCAGATGAACGAATACGATTCATCCCGCATGGCCGACCTGCTTAAAACCGGCGAAGCGGTAGAAATGACCGAAACGCCTGAAGACGCAGATATCCTGCTGCTGAACACCTGCTCCATCCGTGAAAAAGCCCAGGAAAAAGTGTTCCACCAGCTGGGTCGCTGGAAAAAACTAAAGGCCAACAAACCGGAACTGATCATCGGCGTGGGCGGCTGCGTTGCCAGCCAGGAAGGCCAGGCCATTCTTGACCGGGCGCCTTATGTCGACATGGTCTTCGGCCCGCAAACCCTGCACCGCCTGCCGGATATGATTACCGAAGTACGCATGAAAGGTAACGGCGTAGGCGTGGTGGATGTGAGCTTCCCGGAAATCGAAAAGTTCGACAACCTGCCGGACCCCGGTGCCGATGGCCCGTCCGCCTTTGTTTCCATCATGGAAGGTTGCAGCAAATACTGCACCTTCTGCGTAGTTCCCTACACCCGAGGCGAAGAAGTCAGCCGTCCGGCAGACGACGTGATTGCCGAAGTTGCGCACCTGGCCAGCCAAGGCGTGCGGGAAGTGAATCTTCTAGGCCAGAACGTAAACGCCTATCGTGGTGACACTCACGATGGCGACGTGATGGATCTGGCGGAACTGATCACGCTGATCGCGACCATCGATGGCATTGATCGCATTCGCTACACCACCTCGCACCCGGTTGAATTTACCGATGCGATGATCGAAGTGTACGAACAGGTACCCGAACTGGTCAGCCACCTGCACCTGCCGGTACAAAGCGGCTCGGATCGCATCCTTGCCGCCATGAAGCGTGGCCATACGGCGCTGGAGTACAAATCCAAGCTGCGCCGTCTGCGCAAGATTCGTCCGGATATCAGTTTTTCTTCAGACTTTATCATTGGCTTCCCGGGTGAAACCGAGAAGGACTTTGAAGACACCATGAAGCTGATCAACGATATCGGTTTCGACATGTCCTTCAGTTTTGTTTACAGCGCACGCCCGGGCACGCCCGCGTCGGATCTGCCTGATGAAACGCCGATGGAAGTGAAAAAGCAGCGCCTCAAAATCCTGCAAGATCGCATCAACCAGACGGTGATGGATATCAGCCGCAAGATGGTGGGTTCCACTCAGCGCATTCTGGTCACCGGTTTATCCAAAAAGGATCCGGGGGAGTATTCCGGGCGCACGGAGAACAACCGGATTGTGAATTTCCGGCACGATAATCCCGAGGTTGTTGGGCACTTCATCGACGTAGAGATAGTTGAGGCTTACGCCAACTCCCTGAGGGGGGTGCCCGTGGATTCGGAGCTGTATTGAGCTTGGGCTCCCATGTTTTCAAGGTTTGGTGTTAGAGAGCGGTGGAGCCACCCTCCCAAAAACCGCTACGAGCACATCCATGTGCGCTTGGCTTCGGCCTTCCTTGGCCGAAGACATTTTTGGGAGGGTGGCTCCACCGCTCTCGGCAAACATGTGTGCAGCATGCAAATAGACAACTTCTGCCGCCTTTTACCTTACTGATTCAGCGGGTTCCACTTTAAAGCAAACAACACGCTGCACTTGTTTTTTATGTTGGCGGCCTGCACATAGATCGAAAAGGGATGGAGCGGGGCCTGCTTCCCAAAAACGTTGAGCGCCAGGGATGGCGCGATCGAGCCCTACAGGGACGTATTTACGGGCGTTTTTTGGGAAGCAGGCCCCGCTCCATACCGGAAGCATCCAAAGCAAAAAGACATACTCCCAAAGACAACACGGGAGTAAAACGGAGAAAATTTGAACACCAACGATTCCAGACAATTCGATCTACACCCGGCAGACCAGCGCAGGCTAACCACCCTTTGCGGACAGTTTGATGAGAATTTGAAACACATCGAACGGCGCCTGCAAGTATCCGTCACCCGCCGAGGCCATCACTTCCGGGTTGAAGGTGCTACTGAAAACGTCGCCGCTGCGGTGGAAGTGATCAGACACCTGTACCGGGAAACCGAGGCCACCGAAGACATTTCTCCGGATACCGTGCACCTGTACATTCGCGAAACCGGGCTTGAGAGACTGCCAGAAGAAATTCCTTTCGACGGCTCAGTCACCATCATCAAAACCCCCAAGCTCACAGCCAAACCCCGCGGTGCGAATCAGCAGAAGTATGTGCACAGCATACGCTCCCACGACATCAACTTTGGCATCGGGCCCGCGGGCACAGGCAAGACCTGGCTCGCTGTAGCATGTGCAGTAGAAGCCCTGAAAGACGAGCAAGTGAAGCGGATTCTTCTGGTTCGCCCGGCAGTTGAAGCTGGCGAAAAGCTTGGCTTTCTGCCGGGAGATCTGGCTCAGAAGGTGGATCCCTACCTACGCCCTCTGTACGACGCACTCTATGAAATGCTCGGGTTTGAGAATGTCACCCGGTTGATTGAGAAAAGTGTGATCGAGATTGCGCCGCTGGCCTTCATGCGTGGCCGTACTCTGAATAACTCGTTTATTATTCTGGATGAAAGCCAGAACACCACCCGCGAGCAGATGAAAATGTTCCTGACGCGAATCGGCTTTGGCTCCACTGCTGTGATTACTGGTGATACCACCCAAGTGGATTTGCCCAAGGGCCAGAATTCAGGGCTGATTCATGCCGCAGGCGTTTTGAGAAACGTTACTGGCATCAGCTTCACGCGCTTTGAAGCCAAGGATGTTGTCCGTCACCCTCTGGTTCAGCGAATTGTGGAAGCCTACGATTCACTTGATGAAGGCAACAGCAAAGGGAGCGGCCGCGCACAGTGAGCGAGCTGACGGTTGATTTTCAAAACGTGTTCGAAGGGCCGGGTGTACCTGCAGAATCCCTGTTTCAAGCGTGGGCCCAGGCTGCCTGGCTGGGGGAGGAGCCATCCGAGGTCACGATTCGTATTGTCGATATTGAGGAAAGCCTGGCACTGAACCACCAGTACCGGGGCAAGGACAAACCCACGAATGTGTTGTCCTTTCCATTTGAAGCGCCAGCCGGTATAACGGTGCCATTGGCAGGAGATCTCGTTATTTGCGCTCCGGTCGTTGAAAATGAGGCCAGAGACCAGCATAAAGAGCCCTCAACCCATTGGGCACACATGGTAGTTCATGGCATGCTGCACCTTCAAGGCTATGACCATATTGACGACGAAGAGGCAGAGGCCATGGAGGCCATGGAAATTCGATTGCTGGCCGAGTTTGGGTTCGGCAATCCCTACGAAGCAGAGGAAACGGTAAAAGACTCATGAGCGACGACCAGTCGAGTCGCAGTCAAGGCTCCAACAAGTCTTGGCTGGAGCGTATATCACACGCCTTCTCCAGCGGACCAGAGACCATCGAAGATGTTCTGGAAGTCCTTAGAAGCGCTGAATCCCAGGAAATAATCGATGCAGATGCCATGAGCATCATCGAAGGTGCCATGCAAGTGGTGGACATGCGGGTGGATGAAATAATGATCCCGCGTTCCCAGATGGTTACCGTTCGCGCCTCTCAAGACCCGAAAGAATATCTTGGCGAGGTTATCCGGTCTGCCCACAGCCGCTTCCCGGTTATTGGCGACAGCCAGGATGATGTCATCGGTGTCCTTCTCGCCAAAGATCTTCTGCCACTGGCCCTTGATGATGATATGGACTGGTCTCATGTTCGCGAGCTACTGCGCCCGCCTACGTTTGTTCCAGAGAGCAAACGGCTGAACCAGTTACTTAAACAGTTCAAGGAAAACCGTAATCACATGGCCATCGTCGTGGATGAATACGGCGGCACGGCCGGTTTGGTAACCATTGAAGACGTACTCGAACAAATCGTCGGGGAAATTGAAGACGA
The DNA here is from genome assembly GCF_016597775.1 of Marinobacter sp. 1-3A. Taxonomy (NCBI): domain Bacteria; kingdom Pseudomonadati; phylum Pseudomonadota; class Gammaproteobacteria; order Pseudomonadales; family Marinobacteraceae; genus Marinobacter; species Marinobacter sp. 1-3A. The sequence goes on from NZ_VCGZ01000005.1 coordinate 65,849, forward strand.
ACACGATTTTGACGAAGAAACCCACATCAAGGCTCGAGGTGATGGCTCCCATGCCGTGAAGGCAGTGACGCCAGTCGACGACTTCAATGAATTTTTTAACACCGGTTTTGATGAAGAAGAGTTCGATACCATTGGTGGCGTCGTACTAAAGGAATTCGGTCACCTGCCCAGACGAGGCGAAACGGTTGAATTTGGCGGCTTGCGCTTTACCATAGCCAACGCCGATAACCGTGTCATCCGTCTGTTACAGGTAACCCGTAGTGAGCCATGAGCATTTAACACCCTCTACTGCCCCAGCCCTTTCATTGCTTTCCAACCGCTGGTTTAGCGCGGCAACCCTTTTGGTTGCCGGCGCTTTGCAAACCCTAACCTTCTCGCCTTTCCATTTGTGGTGGCTTGGGCCAATTTCTGCACTAATGATTCTGCTGGTCTGCATTCCACTGCCGGCGAGGAAGCTTTTCTTTGCGGGCTTGCTGGCGGGCCTTGGTCTGTTTGGCTCTGGGGCCACATGGGTTTATATCAGCATTAGTGAATTCGGAAATACGTCCATACCGGTTTCAGTTTTGCTCACTGCTGCCTTTGTGGCGGTGCTGGCGTTGTTTCCGGCTCTCGCATTCTGGTTCTGGGGCAAGCTGGCTAAGGCCAGTGCCGTACGGCGCCTCATCCTGTTCCCTGCCATCTGGATTCTCGGGGACTGGCTTCGTGGCTGGCTGTTAACCGGTTTCCCATGGCTGTACCTTGGTACAGCCCATACTGATGGGCCTCTGGCAGGGATGGCGCCGATAATTGGCGTTCACGGCCTTACCTTTTTGATCACTGCCAGCGGCGCCGCTATTTTTGGTGCGGGCTGGCTATTAACCAGGCAGCGCTATACCAGCGCTGGCATTGTTGCTGTTATAACGCTGATCCCGTGGTTGGCGGCCCCGGCACTGAACCGGGTCGAATGGACAGACATCAGTTCGGAGCCCACATCTGTGGCTGCCATGCAGGGCAACATTCCGCAGCTGATCAAGTGGGACCCGGAGTTTCTGAAAGACCAGATCGTAGCCTATCTGGGCATGACGAAGCCTTACTGGGATGTTGATCTGATTCTGTGGCCGGAGACGGCAATCCCCATTCCCCAGGATCAGGCGGGGAAAATCATTGATCACATTGAAGAGAATCTCGGGGAAAGCAGTACGCTGATAACAGGCATTCCCTGGTACGGTTTCAGCGAGCGCGCTGGTGGCTTCACCTATCACAACAGCATTATGGCCATGGGCAACGGCGAAGGTATTTATCACAAGCAGAAGCTTGTGCCCTTTGGCGAATATGTCCCTCTTGAGGGGGTCCTTCGGGGGTTGATCGGCTTTTTTGATTTACCCATGTCGAGCTTTACCCGTGGTCCGAAAAACCAGTCGCCTTTAAACGCCAATGGTACGAAGGTGATGCCGTTTATTTGCTATGAAGTAGCTTATCCGGACTTTTTGGCTCGCAATGCGGTGAATTCGGATTTGTTGCTGACGATCAGTAACGATGGTTGGTTCGGGGATTCTGTGGGGCCGTTGCAGCATTTGCAGATTGCGCGCATGCGGGCTCTGGAAACCGGGCGTTATATGATTCGCGGTACCAACAATGGGGTTACTGCGATCATTGATAACAAGGGGCAGATTACGGCGCGTATTCCGCAGTTTGAGCGGGCTGTTCTGACTGGTGAGGTGTTCAAGGCCAGTGGTAGCACGCCTTATATGGTTGCGGCTTCCTGGCCGGTTCTGACGCTGGCGCTGATTCTGATTGTGTTTGTTCGTGAGCGGGTTATTCCCAAGAACTGACCGCACTTCGGCGAAAGCGGTCATGGCAGGGACGGTCTTCAAAACACGCTGTGAATACCTCCCTGTACGCTCGGCTCCGCCATCCATGGCTCCGCACGGTTTTGAAGACCGCCCCTGCCACGACCGCCCAAACTTCGGAGGAGCCTTCCCGAACTACCCCTTCAAGAGTCTCGAGTCAGCTTTCTTTCCGCGGCCAGTGACTGGTAACCCGCTTGTAGTACTGAGAACCACAGGCTTCACAAGGTTCCAGATGACTGGTCGATGTGAGGCACAGCATATGCTCACAATTCAGGCACTGGAACATGCCAGCGGTTGCGACTTCACCAGCGATGTACTGCCCCGCATCACGGCTTTCGAGTTTCTGTCGCAGCGCAACGGTATCGACCAACGTTTGGTCGGCAACCGACAACAAGCGCTCGGTCAATTGCTGTTCCAGCAATGACAAATCGAGCTGCAACCATTCCGCAAGCCCCTCCCCGGTTTCATCTACAAAGTTCAGGAGATGCTCCAGATCTCTCTGAAGGTAGGTGCCAAGGAGGCTGATTTCGTCCTTGGTCATTTCCTCCAGTTCTTGCTCAACTTCTATTGCCTTCTCCACCTCTTCTTCCAAGGTGTCCAGCGAGGTTTCCTGTATAGCTTTCAAACGAGTCTGCACCCGCTCAAGCATGCGGTCGTATACCTCGAGAGCTTTTCCGGATAAATGGCTTCTTTCAGGCTCAGTCATTGAGAACTCCTCATAATTTGCGGGGCGTCAGCCGGTGGGTCTCCCTGGAACTGTCTGCAGCATGGATGCTGCAGTCAAGCCTACATGGACGTATTTACGGCGTGTTCCGGGGAGACCCACCGGCTGGCGACCTTCGCCATATTAAACATCATGGCACAGTATTCGGTTTTTGGCAGACTACCTGTTACGCCTTGTGTGCGTTAGAATGTCCGGCCGCTCCGCACATCATTTTTATACAGGGTAACTTTGGTAATGGCAGGTATGGACGAGCACTACAATCCCCGTGACGTTGAACACAATGCGCGCACCTTCTGGGACGAGAACAAAACCTTTGAAGTCAGGGAAGACCCGGACAAACCCAAATACTACTGCCTGTCCATGTTCCCCTACCCCAGCGGCAAGCTGCACATGGGGCACGTACGCAACTACACCATCGGCGACGTGATCTCCCGCTACCAGCGCATGCAAGGCAAGAACGTTATGCAGCCCATGGGCTGGGACGCGTTTGGTCTCCCTGCAGAGAACGCAGCCATTGCCAACAAAACGGCACCGGCCAAGTGGACTTACGCCAACATCGAATACATGAAAAACCAGCTCAAACAGCTGGGCTTCGGTTACGACTGGAGCCGCGAGCTGGCTACCTGCAAGCCGGATTACTATCGCTGGGAACAGTGGTTCTTCGCTCGCCTTTACGAAAAAGGCCTGGTGTACAAGAAAATGTCCACCGTGAACTGGGACCCAGTGGACCAGACCGTTCTTGCGAATGAGCAGGTGGTTGATGGCCGCGGCTGGCGTTCAGGCGCTCTCGTTGAGCAGAAAAAAATTCCCCAGTGGTTTATCCGCATTACCGATTATGCCGAAGAACTGCTGAACGACATGGACGATCTCGATGGCTGGCCTGAGCAGGTCAAGACCATGCAACGCAACTGGATCGGTAAATCCGTGGGCACCGAGCTGACCTTCCCGCTGAAAGACAGCGAAGACGGTCTCACGGTTTACACTACCCGCCCCGATACCCTGATGGGCGTGAGCTACATGGCCGTAGCCGCAGAGCATCCGCTGGCCAAAGCAGCCGCAGAGCGGCATACAGACGTAGCCACATTTGTGGATGAGTGCCGCAACAGCAAGATTGCTGAGGCCGAAATGGCCACCATGGAAAAGAAAGGTGTTGATACCGGATTCAAAGCTATCCATCCGCTGACCCAAGAAGAAATTCCGGTTTGGATCGCCAACTTTGTGCTCACCGATTACGGCACTGGCGCACTGATGGCAGTACCCGGCCATGATGAGCGAGACCACGAGTTTGCCCTCAAGTATCGCCTACCCGTCAAACAGGTAATTGCTGCCACTGATGGCCGCGAAATTGACGTTCAGGAAAAGGCTTTCACAGAAAAGGGCGTACTGGTTTCGTCCGGGAAATACAGCGGCCTCACCAGTGACGAAGCCTTTGATGCCATTGCTGAGCACCTGGAAGACAAGGGGATTGGCAAGCGCACGGTCAACTACCGCCTCCGTGACTGGGGTGTTTCACGCCAGCGATACTGGGGTGCTCCCATCCCTATGATGACTATGGAAGACGGCACCCAGCGCCCGGTACCCGATGACCAGTTGCCGGTTCGGCTACCGGAAAATGTCGAGATGGATGGTGTTCTGTCTCCTCTCAAGGCCGATCCCGAGTGGGCAAAAACCTCTTTCAACGGGCAGCCTGCAACGCTTGAAACCGATACCTTCGACACCTTCATGGAGTCGTCCTGGTATTACGCCCGTTTCTGCAGCCCGAATTACGACAAAGGCATGCTCGATCCGGCGGCGGCAAACTACTGGCTGCCAGTAGATCAGTATATCGGCGGTATAGAGCACGCCATCCTGCACCTGCTGTACGCTCGCTTCTTCCACAAACTCCTGCGGGATGTTGGCCTGGTAAACAGTTCAGAGCCTTTCAAGCAACTGCTGACCCAAGGCATGGTCCTGGCAGACACCTACTACCGTGAAGACGACAAGGGCGGCAAGGTCTGGATTTCGCCCGCAGATGTCGTTGTGGAGCGGGATGAAAAAGGCCACGCCATTGGCGCGGTGCATAAGGAAGATGGGCAACCTGTTATCGCCGGTGGCGTAACCAAGATGTCCAAATCGAAAAACAACGGCATAGACCCTCAGTCTATTATTGATGCCCATGGTGCTGACACAGTCCGCCTGTTCATGATGTTTGCAGCCCCGCCAGAACAGTCCCTTGAATGGTCTGATAGTGCTGTAGACGGCGCCCATCGCTTCCTCAAGCGTCTGTGGCGCCTGGTAAACGAGCAGGTTGCAGGTGGAGCAGCACCGGCCATCGATCCTGGCGCCCTGAATGACGCCCAGAAGGACTTGCGCCGCAAAACCCATGAAACCATTGCCAAGGTGAGTGACGACATCAGCCGCCGCCTGACGTTCAACACCGCCATTGCTGCAGTAATGGAATTGCTGAACGATGTCAGCCGCTTGAACAACGACGAGCCCCAAACCCGTGCTGTTCGCCAGGAAGCGCTGGAAACAGCAGTGGTAATGCTCGCACCGATCGTGCCTCACATTTGCCATACCCTTTGGCATGCCTTGGGCCATAGCAACCCGGTTGTTGATGCAACCTGGCCGGTAGCCGATGAATCTGCCATGGTTAGAAGCCAGATTCAGGTGGTTCTTCAGGTTAACGGCAAAGTGCGCGCAAAAGTTGACGTGCCCGCCGACATCAATTCGGCCGACCTGGAAGCCGAAGCACTGAAAAATGAAAATGTTATTCGCTTTATCGAGGGTGCGACAGTTCGCAAAGTTATTGTTGTTCCTGGCAAACTGGTCAACGTGGTCGCTAATTGATATGTGGCTCCGCACCCTGAAGACAGACACTGCAAGGCTGATTGCCGCAAGCGCTATGGCTATCAGCCTGAGTGCCTGTGGCTTTCATCTGCGGGGTGCGCCGCCAGTTTCATCAGCACTCGAGCCTCTTGAACTGGTGTGCCAATCGCCAGTGCCTGCCTCCCTTTGCCAGTCCACCCGGGAACAGCTTGAACTGGGTGGCATTGAGTTGGCGACAGGGCAGAGCGCAAATTACCGGCTCAAAATCAGTGACTTTGCACAGGATCGCCGCGCTTCCGCCATTACCGTTCAGGCAGCTGCTGCTGAATATACACTCAGGCAGTCCGTCGACCTCGAACTTGTCAGCAGCGATGGCATTCCAGTCATCGCCAGCACGCGCCTCACAACGACTGAGAGCTACAGGTACGATGAGACCAACGTGCTCGCCAAACAGCGAGAGGAAGAGAACCTGCAGCAACAGCTGAGCGATCGCCTGGCGCAACAGATTATCTTCCGCCTTGCACCGATTACCGAAAAACGGTTGCAGGAAATCCGGAATAATCACCAAAGCTCCCCTACTCCGCCCGGCTCGCAATCTGGCAAACCATGAAAACCAATCCAGGCCAACTAACACAGCTGCTCCTGAAAGGCCTGGCACCGGTTTATCTGGTCTCCGGAGACGAACCCCTGTTGGTTCAGGAATGCTGTGATCAGATCCGAGGTGCAGCCAAAGAAGCCGGGTTCATCGATCGCCTGACTTTCCATGCTGATCAACAGCTTGACTGGAACATGGTAGCCGATGAATTCAGTGCCATGTCCCTGTTCTCTGATCGGCGCCGAATCGAAATCCGCCTGCCCACGGGAAAGCTGGGAGATGGTCGAACGGTTCTCGAGCAGGTCCTTGCAAATCCGCCTGAAGACATTATCGTTCTGCTGATCAGCACTCGCCTGGACGCCGCAGAAACCCGGCGCAAGTGGTATAAGGAGCTTCAAACCAAGGGTGTCCATGTGCCGGTGTGGCCAGTAGACGCGGACAAATTCCCTGGATGGCTTCAGCAGCGAGCCAAAAAGCAGGGGCTAAACCTGACACGGGGAGCCCTTACGATGCTGGCAGAGAGGCTGGAGGGGAACCTGCTGGCAGCCAGCCAGGAACTGGACCGGCTAGCCCTCCTGACCAATGGCGACACTATTGATGAACAAACCATAGAGCGGGCCGTTCAGGACAGCTCCCGCTTTAACGGATTTGAACTGGTGACCGAACTGCTCAGTGGTCGTGCATCCCATGCCGGAAAAGTAATTGGCGTGCTGCAGCAGGAGGGTGAAAACCCCCTTGGCCTATTGGCGGTATTAACCCGTGATATCAACCTGCTTCTCGAACTTAAAACAGGCGAGAACAGAGCTGAGACCCCCTCCGCGTTCTTTAAAAAGCGCGGTGTTTTCCAGCCACAACGAGCGCGAGCGTTAGAGCAAGCAGCCAGGCGATTAAACGCCATGCAATTACACGAAGCTCTGAAGCTCTGCAGCCAGATTGACCGCGCTGCGAAAGGCTTTGACGAGCTTTCCCCTTGGCACTACCTGCGCGATATGTCGGCACTTTTGAACGCCAGATTCTGACATGGGTCAAGTCCAATCGTTAAATTGAGCCTTCCCGCACCTCCCCCACTTGAAGGTTCCTGCCACCGGGCGCATGGTAGGTTTACCAACCATTCAAAAAGGTACCTGCCATGGGCTTTCAAGAAGATCTTAAAACCCTTTCAGACAAGATTAAACAGTACCGTGACGAAGCGCGCGTTCAACTACACCTTGCTCGCCAGGAAGTAAAAGATGAGTTCGACGAACTGGAAGAGGAATGGGATAAATTCAAATCGCGCTTTGACCAAGTAATGGATGAAGCCAGCGACGCATCTCAGGAAGCGCGGCAAACTGTCAAAAAGCTGGGCGACGATCTGAGATCAAGCTACCAGAACATTCGCGATAAAATTATGTGAAAATGTTAAACCGTTAACACATAGCTACAATTGTTTACGGTAAGGCCCCTTGTGCTAGGGGAACTTATGTCATATTCCTATATAAGTGAGCTGAGCGTCATTATTTTAAAAGGCGCTTACCGACACTGAGAGGTATTAATGACATATGAAAAAGATTTTTCTTCTTCTTAGCACATCGGTGCTCCTGCTGACTGCAACCTTCGTCATTGGTCAAAACACCCGTTTCAGCGACCCGAAGACCGTCATCGAGGAACAGTTCTGGGGAAATCTGTATGCAGATGGCGGCAAGTCGTTTTTCTGCGATGAGCAGTTTTCCACCAAAGGTTTCATGCTGACTCAAGGCTATATTTACCCACTCGCGGACATCCGCAACGCCCTTTCCTGCGGCACAACTCGCCAATGCGAGCAAGACAACCGTTACCGTCAGATTGCCTCCGACCTTCATAACATGGTTCCAGTACGGAACCGCACAGAACTTCGGCGCCGCAATGCCCGCTACGAAGAGCTTGGGGCCCTGATCAAGGAAGACGATTGTGGCATACGGGAGAGCAGCGTTTTCTTTGAGCCGCCTCCAAAAGTGAAAGGCGATGTCGCCCGGAGCATGGGCTACATGGTTGGCACCTACGGCCTTCCCTGGTTAGGGTCTGCCCAGGTATTCCAGGGCTGGAACCGGGCAGATCCACCAGACGACAAGGAGCTCTCCCGGCATAAGCGGATAGCGGAGATTCAGGGCAATGAGAACCCCTACATCACTGATCCAAGCCGAATGGAACGTCTTTAAATAAAAAAAGCAGGCACTGAGGCCTGCTTTTTTTATTTACTCAGAGGCGTCATCTGAAGAGCCGCCTCACCTTCCTGCTTTCAGTAATCAAAACTCATCGGCGGTATGCGCCATCATAGAGTCACTTCCGCTGCGAATACTTTCCGCAAGAGAAACGGTTTTCGGCAACAGGCGATCATAATAGAAACGCGCTGTTTTCAGCTTGCCACTATAGAAACCAGATGTGTCATCGCCAGCCTTCGGTGCTGCAGCCTTCACAATACGTGCCCACATATAACCCACAGCAGTCATCCCGAACAGATCGAGATAGTCCACTGAGGCTGCGCCAACGGCATCAGGATTATCCGAAGCCTGCTTGATAACGTGCTCAGTCACGTCAGACAAACGCTCGAACGCAGCCGCAAGTGGCTCAAGGTAAGGGCGTAGACTTTCTTCACTGCTGTTCTCTTCGATGAAGGCAGCGACATCTTCCGCAAAAAGCTCATACAGTTTGCCCTGGCTACCAACCACCTTACGGCCCATCAGGTCCAGCGCCTGGATACCGTTAGTGCCTTCGTAGATCTGGGTAATCCGGCAGTCACGAACCAATTGCTCCTGACCCCATTCACGAATGAAGCCGTGACCACCAAACACCTGCTGACCCAGAATACAGGCTTCCAGGCCACGGTCGGTCAGGAACGCTTTTGCAACCGGTGTAAGCAGTGCAACCATGCCTTCAGCATGCTTACGGCGATCCACTTCTGCAGCGTCGGCATACTTGGAAATGTCCAGCCACTGCGCCACATAGGTAGAAAAAGCACGGCCGCCTTCGACATAGCTCTTCATGGTGAGCAACATGCGCCGAACGTCCGGGTGCACCAGAATAGGGTCTGCTGCTTTTTCCGGCTGCTGTGCTCCAGTAGGCGCACGGCTCTGGATACGATCCTTGGCATATTCCACTGCATTCTGCAGGGAAGCCTCTGCTGCACCGATGCCCTGGATACCCACGCCCAAACGCTCGTAATTCATCATGGTGAACATGGCGTTCAGCCCTTTGTTCTCCTCACCTACAAGCCAGCCTTTAGCACCGTCAAAGTTCATGACGCAGGTAGCGGAGCCTTTGATGCCCATCTTTTTCTCGATGGAACCACAGCTGAAGCTGTTACGCTCACCCAAGGACCCGTCGTCGTTCACCATGAACTTGGGAACAAGGAACAGCGAAATGCCTTTTGGCCCTTTCGGAGCATCTGGCAGCTTGGCAAGCACCAAGTGAATAATGTTTTCAGCCATGTCGTGCTCGCCCCAAGTAATAAAAATCTTGGTGCCAGTCACGTTAAAGGAGCCGTCGCCATTGGGTTCAGCCTTGCTGCGGATAATGCCCAGGTCTGTTCCTGCATGAGGCTCTGTCAGATCCATGGCGCCTGCCCAAACACCCGAGTACATATTGGGCAAATACTTTTCTTTCAGCTCCTGGCTACCGTGCGCATCCAGTGCCAAGCAAGCACCGGCGGTCAGCATTGGCGCCAAGCCGAACGACATGTTTGCGCCCTGCATCATCTCTTCAAATTGTGCCACCAGAGTTTTAGGCATACCCATGCCGCCAAACTCAGTGTTGCCACCAAGGCCATTCCAGCCACCCTCAACAATAGTCTGGTAGGCTTCTTTAAAGCCATCCGGTGAGGTTACTTCGCCGTTGTTCCACTGGCTGCCCTGCTCGTCCGCTTCGCGGTTTAGTGGCGCAAGCACACCACTGGTAATTTTGCCGGCCTCTTCAAGAATCGCATCGGCAGTTTCCGGATCAACGTTCTCTGCTACTTTTGGCAGGGATGCCCATAGCGCAGGGGCATCAAATACTTCGTTCAATACAAAACGCATGTCGCGCAAAGGCGCCTGATAATCGGCCATTTAAACTCTCCAGGTTCCACAATCAATCTGTCGGTGCAAGCGGCTAAATCAGAAAAGCCAAGTCGCCTGCCAGGGCCGGGTGTCCGACCTTCTCACGTTTTAGGGGCAGGTATTCTACCCCAAAATCAACCGCAACTCATGAAAAAAGCCCGGCTCCTGAGAGCACGGGCTTTTTGTTACCGGTTAACCTTAAACGCCCTGGTAAATCAGAACGCGAAAGCTTCTTCCGGCATATCCAGCAGAGTGTCAGCTCCGGCCAGCATGGTTACAGCGTGCGTCTTGGTACGCGGCAGCATACGAGTGAAGTAGAAGCGTGCAGTCTGCAGCTTGGCCTTGTAGAAGGCTTCTTCGCTTGTACCTGCATCCAGCTTGTCCTGGGCAATCTTGGCCATGCGGGCCCACAGGTATGCAAAGACTGCGTAGCCGGAGTACATCAGATAATCAACCGATGCAGCACCAACTTCTTCACGGTTCTTCATGGCAGCCATGCCCACTTTCATGGTCAGATCGCCCCACTCCTTGTTGATCGCCGCAAGCGGCTCGACAAACTGTTTCAGCTGCTCGTTGTCGGCATTTTCCTTGCAGAAGGTGTGAACCTGCTTGGTAAAGCCCTTCAGAGACTCGCCCTGGGTCATCAGAACCTTACGGCCCAGCAGGTCAAGCGCCTGAATACCAGTGGTGCCTTCGTAGATCATGCCAATACGGGCATCACGCACGTTCTGCTCCATGCCCCACTCGGAGATAAAACCGTGACCACCAAATACCTGCATACCCAGGTTCGCTGCTTCGTAACCGATTTCGGTCAGGAAAGCCTTGGCGATCGGGGTCAGGAAGCCCAGCGCTTCGTCTGCTTCTTTACGCTCTTCGTCTGTTTTGCCACGTCCAACGAGGTCCGCCTTCTGTGCAGTCAGGTAGATCAGTGCACGGGCGCCTTCTGCAACGGCTTTCTGAGTCAGTAGCATACGACGCACATCCGGGTGCACAATAATCGGGTCGGCATAGCCTTCCGGATTTTTGGGGCCACTCAGTGAGCGCATGGCCAGACGATCTTTGGCGTATGCCAGGGATCCCTGGAAGCCCATTTCTGCAGCACCCAAGCCCTGAATAGCAGTACCGATACGGGCTACGTTCATGAAGGTAAACATGCAGTTCAGGCCGCGGTTCTCAGGCCCGATCAGCCAACCTTTGGCGCCGTCAAAGTTCATGACACAGGTAGCATTACCGTGGATACCCATTTTGTGCTCAATAGAGCCACAGGATACTGCGTTACGCTCACCAGCAGATCCGTCTTCTGCAGGCAGGCACTTGGGTACGATGAACAATGAGATGCCCTTGGTACCTTCAGGTGCGCCCGGCAGACGAGCCAGAACGATGTGAATGATATTGTCGGTCATGTCATGTTCGCCGGCAGAGATGAAAATCTTGGTGCCGGTAATGCTGTAAGAGCCGTCTGCATTAGGCTCTGCCTTGGTACGCAGAGTACCCAGATCCGAGCCGCAGTGGGCTTCTGTCAGGCACATAGTGCCCGTCCACTCACCGCTGATCATTTTGGTGAGATAGGTTTGCTTCTGCTCTTCGGTACCGTGCGCTTCAACGGTGTTGATAGCGCCATGGCTCAGACCAGGGTACATGCCCCATGACCAGTTAGCGGTACCGTTCAACTCGCTCATCACGATGCCCAGAGAATCGGGCAGGCCCTGACCGCCGTAATTGGGATCAGCCGCCAGTGAAGGCCAGCCGCCTTCAACATACTTGTCATAAGCTTCTTTGAAGCCAGTCGGTGTTTTAACACCATCTTCGCTCCATATGCAGCCTTCTCTGTCGCCTACCGGGTTCAGCGGTGACAGTACCTGTTCAGCAAACTTTGCACCTTCCTGGATAATGGCATCAACCATATCCGGAGTTGCGTCTTCAGCCCCTTCCAGATTGGCGTAGTGGGTCTCGCTGTCGAGCAGCTCGTTCATTACGAATTTGATATCACGCAGGGGCGCTTTGTACTCAGGCATTTAAACCACCTCGGTTTTCGGTCTTGGCTGAAAAAGTAATAACAGCTCGCGGCCTTGGGTTTGCTCAGACACTGCAACAAGATGCGCTGCAGCATTAATTAAACACTTGTTTGAAACATACGTTTAGAGGCACAGAATTGTCAATAGCCGGGTGAATAATTTGTGTAGAGTTTGGTCACCAAAGTAGACGGGAACGGCTCAAACCCTACCCAAAAACTCAACACGCACCGGCGTTTACAGGGCCCCGTATTGATTCTGGCATTCCAGGAAGAGTAGTGGTGGGCGCCCACGTTAATAGCAGGCTAACAGATGATAAATTCAGACCGAAATGGGTAGAAACCCATCCCCTGGGGAGGCTCGCTCTGGCCCGAACCCTGCAATATCCTGATAGGCATTTCTGGCCAGTTGAGCGGCCCTGGGCAATGACTCGGAGGTATCACCCCGGGAACCTTCAACCTGCCCGGAATCAGATGATGCATCCTCACTTTCCTTCACAGGCTTTTCTGCGCCGGACTCCGAGGATTCCTGCTCCAGGGCAAGCTCTGACTGAGCCTGCAGCATAACCTGCATCGCCTGAGCGGCTACAGCACGATCCTGGCCAGAGGGCTCTGCCGGAGCCATCGCCGCTGAACGCACGACCCGCATTTTCTCGATGGTTGCCTGAGGATCGCCGTTGACGGGAGACATATCAATCGATACTTCACCACCCACCGCGTACTGGGCCCCATCCGGCCCCCGCTGATAGGAAAGCGACATGGCTCCCGCATACTGACCGCCAACTGCCTGATGTGCAGCTTCATGAGCGCGCACTTCACGGTCCCGGGCTTTGAGCTCGGTTAGCTCTTTCAGTTCCGCCTCATCCAGACCACCGACTTTTTTATCAGAGGCATCAGCTTCTGCTGGCTTGCGGTTTGCGCCCACAGCCTGGTTTTCATCGGCCGCACGAACAGATTGACTGCCGGTTTCTGCAGGCGCCTCACCATTTGCTTTGCCAGTATTGCGTGATTCACGGACGGCCGAGGCGCTGCCAGAGCCACTCCTGCTAGAGTAGCTTGATATCGGAGGGAGCGAAGAGAGTGGGCTCACGGAAACAGGGCTCAGACCATTATGTCGAGCAGAGTACCAAGGGTTTCATCAGCAACTTTTACCACCTGTGCTGACGCCTCAACGCTGCGTTCGTATAGCTTGAGGTCGATGATCGGTTCAATCAGGCTGCTTCCGGTTTCGGCGCTACCTTGAGGGCCATCAACACCGGCACGGGCGATTTTTCGGGCGGCGTTTTCCATGCCGTACATGCCGTCCTGAATGCCTTGCATACCAATTGCGAGTGTATTATTGATCATGACTGCGGTTTCCCGTGACCATTAATTGACACCATTAGGCCATATTATTGATCAATTTTCAAACAATGAATCAATGTTGAGATACTCACTCAAGGTTTTGGGATTGGCAGTCACAATCCAGGGCATTACTCCAAGACAAGGGACCGGGAGTTGCTCTGTCAAATAGCTCAGGGTTTCCTGCTCACAGCTCATTGCAACGGGTTCAGCTCGGTTCGCGACCCATCCAGCCAACACCAACCCATCATTAAGAATTGCTTCTGCTGTTAACAATGCATGATTAATACATCCCAGCTTTAGCGAAACCACTAAAATCACAGGCACCCCCAACTCCCGAGGCACCGCCGAGTAGGTTTCCCGGTCATTCAGCGGCACTCGCCAGCCACCGGCACCTTCAATGAGCAAAAGATCCGCTGGCCGCATCTGCATGCCACGGCAGAAGCCAACCAACCGTTCAGCCGTTACAACTCGTCCGGCTTGCACGGCTGCCACATGGGGCGCTATGGCCGGCTCCAGAGCGATGGGGTTCACAAGATCGTAAGTGAGAGCTTCCGTGGCCGCGCGCTGGAGCATCAGCGCATCGTCATTCCGCAACCCCTCAGGTGTGTTATCACAGCCCGAGGCAATAGGCTTCATACCCAAGGTGCGCTTGCCGGCCGCTTTGGCGGCTTCCAGAATTGCAGCAGACACCAGGGTCTTGCCAACGCCGGTATCTGTTCCTGTCACAAAAAATGTTTTTTTAGCCATAAAAGCCAGTCAACCTACCCTTTAATCAATCAGTGTTTTGCTATTGGAATCAGGGCATGACCAGTAAACCCAGGCTGCCTCATAGCTTGCCACAACTCCGCCCTCCGGGGCTGTGGGGTAATGCTGGCACATGGCACGAAAGCGGCCGGGTGCTGTTGCTGTTTGGCGTCTGCCGGCATGCTTGTAGCCCGCACCCAATTGCTTCAGCTCCGCTGCGAGCGTGAGGGGCGAAGCATAGGGTAGAAGCAAAGTCCGCGCTTCAACATGCGCCCCAGGCAACTCATCGAACACTGAGCGTTTGAACGCCGCAGCCGTTTCAAACCGGTTGATATGACTCTGACCGGGGTCCGCTTTCTGCCAGGCTTGATCCAATTCCTTCAAGGTTCCTTCCAGGAGGGTTGAGATCATCAATTTACCTCCAGGCCTGAGCACCCGCCGACACTCTTGAAGAACCTTGGCTGGTGTTGCACACCACTGGATCATGAGATTACTGAAGATCAGATCACAACTTTGGTCGGGCAACGGAATAGCCTCAGCATCTGCTACCAGCCATGTAACTTCAGCTGGGCTGTGTGCAATCGAGTGCTCGATCATGCCGGGCGAAAGATCCATACCTGTCACGCTCCCTGGGGGCGTGAGATTGGCCAACTTGAGGGTAAACCAGCCGGTGCCACAGCCAAGGTCCAGAACGCGAACGCAATTTGGATCAGCTTGGCCTTCCAGCCTCTCGAGCATCACGTTGCCCATAAGCCGTTGCAACCGGGACGCGCTCTCATAGGTGGCCCGGGCCTTACCGAACTCCCGAGCTATATCACCCTTACTTGCCGGGCACGAAGCATTCACCGCAAGAGAACTCATGACGCCATACCAGTGGAAGACCCAAGAAACTGCTCAATTACCGCTATACACTCGTCTGCAAACACACCGCCTGGCCAATGAGCCATACCGGGAATGCTGATCTCGATGGACGATGGCTGAGTTTCCAAAGCGCCAACCCAGGTCGCCACTACCTGATCACATGGCCCGGTTATATGAAGAACGGGAACATTTACACGGGACCACAACAGGCGTTGATCACTTCGCTCCAGCCACTTAAGACTCTTAATCAAATTAGAGGGTGATACCGGCGCACCCTGACCAAGCCAGGGTTTGAGGCGTTGACGCTCAGCAGGAGCGCCAGCTGAGCCACTTATCATAAGCATCAGAAAGTGCATCCAGTAGCGCTCAGGTTCGCGGCTCAACCCTCGACTGAACACTCCAAACTCTTCCTCAGACATGCCATTAAGCCAGCGCTCATCTGCGATGAACTTCGGAAAACCCGCCAGCGTAATCGCTGCAGACACCGCCCCAGCATTCCGGCTCGCGGCAGCCATAACAACCTGCGCACCGAGAGACCACCCCATCCAGACGGAGGGCTCGGGATAACGAGCCAGAAGCTCGTTGGCCACATCCGCCACCGAACCGCAGCGTGCTATGAGGTCGTTATTCAGAGACACCACCTCAACCGTGCCCGTGCCCGGCCAGGACCGGTATACAGCCTCCAACATCTCTGCACGCACACCCCAGCCTCCCACGACAACAAGGCGCCCGCCCTCTCGCGGAAAACTCATACCGCAACACCCTCGCCAACCAGCAAGTGCCGACAATCCGCCAGCCCCTGTATCAGGCTATCCAGATCCTCATGGGAATGAGCCGCGCTAAAAGTAACCCGCAACCGCGCCTCACCGGCTGGCACCGTTGGCGGACGAATGGCCGTCACCAGCAACCCCAGCTCTTCAAGGGCCTGACTCAGCGCCAGAGCAGCCCAGTTATCACCCACCATAATGGGCTGAATAGGCGTGCGTGAGGGCATAAGCGAGTAACCCAGAGCAATGGCGTCCTGCCGAAAGCGATCGATCAGACTCTGCAGATGGCTTCGCCGTTCACTGCCCCGCTCTATCAAATCAATACTGTTTAAAGTGGCAAAAGCTAATGCCGGAGGCATGGCCGTGGTGTAGATATAAGTACGAGCCTTCTGCACCAAATAATCCATCAACACCTCCGGCCCCGCCACAAACGCCCCACTGGTGCCCGCGGCCTTGCCCAAGGTACCTATAAGAACCGGCACATCCTCCTCAGACAAACCAAGCTCCGCCACACTCCCCTGCCCATGCGGCCCTAGCACCCCAAAACCGTGGGCGTCATCGACCACCAACAAAGCATCGTGCTCGCGACACACCGCCGCCAGTTCCCGCAGCGGCGCCACATCGCCATCCATACTGAACACACCGTCTGTAACCACCACCTTATGGCCGGAAGTCTCAGCCAGCATGGCGACAAGCGACCCTACATCCCCATGGCCATACCGACGCACCTTCGCCCGGCTCAGAATACAGCCATCAATAATGGAGGCATGATTCAGACGATCCGAAAAAACCGTATCCCCACGCCCCACCAGCGCAGAAATCACGCCCAGATTGGCCATATAACCGGTAGAGAAAAACAACGCAGAACTTCGGTCGGTAAACGCCGCAAGACGCTCTTCCAAAAAGTGATGCGCCTCATGGTGCCCGCAAACCAGATGAGAAGCCGCACCACCTAGCCCCATTTTAGGCAAGGCATCTCTGAGGGCTTCAATATTGGAAGGATGATTGGCGAGACCAAGGTAGTCGTTGCTACAAAACGAAAGTAACCGCTTACCATCGGCGGTCAAAACCGGCTGCTGAGGCCCGGAGATATGCCGGCGCGTTCTGTATAGCCCAGCCTGTTTTCGTTGTTCCAGTTCAGCTGTGAAGTCACGCACGAGTATGCATCCAGAAAAACGACAAGTGTTTATACTTGCTGGCATTGAAGTATTTTCGAGGGCATCTGAAAGCTACGGGCGACGTGCGGGCGGTTTGCTCCGGGATTGTAGAGGGCCAAGGACGGCCCGAAACAAGCGCACATGGATGTGCTCGTAGCGTATCCCGGAGCAAACCGCCCGCACGTCGCTGCCGCCCAATAATGCTAAGCGGACTCCAAAGAAGCGTCATAAAACAAATGCCGGCTGGCCTCATACTCCAGAGCCCCGACAATCGCCTCCTCATCCTGCGTCTCAGAAGCACACTGCTCCCGCTTCTCCGGCCGAATACCCAAGCGCCGGAACAACGCCATATCTGCATCCGCCTCCGGATTCGAAGTCGTCAACAACTTCTCGCCATAGAAAATCGAATTCGCCCCAGCCAGAAAACACAACGCCTGCATCTGCTCATTCATCGTCTCCCGGCCCGCAGACAAACGCACATGGGAGGCCGGCATCATGATACGAGCCACCGCAAGAACACGAATAAACTCAAACGGATCCAGATCCTCCACATTCTCCATGGGGGTTCCCTTCACCTTCACCAGCATATTCACTGGCACACTTTCAGGGTGCTGCGGAAGGTTCGCCAGTTGAACCAGCATGCCAACCCGATCATCCTCATCTTCACCCATACCCATAATGCCGCCACAGCATACTTTCATACCGGCGTTACGCACGTTTTCCAGCGTATCCAGGCGGTCCTGATAGGTGCGGGTAGTAATAATATGGCTGTAGTACTTCTCGGAGGTATCCAGATTATGGTTGTAATAATCCAGACCGGCTTCCGCCAGCTCTGCCGCCTGCTCAGGCTTCAACATGCCCAGCGTCATGCAGGTTTCCAGGCCCAGAGATTTCACCTCACGAACCATATCCAGAACATACGGCATATCCTTAACCGTCGGGCTACGCCATGCAGCGCCCATGCAAAAGCGTGATGCGCCTTTGTCTCGCGCGGCGCGGGCTTCTGCTACAACCTTTTCCAGCTCCAGCAGCTTTTCTTTTTCCAGCCCAGTATTGTAATGACCGCTCTGAGGGCAGTATTTACAGTCTTCAGGGCAAGCGCCTGTCTTGATAGACAAAAGGGTGCTTACCTGCACTTCATTGGGATCAAAATTCTGTCGATGCACCGTCTGGGCGCGGAACAACAAATCGTTAAATGGAAGCTCGAAAAGTGAGCGTGCTTCCTGAAGCGTCCAATCGTGGCGTAATGCGGTGGCAGTCATGCAGAAGTCCTGTTAACCTTTTTCGGTCTCTGGGTTTACGGATGAATCAGATGATAAAGGGACTGAGCTGGCTGTCAACCTTAAACTTGGCGAAGGTTAACAGCGACAAAACCAAAGGCCGCTGTGTTGGTTGCCTTTCTTCTAATGCCTACAATGGTTTATGCGTTTTTTGCCAAGCCGATCTTCCGGTTAACCAGTGGCATTGTCGTTACTGCGCCCTACCAATGTCGCACGCGGGGAACGAACTGGTTTGCAGCGACTGCCTGATATCACCACCTGCCTTTGCTCACTCATACATACCCTGGCGCTACCAGTATCCGGTTGATGGCATGATCAGCCGATACAAATACAACCGGCAGCATAAATTTGCCCGACCTCTGATTGCGGGCTTTACGAGCTATGTTGAGTCTGTATTTCGGGATCAGAACCATATAAAGCCGCACTTGCTAATCCCCTCACCTATGCTTCCTTCGCGCCGCCGTGAGCGCGGATTCAATCAGGCCCGGGATATAGCTGAACAACTGGGGGCCGCCCTCGATATACCGGTTAGTGCAGGGATCGTCCGCCGGGTTCGAAAAGTGCAGGCTCAGCGTGGACTGAGCAGAGAGGCCAGGCTGAAAAACCTGCATAGCGTATTTGAAGTCTGTGCGAAGGTACCAGAACGGATCGCCATCGTGGATGACGTGGTCACTACAGGAGCAACTGCAAGGGTGCTCGCGTCTGCGCTACGGGATGCGGGCGCAACAGAGATTCAGGTTTGGGCCCTGGCCAGAACGCCGGGATAGAACCTCCTGGCTGTTACGCCAATTTGTCCTTCACCAGACCTGCAATGGCCAAACAGGATGTCAGCCCCGGCGACTCAATACCAAACAGGTTTACCAGCCCCGGGATGCCGTGCTCCTGGGGGCCATCAATCCTGAAATCAAAAAAACCGCCCTCTGCGTTTTTCAACTTGGGTCGTATGCCCGCATACGCAGGCTGAAGTCGCTCAGGCTCGATACCAGGCCACCACTGCCGTATGCCCGCCACAAAGGAATGCACCCGCTCAGGATCAACACCGTAATCCTCCCTTTCTATCCATTCTACATCCGGTCCAAAGCGTGCCTGGCCGGCAAGATCGAGGGTGAGATGAACACCCAGCCCACCCGGCTCGGGAACCGGATAAATCAGGTTGCTGAAAGGATGACGACCGCCGTAACTGAAATAGACTCCCCGGGCGAACCATTGCACCGGTTTCCGGGAATCGGGAAGCCCCTTCCAACTCCCGGTGAGCGGCACCGCACCCAAGCCTGCAGCATTAACAAGGGTTCGCGCCTTCACCCTTAATGGCTCAGCCCCCCCGACCCATAAAACATGCGCACCTCCCTCTGACTCTATGCGCTCAACCGGGGAACGCAGCACCAGCGAACCACCCGCATCCTCCAATTCGCCCAAGAGCGCTAGCATCAGGCCATGAGTATCCACTATGCCGGTTTCCGGCGACCATAGCCCGGCACTGCTGCGAACATATGGCAACTGTCGGGCAAGGGTTGGACCATCCCACAACTCCAAAGGAGCACCGTTGGCGATGCCTTGGGTCTGAATACCTTCAAGACCTTTATTTTGTGCCTCGCTGGTAGAAATAATCCACTTTCCGCACTTTCGATACCCGACTTTATGACTCTCGCAGTATTCGTAGAGTTGCTTTCGTCCTTCAACACACAGCCGAGCTTTAAGGGAGCTTTCCGGATAGTAGATTCCCGCATGAATCACCTCGCTATTACGGGAAGATATGCCCTCGCCGAAATGATCCCCTGCCTCCAGCACAATCACCTCGCACCCGGCTTGCGCCAGCGCCCTGGCCACGGCGAGGCCAACCACTCCAGCCCCGATTACCAGGGTATCCACTTCCAGAACACCGTTTTCCACCGACCGCCCCCGCTGCCTGTAAACTAACCTTTCCCGAAAATGGGAACCAAGACCGTTTACGTTAACCCAATCCCCGGCATGCCGGAACCCATAGGAACATCCCGCACTCGCATTACGGGAGCGCGTCCAAGCAGGTATACTTGGGCCCAACATTTACCAGCCTGGCCTCGCCTTATGATGAACGTTTCAGCCCATCCATACGAAGCCCTGACCCCGGATGCGATTCTGGATGCAATGGAAGATGCCGGTTTTGCGGTAAGTGGTCGACTGTTTGCCCTGAACAGCTATGAAAACCGGGTGTACCAGGTGGGGTTGGACGAAGGCGCCCCGGTAATCGCCAAGTTCTATCGCCCCGGACGCTGGACAGAAGAGCAAGTGCGGGAAGAACATGAGTACACCCGTGAGCTGCTGGCCGCCGATATTCCCGTTGTGGCGCCACTGGTGATGCCTTCCGGTGACACTCTCGGCAAACATGGTGACTTCATGTTCGCCGCATTTAACCAGCGGGGAGGGCAAGCACCAGACACCAGCGTTACTGACACTCTCTACAGGTTGGGCCAGTGGCTGGGACAGATCCACAACATTGGTGCCCTCAAGCCCTTTCGTCATCGTGTAGCCTTATCGCCCATGGAAGGCATTGAGACAAGCAACCAACTTTTGCTGGAAGGAGACTGGATCCCGAAAGACCTCAGGCCCGCATGGGACAGCCTGATTCCAGACCTGTTGACATACTGCCGCGCCCGTATTGAAGATGCCGGTGAGGTTGAAAGTGTTCGCCTGCACGGCGATTGCCACGCCGGAAACATATTGTGCAGGGACGAGCAGATGCTGTTTGTGGATCTGGACGACTGTCGCTCCGGGCCCGCCATGCAGGATATGTGGCTGCTCCTGAACGGCGACGATCACGAGCGCGGTGCCCAGTTGGGCGAATTACTGGAAGGCTATGAAACCTTCCGCGATTTCAATCGGCGGGAACGACACCTTGTTGAGCCTTTGCGGTGCTATCGCCAGATCAGCCACTGCGCCTGGCTTGCGAAACGCTGGGATGACCCTGCATTTCCACGCTTTTTCCCCTGGTTTGGCCAACCCAGGTTCTGGTCAGATCAGATCTTGTCCTTGAGAGAACAGTTGGGAGCACTGCAGGCGCCCTCCATTACACTCCCCGGTCAATATTGACCGCTCACTCACATTAAAAATGAGGTAGGCATGAGCCAGAACGAGGCCAACTACAGTATCCGCAGTCTTTTCGTGACCGCCCTGATCGCCATTGTCGGCACCGTATTGGTACTGGAACTGACCGGAAAAATTACCCATTCCGACAACAAGGATCATGTGCCGCTGGGGGAATTCCAGGCGATTCATATCAAACCAGGCGAAACTTTCCGCATGTCTCCGAAATCCTCGGAACTCCACGCAGTTTGCGAGAATGGCTACATGGCTATCGCGGCCGACACTGATCCTGCTTTCCGGGGCATCCTTGTGGATTACAAGAAACGCGGCGTGCGCTGCTCCCGCCCAGCCCTGGAGGCGGGCAATGAGTAAGTCTGACCGACCAACAGAAACCCTCACGGACCGCCTGTTCGCAACAGAACGGCAGCCGGAGGATTTTCGTTTCGATGCGGCGGTAGCCCGTGTTTTCCCGGATATGATTCGGCGCTCTGTACCTGGCTACACCACCATTATCCCCATGATCGAAGTCATTACCGAGCAGTACGCCCAAGCAGGCTCCAACTGTTATGACCTGGGCTGCTCCCTTGGCGCCTCAACACTGGCCATGCGCCACGGCATCCCTTTTGGCGACTGCACTCTGGTGGGTATTGATAATTCCGCGGCCATGATCGAGCGCTGCGAGCACTACATCGCGCTCGACGATCACTCACTGCCTGTTAGCCTGCGCTGCGAAAACATTCAGGACACCGAGCTGTCAGATGCCTCTGTCACAACGCTGAACTTCACGCTGCAATTCGTCCCCCCCGAAGAGCGCAGCGCCCTGCTAAGCCGCATCGCAAAGGCCACGAGGCCCGGCGGCGTACTGATTCTCTCGGAAAAAATCCGCTTTGAATCAGAAGACGAACAAGACACGCAAACCCGCCTGCACCACGAGTTCAAGCGCGCCAACGGCTACTCCGACCTGGAAATCAGTCAAAAGCGCAGCGCTATTGAACAGGTTTTGATCCCGGAAACACTGAGCGCCCACACGCAGCGCCTGAAGGAGTCCGGTTTTGATCGCGTGCTGGTCTGGTACCAGTGCTTTAACTTCGTATCCATGCTGGCCATCAAGGCCGACTGAACAAACTCGCAGGGCAGACAGATCATGGCGCATTTTGACTGGCGCAGCTATTTCGGGCCGCTACTTTCAGAGCTCGAAAACACAGGTGAAGGCAACTGGGCAGAGATCATCAAATCTCAGCTGGCACAACGTTTTGACGATTCCCCCCACGGTGATCTGGGACGCTGGCAGTCAGCGATGAACAGCCTTCCTGATGTTCCCGGCACAACCTCGGAGCTCAACGCTTCTGCGATAAAGATCGCGTCCCCGGCGAGCCTGGATTCAGGCCAGCAGCAGGCACTGGAAAACGGGCTGCGGGGCCTTATGCCCTGGCGCAAAGGGCCGTTCGACTTCTTCGGCACTCATATCGACACCGAATGGCGCTCTGACTGGAAGTGGGACAGGGTTTCACCCTATATTTCAGACCTTTCCGGGCGGCGCATTCTCGATGTTGGCTGCGGCTCAGGCTATCACTGCTGGCGCATGCTGGGTGAAGGTGCAAAGCGGGTAATCGGTATCGATCCCGGCCTTCTGTTCATGTTCCAGTTCCTCAGCGTGAAGCGCTATGTGGGCGAAGCGCCTATAGATCTGCTTCCCATACGCATGGAAGATCTACCAGAAGGGCTTGAAAGCTTCGACACCACCTTCTCCATGGGTGTTCTCTACCACCGTCGATCGCCTCTCGACCATCTTCTGGAGCTCAAAGGCACGCTGCGCCAGGGTGGTGAACTGGTACTGGAAACCCTGGTTGTGGATGGGCCAGAAGGCTATAGCCTGATGCCGGAAGACCGCTATGGGCAGATGCGCAACGTGTGGTTTTTGCCCAGCTGCGACACCCTGCTCAGGTGGCTGGACCGGGCCGGCTTTCGCAACGCCCGGGTTGTGGACGTATCTGAAACCACCACGGATGAACAAAGAAGCACAGACTGGATGCGTTTCAATTCCCTTCAGGATTTTCTCGATCCGGAAGACCCCACGAAAACCATTGAAGGCTACCCCGGCCCCAAGCGAGCCACCATTGTTGCCGAGAAACCCTGATAATAAAAAACCGCCGTACCAATCAAGGCAGGGCGGTTTTTCTCAGTCTCTTACCACTTACTCATCAAACGGATGACGCAGGGTAATGGTTTCAATCCGATCGGGGCCGGTAGAAATGATATCGATCGGCGCATCAATCTGCTCCTCCAGGAACTTGATGTACGCTCTGGCGTTTTCCGGCAACTGCTCCAGCTTGGTTAGCCCGAAGGTGCTTTCGCTCCAACCTGGCAACTCAACGTAGACTGGCTCAATATCCTTGTAACTGTCACACCCGATAGGTGGGCGACTCATTTCACCTTCTGGTGTTTTATAGCCTACACAGACTTTAACGGTTTCCAGACCATCCAGAACGTCCAGCTTGGTCAGGCAGATACCCGACACGCTATTGATCTCGATTGCGTGATGCACAGCGACTGCATCAAACCATCCGCAACGGCGGGAGCGGCCGGTTGTGGTGCCGACCTCATTGCCTTTAACCGCCAGGTGCTGACCCGTTTCGTCAAACAGTTCCGTGGGGAAGGGACCTGCACCAACACGCGTGGTGTAGGCCTTGGTAATACCCAGAACATAGTCCAGATACAGCGGGCCAAAACCGGAACCCGTTGCCGTGCCACCTGCGGTGGTATTGGAGGATGTCACAAATGGATAGGTGCCCAGATCTATGTCCAGCAAGGAGCCCTGGGCGCCTTCGAACATGATGTCCTGACCACGCTTGCGATAGCCGTGAAGCAAGTCTGTTACGTCAGCGGCCATAGGCAGGATTTCCTTGCCCATTTCCAGCAACTCTTTCAGAGCCGCATCTATATCCTCGGCTTCTTCCTTGAAATACTCTGTCAGCACAAAGTTGTGATAGGTCATGAGTTCCCGCAGCTTCTCTTCGAAGTCTTCCGGGTTGTGCAGATCACCCAGGCGAACACCACGACGAGAAACCTTGTCTTCGTACGCAGGCCCGATACCCCGGCCAGTGGTGCCAATCTTGTCATTACCTTTGGCACGCTCACGGGCTTGATCAATGCGCACGTGGGTGCGCAGAATAATCGGGCAAGCAAGGCTGATACGAAGGCGGTCACGAACATCTACGCCAGATGCTTCCAGCCCCCGAACTTCTTTCAGCAAGGCTTCCGGCGATACCACAACACCATTACCAATCAGGCACTGAACGTTCTGCCGGAGAATGCCGGAGGGAATCAGGTGTAAAGCCGTTTTCTTGCCGTCGATAACCAGGGTGTGGCCGGCGTTGTGGCCTCCCTGAAAACGAACCACCGCTGCAACTTTTTCAGTCAACAAATCGACGATCTTACCCTTGCCTTCATCACCCCACTGGGTGCCCAGCACAACAACGTTTTTACCCATGATTCTCTCTCAATGCGCACACGATAAGGCGTGCGTCTTGCAAATTTGGCAAATGTACCTTCATGTGTTCGTAGCAGCCTGCCGGGATCAACCCAGCCCCTGTACGACCCAACGATCACCCTGTTTTACCAGCTTCCGGTCACATCCCCGGGTAGAGGGATCTGCCTTTGTGTCTTCCGGCAGTGCCCGGATGACGGTATCTGTTTTGCGCAGTTCCGATATCGCCTGCTCCAACTCTGAGTCTTCTTCTGCAGGCGCCCATACGGCTTTCCGGTGATTGATCGGGCGCGTACCCAATGACACCAGAGCCCTTATATCAAGGCTGAAGCCAGTGGCGGGACGAGCGCGCCCAAAATCACTGCCAATGGCATCGTATCGGCCACCCTTGCCAATAGAGTCACCGTGACCCGGCACGTAGGCTGCGAACACCAAACCCGTGTGATAGTTATAGCCACGCAACTCACAGAAATCGAACCCGAAGCTGACTTCCGGAAAGTCTCTCTGGAGCATCTCAGCTACGCGCCCCAATTGTTCCAGCGCAGCGTTCAGGTTATCAGAAGCACCGCTGAGGATTCTGTGTGCTTCCGTTAATGCTTCTGCACCACCACTGACACGAGCAAGCTCCCGAAGGCGGGCGCCGGCAGAGCCCTCCGGGCAGTCACCCAGAAGTCGGTCTAACTCCGGTACCGACTTACGGCCCATGGCGTCGAAAACCGCTGCACTTGTGGTGCGATCGAACTCGGCTTCACCTATCAGGCTTTCGTAGATCGCAACATGAGCCAAATCCAGGTGAACTCGGGACAATCCGGCAACCCGAAGCGCTTCGAGCATCAGGCTGATGACTTCCAGATCCGCAGATTCAGAGGCGCTACCGAATAACTCGCAGCCAGCTTGAATAGGCGTGCGGCTGGCGAGCATATGTTTGGGACGGGTATGCAGCACATGCCCGGCATAACACAGGCGTGTGATCCCTTCCTGCCCCAGAGTATGGGCGTCGATGCGCGCCGCCTGGGGAGTCATATCGGCCCGAACCCCCATCATGCGTCCTGTCAGCTGATCAGTCAGCTTGAAGGTTTGCAGCTCCAGATCGTGTCCGGTTCCGGTAAGCAGGGATTCGACGTATTCAATAAGCGGTGGGATTACCAGTTGGTAGCCCCAACGCTGGCAGGTATCCATTACATCCCGGCGCAGGGATTCTATCTGTCCGGCCAGTGGCGGCAAGATATCCTCCACTCCGTCCGGCAGTAACCAGCGATCAGATACTGTCATGAGATTCCGTTGTCCATCCCGCACACCCCTGTATTTAATACAGAATAAGCGCGCAGGTTTTTAAGGTGACATTCAGGCCAGAAAAACCCGAACCAAAACCTGAGGGATTTTACACTGTTGGCAGACACAAAAAAACCGGAATACCTGGGCATTCCGGTTTTTCGGTCTGAAGGCGGGGCTTAGCTTCCGCCCTTTGAGTCCTTCAGGAATCTCATGAAGTCGCTTTTCGCATCAATAACCATCAGGTCGTCTTTACCGGAGAAGGTATTCCGGTAGGCCTGAAGACTACGATAGAAGCTGTAGAACTCAGGGTTAGAGCCGTATGCATCTGCGTAGATTCGTGCAGCCTCACCATCTCCTTCACCTCGGGTTTCTTCAGCAGATGCAAATGCCTCTGCCAGAGTAACTGTTTTCTGACGGTCTGCGTCTGCGCGAATACCTTCAGCCAACTCACGTCCCCGTGAACGGAATTCCTGGGCCAGCTTCTCACGCTCTGTCGCCATCCGGCGATAAACGTTTTCACTGACCTGCCCCGGGAACTCGATCGCCTTGACACGAATGTCTTTCACATCAATGCCGAATTCCTTAACGGATGTTTCGTTAACCCGGTCACGCAGGTTATGCATTAGCTGGTCACGCTGACCTGAAACCACCTCATGCATGGTGCGAACACCAAACTCATCTCGCAGGCCATTATCCACCCGGGACAACAACAGCGATTGAGCACGGAACTCATCCCCACCGGTGGCCCGGTAGAACTGATCCACGTCGCGGATTTTCCAGGCGATGTAGGAGGTAACATCCAGCGGCTTCTTTTCAACCGTCAGATACTGCCGTGATGGCAGATCCATGGTCAGCACGCGGATATCAAACTCCCGGACCTGATCGATAACCGGCACCTTGAAGTGAATGCCAGCTTTGATGTCGGTCTCAACCAACTCACCAAACCTCAGCATAACCCCACGGTGAGTTTCCGGAATGATAAAAACACTCGACAGTACCAGCAGGACAACGATAAGAGCGCCTGCAAGACCCACTACACTTTTAGGTCCCATGATTATCTGCTCCTCCGCGTATTAGTGTCTTGCCTGGTTCGCAGTTCTTGAATCACTTGGTCAGTGACTGCCTGAATATCTGCCTGCCCGCCGTTTCCAGAGGTTTGGCTGCCACTTCTTGAAGACGCGCCCTGGGTAAGGCGGTCCAGCGGTAAATACATCATATTGCCGCTACTTTCGGTGTCCACAAGGATCTTGCTGCTATTGGACAACACCGTTTCCAGGGTTTGCAGATACATACGCTCACGAGTAACTTCTGGAGCCATCTGGTACACAGCCAACAACTCGAGGAAACGTGCAGTCTCACCACGAGCGCGCTCAATAACTTCCTGCTTGTAAGCACTCGCCTCTTCAATCATACGCTGAGCCTGACCGCGGGCTTCAGGAACAACCTTGTTGCGGTATGTTTCTGCTTCTTCCTTAACACGCTGTTCATCTTCACGGGCGCGCTGAACTTCACGGAAGGCGTCCTGCACTGCTGCAGGCGGCTGTGTACTTTCAACGTTAACCCGAACTATCTCAAGACCGGTGCCATATTCCTGCAAAAAGCCCTGCAGCCGCTGCTCAACACGTACGGCCAATTCGGCACGACCTTCTGTCAGCACGTCATCCAAAGAGGAACTGCCCACCTCGTGGCGAAGCGCACTGTCTGTCGCAAATGCCAAAGCCTGGTTGGAATCACGGACGTTCAATACATAATCGCGGGCGTCGCCGACACGATACTGCACCTGCAAATCAACAGTAACCAGGTTTTCATCCTGAGTCAGCATCTGGCCACTGGACTGGGCGGTTCTAACGCTTGTAACCAGAACCTTGGTTACATCATCAATCAACGGCACCTTGAACCTCAGACCAGGGTTTTCGGTTTTGGAGAATTCTCCAAACCTCAACACCACCGCGCGCTCCTGTTCGTTTACCGTATAGAACGACTGAAACACGACATAACCCACAACAAGAATGGCTGCCAGCGCAAGAACGGCTCCAAAGCCGCCCCCGTTGCCTGAACCACCGCTGCCGCTGTCGCCACCAGACTTTTTGCCCTTGCCGCCCAGCATTTTATTCAGCTTGTCGAGACCCTTCTTCAGCGCCTCATCGAGGTCTGGTGGCCCCTGATCATTGCCGCGACGACCACCAGTTCCCCAGGGGTCTTTATCGTTGCGGTTTCCACCCGGTTCATTCCAGGCCATAGTGCTCTCCAAGTTCCTAAGATATCGAATGGCTGCAAATACTAGGGATTTATCTTCGTCCCGGCAATAGCTGCAATGGTTTCAGGCGCGCCCTTCATCCAGGCGCACCGTTTCTTCACTCATTCCTGCGCGGCTCAGCAGCTGCTTCCAATCCCGGTGTTGCAGCCGGATTTCAAGTACTGTCTCCCCGGTTTCGCGGTGATCTTCACTCAGCACCGATCCAGCTTCGTGCAAGAGTGCCCTGAGCTTGCCATCGGCAGGCCCGAGCAAAACAAAATGGTGAACAACATCTTCAGCCAGGCGCTCTACAATGGCATCATACAGACCATCCAGGCCCTCACCCGTAACCGCTGATACCCATGCACGCACGGGCACACCGTCCTCATTGCGCTCAACCCTCGGCACAAAATCGTCCAGCAAGTCGATTTTATTGAATACCTGCAGAACAGGTATCTCATCGGCACCAATTTCCGCCAGCACCGTTTCTACCTGCTCAATATTTTCATCGCGGCGACTGTCGTGGCTATCAACAATATGCAGCAAAATAGTGGCTTCGGTGGTTTCTTCCAGAGTCGCACGGAATGCTTCAACCAGCTTATGGGGCAAATGCCGGATAAAGCCTACAGTATCCGCCATTACGACCGGCCCGATATCAGGAAGTTCCAATCGCCGTATAGTGGGATCGAGGGTTGCGAACAACTTATCCGCAGCGTAAACGGTCGATGTGGTAATCCGGTTAAAAAGGGTAGATTTGCCGGCGTTGGTGTAGCCGACCAACGACACCGTTGGAATATCAGCACGCTTGCGAGCGCGCCGACCCTGGTTACGCTGTTTGCGAACCTTTTCGAGTCGTTTGTGGATGGACTTCATTCGTTCACGCAATAGTCTGCGGTCGGTTTCGAGCTGGGTTTCCCCCGGACCCCGAAGACCAATTCCGCCACCCTGGCGCTCAAGGTGCGTCCAGCCTCGGATCAGTCGCGTTGACATGTGGTCGAGCTGGGCCAACTCTACCTGCAGCTTACCCTCGTGGGTACGGGCGCGCTGGGCAAAAATATCAAGAATGACACCTGTGCGATCCAGCACCCGGCATTTGAGTTCTCGCTCAACATTTCGCTCCTGGC
Organism: Marinobacter sp. 1-3A; assembly: GCF_016597775.1. Taxonomy (NCBI): domain Bacteria; kingdom Pseudomonadati; phylum Pseudomonadota; class Gammaproteobacteria; order Pseudomonadales; family Marinobacteraceae; genus Marinobacter; species Marinobacter sp. 1-3A. The sequence goes on from NZ_VCGZ01000005.1 coordinate 95,200, forward strand.
TGGGGCTGAGCGCGTGGTTGAACAGCACAACGTCGGCCTCATGCAGAGTTACTGCATCCCGAATTTCTTCAAGCTTGCCTTCTCCCACAAAAAACCTGGGGCTTGGCTGCTTACGGGTGCCGGTTACAATTCCAACCGCTTCAACTCCGGCAGAACTCACAAGCTCCCGGAATTCTTCGGGGTCTTCACTACCGTCATGAGAAGAAAATTCGATGTGGACGAGTATCGCTCGCTCACCTACATCCGGGCGATCAAACAATGGGCATCAACTCCGCTAGTATCGGTTTATCAGAATTATAAAAACAAACACCCGCGGCCCTCGGAACCCATAGGCTCGTCAGGAACGCGGGTGGCAACACCGGAAACCCGGACAAATCAGTCTTCAGCTTCATCCTCTCCCGCTGGGTTTTGCTGGGGAAGGCGAACGTTCCGGGCAGGTACAACGGTAGAAATCGCGTGCTTGTAGACCATCTGGCTGACAGTATTTTTCAGCAAAATCACAAATTGGTCAAAAGACTCTACCTGCCCTTGCAGTTTGATACCGTTAACCAAAAAGATGGAAACCGGAATGCGTTCCTTGCGTAAGGCATTGAGGTAAGGGTCTTGTAACGAGTGCCCTTTTGACATGTGTGTTCTCCTGTTTTTAGTAAATGCAGATCGTCATTATTGAGTGTTAAATGTGGTGTGGTCTCGCACCGTTTTCAAGGCTGCTTCAACGATAAATCCGTCTTCGCTGTCCAGCCAATTCAAATCAGACCACTTTCGAAGCCATGTAAGCTGCCGTTTGGCCAACTGCCGGGTGGCCGCAACGCCTTTGCTTACAAATGCGTCATAATCATCGCTACCGCTCAGATAATTCAGTGCCTGGCGGTATCCGACACAGCGCATGGAAGGAAGTTCCGGGTGCAAATCACCTCTGGCCATCAAGGCCCGAACTTCATCCAGAAACCCCAACTCAAGCATCTTGAGGAAGCGCTTCTGTATCCTGTCGTGAAGCACACCCCTCTCAGGGGGCGCCATGGCAAGCTGCGTAACAGTATACGGAAGCGATGAAGTTTCGTCTGCCTGCCATTGAGTATAGTAGGTGTAATCCTCAATGCCTTCCCGACTTGCATCCTGTTGTGACTGCTGGCGGGTGTCGGCCTCCCAAAAAGCTGAAATTGGCTTGCCAGTCAGGCGTATAACTTCCAGGGCGCGCAAAAGGCGCTGCCGGTTATTCGGATGAATCAGTTTGGCGGCTACCGGATCGCGGGCTTCCAGCTCTTCATGCAGCGCAGACCATCCAAGCCGCTCTGCCTCAGCCTCAAGGGCTTTGCGAAGTTGCGGACTGGCAGAAGGCAGCCCTGACATACCATGCAATAACGCCTTGAAATACATCATGGTACCGCCTACCAGCAGGGGTATACGACCCGCGCGGGAAATTCGATCCATTTCAACCAGCGCATCCCTGCGAAAATCAGCAGCAGAGTAGGTGTCGGCCGGATCACAGATATCTATCAACCGATGAGGGGCACGGGCCAACTCCTCCGCTGAGGGCTTGGCTGTACCTATATCCATCCCCCTGTAGATCATAGCGGAGTCAACACTGATAATGTCGCAAGGCAACTGATCACAAAGCGCCATAGCCAAGTCGGTCTTACCCGAGGCTGTCGGGCCCATCAGAAAAATAGCGGGCGGCTTTGAAACCTCAGGCGTATTGGATGAGTCCAGTAAAGACAATCTAGCACCCTCGCAGAAACAGCTTGTCCAACTCCCCAAGCGTAACCAGCGTCCAGGTGGGTCGCCCGTGGTTACACTGACCACTGCGCTCTGTCGCTTCCATATCCCGTAGCAGAGAGTTCATTTCCGGAACCGTCAGCTGCCGATTGGCTCGCACCGAACCGTGACAGGCCATGGTGCCAAGCAACTCATGAGTAACTGCCTCAACACGGTCACTCTGACCGTGCTCGATCAGATCAGACAGCACATCTCTCACAAGTTGTTCTGTATCAGCGCCTCGCAGAAGCGCCGGCACCTGCCTGATGGCCAGTGTTTCTGGCCCGATACGCTCAATCTGCAAGCCCAACTGCTGCAAATTATCGCCGTGGGTTTCGGCCAGGGCGGCTTCTTTCTGGCTCACCGCAATAGATAAGGGCACCAGTAATGGCTGGCTCTTCAGATCCTGCTCAGCCAGCGCTCGCTTCATTCGTTCGTAGGTAATGCGCTCATGGGCTGCATGCATATCCACAACAATCATTCCGGCACTGCTCTGAGCCAGAATATAAATACCGTGCAACTGGGCAATAGCATATCCCAGGGGCGGCTCTTCGTTACTGTCCAGACTGCCGGGCTGATCCAAGGGGGCAACTGCCGTGCCACCAAACGACACTGACTCTTGCGGGCCACTGACACCGCCGCCACCAAGAGACTTATAGAAGGCCATCTGGTCACTGGCTCGCCATTCCTGTTGAGGCGCTGACTGGCCTCCAAACCCGGACGCTGGCGCATGCTCGCCTACTGACGGAACCGCAGGCTGTCCATTCCAGGGTTGTTGCGATCCATACCCTGAGCCAGCACTGGCTGCCTCACCTTGCCCAGCCGTTTCACGACCAAATGACTGCGCCACTGCGCCCCGAAAATGGTCATCGGGCCGCACGTCAGCCAAGGCTTTGTGCAGTGTACGAAAGATAAAATCGTGCACCAGGCGACCATCTCGGAAGCGCACTTCATGCTTGGTCGGGTGCACGTTTACATCAACAGTAGCGGGGTCGACTTCAAGATAAAGAACAAACGCAGGATGGCGGTTGTTGTAAAGCACATCCCGGTATGCCTGACGCACCGCATGGGCAACTAGGCGATCACGAATTACACGGCCATTTACAAAGAAATACTGCAAATCAGCCTGACTGCGGGAAAACGTAGGTAAAGCGACCCAACCCCAAAGGCGTAAACCAGTGGCTTCGGCATCAATTACTACCGCACTATCGATAAACTTCTGCCCACAAAGGGCCGCAATGCGACGCTCTTTGTCGAGCACAGAATCCGCTGGGCGAAGGTTGTGAACAACCCGCTGGTTATGGCGCAGGGTAAAACCCGCATCAAACCGGCTAAGGGCCTGGCGGCGCACACACTCTTCCACGTGATTGAATTCTGTTTTTTCTGTACGCAGGAATTTTCGCCGGGCCGGCGTATTGAAAAACAGATCCCGTACTTCAACCGTGGTACCAACAGGATGGGCCGCTGGTGAAATCCGGGCGTCCATATCTCGCCCTTCAACTTCCACCCTGGACGCAGCTTCACGCTCTTGTGTACGCGAAGTCAGTGCAAGTCGTGAAACGGAACTGATACTGGCCAAAGCCTCTCCTCGAAACCCGAGAGATGCGACAGATTCCAGATCATCAAGGCTGGCTATTTTACTGGTGGCATGGCGGCTCAATGCCAAAGGAAGGTCGCTTTCAGCAATGCCACATCCGTCATCACGGACCCGGATCAGTTTTACACCACCCTGCTCAACCTCAACCTCAACGCGGTCTGCACCAGCGTCGAGTGCGTTTTCAACCAGTTCTTTGACAACAGATGCAGGGCGCTCAACCACCTCGCCGGCAGCAATCTGGTTTGCCAGCCGCGGCGAGAGTAATCGGATGGAGGGCATGTTTCGGGACAACCTCTTGTTCAGGATGAAGGGATACGAATGGTTTGGCCCACCATAACACGGTCATCCCTCAGGCCGTTAAACTGCATCAACTCACTAACCGTTGTCTGGTTGTCACGTGCCACCCCCGACAAGGTGTCGCCACTTCGAACCCGGTATTGGCTTATGCGCCCACTGCCCTGGCCATTCTGCTTCTGCCAGGCCAGCAAGGTGCCTGGCGGAGGCGTTTTCTGGAAATACTGATTAATGCCTTTAACTATGGCCCCAGCGAGCTTCTTGCGGTACCAGTCTGTAGACAGGTTTTTCTCTTCCTGGGGGTTGGAGATGAAGCCCGCCTCTACAAGAATGGAAGGAATGTCCGGGGATTTGAGAACCGCAAACGCCGCCTGCTCCACACCGGGCTTATGCAGGTGCGTTACACCATTGAGCTCGCCCAGTATGGAGCTTCCCACACCCAGGCTCGCATTGATGCTGGCGGTCATGGAAAGATCTAGCAGAACACCCGCCAGCATGTCATCCCGGCCGTCGAGCGACACACCACCGGTACCTCCAATCAAATCAGAACGATTTTCACTCTGAGCCAACCAGCGTGCTGTCTCACTGGTGGCACCGCGCTGAGACAAGGCAAACACAGAAGCACCTTTGGGCTGCGGCGTGCGGAAGGCATCAGCATGTACGGATACAAATAGATCAGCACTATACTTGCGAGCCAGAATAGTGCGATTCCTCAAGCCGATATAATAATCACCAGTACGGGTCAGCTTGGCGCTGTAGCCTGGCTGTTTATCGATCATATCCTTGAGAATAAGGGCCATTTTCAGCACCACATCTTTTTCCCTGGTACCTCTGGGGCCAATAGCACCCGGGTCTTCCCCGCCGTGGCCTGCATCAATAACCACAATCACATCGCGCTTGCCCGCTGAGTCGTGAGTGACCGTTGGCTGGGTCGCTTTATCCAGGCGACTGCCACTCTCGTCGATCAAATCCAGCACCAGACGATGGCCATACTGCTGGTTGGGCTCAAGCTGGAAGCTTCTGGGTTTGATGTCGTTAGCCAAATCAAGAACCACTCTCAGGTCGGTACCGTTGCGTGGTGCACTTCGAATGCGGCGGATTGGGCTACCGGCCAGGTCGAGCTTGTCAAAATCTGTTTTCAGCCGGGTGTTTTTGAGATCAATAACCAGCCGCGAAGGGTTGCTCAGCGCAAACATGTTGTGTTCAACCTTGCCTTCGGTATCCAGCACCAAACGCGTGTGATCCGGAGCTGGCCAGATACGAATACCTTCTACCTGGGCACCGGCCTGTACATGCAGGGATGCCACCAGCAGGCAAATGGACGCCAGGGCCACCATTGCGTTTATCGTAAGCGTATGTCTTTTCATGCAGCGAGCCTGTTTATTCTGCTGTCCAGTTTCGGCCGTTAATGGTCCGGCCCAATCAGTTCCAGTTCATTCAATAGTGACGCACCCAGCTCGGAGCGTGCCCGAATCACTGCCGACCGCCCTTCGCCCTGGTACTCAAGTTGGATTTCGAGATCGGGCTCTGGAAGCATGCCTTCGCCACGCTCAGGCCATTCAATAAGGCAAACACTCTGACCTGTAAAATAATCCCGGATGCCCATGTATTCCAGCTCTTCCGGATCGCCCAACCGGTAAAAATCGAAATGATAAGCAGGAGGGGTCAAATCTTCGTATGGCTCAACCAACGTATAGGTGGGGCTTTTCACCGCACCCTCGTGCCCAAGCGCCTGAATAACTCCGCGACTGAGCGTGGTTTTACCCATGCCCAGATCACCCTCCAGGAATATAATCACCCCCTGGCCCGACTCTTTCGCCAAGCGGGCGAGTTCGCGACCCAAGCCCTCGGTTTCGGCCTCACCGTCCAGAAAAAAACGGCGCTCGTTCCCAAAAACAGTCATTCATCCCCCTTGTCGCAGCCAGCGCCCGGCTCTGCTTCCCGGAAAACCTGCGGCAAGACATCGATTACGTCCGTGGGTATCAATCCCATATACCCCTTTTTCACTGATGCTCTGGTTGCGGCCTCAAGGTGGACGACAGCACCCATTGCGGCAGCTTGCGCCGGCAACTCAGGCGTTTGGGCATACAGCGCACCAATAACTCCCGATAGCACATCGCCCATGCCTCCCGTGGCCATGCCAGGGTTGCTCCCAATGGCCACATCTGCCGCCCCCTCGCCAGAGGCGATAACCGTACCCGCACCCTTGAGCAAAACCACTCCGCCATAAATGGACTGCAGCCTGTGGGTCGCAGCCAGGCGATCCGCTTCTATCTCCGGCACCAGACAATTCAGCAGCCTGGCGGCCTCACCCGGGTGCGGCGTCAGAATCTGATTATTAGCCGGCACAGCCACTCGCTTTGAGAGCAGGTTTAGTGCATCTGCATCCAGAACTCGTGGCTTTCCGCTTTCTACAACCTGCTGCAGCATCTGTTGGCCCCAGGCGCTTTGTCCCATTCCCGGCCCACAAACCACAACGGTTGCTGCTGCCAGCAACGAAGGCAACTCCGAGCCATGTATCACGCCGTGGACCATAACCGACGGGCAGCGCGCCAGCGCTGCAGTTACATGCTCAGGACGCGTCGCCAATGAAACCAACCCTGCTCCGGAGCGAGCAGCAGCTTCGGCTGCCAATATACCTGCACCGCCAAAGCCTCGATCGCCTGCCACTATCAGAACATGCCCAAACTGCCCTTTGTGGGCATTCGCCCGGCGCCCGGGCAACCAATTCTGCACAGAGCCCCAGTTCTGAAGCCTCGCCACCGGTGTTTCTCCGGCGTTCGTGTCTGTACCCAATGGCTCAAACACCACACCACCACAAACTGAAGGGCCCTGCCCAGTGTATAGCCCCAACTTGCGGGCGATAAACGTAACAGTCATCGCAGCTTGAACCACTTCGCCTTTGGCGGCGCCGGTTGTGGCATTCAGGCCAGAAGGTACATCCACTGCCAAAACCGGGAGCCCGGACGCGTTGGTGCGAGCAATAATGCCGGAAATGGGCTCTCTGGGGGCGCCGGAAGCACCAGTACCTAACATGGCATCAACAACAAGCCCGGAGCGCTCAAACAGAGCTCCCAGCTCGGCGTCGCCAATATCTGCCAACTCCCGAACTTCCACGCCATCCGCTACCGCTTTTTGCCAGGCCTTGCGAGCATCCCCACTCAGTTTCCCGGTAGGAGCAACCGCAACACAATGCACAGCCATACCGTCCCGCAGGGCGTTTGCCGCTATCAGGTAGCCATCACCGCCGTTATTTCCTGCACCGCACAAAACCAGTAAGGGCTCCACCCCGGGCCAGCGCAAAGCCAGCCTGTGGAAGGCTGCATGGGCGGCCGACTGCATCAAGTCAAACCCATCAACACCCAACTGTTCAATAACATACTGATCAATACGGCGCACAGAATCGGCGGAAAACAGCGCATCTGATAAACTGCCTCCAGCGTGCTGTGGCATGAGCCTTTGCTCCCGTTACAGAAACCGGTTTAAGAAAATTGGCCAGCTATCTGTAAAGCATAGCAAAACCGCGGAAAAGGTCATAACTTAATCAAATTAAATATCTGTACCCCCGGCTTCGGCATGGCGGACACATCAGTGGTACTTATGAGCACAACAGGCAAGGACATTTCCCCAGTGCCGGAACTGGCTGATTTACCACCACTTATCCGGCAATGGGCAAAAGAACTCGGGTTCTCCGATGCTGGCATTACAACAGCAGATACCGGTGAGCATGCCCAACGCCTGCAGGATTGGCTCGAAAAAGGCTATCAGGGAGAGATGGAATACATGGGCCACCACGGGGACAAGCGCTATACCCCGAAGTCATTGGTGCCAGGAACTACCCGCGTTATCTCTGTACGCATGGATTACATGCCCATGCCAGACAGCCCGAAAGAAGCACTTACTAACCGGGAAGGGGCCTATATAACTCGCTATGCGCTTGGCCGTGACTACCACAAGCTGATCCGGAAGCGGCTGGCAACTCTGGCGAAGAAGATTGACGATGCGGTAAGCGGCTATGACCACAGAGCCTTTGTAGATAGCGCTCCCGTACTGGAGCGAGCACTCGCGCAAAGAGCGGGGCTTGGCTGGATCGGTAAGAACAACATGCTAATTCATCCGAAGGCGGGCTCTTTCTTTTTTCTGGGAGAAATATTCACCAGTGCGCCACTGCCGGTAGACCCAGCCTTTGAAACCGATCACTGTGGCAGCTGCTCTGCCTGCCTCGAAATGTGCCCTACCGATGCGTTCGTGGGCGCTCGTGTACTGGATGCCCGGCGCTGCATTAGCTATCTCACCATTGAGCTCAAGGGCAGTATTCCGGAAGAATTGCGCGCGCCCATGGGCAATCGGGTGTTTGGTTGTGATGACTGCCAGTTGGTGTGTCCTTGGCAGAAGTTCAAGAAGCCGACCCAGGAAGATGATTTTCAGCCCAGGCATGGTTTGAATAACAGTTCGTTAGCGGAGCTGTTTTTGTGGACTGAAGAGGAGTTTTTGAAGCGTACCGAGGGGTCGGCTATTCGCCGCACGGGATATGAGGGCTGGCTGCGCAATCTGGCAGTTGGGCTGGGTAATGCGCCTTCGACGATTCCGGTGATTGAGGCGCTTAAACAGCGCGCAGACCACTCTTCCGAGATGGTCCGCGAGCATGTTCGGTGGGCGTTGGCCCGGCACGGTTTATAGCTTGAAGAAGTGCTCGCGGTAGTGGCGCAGCTCTTCGATGGAGTCGCGGATGTCGTCGAGTGCCAGGTGGCTGCCTTTCTTTTTCACACCTTCGAGTACGTCTGGGCGCCAGCGGCGGGCCAGCTCTTTTACGGTGGAGACGTCGAGGTTGCGGTAATGGAAGAAGTCTTCCAGCTCTGGCATGTATTTCACGAGGAAGCGGCGGTCCTGGCCTATGCTGTTGCCGCACAGGGGGGACTGGCCTTTTTCCATGTATTCTTTCAGGAAGGCGATGGTTTGTTGCTCGGCTTCGGCTTCTGAGATTTTGCTTTCCTGAACGCGCTTGGTGAGGCCGCTTTCGCCGTGGGTGCGGGTGCACCATTCGTCCATGGCATCGAGCAGGCTGTCGGGCTGGTGTATTGCGATGACTGGGCCTTCAGCCACCAGGTTCAGTTCGGAATCGGTGATGATGGTGGCCATTTCGATGATGCGTTCTTTTTCCGGATCAAGGCCGGTCATTTCCAGATCGATCCAAACCAGGTGGTTGCCTGCTGACATTCTTTTTTCCTCATTATTCATCAAACATCGGTGGTAGGTGGAGCTGCCTTCTACCTACCGGGAACCGCTACGAGCACATCCATGTGCGCTTGTCGTCGGCCATCCATGGCCGCCGGCATTCCCGGTAGGTAGAAGGCAGCCCCACCCCATAATCTGGCGTTATATCGCAAGTGAAACAGCCATATTAAAGCCGCACAAAATTTATTCCCGTATGATGGCACAGCAACGTCACTACTTACATCCGTGTTAACAGAGACCTTATGGCAAAACGGCAACTGAACAAGCAACAGCAATTCCGGATCAAGAAGATTCAGGAGGAGCGTGCAGCCCGCGCAGCTCGTAAAGAAAAATCCGTGCAGGCGCAAGCCGATGCAGGTGAGCTGGGGCCTGAGCAGGAAGGGCTGATTATTGCTCACTATGGGCAACAGCTGGATGTTGAGGCGTTGGAAGGTGAGCGCAAAGGTGATGTTGTGCGCTGCTTCGTTCGGGCGAATATCGATAGCCTGGTGACGGGTGATCGGGTGGTTTGGCGGCCAGGCAAGAATGAAACCGGGGTGATTGTTGCCCGCTGCGAGCGTGATAATTTGCTGCAGCGGCCGGATAACTTTGGTGCGGTGAAGCCGGTCGCGGCGAATATTGATCATATTATTCTGGTGATTGCACCAGAGCCGGAGCCCCACGACAATTTGATTGACCGGTATCTGGTTGCCTCTGAGATTACGGATATTCCAGCGGTGATTCTGCTGAACAAGACGGATTTGATCACCGATCAAAACCGGGAGCAGATTGATGCTCTGCTGGCGCGTTATGCGGCTTTGGGTTATGAAATTGTGCGCACGTCTGCCATGCAGTTCGATGGCGCGCCTTCGCCGGAGGTTGAAGCGCTGGTTAAGGGTAAAACCAGTGCATTCGTGGGTCAGTCAGGTGTTGGTAAGTCGTCGATTATTCAAACACTGATGCCCGACGAGGCGATTCGTGTGGGAGCGGTTTCTGAGAGCACCGGCAAGGGCGTTCACACCACCACTACAGCGAAGCTGTTCCATCTGCCAATGGGTGGTGATCTGATCGATTCTCCGGGTATTCGGGAGTTCGGCCTCTGGCACATGACGCCGCAGGAAATTGAATACGGGTTTCGGGAGATTCGTGAGGTGATCGGTTACTGCAAGTTCCGCAATTGCAGGCACATGGGTGATCCGGGGTGTGCCATCGATGGGGCTGCAGAATCCGGAAAACTCAGCCCTGAACGCCGCCGTAGCTTTCATCGTATTCTGCAGGATATGGCTGAGCAGCAATCGCGGGGATTAAAAGTCGACTGACTCTCTGATACAGGGCGATCTACCAGTTTAGTTCGCCCGGAGCAGGCTCTTCTCTTTCCTTCTGCCAGTCGCCACTTTCCAATTTTTCCATGGCTTTTTTCTGCTCGTCTTCCGAAGGAACCGTGAGGTCAATCAGAGGTGCCCCTTTGGCGCTGGCACTGCTGTGAATGCTACTCACGGTTTTCTTGTTAAGTACGATGATGGAAATCCGGCGATTTACCGGCGCGGTGGGCTCGTCTTGGTCAAACAGTACGGAATCACTCAGCCCCACTACCCGGGCAATCTGTTGGGCTCGAACGCCACCGGCAACCAAGGCCCGGCGAGCTGTGTTAGCTCGGTCCGCCGAGAGTTCCCAGTTGGTGTAGCCAGGGCGCCCACCGAAGGGGGTGGCATCGGTATGGCCAGTGATACTGAGCTTGTTGTCTACGGCTCCGAGGGTTTTGGCCAACTCGAACAGAATTTCCTGTGAGTAGTACTTCAGTTCGGCCCTGCCGATGTCGAACATGGGGCGTCCAGAGCGATCCACAATCTGGATCCGCAGCCCTTCATCCGTGATATCAATCAGCAGCTGGTCCTTGAACTCCCTCAGGGTTTCGTTCTCTTCAATTCGCTGTTTCAACTCCTGAAACAACTCCTCCATGCGACGCTGCTCAAGGGTTTCTGACAAGGTATCAACCACCTCATCTGCAATCTCCATGGCGTCTGGCGCAATATCCTGACTGGTTTCATTGACAACAGACGCACTGCCTCCGAGGTCTACAGGGTTGGGCGTACCACCTTCCGTAAAACCGACGGGGTCGCGAAAATAGCCTTCCACTGCTTTTATCTGCTCTGGCGATGCAGTTGCGGTGAGCCAGAGCACAAGAAAGAAAGCCATCATCGCCGTTGCGAAGTCGGCAAATGCCACTTTCCAGGAGCCACCATGGTGGCCCGCGGCGATGACTTTTTTGCGTTTGATGATTATCGGCTGCTGTTCCACAAATATACTCCGGGCTCAGCCTGCGTTATTTTGCACGCACATGGTCGTTCAGTTCCTGAAACCCAGGTCGCTTATCCGTAGGTAATGCTTTTCGACCAAACTCGATGGCCATTTGAGGGGCCTGTCCGGAGACCGTCGCAACGATGGCAGATTTGACGCACTCGTAAGCTTTGAGTTCGTATTTTGCAGCATGCTCCATAGCGATAGAGGTTGGCCCGACAAAGCCATAGCCCATCCAGATACCAAGGAAGGTGCCCACCAATGCCGCTGCCACACTCAAACCTATGCGCTCGGGGCCTTCACTCAGAAAATTCATGGTGATCACAATACCAAGCACTGCCGCCACAATACCCAGACCGGGCAAGGCGTCCGCAATTTTATTTACGGCATGGGCCGGCTCTTCAAGCTCGTGCTGGCGACTGTCAATCTCGTTCTCCATCATGCCCTCCAGCTCATGGGTAGCCATGTTTCCGGCGCTGATGATGCGGAGATAGTCTGTGATAAAGTCGAGCAAGGCTTTTGATTTCATAATGGCCGGGTAACGGCTGAATATCGCGCTGGATTCAGGGTTATCAATATCTTCTTCGATAGACATAACCCCCTGCTTGCGGGATTTATCAAAAACCTCGTAGAGCAAACTCAGTAAATCCATGTAGTAGGATTTGTTGAATGGGGAACCTGTCAGCAAGCGCATAATGCCAGCAAACACTTCCTTCACGGTGTGCAGCGGATTGGCAATGATAAATGAGCCGAGGGCTGCACCGAAGATAATGAGCAGCTCAGTGGGCTGCCAAAGCACCATCAGGTTGCCGCCATGAAGAACGTAGCCACCAAGAACGCTGGCGATAACGATGATTGAGCCGATAATAAGTAGCATAGGTAAGACGTACGCCTTTATATTGTGGTTACAGGCTAGCGCCGATGTCGATCGCGGCTTTTATGGTCTGATGATAGCAAGCCTCTGCAGTATCCGCGAAGCCATGAAACAATTTCTATACATGCAACCTCCTGCTCAACACTCTTGCAGCAGTATTTGTTAAACTTCGCGCCTTTGAGCACAGAGGATCTCAATTAAATGTTCGACAAGCTGTTTATTCTGAGTCAATACGTCACTCCGCAGCTTGCGCTTTCCCGCGCTGCAGGCCGCCTGGCGGATAATGATCGCAATCCTGCGCTCAAAAACCGGGTAATCAAGTGGTTTGTGAAGCGCTATGGTGTGGATATGAGCGAAGCCGTGGAGCAGGACCCAACCGCTTACCCGAGCTTTAATGCATTTTTTACCCGCGCACTCAAACCTGGCCTGCGTCCGGTTGCCGGAGGCGAGAACACTTTTGTAAGCCCGGTAGATGGCGCCATCAGCCAGATTGGCCAAATAGCCGGCGATCGGGTTTTCCAGGCGAAGGGGCAATCTTTCAGCCTGCTGGAACTGCTGGGAGGCGATACCCAGCGGGCAGAGCCTTTCCACGGCGGCGAATTTTCTACTATCTATCTTTCGCCCAAGGACTATCACCGCATTCACATGCCTATGGCAGGTACGCTCCGGGAGATGGTTTATGTTCCCGGTAAGCTTTTTTCGGTAAATCCGGTGACTGCGGAGAATGTGCCTAATCTGTTTGCGCGAAATGAGAGGGTTGTGTGTATGTTTGATACGGCAGCCGGCCCCATGGCGCTGGTGCTTGTGGGCGCAATGATTGTGGGAAGTGTGGAGACGCCTTGGGCAGGGATTGTGGCACCAAATAGCAGTGGCGTTACAACGATTGCCTATGAGGGTGAGAGTGCGATTTCGTTTGCCAAAGGCGAGGAAATGGGGCGTTTCCGTTTGGGCTCTACGGTGGTAATGGTTATGCCTAAGGGCAGTATTCACTGGAATGCGGATCAGGCAGCGGAGAAAGTGGTTCGCATGGGCGAGGCATTTGGGGAGCTCTCAAGCCCTCTCTAGTGGGAATGCCAAGACGTCTGCTATGTTGCGGGCTCCCACTTTTAACATCAGCAGACGATCAAGCCCTAGAGCCACGCCAGCGCAGTCTGGCAAGCCGTGTTCTATTGCCGCCAGAAAGGCTTCATCAATCTCCATTTCAGGCTTCCCATTAGCGATTCGCAAACGGTTGTCTGCCTCAAAGCGGGCGCGTTGTTCGTCTGAGTGGGTGAGCTCCCAGTAGCCGTTGCATAACTCGATACCGTCGATGTAAAGCTCGAAGCGGTGAGCTACGTCGAAGCCGTCTACGCTGGAGAGTCTGGCCAGGGAGGCTTGTGAGGACGGGTATTGGTTTATGAATACGGGTGCTTCAGTGCCCAAGTTGGGCTCGACGGCGAAGCTCATTAGCAGGTCGAGGCAGCCGTCACGGCTGAGGTCTTCCAGTTGTTCGGGCTCTAGCCACTCACGGCAACGCTGGTGCAGGTCGTTTTTTGATACCACAAAGGGGTCGATTCCGGCCCAGGTGATCATTGCTTTGCGGTAGCTTAGCACCTGTGGTCTGGGGCATTGCAGCCAACCGCATACAAGGTCGGCGACTTCTTCCATAAGGGCCTTGTCATCAAAGCCTGTGCGGTACCATTCCAGCATGGAGAATTCAGGGTTATGGCGGCTGCCGCGTTCGCCGTTTCGAAAGACTTTTGAGATCTGGTAGATAGCACCCGAATCTGCGGCGAGCAGGCGCTTCATGTGGTACTCGGGGGAGGTCTGTAGCCAGCCGCCCTTTATACCCTGTGCATCTATCTGCGCAAATACGCCATCAAGGTTGGGCTCGGTTACGCCGCAGCGGCCCAGTATGGGGGTTTCAACTTCCAATACATCGCGCTGGGCAAAAAAGCCGCGCACAAAGGCTGATTGTTGTGCGCGGCTTTTCAAGGCTGCCCGGGAGGCAGTGGGCTGCCAATCAGGCTGATTTTTCATGTAGGAATCAGCTTTTCACCCGGTTCATGTACTCACCGGAACGGGTGTCCACTTTCAGCACTTCGCCGATGGTGATGAACAGGGGAACGCTCACAACTGCGCCAGTAGACAAGGTTGCAGGCTTGGAGCCGCCCTGCGCTGTATCACCTTTCATGCCCGGGTCAGTCTCAACCACTTCCAGCTCAACAAAGTTTGGCGGAGTGACAGTCAGCGGCGCGCCGTTATAGAGAGTAACCGTGTAGACGTCTTGCTCTTTGAGCCACTTGATAGTGTCGCCCACAGCTTTTGCATCTGCAGCGTATTGCTCGAAGGAGCCATCGGTGAGCATGAAGTGCCAGAATTCTCCATCGGTGTAGAGATATTCCATATCCTGATCCATAACGTCGGCCGCTTCGAGGCTTTCGCCAGACTTGAAGGTGCGATCCCACACGCGGTTGGTCATCAGGTTGCGTAGCTTGACCCGGTTAAACGCCTGTCCCTTACCGGGCTTTACAATTTCGTTCTCGACGATAATGCAGGGGTCGCCATCCAGCAATACTTTAAGACCGCCGCGAAATTCGTTGGTAGAATATGAAGCCATGAAATGTCCACCTGCCAAAATGCTGTTTAATTTTCAAAGGCCTCTATGATACAGCGAACCCCTACCTCTATAGAAGCCCGGCTTTCAGGAGATGATAATCGGAGCTGGCAACAGCTGCTTTCCGACTCGATCACTTCACCGCAGGAATTACTGTCGCGCCTGCGCCTGCCCGCTGATAAATGGCTGGCAGGTGCTGAGGCTGGGCACCAACTATTTCAGCTAAGGGTGCCTGAGCCGTTTCTGGATCGAATGGAAAAAGGCAACCCGGCAGATCCGCTACTGCGGCAAGTTCTGCCACTCCACGCTGAGACAAGTGCAGCGCAGGGTTTCGTTACCGACCCACTGCAGGAAGACGGGGCCATCCAGACAACAGGCCTCATCCGCAAGTACCGCAGCCGTGCCCTACTGATGGTAACGGGGCAGTGTGCTATCAACTGTCGCTACTGTTTCCGTCGGCACTTCCCTTATGGCGAACAGCGCCTGAGCCCTGCTGATCGGCAACAGGTCCTGGATACGCTTGCGGCAAGCCCGGAAATCAATGAAATAATTTTCAGCGGCGGAGATCCTCTCGCGGTTAACGATCAACTGCTGTCCCAGTGGGCTTCCGCGATCAGCAGCATCCCTCACATTCGCCGCATCCGCATTCACACCCGTCTTCCTGTCGTCATACCGCAGCGTGTGTGTGATGCACTGCTTAAGTGGATCAGCAATACGCCGGTGCAAGTTGTGATGGTCTTGCACATTAACCACCCGGCAGAAATCGATCAGCCAACCCGGCGCGCCATGGGTTATCTTCGCGCAGCCGGCGTAACTCTGCTAAACCAGAGCGTTATTCTCAGGGGAGTCAACGATGATGCGGAAGTGTTGGAGAACCTGAGCGAAACACTATTTGACGCGGGCATTATGCCCTACTACCTTCATGCGTTTGATCCGGTCGCTGGCGCACAGCATTTTGATGTTACGGATGAAGAAGCCAGATTACTGGTTAAGGACCTACTCTCCAGGCTACCCGGCTTTCTGGTACCAAGACTGGTTCGTGAAGTCCCGGGAAAGCCTGCAAAAACACCCATTGATCTGTTTGTCGATGGTCGTTGAGGCCACAAGACTGAACCTGTCAAAATTAAGATGTCAAATATTGTCAACATGTGATTTTCTAGCTTTCTTGCACTAGTTTGCTATTTTAAAGTCCAGTACTGTCTGAATTGTAGAAATATGTATTTACGGCGTTTTTCTGATCAATCGACGCATTACAGCAGTTATCGCTGCAAAGGTTGAGCGGAGCCGTATTACCAAACCTTGTCCTGATATTGGCGCATATTCATGGAAGGCACGATCCTCAAACCCGATCTCCGTGTTCCCGAGCAGAAAACGGCAAGTCTGTCGTTCTGCGATACTACGCCCAAGGCCTTCAAAGCCTGGATTAACCAGCTCCCTATGGCCAATATTGGCGAAGTGTCACGCCAGCTCTATCACGCGATCATCGAGCTGAACCACCTGTTTCTTGCGCCCCAGCAACGCCTTCAGTTTCTTGAGCTGGTTCGTGACAAGATTCATTTCGTGTGCAATGAGCTATCACGCCATTATTTGGGGCTCGCAATCGCCCTGCCTGAGAAGCAGCGCAAAATTGCCAATCTGTGTCAGGCACTTCAACTGCACCTCGCCGGCGGCTACAAACTCTGCCTTCTCGAAGCTCTGGACGAGGGCGGGCTTGATAAAAACCGTAAGTTGATTGCAACAGCCATTCATCGGGCGACGTCTGAACTTGCCTCGACCATTTTGCGCTCACACCAGCTCTACTGCCCCAGCCCGGCTCAAAGCTGGCTTGAGTGCCATCGCATGTTCCGGTTTGCTCATCGCAACAAGCTCACCGAAATGGCAGTAGAAGACAGCACCCTGAAACTAAGACCAGCCAGCACAGTCGCAGACAGCTACAAGCGCTTGCTTCTTCTCGGTTGCGCCAGGCCAAACCAGCTCAGGCAAACCGAGCTACTTCAAGCCTACGTCCTGTTTGAGGGCTGGACAGCGCACTCTCAGTGTGGAACCAACATTGGCGAAGACAGCCTTTTTGTTGTGAACCTGGAGCGGGATAACTCCCCGGTTTACAGAAGCCTGCTTGAGCACAAACCTGGCGACGAAAGCTTCGGTTTCGACACCAGAGAACTGGCGACCATGATTTCCGCGAGCCTGGATGCGAGGCTCCGCCAGCAGCCTGCCCCGGACACGCTGAAGATTCCGGGCAACGTGAACGAAACACTCCTCACGCACCTGAGCCAGGCTCTGGGTATTTTGGCAAAGAGAAACTTCAATCGGATTGCCAGCCAGGGAACACTCGAGGTATGTGTAGGGCTGACCGCGGCTCACTATTTCATTGCAGGCGAAAAGTCGTTTACAGAGTTCGTAACCGGCAATGACAACGGCCCTGAGGATGAAGAGAACGTTTTCATCCGCAAATCCCGCAAGCGTGAAGATGCCTGGGGTAGCGCTCATGATGTGGCGCCTAGCGATGAGCACCTGCACGCAGCCGACACGCCAATCAACTTTCGGGGCAGTTTTGGAAATACTCCTACGCCCACCACCGATAAAAACCGACCAAAGTCCCACTCTACATTATTGGTAAATACCAGTCCTGGTGGCTATTGCGTTTCATGGGAGGCAAGCGTTCCGCCCTCCATGCAAGCCGGAGAGATACTTGGTGTTCGGGAACAGCGCTCACACCCCTGGAGCATAGCGGTGGTTCGCTGGATTCGGCAGGTCAAGAACCACGGAACCCAGATCGGCATTGAACTGTTGGCACCCAGTGGCTCACCCTGTGGTGTTCGCTTGATCCAGAAGGTTGGAAACAGCAGCGAGTATCTTCGCGGACTTCTCTTACCTGAGATCAGCGTGGTCAACCAGGCCGCTACCCTGATTACTCCCAGATTGCCTTTTCAGCCCGGCAGCCGGGTATCCATGCTGCACGATGGCCGGGAAGATCAGGGGCAGTTAATTAAAAAAGTATCTTCAACTGGCAGCATCAGCCAGTTTGAACTTAAACTGCAGAAAAATAGCATAACACCCACGCCTACCAGCACCTCGTCGCCGGCAGGCGCCAGTGAAGATGATTTTGATTCTTTGTGGCCTTCGCTATGATCTTCTCCGGTGGGATACCCGGCATTCCGCCGGAGACTTGTTATTAAGCCGCAACCCCTGCATCATTCAGCGATAGTGACAGTCCGGTCTCGCAGCACCAGCTCACAGTTTCCAATCAGATACTGTATCTAGGGTAGAGCACTCCTCTGCCGTGGCCGGCCCCGCCAACTTGTATGACGAGACGCCTAAGGAATGCAGAAACAGAACCCGACCGTACACCTCCTGATTCTCGACCCTTCACAGAACGATGCAGAGTCCCTGATCAGTCTGCTGAGAAACGCAGGTAAAGCCACAAGAGCACACCGCGTTACATCTGAAGAGGATCTGGAAGAAGCCCTCAAAAGTGGCAACTGGGATCTGCTATTGGCCCGTGATCTGGAGCAGGAGTTCACGGCAGACGCCGCTCTGGCCATGATAAAGCGCATGGACAAAGACATCCCTTGCCTGTTTCTGACAGAAGAGGAAAGCCGGGAAAGAACAGTTACTGTAATGAAGGCCGGCGCCCAGGGAACGGTAAAGTTCGAGCACAGCGACCTTCTGGTGCTCACGGTCAAACGCGAACTGAAAGCACTTGAAGACCGCCGCCGCCGCCGAGCGTTGGAGTCACATCTGCGCGAAGCAGAGCAACGTTGCCAACTTCTTCTGGAAAGCTCTAAAGACGCCATCGCCTACATCAACGATGGCATGCATATTTATGCCAACCAGTCTTATCTGGAATTTCTCGGCTACGACGACATTGATGACCTGATGTGCGTCCCTGTTCTGGATACCCTGACACCCGAGAGCCAGGCAGACTACCGATCCTTCATGAAGTCTTTTGCAGAGAATGGCGAGGATGGCTTGGCGCTAAACTGCACAACCAGGCGCAGTGACGACCACGAACTGAATGTCACCATGTCAGTGTCTGCTGCAACCTACGACGGCGAAGCCTGCACTCAGATCGTTTTGCAGCCTGAACATAGCGACGCCGAGCTTGAAGAGAAGCTGCGGGAGATCAGCAGCCAGGACCTTCTTACAGGGCTGTATAATCGCCAATACCTCATGAAAGAGCTCGAACAGGCGATTGCCAAAGCCGGCAAAGACAATGAAACCGGCGCACTGGCCTATATTGCTCTCGACAATTTCATGTCCATGAAAAGCGATGTGGGCATTTCCGGTGCAGATCTACTGCTTGGAGATCTGGCAGGCCTCCTGAGGCAACAGGCAGGGGATGACCTCATGCTGGCACGCCTGAGCGATGACGCGTTCGGACTACTGTGCCTGCCCTGCGATGAAAAATCGATGATCGCTCGGTGTGAGCAGATTCGCAAAGCTATAGATGAGCACCTCTTCGATATTAACGGCCGCACGGTTCCCCTGACTGTCAGCATTGGCATTGCATCCATCACTGAAAACTCACCCAAAACCGAAGAGCTTCTGGCCCGGGCACACATTGCCTCTTCCGATGTACGTAAGCAGGAAGGTCACTCTCAGGGCAACGGCATCGGGGTTTACAACCCGGTGGATCATGAAGCGCTGGATGACAGCAACTCGATTGATGCGATCCTGAAGGCATTGGATGAAGACAGGTTCCGTCTCATGTTCCAGCCAATTATCAACCTTCGCGGTGAAGGCGAAGAACATTACGAAGCTTTCGTTCGAATGCTCGACAAAGATGAGAAAGAAGTCTCGCCCTACGATTTCTTGCCTCCCATGGGGCCAAGCGACACTGCCATCAAAATTGACCGATGGGTTATCTTGCAGTCTGTAAAGCAGCTGGCCACCCACCGAGCAAAAGGCAAGGATACCCGCATGTTCCTAAACGTGACGGCGGAAACCCTGCAAGACAAGACCTTTACACCCTGGCTGAGTGTGGCACTGAAGGCAGCCCGTTTGCCGGGCGATTCGCTTGTTTTCCAGATCCGCGAAGGCGACGCAAACAACCACACGAAGCACGCCAAGGAGCTAACTAAAGCTCTGCACGAACTCCACTGCAAGGTTTCCATTGCCCAGTTCGGTTGCGCACTGGATCCGTTCCTTACGCTGAAACACATAAATGCGGATTACGTAAAAATAGATGGGTCTTTTACGGAAGAACTGCAGAAGAGCGACAAAGCCAAGGAGCAGATGAAGGAATTGGTACAGAGCCTGCAAAGCGCTGGCAAACTCACCATTATCCCTCTGGTAGAGAATGCCAGCGTTCTTGCTACTCTATGGCAGGCAGGAGTGAACTACATTCAGGGCTACTACCTGCAAGCTCCCGCCGCCGAGATGAATTACGACTTCGGGGATCACTGAGCCTGAAGAATGCCGGCTCACAGGCCGGCGTTCTTCAACCCCTGGTTGGTTTCACTTTCACGGAAGCCTATCAGATAGAGAATAGCGTCCAGACCAAGCGTTGAAATAGCATGCCGGGCAGACTCCTTAACCAGGGGTTTAGCCCGAAAGGCAACGCCCAAGCCAGCCTGGCTCAACATGGGCAGGTCGTTGGCGCCATCTCCCACTGCAATCACCTGCTCCCGGGAAATGTGTTCTTTACCCGCAATTTCCAGTAAAAGCTCTGCCTTGCGCTTGCCATCGACAATCTGGCCGGAAACCTCACCGGTTACCTTGCCATCCCGGATCTCCAGCTCATTGGCGTAGATATAATCAATGCCCAGCTTGTTCTGCAGGTGCCTGGCGAAATAGGTAAAGCCACCGGAGAGAATTGCAGTACGGTAGCCCAAGGCTTTCAGGCTCCGGATCAGATGCTCCGCACCTTCCGTCATCTTCAACCTGCTGGCAACCCGCTCCAACACAGATTCATCCAGGCCCTTCAGTAACGCAAGACGTTCAGCAAAGCTCTGGCTAAAATCCAGCTCACCCTGCATGGCACGCTCGGTGATCTCTGCAACCTGCTCACCAACACCCGCCTCCACTGCCAACTCGTCGATCACTTCAGCTTCAATAAGCGTGGAGTCCATATCAAACACCACCAGGCGGCGATTGCGGCGGAAGATAGAATCTTCCTGGAATGCGATATCCACATTCATCTCGCCTGCTATATGCAGAAAATCTGCTCTGAGCTGCTCAAGATCTGACGGCGTGCCTCGAACCGAGAACTCTACGCAGGCGATCCCGTCGCTGGAGGTGTTAAGTGACGGCCTGGCCGACAGCCTGGAAATATTATCAATGTTCAATCCATGCCGGGCAGTAATGGCAGACACTCTGGCGATCTGCTCAGCCTTGATGTCCCGTGAAAGCAAAGTAACGATATAACAGGCTCGATTACGGCCCTCCGCCCAGTTCTGATATTCCTCAATAGTGATCGGAGCAAACCTCACCTGAAGGTCCAGCGCGTGAAAGCGGAATAACAAATCACGGATTACAGGGGAGGATTTGGACTCGTCGGGAATCTCTATGAGAATGCCCCAGGTCAGGTGATCGTGAATCACCGCCTGCCCTATGTCGAGAATCCGAACGTCGTAGCGGCCCATGATGCCGGTAATCTCCGACGTAAGGCCGGGCTTGTCGCGCCCGGATACGTTTATCAGAACGAGTTCACTCACGGTTGGAAATCTCCATTTTCAGAACTCTCCAACTTGGAGCTTTCTTCTTCCTTTGCCCGGGCGGCCGAAGGGATAACCTCAATCGCATCAACACGCTGCAAGCCACGGGGCAACTTGTGCCCGCGCCGGCCGCGCTCCCCAATATAGTGCTCAAGATCGGCAAACTGCAGCCCCATCTTGCGCTTGCCCGCCCGAATTTCCAGCTGATCATCCTCGGCGAACACAGCTACAGCTACGACATATTCCTCGCGGTTCTGCACCCGTGCGGAGGGGATGCTGATAATCTTGTTGCCCTTACCTTTACTCAGTTCCGGTAGCTCACTGAGAGGGAACACAAGCATTCTGCCCTCATTGGAGATTGCCCCCAGATAGAGCTTTTTGTCGGTCGCCGGTATGACCACCGGCGGCATAATTTTCGCGCCCTTTGGCACACTGACTACTGCCTTGCCGTTCCGGTTTTTACTGATCATATCGTTCAATGACGTCACAAAGCCGTAACCACCGTCGGTCACCAGCAACGCCTTGCGAGCCGGGTCACCCATCAAGAGACCTGAGAAACTGGCCCCCGACGGTGGATTGATTCTCCCCGTAAGCGGTTCGCCCTGCCCTCGCGCCGACGGCAGGCTATGGGCCATCAATGAATAAGCCCGGCCTGTAGAGTCGATGAAAATAGTCTGCTGGTTATTGCGCCCTCGGGCAGCCAGAGCAAAACCGTCTCCGGATTTGTAGCTCAGCCCATCAGGATCTATATCATGGCCTTTGGCCGCCCGCACCCAGCCTTTATCAGACAGCACAACGGTAACCGGATCATTGGAAACCAGATCATTCTCACTGAACGCCTTGGCCTCTTCACGCTGAACAATGGGTGAACGACGATCGTCGCCATATTCTTCAGCATCCGCCAGCAGCTCGCTTTTGATCAGATCACTCAAGCGGGTTTCGGAGCCCAGAATGGACTGGAGCTCATCTCGCTCCGCGGCCAACTCGTCCTGCTCGCCGCGGATTTTCATTTCCTCAAGTTTCGCCAGGTGCCGCAACTTCAGCTCAAGGATAGATTCGGCCTGCTCCGAAGAAAGCCCGAACCGCTCCATAAACACTAATTTGGGCTTATCTTCCGTGCGGATAATGTGAATGACTTCATCAATATTCAGGTAGGCAATCAACAGGCCTTCAAGAATGTGCAAACGCGCCAGAACCTTATCGAGGCGGTGCTGCAATCGACGGGTCACAGTGGTACGCCGAAACGCCAGCCACTCCGTAAGCATCTGGTGCAGACCCTTCACACCCGGGCGGCCATCATTACCGATCACATTGATATTCACGCGATAGGTTTTTTCAAGATCTGTGCTGGCAAACAGGTGCGCCATGAGCCCGTCGAGATCCACACGGTTCGATCGCGGCACAATTACCAGCCGGGTCGGGTTTTCATGGTCCGATTCATCACGGAGATCCGCCACCATGGGCAACTTTTTGGTTTGCATCTGGTGGGCAATCTGCTCGAGAACACGATTTCCCGAAACCTGGTGTGGCAGATCCGTTACCACAATCTCTCCAGTCTCCCGCACCCAACGGGCACGCATGCGCAAGGAGCCACGGCCGGTCTCGTACATCTGAAGCAGATCTTTGCGAGGTGTGATGATCTCCGCATTAGTCGGGAAATCCGGCCCTTTAACATGCTCGCACAGTTGGTCAACTGTCGCGTCGGGCTCATCCAGTAGCCGGATACAGGCCGCGGTGACTTCCCTTACGTTATGGGGCGGTATGTCTGTCGCCATGCCCACTGCGATGCCGGTAGTGCCGTTAAGCAGCACGTGGGGCAGCCTTGCAGGCAACACTGAGGGCTCGTCCATGGTGCCGTCAAAGTTTGGCACCCAGTCTACGGTTCCGTGGCCTAGCTCTGTCAGCAACAGATCAGAGAAGCGCGCCAACCGGGATTCTGTATAGCGCATGGCAGCAAAGGATTTGGGATCATCTGGCGCACCCCAGTTCCCCTGGCCATCCACGAGGGGGTAACGATAAGAGAAGGGCTGGGCCATGAGCACCATGGCTTCATAACAGGCGATATCTCCATGGGGGTGAAACTTACCAAGAACATCACCCACGGTGCGGGCCGACTTCTTGTATTTGGACGTGGACTTGAGGCCCAGCTCTGACATGGCGTAAATAATGCGCCGCTGAACCGGCTTCAGCCCATCCCCGACATTGGGAAGCGCGCGGTCAAGAATGACGTACATGGAGTAGTCGAGATAGGCTTTTTCCGTGTAGTCCCTGAGTGATACCCGCTCAAAGCCTTCATCCGTGGTCTGAAACTCTGGCATGGATGCCTCTTTTTTTGCCTGTAATGCCTGATTTAAAATAGGTTTGTGATGCTACCCTGTGTCCCCGGAATAATCACGGGGCGAGTGCAATAGAACATTATATGGAGCACTGGGCCGATACACCAACAACCTGCAGGTTTATTGGCCAGAACAGCGCACTCACGCCTGGACACGCTTATTCCAATAGCGGAATTCCCGCATGGAGAGTCTGTAAGGTGCACCGTATGCTCCTTACCAATGATGAATAGAAGACTGCTTTCCCTTCAAACAAGCGGAACACTATGAAACCTAATCTTAAAGCCTGCGGGCAAGCGCTGACTACGGCGATAGTAAATGCGGCATTAGCCGTTGTACTGATGCTCCTTGTTGAGTTTGCAATCAGTGGCAGCTTTCAGGTTCCTGCACCCTACCTTTGGGCTGGCCTGCTTATAGGACTTGTTATTTTTGCTGCTCAGTTCTGGCGTCAACGCCACCTTTGCCGTTCTTGCAGCACCGACCAGGAAGCACCAGCAAACCCACACCAAAGCCTGCATTCCGACGCCTGACCCCCTGAAAGCTCGATCTATCCCAATCTGCATCTCAATTAAACCCTGACACCCGGCTCAGCGCTGCTATGATTTGAATAAATCATCAGCAGACACAAGAGCTCACTCTGACCACCGGCAATCGCTTCGGGCTACGCTCAAAAATCGCCCTCCCTTTCGCCACCACCGCTATTGCCCTTATTTTTATAGGGTTATTTAGCGTTAGTACCACTCGCAACCTCGTCTCGGGTACGGAACGAATAGCCGATACCTACCTGACATCCGTTAGCCGCATCCTGAATGGAGATCGCGACCTCTATCAGGCTCTGGTGGCTCAAATGTCGTATGTGGACGCCAGAATCAACAACGAAGATGGTTCCCGATTTCTTACGGCGTTTAACGAAAATGCTGGCCAGGCCAGAGAGCGTTTTGAGAAAACCGTGGAGCAACTTGAAGGCACGGGCGTATCCGCCATTGAGCAGGGCTTTGACACTGCATTCAAGAAGTGGGAGCAATCGGCACGCAGCGTCATCAAACTGGCCGCAGAAGACCAGCCGGAAAAAGCCAGAAGCCTTGCAGCAACGGAAACCACCAGGCACTTCGAAGCCCTCCGCAACTATTTTGACCAAGTCGGCGCTCATGCAGATGATCAAGCTCAGGCAAGCGCACTGGCTGTATCGAATGAGGGCCAGAATAGCTCCGTGGCAATTCTCACAATTACCGTTATCGCAATTGCAGGCAGCATCGCGCTGTTCATTGTCGTCCTGAGGATGATCATCCGCTCTATATCAACGCTCAGGGAGCATCTGGACAACATCGCGCAAGGCGAAGGCGATCTGACCCACCGCATTCCTGTCGAAACGGACGACGATCTCGGCGCCTTGGCGAGGAGCTTCAATCAGGTTCTGGAAAACCTCCAGTCCATGGTGGCATCGATACAACAACTGACCATAG
Source organism: Marinobacter sp. 1-3A (assembly GCF_016597775.1). Lineage (NCBI taxonomy): Bacteria > Pseudomonadati > Pseudomonadota > Gammaproteobacteria > Pseudomonadales > Marinobacteraceae > Marinobacter > Marinobacter sp. 1-3A. The sequence continues at coordinate 120,283 of NZ_VCGZ01000005.1, forward strand.
AACTGAGTCAGGGCGCAGACAGTCTGCGTCAGGCCTCAAACGACAACAATGAAGGTGTAAGCCAGCAAACCGGTGCCATTTCGATGGTTGCGACGGCCATAAACGAAATGCAAAGTGCTATAGAAGAGGTGGCCGGCAATGCATCTTTGGCTGCCGATGTCACAAGAGAGGCAGAGAACAAAGGCAATACCAGCGCAGACATTATCCGAAAGTCTTCAGATCAGGTTCGTCGCCTGTCAGCGCAAATCACCAAAGCGGTAGATGTTATTCGCAAACTCTCCGATGACTCCGACAATATTGCCTCGGTACTCGACGTAATCCGGGGCATTGCGGAACAGACAAACTTGCTGGCTTTGAACGCAGCCATTGAGGCTGCCCGAGCGGGCGATCAGGGGCGTGGATTTGCAGTGGTTGCAGATGAAGTTCGCACCCTGGCAAAGCGCACGCAACAATCCACAGAGGACATTCAGGCTATGATTGAGGCACTGCAAACCGGCGTTGCCGATATCGTGTCAGTGATGGAAACCGGAAGCCGGGAAGCAACAGAAACCGTAAAACTGGCATCGGAAGCCGAGCATCAGTTAAATGCTATCCTCGAAGCAATGACCAGAATCACCGACATGAACACCAGCGTTGCCTCAGCAACCGAAGAGCAAACTCAGGTGGTTGACGAGATTAACCGCAGCATCACAGAAATTAACGACTTGGCATCCGAAAGCGCGACGCGATCAAAAGACATTGACAACATCAGCCAGTCACTTGACGGTTACGCACGAGAACTGGAGAAACAAACAGGCAGGTTCCGGGTTTAACCCCGAAACCTGCCCTGGCAGGGGCAAGCCCGCAATTTACTGGCGAACGCCTTCAATCGAGATAGTAATTTCTACAGTCTCGGAGGCTTCGCCAAGGCTTGCAGGGATACCAAAATCTTCAAGCCGCAGCTCGGTTTCTGCCTCAAATCCCATGCGGTAGCCACCCCAGGGGTCCTTGCCGTGACCCAGCATTTCCACATCCAGGGTTACTTCGCGGGTTACACCGTGAAGTGTAAAATCACCCACAACATCCGCCTCACCGTCTTCATCAACGATCACTCGCTTACTTTTGAAGGTCGCTTGCGGAAACTTGCTCACGTTCAGGAAATCCTTGCCCCGCAAATGCTTGTCGCGTTCGGCATGGTTGGAGTCCAGACTGGCTGTATCAATGGTTACGTTTACGGTGCTGTTTTCAGGATTTTCTGCATCGTAAACAAACTGGCCATCAAAATCGTTGAAGCGCCCATAGAGCCAGCTGTAGCCTAAATGGGAGATTTTGAACGTGATGAACTGATGGGCACCTTCTACGTCAAACGCATAGGTTCCGCTGGCTTCATTAGCCTGAACACTTCCCACCAGCGCCATGGAAACAGCAGATGCGAGCAATAATTTCCTCATAATATTCTCCTCTTAAGTAAACAGAAATGTTCAATCATCCCCACGCGCCGGAACCAACATCCGACGCAAGGTTTCGTCCCGGTCTATGAAATGGTGCTTCAACGCACCAGCGGCGTGCAAAGCAGCCAGGCCAACCAATGCCCAGGTACTCCAGTAGTGCACCAACCCGGCGGTATCCTCCAGCCCTTTAATTTGGCCGGTGACGGATGGCACTTCAAACCAGCCAAATACGCTGATGGATGAACCATCAGCGGTTGAAATCAGATAGCCGCTCACCATGGCGACAAATATCAGGACATACAATAGACCGTGAGCGGCACGAGCACTCAGAACCTCCCAACGCTTGTGCGCAGGAATTGATTCCGGTGATGGGGTGAATAACCGCCAAAGCAACCGAAATATCACCAGAGCAAACAGTAAAATACCCACACTTCTGTGAATGTCCGGACCGCGTCGATACCACTCGTCATAGTAGGACAAGTCAACCATCCAGAAACCAAGAGCAAACAAACCCAGCACTGCCACAGCAACAAGCCAGTGAGCAACTATGGCTAGCCAACCATAACCGGCGGGTGTATTTCTTATTTGCATAGCAACCAGGGCCTCCTTATCCACACTGAACGTTTGAGAGCTAAAGTATAGGAAGCAGCACCCTCAAATGAAATCGGAATGTTTTGCGCCCCATCATCAGAAATTTTGATCAAGCCAAATCCACTTTAAAAAAGTCTTGACTTTGGTCGCGTTCGGATTGTACGCATTGTCGAATTCCTTGTATCAACTACACTTACTCCACATTTGAAACACCCCTTCGGGGGCTACATTGATCATGGAGAACACGACATGGAACTTGAATTCGACGAATCTGTTGTAATCCCGAGCAACAACTGATTATTTGGCGGCTCTTGTCTTAAAGAGCCGCCAAAACCACCGCTAAACAGTGCAGACTCCACAAAGCTTACAACCTGTTTCAAATTTATTCATGAAACAGTGGTAATGCCATTCTTTTTTTGGCAACCTCCCTCCAACTATCAGTTTACTCTGGCTTTTCCAGTTCATAGCCAACACTGGTCAGTGATCGTTCAAGTGCGATTTTACAGTAGCACCTGATGTATTCGTTCAATGATTCAAAATACACTATGCAGCCTGAAGCAATCCCGGAAACGCTGGCGGATCCCGAGGTTGATCTGATATCACCGATGCTCCGCAGAGATGGCGATTCCTGGACAGCGGGCTTTCGTGGACTTACCTTGAGAACGGCCCTCCAGCCGATCTACAGCATTTCTCACAAGCGAACCATTGGCTACGAAGCGCTGATACGGGCGCAGGACCCGGACCTCTCGAACGTTCTGCCCATACACCTCTTTGAACTTCCATCGTCTGATGCAGAAAACCTTCTGCTTGACCGGCTTTGCCGATACCTGCATATGCAGAATTACAGCGGCATCGAAGACCAGCTTAACTGGCTGTTCCTGAACGTTTCTCCCCGGGCTGTAACCAGCGGCAGCCAAGCAGATTCTTTTTTTGGCAACCTGCTGGCAAAAACGAAGCTCCCACCCCACCGGATCGTCATCGAGATTGTTGAACAGCCAACAGACGACGCAGATCGTCTACGCGACACCGTTGCCTACTATCGTGAGCTTGGCTGTCTTACAGCCATTGACGACTTTGGCGCTGGACACTCGAATTTTGAACGAATCTGGAACTTGTCACCCGACATAGTAAAGCTGGATCGTAAATTACTGACGCGAGCCACTGAAGACCATAAGGCACGACAGATTCTGAACGGCATTGTTTCGCTGCTGCATCAATCCGGGTGCCTGGTATTATTGGAAGGTGTTGAGACCAGCGATCAGGCGATGATTGCTATCGATGCTGGCGTGGACTTTGTTCAGGGATTCTACTTCTGCCGGCCTAGTACAGATCTGGCCAGCCTTTCTAATGCACCGACGGATTTCGATCAACTGCTGCAGGACTACAAAGCAAGACATCAAATCACCCAGGACCCGACCCGTTATTTGGCAGACTTCTTCTGGAACGATTTTCAAAACGCCACCAAATTGCTGCAGGCTGACACCTGTATGGCACAAGCGTGCAGGGATTTGCTGAATCACCGCCCGGTATCACGCTGTTACCTGGCAGATAGTCAAGGGGTTCAGATAGAAGATACACTGATATCGGATACAGGAAGCCGGGGGCTGGATCCGCGCTTCAAGCCGCTGGAAAGCACCAGCAAGGCAGACTGGTACAGGCAACAGTATCTTCGCCAGGCGCTGGCTCAGCCTGGCAAACTCCACGTTACCGCTCCCTATCTTTGTGTAACCGGCGCTTATATGTGCGTCACCCTGTCATTGTGCTTCACTCATCACGACAAGCAGAGGGTGCTTTGCTGCGATATTCTGGCCAACGCCCCGCAGTAACGACCATTAACCCGGGCTGACTCCGTACACCATCGCAATCACCGCCACAGACACCAGCCCAATAAACACATTCATCGGCAAACCAACACGCACAAAGTCCCCGAACCGATACCCCCCGGGGCCGAACACCATCATATTGGTTTGATACCCCAAAGGCGTGGCGAAGCTGGCCGAAGCTGCCATCATTACCGCAATCACAAAAGGCTCAGCCGCAACTCCCATCGTATTGGTCATTGATAGCACCACCGGAATGACCAATACAGCTGCTGCGTTATTAGTGATCACCTCTGTAAGCACCGATACAGAACAATAAACCAGAAACAGAGCCAGTAAAACATGCCCTTTGCTCAGGCCGAGAATCGCTCCAGCGAGGAATGTGGCTGCCCCGGTCTCCTGCAATGCAGCACCCAGTGCAAAGGAAGCCGCAATAGTAAGCACCACCGGAACGTCCACGGACTTCTGTGCCTGCCCTACAGAGCAACAGCCAGTCATAATCATCAGCGCTGCGCCCAGTAACGCGGCATTCAGCATGCTGAGAACACCGCAAGCTGCCAGCCCCACCAGCACAACCAGGATCCCCCAGGACAGCCAGGCACGATTGTGTCTGGGCGCCTCGGTTTCCAGGTCGTTAATAAGCAGAAAATCCTTGTTGTAACGCTGGCGACTTACAAACGCGGGCCGGGCCTCCAGTAACAACACGTCGCCGGGCTTGAGCTGAATATTACCCAGATTCCCTGATACTCGGGCACCACCCCGGGCAACAGCCAAAACAACGGCCCCGTAGCGCTCCCGGAACCGCGCATCACGAATGGTTAATCCCAGCACTTCTGATTGCGGAGACAGGGCCGCCTCCATCAGACAGCGTTCAGCGCGATGCTGACTCAAGCTGGGCTCATCTGCGTGCTCTGAAGGCACAATACCGTTAATCCGAAGCAGATCGGAGATTGCCTGGGTATCCCCCGCAAACACAAGGCGATCGCCACCACACAGGCGCTCTTCGGATGGCACCGCAGTCACTACGCTGCCATCACGCTCTATCTCAACCAAATAGAGCCGGTCCAGCTCCCTCAGGCCCGCCTCACCTACCGTTTTACCAACCAGTGGCCCATCAATGGCAACCGCCACCTCGAGAGTGAACTCCCTCATGGAGCCAAATTTGTGCCGATCTTCACGATTTGGAAGAGCGCGAGGCATGAACAGAAGGATTGCGGCAATACCCAGAATTGCCACAGGCAAACCAACCGCGGTGATCGAAAAAATGGACAGCCCGGGGCCACCAGTGAGCTGTTCGTACTGGCCGTTAACGACCAGGTTGGTGCTGGTGCCAATCATGGTGAGCGTGCCACCAAGGATGGCGGAATAGCTAAGGGGGATCATCAGTTTGGAGGGCGCGATGCCGATCTTTCTGGACCAGGCATGAACCGCCGGAATCATGGTTGCCACAACGGGGGTGTTGTTGAGGAAGCCGCTCAGCAGTGCAACCGGCAGAGTGATGCGCGCTTGCGCTGAGCGAACAGTTTTGGGGTTTCGGAGCAGGTGCCGGACCAGTAAATCGACCCCACCAGAATGATGAATACCTGCTGCCACCACAAATAGAGCTACAACAGTGATCAGGCCTGTATTACTAAACCCCGAAAGGGCCTGACCAGCCGAAATAATGCCACTGGCACTGAGCGCAATAAGCACAACCATCAGAACCAGGTGGGGCGCATAGCGTCCTGAGCTCATAAGTATAAGCGCGGCGCCGGCCATGCCGAGCGCAAACCATCCCTGCCAGTCCATTACGGTATTTCCCGATCATAAAACCGGCAGGATAACGAGCCTCAAGACAAATTAAAAAGAATAACGATGTCTTTTTATAGGTCCAAATAGAATATCGATCGACTAACCCCCAACATCCGCCATGTTGCCGTAGGCCTCCAGCCAGGCTCTCCGATCTGACGCCCGCTTCTTGCCCAGAAGCATGTCCATTCGGCTGTCTGTGTCGTCACCCTCTTCAATGGTCAGCATAACCAGACGACGAGTATCGGGTGCCATGGTGGTTTCGCGGAGTTGCAACGGGTTCATTTCACCCAGCCCTTTAAAGCGGGTTACCGAAATCTTGCCTTTGCGCTTCTCGGCTTCAATACGATCCAGTATTCCTTGTTTCTCATGCTCGTCGAGGGCATAAAAAGTTTCCTTACCAAGATCCACACGGTAAAGCGGTGGCATGGCGACAAACACATGGCCTGCAGCAACAACGGGCCTGAAATGCTTGAGGAACAGAGCGCACAACAAGGTTGCGATGTGCAGGCCATCAGAGTCAGCATCCGCAAGAATGCAGATTTTGTTATAACGCAGGCCCCCAAGCTGATCCGAGTTGGGGTCTACGCCTATGGCGACAGCAATGTCGTGGATCTCCTGGGAAGCCAGTATTTCGCTGGAATCTACTTCCCAAGTATTCAGGATTTTACCGCGCAATGGCATCACCGCCTGAAACTCACGATCGCGGGCCTGTTTTGCAGAGCCTCCAGCAGAATCCCCTTCAACCAGAAACAGTTCAGAGCGAGCGGTATCACCACCAGAGCAGTCCGCCAGCTTTCCCGGTAAAGCCGGGCCGGATGTTACTCTTTTACGGGCCACCTTCTTGCTGGCCTTGAGCCTGCGCTGGGCATTGCTGATAAACAACTCCGCCAGCACTTCAGCCACATCAGTATGTTGGTTCAGCCATAAGCTGAAGGCATCCTTGACTACACCGGAAATGAAACCTGCAGCCTCCCGCGACGACAAACGCTCTTTGGTCTGCCCTGAAAACTGCGGTTCTTGCATCTTGAAGGAAAGCACGTAAGCCGCTTTTTCCCAGATATCCTCGGGAGAGAGCTTGACGCCCCTTGGCAGCAAACTGCGGAACTCGCAAAATTCCCGCATGGCTTCGAGCAGCCCGGTACGCAGGCCGTTTACATGGGTGCCTCCCTGAATGGTTGGAATCAGGTTTACATAACTTTCCATGACCGCTTCGCCGCCTTCCGGAAGCCACTGAATAGCCCAGTCAACCGCTTCATTCTTACTGGAAAAACTCCCGATAAAGGGTTCCAGAGGAACCACCTCTACATCTACCAAGGCAGAGCGTAGATAATCACGAAGCCCCTCCTCGTAGAACCACTCATCTTTTTCGCCAGTTTTTTCCTGCGTAAAGGTTACTGTCAGGCTAGGGCAAAGCACCGCTTTGGCACGCAGGTTATGGCGCAGGCGGCTCACAGAAAAATTCGGGCTGTCGAAATACTTTGTATCCGGCGTGAATTTTATGCGTGTGCCTGTATTTCGCTTACCAACTGTGTCGATAACTTCCAGCTCAGTGGCCTTCTCGCCATTGGCAAAGGTCATGTGGTGGAGTTGGCCATCGCGTTTTACGCTGATTTCAAGATGTTTTGACAGTGCGTTAACTACCGACACCCCAACACCGTGCAAGCCACCTGAAAAGTTGTAGTTACCCTGGGAGAACTTACCGCCTGCATGTAACCGTGTCAGGATCAACTCAACGCCGGACAGCCCTTCTTCCTTGTGAAGGTCAACCGGCATACCCCGGCCATCGTCTTCAACACTCAAGGATCCGTCGGTATAAAGCACCACATCGATGCGGCGAGCGTGGCCAGCCAGAGCTTCATCCACACTGTTATCGATGACTTCCTGGGCCAGGTGATTCGGGCGACTGGTGTCTGTATACATACCAGGGCGCTTACGCACTGGATCCAGGCCACTCAGTACTTCAATGGCATCGGCGTTGTATTGTTGCTCACTCATAGGCTGGACGTGACTCCGCAGGAAGAAAAATTCGTTCCCATAGCTTATGGATTCGCGGCCAAAGATCAACGGCTGATTGCGGTTCCTGCACCAAGGCCATACTTTGGTGAAACAGTCACGACTCAACAATCACGGCGAATAAATGACAAATATCAACTACACTCCCCTGTTATAAGCGCAGAGTTGAAAGAGCATATAAATAATATAGAGGGAGTATGGTCATGGGCGATCAGCCTGTTACTTCGGCAACGACCGATGAAGATGGTGCACCAATAACCAAAGCCCGGGAGTGGCGGGCTCTATTAATGGTGACTTTTGTAATCCTGCCAGCAACCTCCGTTGCCGTTGTGGGTGGCTATGGTTTTGCTGTTTGGATTGGACAAATGTTCTTCGGTCCCCCTGGCCACCCATGAATCCAACCACCAACCACTTCGGTTACAAACTACAAAAATCTGACTCGGGCAGAACCTCATGTTAAAGCGCATAAAATCCTTTTGGCGAATTCTCAACCGCCCGCCAGTCCACATCAGCTTGGGGCTGGTCATCATTACTGGTTTCGTTGCCGGTATTATCTTTTGGGGCGGCTTCAACACAGCTCTGGAGGTAACCAACACCGAAGCCTTTTGCATCAGTTGTCATGAAATGAAAGACAACGTTTATGAAGAGCTGAAGGACACTGTGCACTATGAAAACCGAACGGGGGTTCGCGCTACCTGCCCTGATTGCCATGTTCCGCACAACTGGACAGATAAGATTGCGCGGAAAATGCAAGCCAGTAAAGAGGTGTGGGGCGCCATCTTTGGCACCATCAACACCCCCGAAAAGTTCGAAGCCAAACGCCTGGAGCTTGCCCAGCATGAGTGGGCCAGGTTTTCGGCCAACAATTCGCTGGAATGCCGCAACTGTCACGATTACGACAGCATGGACTGGGACAAGATGGGCGACGAAGCCCGCCGTTTCATGAAGCCCGCTGCTGAACGCAACCAAAGCTGCCTCGATTGCCACAAAGGTATTGCGCACAATTTGCCCAAAGAGATGAACACCGGAGTTGACCCGGCACTTGCACGCTTGATGGAGCAGGCAGCTGGCGCGCGCCTGTCAACCGGAGAAACCTATTACACGGTCACATCAGTTGATCTTTACACAGACCCCGAACTACAGAACCTGGCTGGCTACCTAGATCCTGCCTCGTCTGTAAACCTGATTAGCACCAAAGGTGATGCTCTGGAAGTTCAGGTGTCTGGATGGCGCAAACAGAAAGGTTTCGGCCGCATCATGTACGAAGGCTTCGGCCTTAACGTAGCCAGTGCGGTTCTCGAAAAAGATGTTGCCACTGACGACGCCCGTTTCGATGTGGGCGAAAACAAAGTGGACGATTTAACAGGCCTCTCCTGGGAGCAGGCAGACATTACCTTGTGGGCGAAAAAGGGCGGTCTTCTCCCAGATCGTGATGCGCTCTGGGGCTATGCTGACCAGACATATTCCGATGGCTGCAGCGTTTGCCATGGCGAGCCCGCACCTGCACATTTTGACGCCAACACCTGGCCAGCAATGTTCTCTGGCATGGTCGGTTTCACCAATATGAACGCAGAGACCCAAGCGCTGGTACTGAAGTACCTGCAGCTGCACTCTTCCGATTTTGCTGAGAACGCACACTGACTTTTGAGGCATACCATGGCGATTACACGCAGACAATTTATGCAAGGACTGGCCTCCGTATCAGCAGGGGCCATGCTCGGCCCGGGCCTGTTAATGCGGGCAGCCGAAGCTGCCGTATCTGCTGAGGGGTCCTGGAAAACCACCGGCTCACACTGGGGCGCTATCAAGGCACTGGTGAAAGGCGGCAAGGTTGCTGAAATCAAGCCGTTTGAGCAGGACAAGTACCCGACTGAGATGATCAAAGGCGTGATGGGTGTTATCTACAACCCTTCCCGCATTCGATACCCCATGGCCCGGATCGATTGGCTGAAGAATCGCGAGAACAGCGACCGCACTCAGCGTGGCGACAACCGCTTTGTGCGACTGACCTGGGACGAAGCCCTTGATCTGTTTTATGAAGAGCTGGAGCGGGTGCAAACCACCCACGGCCCGGCTGCCCTGCACCACTCCACCGGATGGCGTCAGACCGGACAGGTGCACAGCTGCGGTAACCACATGGCTCGAGCCCTCGGCATGCATGGCAACTCAGTCGCAACAATTGGCGACTACTCCACCGGCGCTGCCCAGGGCATTCTGCCCTATGTTTTAGGCTCTACTGAAGTTTACAGCCAGGGCACATCCTGGCCGCTGATTCTGGATAACAGTAAAACCATCATTCTGTGGGCCAATGACCCGGTCAAAAACCTGCAGGTTGGCTGGAACTGCGAAACCCACGAATCCTACGAGTATCTGGAACAACTGAAAGGCAAGGTTGCCGACGGTAGTATCCGTGTAATCAGCGTCGACCCGGTTCGCTCCAAGACCCAAAACTATCTGGGCTGCGAGCAGCTATACGTCAATCCGATGACCGACGTACCCTTCATGCTGGGCATCGCCCACACTTTGTATAGTGAAAACCTCTACGACAAGAAGTTCATCGAAACCTACGCGCTGGGCTTCAAAGACTTCATTGACTATGTGATGGGCGAAACCGACGACAAGGTTGAGAAAACCCCGGCCTGGGCGTCAGCCATTTGCGGGATAGATGAAGACAAAATTCGTGAGTTTGCCCGCCTGCTGGCTTCGGATCGCACACAGCTTCTCTTTGGCTGGGCGGTTCAGCGTCAACAGCATGGCGAGCAGCCTTACTGGATGGGTGCTGTTATCGCCACCATGCTCGGCCAGATTGGCTTGCCAGGCGGCGGCATCAGCTACGCCCACCACTACAGCTCAATCGGAGTATCTGCCTCGGGTGCCAGTGCGCCAGGAGCCTTCCCGCGCAACATTGATGCGGGTAAAGAGCCCAAACACCCAAGCATGGATTACAAAGGTGCAAGCAGCACCATTCCGATTGCGCGTTGGGTTGACAGCATTCTGTCTCCGGGAGAGAAAATCGAATACAACGGCAGCGAAGTCACCTACCCCGAAATTCGTATGGTGGTCTTCAGTGGTTGTAACCCATGGCATCGCCATCAGGATCGAAACCGCATGAAGAAGGCTTATCGCAAGCTGGAGACTGCGGTTACCATCGATTTTGCGTGGAACGCCACCTGCCGCTTCTCGGATTTGGTGTTGCCCGCATGTACACAGTTTGAACGCAACGATATCGATATTTACGGCTCCTACAGCAACCGCGGCCTGCTGGCCATGCATAAGCTGGTGGACCCTTTGTTCCATTCGCGCACGGATTTCGACATATTCACAGAACTCTGCCGCCGCTTTGGTCGCCATGAAGAATACCGTCGCAGCATGGACGAAGGTCAGTGGCTGCGCCATCTATACAATGCCTGCCGGGATGAAAACCAGAAAGCCGGCTTCAAAATGCCGGAATTCGAAGAGTTCTGGGAAGCTGGCTATGTCGACTTTGGGGCTGGCAAGCCTTGGGTGCGGCACGCAGATTTCCGGGAAGACCCGGAACTGAACGCGCTGGGTACTCCTTCCGGTTTTATTGAAATCAGTAGCCGAAAAATCGGCCGCTACGGCTATGACGACTGCAAGGCCTATCCCAGCTGGATGGAGAAAGCCGAGAGATCACACGGTGGCCCGGGCTCTGACAAGTTCCCCTTGTGGCTGCAATCAGTGCATCCGGACAACCGCCTGCACTCACAAATGTGCGAATCGGAAGAGTTCCGTGCCACTTATACTGTTCAGGGGCGTGAACCCGTATTTATGGGCCCGGAAGATGCAAAAGCCCGAGGCATAGCAGACGGCGATCTGGTGCGCGTGTTCAACGACCGTGGCCAATTGCTGGCTGGCGCAGTAGTCTCCGACAACTTCCCGCCCGGCGTAATCCGTATTCAGGAAGGCGCGTGGTACGGCCCGGAAGATGCCAGTATCGGTTCACTGGACACATACGGCGACCCCAACACCCTGACCATGGACATAGGCACCTCACGGTTGTCCCAGGCTACCAGTGCCAATACTTGCCTGGTTGATATGGAGAAGTTCAAGGGAGCTGCACCGGCAGTCACCTCGTTTGGCGGCCCTATTGAGGTCGAAGTATGAATGCAGACTGGCGCCATCCTGCGCTCTGCAACTGGTTTGCTGGCCTGTTTGCGGTCGAGCTGACCCAGGAGCAGTTACTGGCGTACCAACGGGGGGAAGGCGATGCCGTCCTCTCCTCGCTGGCAGAGCTGCCGGGGCTTGCCAGTGCTGTTCAACGGCTACGCAACGCATTTACCGGCCTGACTCTGCTATCACACTCGCGATTGGAACTGGCGGCAGATTTCGCCGCCATGTTCCTGATGGATGGGCAAAACAGCGCCCCTCCTTATGCGTCTTTTTACAGCTCTGAGGGCAATCGGTTTTTTGCTGAGCCGCAGGAACGCATGCAGGAACGGCTGGCCGCAAGCCAGCAAGAAGTTTCGGCAGACTTCCGGGAGCCATCCGACCACCTATCAGTGATGCTTGAATATCTGGGTGAAGGATTCGACGCCTTTCTGAACAAAGCAGAAAAGCCCGAATCCGGGCCTACTCTGGATCAGATAAAAGCCTTTATTGAAGAAGAGCTGCTGAACTGGCTGCCTGCATTTGCGGCGCGCTGCGAGAAGGTTAGTACCGTTAGCGATCTATACCCTGCTTTAGCGGTTCTACTTCTTGAGTTCTTGAAGGGTTTACCGGCGCTGGACGAAACGCCGATAAATATTGCAGAAAAAGCCGTCTCAGGGCGCTAAAACCAAATCCTTGTCCCGAATGCCTGACACCCGGATTTCCGGCCAGTCATGCGCTGGAACCGCCACCACCACACAGGCCGACGTAATAACCTGAGTGGTCATGGTTCCCGGCGCCGGAGAGCGAACGGCAACAGCAAGCCGTAGCGGGCTTCCGGTGCCCTCAGCTTTCGCCGAAACCAGGCTGACACTGTAGCCGCCCGTTGGCTTTTCGCCCAAGGTAATAAACAGCAGATGTTCCTTTTCAAGGTCCACCTGTCGCAGCTGCTGGACGGCTATATTCTGAGCCGGCAGATCGAGTAACTGCTGTAATCGTTCGGGGGTCTGAACATAGGCCAGTCCGGGGCCACTCAGGCCGCAATGGGCGGACTGGATAACCTGCCGAGCCAAAAGCTCATCGGGCCCCGTTTCAATAACGTCTGAAGATGCACATCCCGCAGCCAACAAATACCCTGTCAGCAAAGTAACCAACGGCGCTCCTGCCAGCACCTTTCTGAATACTGCTATCAACGTTCAACTCCGATTTTTTTGGGTGCAGCCACGCCATGCGAATGTGGCATTTTCAGTTTGTAACCGGTAAATCCGGGACGAGGCAGTACATCAGGTGTTGCTGTGGAAATAGTTGGGCGAAAATAGCCTGTCGCCATACGGATATCCTTCAGATCGGTATTCTCATCGACAGTAATCACCTCTCGCATGCCGGTGACCGGGTACTCTGCACATGCCTCTCCCGACTGGCAAATAATACCGTCATTATCCAGATCTGAGCCTGCGACCAGATAGTAATCGCCTGGGGGCACATCCGCAAAGCTTGCGCCCTGCGTTCCGTCATTCAGACGAAAACCAAACTGATAGGTTCCATTTACGGCAGTCATGGAAACCTGAGCAGCGGCTTCAAGCTGACCTTGTTCATTGGGCTCAGTGTATACCAGCAATACAAAGTGCCTTCCCGCATTGCGTGCATTTTCATCCGTTACCAGCTCAGCCACCACAGGAATGTGAAGAACTCTGGTGCTATCGGTTGTGTAGTTCACCTCCAGACTGGTGCGTACCGGAACATCCTCTTCGAGTGCCTGCTCATTAAGCGTCACTGTAATTGAAAATGGCCGCACCGCCGAAAGGGTCACATCAAGCCATGCCGGGCTCGCTATGGCCGGATTAATCACCAGATTATTGGTTTGGTCACCCAGCACCAGCAACTCAACAGTCTGAGATAGCCTTGTTTCCGACGACAGGCTGATTGCCGCAGGCGACGCGGACAGTATGGTAATAGAGGGATTATCGATGGCAGCCAATACCGCCTTGGCCGAATCGATAGTGCCGTACCCGAGGGCACCTGACCTGCCGCCGGGAACAGGCGTGGTGAGCTGACCTCCTGCAAGCCAGGAAACCAATGTTCCAGTATTGAGATCTGGCTTGAGGCTCTTCATGAGGGCAAAAACACCCGCAACATGCGGAGCCGCCATAGAAGTACCCTGCAGCCCTGTATAATCCGGCTCAAACCCGTCGGGGCCAAGACTAGCACTGGAGCTGATAACCAGATCAGCCAAGCCATCTAGGTTTGCATCCCTGCGCACATCGCCTCCGGGAGCTGCAAGATCAATCCAGGGGCCAAAATTGGAGTAACCGGCGAGGCTGCCACCAGCATCCACTGCGCTTACAGAAAACACACCCTCCGCAGCAGCTGGATAGGCTGGGGAAGAGCTTGCCTGGTTGCCAGCCGCAGCCACCACAATCACGCCATTAGCGACAACTTCATCAATAGCGTTCTGCAACGCGGGTATTTCGGGCAAACCGCCAAGACTTAAATTAATGATGTCTGCCTTCACCGGTGTGCCAGCACCAACCCAGCGGATCGCATTAATCAGGTCCGTGGATGATCCTATACCACCTTCCCCCAAAACCCTGACTGGAAGCAGTTCGGCGCCAAAGGCTACGCCCGTTCCACCGAGCTGGTTCGTGGCATTGGCAACGACCGTGCCTGCGACGTGAGTCCCATGAAACACGTTGTTACCCGCAGCATTGCCTGGATCCCTCGGGTCACCATCCCGGCCGGGCGGGACATCATTGTCGAATTCTGCTGATACGAAGTCTGCTCCGGCAGGTATCTGGATAACAACATTGGCTGCTATATCCGGGTGCCAGCCCCGCCCGTCTCTGAACAGCCCAGTATCAAGCACCGCCACTTTAACGCCGGCGCCTCCACCGGGAACAAGCTGCCATGCAGCAGGCAAATTGATCAGGTCATAATGCCACTGTTTGGGATATAGGGGCTCATTCATGGGGCTTTGAGCCGACACTATATAGTCAGGTGTCGCACTCACAACTCCGGGCTGTTGTCTCAGCGTATCAATCCAGTCAAGAGTATTCTGTTCGTTTGCTGATTGCCTGGACATACGACTGGCGGGCATAGTTACCAGCCAATGCTGATGATCCAGTGCCCGGATTACATTGCCCGCAACCTGGTTAGATGCAGACATGGGTGTGCCTGCATAATCAGCCATGGCAACAACAGCTCTTCCTGGAACAAAGGCGTGCCCGGGCCAGTCAAGGTTCAATGCCAAAGACTGCGCACCGGCTGTTTTCGAAAGTACATAACGGACTGGCGGAGGGTCAAAATCATCTGCAGAAACCACCACAAGATAGTCGCCCGCCTCCTCCGTGGCTGGCAGACTGACGCTGGCAGAAAACATCTTGTTAATCGGGTCCGTTGTCTGCGATTCCAGCTCTGTCCCATCCAGACGGCGTAGCGCCAGTGTTACCAGAGGCCCGCCAGCCATCTCACTGAAGGTGCGCAGTGACAAACGCTCTCCCGGCTCAAATGGCACCCGAAACTGATCCTCCGGGTCCTTCGGGAAATCATCAAAAGGACTATTGGTGCCGCGGGACTCGTCCCTAAAGCTTACATACCCAGCGAGAATAAAGGAGGCAGGCAGCAACTGGGGCTCCGTCAACGGGAGTTCGCCAAGAACGAGGCCATCTGCAGTGTCAGCGTCAACCCGTGTGTTGGCCTCAACACCTATGGTGCCAGCTAAAACAATCCTCGCCGGCGGAAGCAATACATCGCTGCCTCCATCTCCACTTTCACCAGAGGGAGATGATCCTCCACAGGCGCCAAGGATTAGCGAGAACGCCAAAGCGGTAGCAATCCTATTAGCTCTATAAACCATAACGCCCGCTCCGAATCGCAATTCAATGAGACATGCTTCCTCTCATTGTAGTTCGAATTCAGAGCGGGGTTTCCCAACTTGATCTACAGGGCGTAAAACAACATCGGAACAAACGCTACCAACAGCAGCGTCGGCCCCATTACGGCTATAGGCAACAGTAATCGCTCGTAGCGATGCCAGAAAGAACCAACACGCTCCGCTGCCAACACTTCGCTCTCCCCCACAACCTGTCGGGTAAGCAAGTGGTTCAGAGCCACTGGCGGGCTGAGATACCCCAGCTCAAATGCTACCAGGCAAACAATCCAGAAGTGCAATGGGTCAATACCCAACTGTATCGCCGGTTGTGCAACGGTTGCCGACACCAGTATGACGGCACCAAATGGGTCCATCACCATGCCGATGACCGTCAACAGAAGCACAATCACGAGCATCGCAAGCCATGGACTGGTCAGATGCTCCGGGAACAGAGTATGAACAATGTCAGACCGCTCAAGAATGCCTCCAAGGCAAATAGAGAAGCCGATCAAGGCCAGCAGAGCACCAATGTGCACGGCCGAATCACTGGCTGCCGCGCAGCTTCGTCCCCAGAATGCCTGTATGCGGGACTCGTTGTCTTCACGACTGCTGCTATCGGCATCCAGGAATACCAGCGCAAGCATCACCAACGGCAGGATCATTGGTGCACTGTACTCGTTGAACGACAACCCCAGAACCACATAAATGGTGAATATGACAGCCACAGCCAGGGCCACATAGGGCATCAGGGGTTTGAGCTGTTGCAACGAGGCCCTGAAAGCACCCGGAGCCGGGCGAGGCCGCCAGTTGCCTTCCGTTTTACATACGATGATTGAGAACAAAGAGGCAGACATAATAAACACCCAGAAGCCCCAATCGTACATTTCGGTGGTGGTAACCTCCTTGTTCAGGGCCGCAACCACAACAATCAGCAAGCAGGGATTCAGTACAACGCCCAGGCTTCCCGACATGGCCGTGGTCGCGAGTGCCAGTTGCCGCCCTGCACCTGCCCGGCGCAACTCATCGTAAACCACGCCACCAACGGCAAGAATGAAAATACCGGATGCGCCGGTAAAAGCGGTCGGAAAGGCCGTCGCAAAGATAATGACTGAAGCCAGCATGGGTGCCGGCAAGTTGTACGGCTTGATTACGTTCAACAGCAACTCTGGCAAGCGAGTCTGTTTCAGAACCATACCCACCAGAACATAGAGACCGATGTTGATAAACATCGAAGACAGGTTGGACATCATGCCGAAGTAGATAGCGAGCCCAGACGCATAGCCATCTACAAAGAAAAAGTAGCCCATCGCAATCAGGCCCATGGTGCAATACAGCGGCACGACCAACCCCGAAGACAGCGTCAGCCCACCCGCTCTTATGTGCTCGGGCACTTTCAGAAAGCGCAGAGCATTGATCACCATGAACAGGCCAAACACGCCCGTCCAGGCATGCTGCAACATGGCTGTAGACTCAGCCCCGGGCGAGCTGGCGAGGCGGCCCAGATACGCATCCATGGAGAACACCATCATACCGTTCACCAGGAACTGCACGCCCTGACTCAGGCGCCACTCTGAGCGGTTTCTGGGAAGTCGCAGTGCAATATGATCGGCATCCAGAGCTGCCACGGCTGCTGCCATCGCAAAAATTGCGATGAACAGATATTTGGTCAGCTCAATATTATCCAGCAGGAAAGACGCCAAGCCCTGCTCAACCGTTTTGAACACGCCCAACGCGGGCGTAGCGTGCTCAAGATTGTTCTGGTACGCAGCATGGCTCTCCGCGCAAAGCGCCAAATTTCGCTCCAGCGATGTGCGGATAGCCTGGGGGTTAGGTGGGGAATCAAACAGATCGTCCGGATCTGGCTTATAAGCATCTACCCTCTTGCGGACTTCTGCCTCGACATCCATTTCCATACGACAGGAGGGCTCTACTGCATCCGGATTCAGCAGATAATAATTCGGCCATGTCTGCTCACCAACCCACAGCAGGCGGGAATGGAGGGAATTGCCCATTCCCAGAAGCAGGGTCACAAATAGCAGCAAGAGCAGTATGGCCCCGTGCACTTTATGCACGGGATACAGGGCTCTTGCGGCAGGGGCAGTTAATGCTTGCCAGTTCATGCCAATCCCGCCCTGTTATTCCCGGTTTTCCGAGGTGCATTCCGAAGCAGATGGATTGCTGGAACAGCGAATCTTGCTCAGCAGACTCAGCATTTTCGGGTGGTATACATCCGGTGCACCGTTCAAACCATCGCGCATTTCGATGCGGTTCTGGCGAAACATTTCCTGGTAACCTTCAACATCTTTTTCAGAAATGCGAACCCACTTATCTTCAGGAATGGCAGCTTCCTGCCGGCTAATCAGATTCATGGCTTGCGGGTACATATCCCAGGCTACCTGGCGGGATGCCTGCGCCGTTGCATCATCAAGAACACCCTCGCGAGCAATCACCTGAATAGTGAGCTGCGCCAATGGGTAATCCACAATGCCACCCTTTTCGCCAATGCCTTTGTAGAGTTCAAGCGCCTCATAGGCAAATGCAGGTGCGTAAGCTGTGTCAACCGAACCATTGTTGAACTTACCGGCAAAATTGGTGATATCTGAAGGCACAACCGTGGCTTTAATAAAGTTCACCATGTGTATTGCGTCTTTCTGATAGTCCAAAGTCGCCATACGCTTGCCCGCCAGATCGCCTGCAGTATCCATGCTGCGGTCGTTAACAAACAAATACCCTGCACCGGCGGGCACAATGCCCAAAACTTCATAACCATCCTGCTTCATAAGCGGTGCCGCTTTAGCTTGCGCCAATGTCGCTAGAAGGGTTTTAAGATCATCATAGCTGGGGATTGCACCAACAGCGCTAACGGTTCCCGTAAAGCGGTTAAATGGTCGGGTGCGTATGTCTGTGGCAGCAACTGCATCACACTGGCCGGCGTTGAAGTCGCCTACAGCAACACCCTCATCGGTATAGGGCTTCAGGTCGAAATCCACACCGTGAGACTTCATCTCCAGCGCATAGTCCTTAACCATATTGAACATATCACCGTTCGCACCAATCACATCGAAAACACACATTTTTACGGTTTGGGCCGAGGCGATGGGTGTGATGGCAGCGAGTGTCAGGGCTGTAAGGGATTTGCGGATCATAACAATCTCCGATTCATTCTTATGTTTATAGTGAGTTCAATAAGCGATCGAGCACATGCGCTGGAGCTGCCCGTTCAGAGCAAGCCCTCCAGGCTCATAATCTCAATGTTTTCGTTATTTTGTTCAGAGCTCATTTTTCCGAAGAACGCCTGCGGTGTACGGTAGCCATATTCAGCCGTCCAGTATTTGTCTGACGAAAACTGGATAATGTATTCAGCCACAAAATCAGCCAGGCGATACTTTTCCCACACCTCAATGGTGTCGTCAGCTTCCGCAAAACGGTGAATCACGTCAGCCAGAACATCTGTGCGTCCGAAGGTTTCTGCAGCAACAGCCTCAAGTGCCATCGACGCACGCATACCTGCTTTCACGCCCATAGCAGAACTGTTTTCGAGCACTTTCCAGGGGTCGGGGGAGAGTTCTGGACGGGTGTCTGGCAGCAACAGCCAAACCATGGCGCGAACGGCGTTGGGCAACCCACCTGTTTTTTCGTTATCAATACAGGTTGCCGCGCGCTCTGCCTGAGGGGCTATATTGCGCGGTATTCCCGCACGCGCACCTGAGTTGGCATCATTTACAACCGCTTGCAACCCGGTCAGCAATCCAAGCAGAAAGGTAATCTCGTCTTGCTCACTGAACAGAAACGGACATTCAAGGGGTTCTTTGGCAGGATCAAAATCGTAGGCCGCCATGGCTCTTTGGAAGGCGATCAACCGACGCTCTGCGGTGAGGGCGTACAAGCGCTTGGCTCGTTCACGGGCGTCTTTGGCTTGAGGCACATTACCTTCATAATCTGCCCGCAGGTAATCAAGCTCGGCTTCCCAGGCACGGTATTCCATGCAGTTGGCCGCCAACAGCATCAGCAACGATCCACTGGTATCCGGCGCATCATTGATCCGCGAAAAGGAGTAGATCAGGGGGTCAACACCCTCCCCAAGAGCACACGCCATTTTCGGGTCGGACATTTGCATAACGTAAGGAGTGGCTTCACTCTCAGCGTAATTCGCCAGCACAGTCCCAGTGACTTTGTGTATGGGGTTTGCCGAACACCCTGCAAACAATACTACCGTTGCCAGTAAAGCCAGTTTGTTGCGCGCCGCCACAAGACGACCTGCATACGTTGCCAATATGGACATGATTAAGTCACTCTGCTCTGCTTTGTTTTTATCTATGAGGAAGACAGTTGGTTCTGTCATTCCGGGAGCAAGAGTGCGTTGAAAGCTGTCCTACAAAAATGGCTCGTTTGCCGGCCTGCCCATGCTGATCAGGCCAATGGCCTGATCCGGACCGCTGTTTGATGAGATTTTTTGACTTAAAACAATAACTTCGAAAACGAACCTTCGCATGCATCCTGAAATTAATTTACTGACAAAATGCATGCTCTCACTAGAATCTGCCGATCCAGCCGCTAGCTCAAGCCAAGCATTGCCACCACTTGATCGGTTAAACCATCCTGGGTCAAGCCGCCACGATCCGGTCGATACCAGGTTACGGTCCAGCTCAGTGCGCCGGTTAGCATACGGCGCACCACAAAAGGATCCGCTTTAAGCGCACCCTCTTCTTTAACCCCACGTAGCACGTCCAGCCACAAAGCTTCGTATATGTCGCGAAGCTTCAGCACCTCTGCCCGGGAAGCTTCAGACAAACTGCGCCACTCGAATACCAGAACGGCCATCGCCTCCCCGGTCTGGCCATTAATAGATTCCAGCTCTGCGCTTATGAGCGCCCTCAGCTTCTCCCGATTGGATGTCGCCTTACTCATGGCTGCTTGCATCACGGCGGTGTTCAGCCTGATCGTTTCAACCATCACTGCTTTAAGAATTTCTTCTTTGGTACGGAAGTGATGAAAAAGGCTTCCCGACTGAATACCCACCGCAGCGGCAAGGTCTCTCACAGTGGTGCGTTCATAACCTTTTTCGCGGAACAAACGCGCGGCTTCCCGAAGCAGCCGTCCGCGGGCACTGTCTGATGCTGACACCAGGTTATCGGCGATGAGTGACTGAAGTATTTTTTCTTGATTCACGGGCGTATCCAGCGGCTTTACAAAGAATCTGCATTCTACCTTAGATTTGCCTGTTTACAAACCAAGCGCTTGCTTGGTATCGTCTTGTCAACGGTTCAACAGTTGCCGGCACATATTCTTGGTATTCACGGCAACACAGCTACAGGATGCACAGACATGACGAATTCACCGAAGACTATCCGGATCGGCTGTTCCTCCGCCTTCTGGGGCGACACTGAAACGGCCGCAGCGCAACTGGTTCACAAAGGTAATATTGATTACCTGGTCTCCGACTATTTGGCCGAGGTCACCATGTCGATCATGGCGGGCCAGAAGATGAAAGACCCAAGTCAGGGCTATGCGCGGGATTTTGTTGAAACTGTTATGGGGCCGCTTTTGGCCGACATCAAAGAGAAAGGAATTCGCGTACTGAGCAATGCTGGTGGCGTGAACCCGGTAGCCTGTCGTGATGCCTTGCAAGCCCTTTGCGAGAAAGCCGGTGTAGACATGAAAATTGCCCTGGTACTCGGGGATGACCTGCTTCCCCAGAAACAGGCCCTGAGCAAAGCTGGCATCACCGAAATGGCTACCGGTGCACCTATGCCCGCAATGATGGTTAGCCTGAACGCTTACCTTGGCGCATCTGGTTTGGCAGCTGCCCTGGACCAGGGTGCAGACATTGTTCTTACTGGCCGTGTGGTCGACAGTGCTTTGGTGCTTGCGCCTCTGGTTCACGAGTTCGGCTGGGACTGGAAAGACTACGACAAACTGGCGCAAGCCAGTCTCGCCGGTCACTTATTGGAGTGCGGAGCGCAATCTACCGGCGGCAATTTTACCGACTGGGAAGACGTTGCTGATGGATTCGCCGATATGGGCTTCCCCATTGCTGAAGTTAGCGCAAACGGCGAGTTCGTTGTTACCAAGCCGGAAGGCACTGGAGGCCTGGTAAGTCGTGGCACCGTTGCTGAGCAACTGGTTTACGAAATTGGCGATCCTCGCGCCTATTTACTACCCGATGTAACCTGCGACTTTACGGATGTTGAACTCATAGAAAGCGGGCCTGACCGTGTAACCGTTCGAGGCGCCCGCGGCTTGCCACCCACCGACAGCTACAAGGTATCTGGCACCTGGCCCGATGGCTTCAAATGCACAGCAACCTTCCTGCTTGCTGGCATTGACGCTCCTGAAAAAGCCCAAGCGGTAGCCGACGCCATCCTCACCAAAACCTCTCGCCTGTTCCAGGAGCGCGGCCTGGGTGACTACACCGAAACCAGTGTCGAACTGCTGGGCACGGAAACCACATACGGTAAGCAAGGTCGCGGCCATGGCAGCCGGGAAATCATCGTTAAAATCAGCGCTGCCCACCCAAAGAAAGGCGCGCTGGTGCTGTTCTCCCGAGAAATCGCGCAAGCCGCCACCGGCATGGCCCCGGGCCTGACCGGCATTGTGGGTGGGCGCCCATCCGTTTGGCCCAAAATCCGGCTCTATTCCTGCCTGGTTCCCAAGAGCGACGTTGCCGTCTCTGTTGACCTGAACGGCGAGGTAACCCCCGTTTCCATAGATACCGCAGGCGGCTTCCAGCCCGGCATGATCAAGGATCAAGCCCCGATTCAAGCCGCGTCGGCAACCGATACCACTGTGCCCCTGATTGACTTGGCTTGGGCACGCAGCGGCGATAAAGGTGACCACAGCAACATTGGCGTTATTGCTCGCAAGCCCGAGTTCGTTCCTTTTATTGCAGCCGCGCTGAGCGAAGAAGCCGTGGCCGAATGGATGGAGCACACGCTGAACCCGGAAAGCGGCAAGGTTACTCGCTGGACCCTACCCGGGCTCCACGCATTCAACTTCCTGCTGGAGCACAGTTTGGGTGGTGGTGGCGTTGCCAGCCTGCGCATTGATCCGCAGGGCAAAGCGTTTGCTCAGCAGTTGCTGGAATTTCCGGTGCCCGTTCCTGCCGGTCTAGCGGCCTCCTGAACAGTTAAGAAGGATTTGGAGTTATGAGCTATCAATCGGTTTTCCGCCCAGACCTATTCAAGGGCCAGACTTTTATCGTAACAGGTGGCGGTTCCGGCATCGGCCGCTGCACGGCCCACGAACTCGCATCTCTGGGCGCCAAAGTGGCGCTTGTCGGGCGCAAAGTCGAAAAAGTTGAAGCTGTAAAAGCAGAGATACTTGAAGACGGTGGCATTGCCTCAGCTCACGTGTGCGACATCCGTGAAGAAGAATCCGTTAAAGCCACGGTAAAAGCGATTATTGAAGAGCATGGCGGCCTAAACGGCGTAGTCAATAACGCTGGCGGCCAGTTCCCCTCTCCTCTGGCAGGAATCAACCAGAAAGGCTGGGAAACAGTTGTTCGCACTAACCTTACTGGCGGCTTTTTGATGGCGCGAGAGGCCTACACCCAGGCGCTATCAAAGACCGGCGGTTCCATCGTAAACATTGTGGCAGATATGTGGGGCGGCATGCCCGGCATGGGGCACTCAGGTGCAGCACGGGCTGGCATGGTTAACTTCACCCAGACAGCCGCCGTGGAATGGGGCACCTCTGGCGTTCGGGTGAATGCGGTAGCACCAGGCTGGATCGCTTCCAGCGGCATGGATAACTATCCCGAACACATGAAGCAA
The DNA here is from genome assembly GCF_016597775.1 of Marinobacter sp. 1-3A. Lineage (NCBI taxonomy): Bacteria > Pseudomonadati > Pseudomonadota > Gammaproteobacteria > Pseudomonadales > Marinobacteraceae > Marinobacter > Marinobacter sp. 1-3A. The sequence continues at coordinate 143,675 of NZ_VCGZ01000005.1, forward strand.
TGGATTCGCAGCCTTGGCGATAATGTCCCCATCAAGCGGATGGGTACTGAATCTGAAATCAGTGCGGCAATCTGCTTCCTGCTGAGCCCCGGCGCCTCCTTCATCAGCGGCGACTGCCTGCGTATAGACGGTGCGGCATCCCAAGGTTCCCGGATATGGCCCCTGCCCAAAGCAAAAAACAATGAGCCCTTCAATGGCTTCCACCGGGCTGTAACGCCCAAAGTGCTCAGCGAGGATTGAGGATACGTTTATGCAAACACTGGAAACCAGCGTTAACCCGCAATCGGATGAATTCCGTGGTAACACCGAGGCTATGGAAGAACACATCCGGACCTTCCGTGATGTAGAACAAAAAGTTCTCGACCTGGCAGAAGCAGCACGGGAAAAGTTTACCAAGCGCGGAAAACTCCTGCCCCGGGATCGCATCAACCGTTTGCTGGATCGTGGCACGCCGTTCCTGGAGCTGTGTTCTCTGGCCGGCTACAAAATGCACGATGACAAGGACGGCAGCATGGCTGGCGGCGGCATCATTGCAGGCATAGGGACCGTTAGCGGTATCCGCTGCCTGATTCTGGCCAGCAACAGCGCCATCAAAGGTGGCACCATCACGCCTGCAGGCCTGGATAAAACCCTGCGCCTGCAGCAGATCGCGAAAGAGAACAAACTGCCGGTTGTCTCACTTTCCGAGAGCGGTGGCGCCAACCTGAACTACGCTACGGATATCTTTGTGCAGGGCGCACGGGGCTTCGCCAACCAAGCCCGCATGTCCGCTGCTGGCATTCCTCAGGTCACCGTAGTACACGGCAACGCCACTGCCGGCGGCGCCTACCAGCCCGGCTTATCTGATTATGTAATTGCTATCCGCGGTAAGGCCAAAATGTTCCTGGCCGGCCCTCCGTTGCTAAAAGCTGCAACCGGTGAAATAGCAGATGACGAAGAGCTTGGTGGTGCAGAAATGCACGCACAGGTCGCAGGAACAGCTGAATACCTGGCTGAAGACGACGCAGACGGCATCCGTCAGGCCCGGAATATCCTGGAAGCCCTGCCCTGGAACGAACATCTTCCGCCAAAGCGCGAGCTGACATGGGATGAACCTCTTTATCCTGCAGAAGAGCTGCTAGGCGTTATCCCCTCAGACTCCAAAAAGCCCTACGACGTGCGTGAGATTCTGGCGCGCATTGGTGACGGCTCCAGGTTTATGGACTTCAAAAATGAATTCGACAGCCAGACAGTATGCGGCACCATCCGCATAGAAGGACACGCTGTCGGAATCATTGGCAACAACGGCCCGATCACTCCAGCCGGCAGTGCCAAGGCGGCACAGTTCATTCAGTTGTGCGATCAGGCAGGCACACCGCTGCTGTTTTTGCATAACACCACTGGCTTCATGGTGGGCACACACTCCGAACAAAACGGCATCATCAAGCATGGGTCGAAAATGATTCAGGCTGTTGCCAACTGCCGCGTGCCTAAAGTCGCCGTGGTGATCGGCGGCTCCTACGGTGCCGGCAACTACGCCATGTGTGGTCGCGGCCTTGATCCCCGCTTCATCTTCGCCTGGCCCAACAGCCGAACCGCCGTTATGGGTCCAGCCCAGGCTGGCAAGGTGATGCGCATTGTTGCGGAAGACAAACAACGCCGCAGCGGCATAGAGCCCGATCCCAAAACCCTCGATTTCCTGGAGCAAGCCACTGCCAAAAAACTGGAAGATGGTTCAACAGCCCTGTTCGGTACAGCCCGCTTATGGGATGACGGCCTGATTGATCCACGGGATACCCGCAGAGTTGTGGCACTGGTACTCGACATGTTCCGGGAAGCCGATGCGCGCCAGCTCCGGCCCAACACCTTTGGCGTAGCGCGGCTCTGATCGGGCGCTAATCCAGACTGACGACATACTGGTAATCAAAAGATAGAAAACGTGCTTCAAACGAACGAAAGCACGAACCAAAAAACAGCAGGAGAATAACACCGTGAAATTTACAGCCGAACACGAAGCTCTGAGAAAAACCGTCCGCGATTTCGTGCAAAAGGAAATCAACCCACATTGCGACGAGTGGGAAGAGGCAGGCCACTTTCCCATTCGGGAAATATTCAAGAAGCTTGGCGACCTGGGCCTACTGGGCATCCAGAAGCCTGAAGAGTACGGTGGCATGGGGCTGGATTACAGCTACAACCTGGTTGCCGCTGAAGAACTGGGCATGGCCAACTGTGGCGGTGTGCCCCTGGCAATTGGTGTTCAGACAGACATGTGTACCCCCGCCATCGCGCGCTTTGGCTCGGATGAACTGAAGCGCAGTTTCCTGGCCCCGGCCATTGCAGGCGACATGGTTGGCTGCATTGGCGTAAGTGAAGTCGGTGCTGGCTCCGACGTGGCAGGCCTGAAAACCACAGCCAAGAAAGACGGCGATGATTACATCATCAACGGCTCCAAAATGTGGATCACCAACAGCCCTCAGGCAGACTTCATTTGCTTGCTGGCCAACACCAGCGACGACAAGCCCCACAAGAACAAGTCACTGATCATCGTACCCATGAACTCCCCGGGCATTACCATGAGCCCGCACCTGAACAAGCTAGGTATGCGCTCCTCGGAAACTGCCCAGATCTTCTTCGACGACGTTCGTGTTCCCCAGCGCAACCGCATTGGCGCCGAGGGCACTGGCTTCATGATGCAGATGTTGCAGTTCCAGGAAGAACGTATGTGGGGTGCGGCCAACGTTATCAAAGCGCTGGAAAACTGCATCGACCAGACTATCGAGTACTGCCGTGAGCGAAAGACCTTCGGTACACCGCTGATCGACAACCAGGTCATTCACTTCCGCATGGCCGAGTTGCAAACAGAAGTAGAGGCTCTGCGCGCCCTGACCTACAAAGCTTGCGAGCTTCATGTTGAAGGCAAAGACGTTACCAAACTCGCCTCCATGGCCAAACTGAAAGCTGGCCGCCTGGGCCGTGAAGTTACCGATAGCTGCCTGCAATACTGGGGCGGCAACGGCTTCATGTGGGACAACCCGGCATCCCGTGCATTCCGCGATGTTCGCTTGGTATCTATCGGCGGCGGCGCTGATGAAATCATGCTGGGCATCATCAGCAAGATGATGGGCATCTTGCCTGGAAAGCGCAAAGACTGAAGCTTGGTGCCAGACCGGCAGCCCGGTTGAACTCTTCAGGACACGCCCGCGAGTACGTCCTTGTAGGGCTCGATCGGGCCATCCCTGGCCCTCAACGGTCCTGAAGAGTTCAACCGGGCTACCGGCCCCAAAATAATGTTCGTGGAGTCTATCAATGGAAACCTTGCCTCATTGCGAAACACTGCTTATGGAAAAACAGGGGCCAGCCCTGCACGTCACCATCAACCGGCCAGACTGCCGCAACGCCATGAGCCTGCAAATGGTGGCAGAGTTGTCCACAATCTTTACTGAAGTAGAATCTGACACCAGCATCCGCGCCGTGGTCATCCGCGGTTCCGGCGGCCACTTCTGTGCCGGCGGCGATATCAAAGATATGGCAGGCGCTCGTAACCAGAAAGCCGGCGAAGGTGAAGCTGATCCCTTCTACCGTCTCAATCGTGCCTTTGGGCAGATGATTCAACAGGTCAACGAATCATCCAAAGTCGTCATCGCCATTACCGAAGGTGCGGTAATGGGCGGCGGTTTTGGTTTGGCCTGCGTCTCCGACGTTGCTATCGCGGGGCCCACCGCGAAATTCGGCATGCCGGAAACCTCCCTCGGCATCATCCCGGCGCAGATCGCACCGTTTGTAGTAGAGCGAATCGGCCTGACCCAGGCCCGCAGGCTTGCGCTGCTCGGTTTGAGAATCGGAGCGGAAGAGGCCTGTGCACTGGGCATTGTTCACCAGGCGGCCAAATCAGATGTGGAGCTTGACGACATGCTGGCCCACGCCATTGAGCGCGTCCGCAACTGCGCACCAAACGCCACGGCAGAAACCAAAGCCCTGCTTCACCGGGTTGGTCATGAATCCATGAGCGGATTACTCGACAGCGCGGCGGAAATGTTCGCTGCGGCGGTACAGGGTAGTGAAGGCAACGAGGGCACTATGGCATTCATGCAGAAGCGTCCACCAGCCTGGGCAGACACAAAATAATTCAGAAGGAGTGAGGGTCGGTGGAGGCGGGTTCAGGAAATGTCGACGGCCAAGGATGGCCGGCGTCAAGCGCACATGGATGTGCTCGTAGCGGTTTCCTGAACCCGCCTCCACCGGCCCTCACGGACAGGCACAAATTTACGAGACAAGCGCTATGCTGAAAAAGTTACTAATAGCAAACCGGGGCGAAATCGCAGTCCGCGTTATTCGCACCGCCAAAGCCCTCGGATACCGCACCGTTGCCGTCTACTCCGAGGCAGACGCCAACGCCATGCACACCGAACTGGCAGACGAAGCCGTTTGCATAGGCCCCGCACAAGTATCCGCGTCTTACCTGAATGCCGACGCCATACTCGAAGCCGCCCGCAAAACCGGCGCCGACTGCATCCATCCGGGTTACGGCTTCCTCTCCGAGAACTCAGCCTTTTCAGAAGCCTGCAAAGAAGCCGGAATAGTATTTGTAGGCCCGCCAGCGGCCGCCATAGAACTCATGGGCAGCAAGCGGCGCTCCAAAATTGCCATGCAAAAAGCCGGAGTGCCCGTAGTTCCCGGATACGAGGGCGACAACGCCAGCGACGACGAACTCATTGCTGCTGCGGCTGACATCGGCTACCCGCTGATGATCAAAGCCTCTGCCGGCGGCGGTGGCCGGGGCATGCGCCTGGTACACAGCGAATCCGAACTGGCCGACAACATCAAACGGGCACGCTCCGAATCCAGGCAGGCCTTCGGCGACGACGAACTGATACTCGAAAAAGCGGTAATTGAACCCCGCCATGTGGAAATCCAGGTGTTCGCCGATCAACACGGCAACGCCGTATACCTGGGTGAGCGGGACTGCTCCGTGCAACGCCGTCACCAGAAAGTCGTTGAAGAAGCACCCTCCCCCTTCGTGACCCCGGAACTCCGGGCCGCCATGGGCGAAGCTGCCGTTAAAGCGGCGCTGGCCTGTAATTACGAAGGCGCAGGCACCGTCGAATTCCTCGTCGATAAAGACCGTAACTTCTACTTCCTGGAAATGAACACCCGCCTGCAGGTAGAGCACCCGGTTACAGAACTGATCACCGGGCAGGATCTGGTCGCCTGGCAGCTTACCGTTGCCGAAGGCCTGCCCTTGCCGCTGGCTCAGAATGACATCAAATTGAACGGCCACGCCATCGAAGTCCGGCTGTACGCGGAAGACCCATCCAACGGTTTCACGCCGCAGACCGGCCCCCTGCATGTTTTTCAGCCTGCAGAAGGCGAAGGCCTGCGGTATGACACAGGCGTGCGCTCCGGCGATGAAGTTACGCCGCACTACGACCCCATGCTGGCAAAAGTCATCGCCTGGGGTGAAAACCGCGACGAAGCACGCCGCCGCCTGATTCGCGCCCTGGAAGATACAACCGTATTTGGCGTCACCACCAACCGGTATTTCCTCGGCCGCATCATTGCTGACAGCACCTTTGGTGCTGGTGAAGCAACTACGGCATTCCTGCAGCGGGCATTCAGTAACGATCCCTCGCTGCAGCCAGTGAAGCTGAACATCCGCCAGCTTGCCATTGCAGCTTGCGTATTGGCGCACGATGTATCCGGAGCCAAAGCCTGGAGCAACGCACCCGCCACTAACACACCAATGAAGTTGGCCGTCGGTGACGAAGCGCTAGAACTGCTGGTGCAGAGTAGCGGTAACAACCTGTCCTGCCGCCTGGGCGACCAAAGACATGAGCTAGTCGTTACCAGCATGAAAAATGGCATCTTATGCATTATCGACAACGGCATTCGTCAGCGTTGCCAATATCACCGCGACGGGGATTCCCTATATTTGCAGGCGTTCGGAGAGTCGTGGTCGGTCACTGATCTCACTCACCAGCCTGCGGCAGGTGCGAATGGTGCCGGTAGTGGGCGCATTCAGGCCTCAATGGACGGTGCCATTATCGACGTCCTGGTAGAGCCTGGCCAAGCCGTTAGTCAGGGCGACACCCTGGTTATATTGGAAGCCATGAAGATGGAACACCCGGTCAAAGCCGATTGTGACGGTGTCGTTGCTCAGGTGCTGACCACCAAAGGTGATCAGGTTAAGCGTAATCAATTGTTGGTGGAAGTGACCACCGGCGAAGCATCCGAACAGGAGAACAAACAGTGAACACATTGAAAAACCAAACCGTATTTATTACCGGCGCCAGCCGGGGCATCGGCCGTGCCATCGCCCTTGCCTGTGCACGCCAGGGCGCGAACGTTGTTATTGCTGCAAAGTCAGACACACCTCATCCCAAGCTACCAGGCACCATCCACACCGTAGCCGAAGAAGTTCGTGCAGCCGGTGGCCAGGCACTGCCGTTGGTACTCGACGTACGCGATGAAGATCAGATCAAGCAGCGTATAGATGAAGCTGCTGAACACTTTGGCGGCATTGACGCCCTGATCAACAACGCCGGCGCCATTCGCCTGACTGGTGTAGAAAACCTGAAGGTAAGCCGCTTCGATCTCTTGCACCAAGTGAATGCCCGTGCTGTGCTTGCATGCAGTCAGGCCGCTCTACCCTGGCTAAAAAAATCCAGGCGTGCCCACATTCTTAGCATGTCACCGCCGCTGAACCTTGACCCAAAGTGGTTTGCTCAGTTTGGGCCATACACCTCTACAAAATATGCCATGACCATGATCAGCATCGGTATGGCTCAGGAATTCAAACGCTACGGTATAGCCGTTAACACGCTTTGGCCGAAAACGCTTATCTCGACCGCGGCCATTGAGCATGAAGCGGGCGGAGCGCAAATGATGGCCCAAGGCCGGACTCCCGAGATCATGGCAGATGCTGCGGTTAGCATCCTGAATCACTCTATTGAAGAGATGACAGGGCAAAACCTGATCGACGAAGACGTGCTGCGCCAGGACGGCGTAACCGATTTTGAAGGCTACCGTTATGAGGCCAACGACAAGCCGTTGTTGCCAGACCTCTACCTGGACTAGCCCAAACTTATAATAACACCTGACGGAAAGACCATGAGCCAAGATAAAATTACTGGGATGGATCTAATGCGCAGCCTGCCGGGAGTCTTCAAACGACTCCCGGCAATTGCCAAAGGCTATTACTACTACTCAGTGAAGGATGCGAGCAAACCTCTCACCCTCGGAACTCTCGTTGAAAAAAATGCCGAAAAGCATCGCGATAGGCCGGCAGTGTTGTTTGAGGACCGCAGCATCACCTGGGGCGAGTTCAACGTCTGGTCCAACCGCATCGCGGCTTACTTTCTGGCTCAGGGGTTGAGCAAGGGCGATTCAATTGCAGTTTTCCTGGAGAATCGCCCGGAAATTCTGGCAGTAGTCACAGGCGCAGCCAAGATTGGCGTTGCCTGTGCCATGCTGAACTCCTCCCAAAGAGGAAAGGTGCTGGAACACAGCATCAATCTGATCAAACCGAAAATGATTGTGGTTGGTGAAGAGTTGGTGCCTGCATTTGATGACATCAAAGCAGGCGTTCAGTTTGATCACCCCACGCCCCATCTGTTCCTTGCTGACACCAATACCCTCAATGCCTTCGGTGATGCGCCCACTGGCTACGCCAACATGGCACAGCAGGTGAGCACCTTTAACAGCAACAACCCGGAGCTGAGCGACCCACCCAGAACCGGAGATACAGCCATTTACCTGTTTACCTCCGGTACAACCGGCCTGCCCAAGGCCGCACCCGGATCGCACACCAAGTTCGTGAAAGCGTACGGCGGCTTTGGAATGATGGCGCTTTCAATGACGCCGGACGACGTCTTCTACTGCACCCTGCCCTTGTACCATGGTACTGGTCTGGTGGTGTGCTGGAGTGCCGCCCTGGCAGGCGGCTCCGCCTTCGCCCTGCGCCGCAAGTTTTCAGCCAGCGCCTTCTGGGACGACGTGCGCCGCTATGATGCTACAGCCTTCGGCTACATTGGCGAACTCTGCCGCTACTTGCTGAATCACCCGCCAAGTGATCAGGATCGCAACCACCGCCTGACCAAAATGCTGGGCAATGGTTTACGGCCTTCCATATGGAATGAGTTCAAAGACCGTTTTGGCATTGAAACCGTGTCGGAACTCTACGCCTCCAGTGAAGGCAACATCGGCTTCAGTAACTTCTTCAATCTGGATAACACCGTCGGCCTGTCTACTGCGCCGTACAAACTGGTGAAATTCCACGATGGCACCCGCGACCCGATTCGCAACGAGAAGGGAACACTGGAAGAAGCCGAAAAAGGCCAACCAGGCCTGCTTATCGGTGAGAATACAAAGAAATGGACGTTTGAAGGCTACACCCAGAAAGAAGCCACCGAAAAATCCCTTATTCGGGATGCATTCAAAAAAGGTGATGCCTGGTTCAACACGGGTGATGTTCTTAAGTCGATTGGTTGTGGGCATCTACAATTTGTGGATCGAATGGGAGACACCTTCCGCTGGAAAGGCGAGAACGTTTCGACCAACGAGGTGGAAAACATCATCGATGGCTCTGGCATGGTAGAAGAGGCCATTGTCTATGGTGTGGAAATCCCGAAAACCAACGGCAAGGCCGGCATGGTGACTTTGGTTCCGGATAAATCCAACTTCGATATCAACAAGCTGTTGGACTATATGCGAGCGAACCTGCCTGCCTATGCAGTGCCTGTGTTTGTGCGAGTGACTGACGCTATTGAGAAAACAGGCACCTTCAAGTACCGCAAAGTGGATATTCAAAAGGCGGGCTACTCGTTGAACCGCTCAGATGAGGCGATTTATGCGTGGCTCCCTAAAACAAAGGGTTACACGCTGCTGACTCCGGAGCTGATTTCGGATATTGATGGTGGGCAGTTTAGTTTTTGACGTTGGTGGTGCCGGCTAGTTATTACTGCCCGCGCCTTTAGAACTGGAGGGGCTGCGTTGGTGGGCACCCCCTCCCAAAAACCGCTACGAGCACGTCCGTGTGCGCTTGACTGCGGCCGTCCTTGGCCGCAGACATTTTTGGGAGGGGGTGCCCACCAACGCGACCAGAGTTATTCGCTCGCCTGAAAGAAAAAGACACTAGATTTCAATCCCACGAAAACCTCAAATCAAACACCGTCTGAGCTTCATCAGCCAAATTCATTTGAGCTTTGATATATCTGAGAAGTCGGATAGCCGTGGCTGACAGGCCTCCCCAAAAATGCCGGTGGCCAAGGATGGCCACCGACAAGCGCACATGGATGTGCTCGTAGCGGTTTTTGGGGAGGCCTGTCAGCCACGGCTCTGCACTCAAAAAATCAGGCTACGATACTCAGGATCCGACTTTAAGCACCACCTTCCCGGTAGCACGCCGCTCAGACAGAGCACCCAGGGCTTTCGCATAATCCTCAAACTCGAAGACTTCGCTGACTTTTGGATCAATCTTGCCTTCAGCATAGAGCTTCATCAGCTCCATCATATTCTGGGCACTCGCTTCCGGCTCACGCTGGGTGAAGCTGCCCCAGAACACCCCAACAACCGAACAGCCCTTCAACAATGTCAGATTCGCAGGAATCTTGGGGATATCGCCAGCAGCGAAGCCGATAATCAAGTGGCGACCGTTCCAGGCCATGGCTCGCAGAGCCTGTTCGGTGAAATCACCCCCTACAGGATCGTAGATTACATCGACGCCTTTGCTGCTGGTCAGGCGCTTTACGGCGTCTTTCAGGGGCTCTTCCGTGTAGTTGATCAACTCATCCGCGCCGGCGGCCTTGGCAACCTCCAGCTTCTCCGCTGAGCTGGCAGCGGCAATAACACGCGCACCCATGGCCTTGCCCAGCTCTACCGTTGCCAGACCCACGCCACCACTGGCACCCAGAACCAAAAGAGTTTCGCCCGGCTGGATGTTGGCGCGCTGTTTGAGGGCGTAATACGACGTGCCATAAACCATAGTAAAGCCAGCGGCTTTCTCGTCGCTCATACCCTCGGGTATGGGCAGCAGGTTATGCTCAGGCACGATCACTTCTTCAGCAAACGCACCATAGCCCGTGAGGCCAGCAACCCTGTCACCAACCTTGAAGCGGGTTACCTTATCTCCCACCGCAATCACTTCACCCGACAACTCTCCGCCCGGGGAAAACGGCATGGTGGGCTTGAGCTGGTATTTGCCCTCGATAATAAGCGTGTCAGGAAAATTGAGCCCCGCCGCTTGCACTCGAACCTTAACACCACGGCCTTTGGCTTCCGGGCTGGGAACATCTTCAATAACCAAGGTATCCGCTGGGCCATATTCTTTACAGAGAATTGCTTTCATGGGGGGACTCCTTTTGATGAAACTTGTTTTTATTGAATGACGCCAAGCTAAACAGACTCTCGCCATGAAGCAAATAAAGAACCTTTATCCATCACAATAAACACAGCTTATACCCTGCATACCAAAGACGCCGGCCTGAAGATGAATCACTTATGGTTTTCCGCTATCCTTCGCGTTCCTGACTCTAACTATTTTAAAACCACCCGGCCTCCTCTCAGGGCTCACCATGCCAGATATAATCTACCTGCTTGAAATGATTGGAATTATCGCCTTTGCCATCTCAGGCATGGTCGTTGCCAGGTCCAAAAACATGGATCCAGTCGGGGTGTTTACCATCGGATTTATCACTGCCCTGGGCGGCGGCACCCTGCGCGATCTCATCATGGATAACCATCCGGTTTACTGGATCAAGCACGAAGAGCAGCCCATCCTGATTCTTGCCATGGCAATTGTATTCAGCTACTGGAAGCGTTCAGAACGTATTCGCGAGTCCTGGATCGTGTTTCCAGACGCCATCGGGCTTGGCACTTTCTCGATACTGGGAGCGCAGCTGGCTCTCGATCTGGGGCACTCATGGTTTATCGCTTCATTGCTCGGGGTAATGACTGGCACCTTTGGGGGTGCACTGCGCGACACTCTCTGTAATGAGGTGCCCTTTATTTTCCGTAAAGATCAAATCTACGCGTCTATTTCGTTTGCCGGCTGCTGGCTTTATTTCCTGTGCCAGTGGGCTCTTGCAAGCGAAACGCTGTCACTGACCATTGGCTTGCTGTTTATCGTTATTGTCCGGATGGCGGCAGTGCGTTTCGATATCCGCTTGCAGCGAGATCCTGTACAAAGTTGATAGCCAGAGCCTGTAATCACGGGCCCTCTAATCATCACTTGGCGTGGCAACCCTCAACCGGTAAGATTACCGTTTTTTCACGCATGTTTTTTCGATTATTGACTGTTTTTCGCTCTTAACAGACTCCCACACCCTACTCACTGGCATCCTGAGAGGCAGACACCCGTCATGCTCGAACGACTGTTCCAACTTCAGGCCCACGGCACCAACGTTCGTAAAGAACTGGTAGCGGGCATCACCACCTTCCTGACCATGGCGTACATTATCGTGGTCAACCCGGACATGCTGTCCACCACCGGAATGGATTATGGTGCGGTATTTGTAGCAACCTGTCTCGCAGCTGCTATCGGCACCCTGATCATGGGCCTGTGGGCAAACTACCCGATTGCCCTGGCTCCGGGCATGGGGCTGAACGCCTTTTTCGCCTTCACTGTTGTAGGCAGTCTCGGGTATAGCTGGGAAGTCGCACTGGGTGCGGTGTTCCTCTCCGGCCTGATCTTCTTCCTGTTGAGTATTTTCAAGATCCGCGAATGGATCATCAACAGCATTCCCCTGTCCTTGCGCTTCGGGATTTCAGCCGGTATCGGTTTCTTCCTGGCACTGATCGCTCTCAAGAATGCTGGCATCGTGGTAGACCACCCCGCCACTCTGGTTGGTTTGGGCGAACTGAAGTCTGCCGAGAGCCTTCTGTTTTTTGGCGGTTTTGTCCTGATCTGTGCACTTTCATTCCGCCGCATAACCGGTTCGGTGATGATTGGCATTATTGCGGTCACTGCCATTGCGATGATGCTCGGTATGGTGGAATACAATGGCTTTGTCTCCGCCCCACCAAGCCTTGCACCCACGTTCATGAAAATGGACATCGCAGGCGCGTTGAACGTTGGCATGATCAGCATTGTGTTCGCTTTCCTGTTTGTCGATCTGTTCGATACGTCGGGCACGCTGATCGGTGCAGCACAGCGCGGCGGCCTGTTGGATAAAGATGGCAAGCTACCGCGCCTGGGCCGGGCTCTTATGTCTGACTCTGTTGCGACCATGTCTGGCGCCGCCCTCGGCACCTCAACCACCACCAGTTACATTGAGTCCACTGCAGGTATTTCTGCGGGTGGGCGCACCGGCCTGACTGCTGTGGTTGTGGCGCTGCTGTTTCTGGCGTGTCTGCTGCTGGCACCCATCGCGAGCATTATTCCGGCCTATGCCACAGCACCCGCACTGCTTTACGTTGCTGTGCTGATGACCGGCGGCCTCAAGCTGATAGACTGGGACGACATCACTGATGCAGCGCCAGCTGTGGTTACCGCTCTGGTAATGCCGCTGACATTCTCAATCGCTAACGGCATTGCGCTAGGCTTTATTACTTACGCAGTGATCAAGGCTCTGAGTGGACGCTGGTCTGACCTGAATGTGAGCGTTATTGTGATCTCTTTTGTTTTCATCCTGAAATTCATGTTTCTGGACGCAGGTTAAACTGCGCCCAGTATGAGAGCCTGACTTTTTATGGATTACTTTGCCCAAAGCATCAAGCAAGCCATCCGCACAGTGCCAAACTGGCCAAAGCCCGGTGTCGATTTCCGGGATATAACCACGGTTCTGCAGGATAAAACCGCTTTCCGGAAGCTGATTGATGCATTCGTACACCGCTACCACGGCCACGACATTGATGCTGTGGCTGCGGTGGATGCCCGCGGATTCATCATTGGTTCGGCGTTAGCGTATGAGCTCAACGCCTCACTGGTACTGGTACGCAAGAAAGGCAAGCTGCCGTTCGACACTCTGGTGGAGGACTACGAGCTGGAATATGGAACCGCATCAGTAGAGCTACACCAGGATGCGTTCAAACCCGGCGACAAAGTGATACTGGTGGACGATCTGATCGCCACCGGTGGCACCATGCTCGCCGCCAGCAGGTTGATTCGCCGTATTGGTGCTGAAATTATCGAAGTGGCTGCCATGATCGACTTACCCGATCTTGGCGGATCTGCCAAGCTGCAGGAAGAGGGCCTCAAGGTCTATACTGTATGCTCGTTTGAGGGCGAATAGAGACTTAGCCCCTATTTTTGCAAGAGTACCGGGAGGTCGTCATGGATTCTTATCAGCACCACTGGAAAGACGGCACTCCGGTGCACCTGCCACTGGGCAAGATCGTATGCGTTGGGCGGAACTACGCGGAGCACGCGAAAGAACTCAATAACCCGGTGCCTTCTGAACCTCTGTTGTTCATCAAACCCGCCACCTCGGCAACCCATGTCACACGCCCTCTTGAATTCCCGGCCAGTCATGGCGAGGTGCACTTCGAAACTGAATTGGCGGTGCTGATCGGCAAACCCTTGACCAATGCATCTGCCAGCGAAGCCCAGGCGGCCATTCTCGGTTATGGTCTGGCACTGGATTTGACCCTTCGGGATCTGCAAAACCAGCTTAAAGAAAAAGGACACCCTTGGGAACGAGCCAAAGCTTTTGATGGCGCCTGCCCTCTGTCTCCTTTTGTAGCGGCAGACCTCTTCCGCAACGACCACATCACCTTCAGTCTGAATATTGACGATCAGCGCCAGCAAAGCGGTGACTCCCGGGACATGCTGTTCCCGATCATTCCGCTGATTGCCCATATAAGCCGTCACTTCACGCTACTGCCCGGCGACGTAGTGCTGACGGGAACACCCAAGGGCGTTGGTCCTTTGCGCTCAGGGCAAACACTGGCGCTACAACTGGAAGATCAGTTGTCCGTTTCCACCAAAGTGGTTAACGTTGGCTGACACAATCTTTCTTTATAAAGAGTACGTATAGTCAGGCATGGCAAAAAAACCGGTTACCTCACGCAGTGGTCGTTTCTTCAAACTTGCTGGCATGACTGCCTCGGTGGCGGGTCAGTATGCCGGCCAGAAAGCACGCAGTCTGTTCAGCGGCGAAAACGACGAAGGTGCCCGCAGTGAAAGCTACACCCGCATGGCCAACCGCATTACCGACACGCTCGGTGAAATGAAAGGTGCCGCCATGAAGGTGGGGCAAATTGCCTCCCAGACCCAGGATTTCCTGCCCCGTGAGTTCTCTGATGCGCTTCAGAAACTGCAGAAAGAAGCGCCCCCCATGCCGTTTGAGATTATCCTTGAACAGATAGAGACCGAACTGGGCAAGCCGGTTGGCGAGTTGTTTGAGTACCTTCAGGAAAAGCCCTACGCTGCAGCGTCCATCGGCCAGGTGCATCGAGCCCGCCTGCATGACGGCACGGATGTGATCGTGAAGGTACAGTACCCGGGCGTGGATGAATCCTGCGATTCAGACCTGAAACAACTTCGGCTGGCGCTGAAGCTTGGTGGTCTGCTGAAAATGCCGAAAGAGTCGGTCGATCAGTTGTTCAAAGAGATTCGCGAGCGTCTGCGGGAAGAGCTGGATTATGAGAATGAGGCCCGCAATATTGCGCTGTTCCGCGAGTTTCACAAAAGCGATCCGTGGGTGGTTATTCCTTCCGTAATTCCCAGTCACTCAACCCGCCATGTACTTACTCTGATTCTGGAGGAAGGCGATCATGTGAGTGAGGTGACCCCGGAGCGCTATGATCAGGCTACGATCAATCTGATCGGCCATCGTATGTTTAAGACCATGGCGGATCAGTTATTCCGCTTTCAGTGCATTCATGGCGATCCACACGCGGGGAATTTTGCCTATCGGCCGGATGGCAGCGTTGTGATGTACGATTTTGGCTGTGTTAAGAAGCTGAAGCCGGAGATTGTTGAAGCTTACCGTAATGCGGTTACGGCGGCGCTGGCTGAGGACTATAAGGCGCTGGATTCTTATCTGATTGATTTGGGTGCGCGGGTTGGGAGCCAGCCGGCTATTGATGAAGCCTACTACGCGATGTGGCGAGATATTCTTGTGGTGCCGTTTGATTCCGAGCAGCCTTATGATTTTGGTGAGTCGAGCATTCACAAGAGTGTGGCGGCGAAGACGAGTACGGTGTTCAAGTATCTGGATTCGTTCAAGCCACCGGTTGAGAGTATTTTTATTGATCGGATGATTGCGGGGCATTATTGGATGCTGAAGCGCCTGGGGGTTCAGGCGGCTTTTGGTGAGGAGCTTCGTAAGTATCTTGCCGAATCATCAACTATCTAGATAGAAAGTTCGCTGCCCATTCTGCAACGCCCTCTCCTGCACCTTTTCTGATAACCCTTGCACGGGAAACTCCTGCGGTTTCGCCGGGATCTACCACCGTAATCGGCACGTCTCGTTCCACTTCGTGAATCAGTCCTGCAGCCGGGTATACCTGTAGTGATGTACCGACGATCAGCAGGTCGTCTGCGGTGCGAACTATGTCAGCCGCTGCTTGTAGCATGGGGACGTCTTCCCCGAACCAGACGATGTGCGGGCGTAGTTGCTCCCCATATTCACAGGTCTCGCCAAGTTCTATGTCACGGTAGCCTATGTCGTAAACCAGGTCCGGATTAACCGAGCTGCGGGCTTTGGTGAGTTCGCCATGGAGGTGAATTACGTTGCTGGAGCCACCGCGTTCGTGCAGGTCATCTACGTTTTGGGTGACGATGGTTACCCGGTGACGCTGTTCCAGCTCACCCAGCAATTTGTGGGCGCGGTTTGGCTGAACCTTGGCGAGTTGGCGGCGGCGTTCGTTGTAGAAGCGCAGTACCAATTCCTTGTTTCGGGCGAAGGCTTCGGGGGTGGCAACATCGTATACGCTGTGCTGCTCCCATAGCCCGCCGTTATCGCGGAAGGTGGAGAGACCACTTTCGGCGCTGATGCCAGCGCCGGTGAGTACTACGATATGCCGTTGCATTAGTCGAATATCTTGCCGGGGTTAATGATGCCGTTAGGGTCGAACACCTGCTTGATCCCTCTCAGGTACGCAATCTCCGCCTCGCTGCGGGTGTATTGCAGGTAGGGCTTTTTGGTCATGCCTACGCCGTGTTCGGCGGAGACGCTGCCCTGGTATTTTTCGACGATTTCAAATACCCACTTGTTCACCTGCTGGCATTTTTCAAAGAAGTCTTCTTTTGCCATGTCTTCAGGCTTCAGGATGTTGAGGTGCAGGTTGCCATCGCCAATATGGCCGAACCAGATGATTTCAAAGTCCGGATACTGCTCCGCCACTAATGCGTCAATTTCCTGCAGGAATTCCGGCACTTTTGAAACCACTACCGAAATGTCGTTCTTGTATGGGGTGCGTGGTGCTATGGATTCAGAAATGCGCTCACGTAGCTGCCATAGGTTCTGAGCCTGGGTTTCGCTCTGGCTGATGACGCCGTCCAGTACCCAGCCGTTTTCCATGCACTGCTCAAACAGGCTCATGGCGTCGTCCATTACCTGATCCGAAGTGGCTTCAAATTCCAGCAATGCATAATAAGGTGCTTCGGTTTCAAACGGCGCCTGCACTTGGCCGTGGGCCAAAACGTGCCCCATGGCTTCGTGGGAGAAAAACTCGTAAGCCGTCAGATCCAGCCCACCCTGGAAAGCTTTGAGCACGTCCATGGTGTTACCCAGGTCGTTAAGCCCAAGCACCAGCACAGTGAGGTTGTCGGGCTGGCGCGTGAGCTTCATGGTGGCTTCAGTAATAAAGCCCAACGTGCCTTCGGCGCCGATGAACAAATGGCGCAGGTCGTAGCCTGTGTTGTTCTTCTCCAGATCCTTGTTCAGTTCGAGGATATCACCCTTGCCTGTGACCACTTTCAGCCCAGCAACCCAGTCGCGGCTCATGCCATAGCGGATAACCTTTATGCCGCCTGCGTTGGTAGAGATGTTACCGCCAAGCTGGCTGGAGCCCGCTGACGCAAAATCCACCGGGTAGTAAAGGCTGTTCTCTTCTGCAAAATTCTGCAGTTGCTCCGTTATAACACCCGCCTGGCAACGAACCAGTCGATCGCTGGCACTGAAGTCCAGGATCTGATTCATGTTATCGAAGGCAACAACCACTTCCCCATTGGCAGCTACCGCACCAGCACTCAAGCCAGTCCGCCCACCAGAAGGAACCAGCGCAATGCGGTTTTCGTTGGCAAACTTCACCAACGCTTGAACCTGCTCTGTGGTTTTCGGGAGAGCAATAGCTATGGGATTCGGCGCGTATATGCGCGTCCAATCCTTGCCGTAACTCTCCAGATCAGCCGGGTCAGTCAAAATCTTACCGGGTGCGTCACCGGTGGCTAACAGCTCTTTCAGGGAGGCAATGATCTGTTCAGAGTTCATGAATGCTTCAGTCTCGTCAGGGTTGGGCCGGTCATGCAGAATAAATAGTTTTCAGTTCAGTTGATCCAGACGAACCGGCGCGCTGTGAAAAGTTGCTTTTATGGTATCATACCGCTCCTGTTCTGTGAGCCAGCCCCGACGATCACTGGCTGCAGGTGATTTCATGCCACGAAAGGTTCGGAAGCAAAGCCCATGTCAACGACGTCTCTCGAAAAGAGCAAAATCCGAATTCTGCTGCTGGAAGGCGTGCACCAGTCCGCACTGGATACCCTGAATGCTGCAGGTTACACCAACATTGAGTACCTCAGTCACTCTCTGGCCGAGGAAGACCTGATTGAGAAGATTGCCGATGCGCACTTTGTAGGCCTTCGCTCGCGCACCCAGTTGACTGCCAAGGTTTTTGAAGCAGCCAAGAAACTGGTTGCTGTGGGTTGTTTCTGTATTGGTACCAACCAGGTAGACCTGCAAGCGGCTACCCGTCGTGGCATTGCGGTTTTCAACGCACCTTTTTCCAACACTCGCAGTGTTGCTGAACTGGTTCTGGCGCAGGCTATTCTCCTGCTCCGCGGCGTACCCGAAAAGAGCGCCAAGGCGCATCGCGGTGAGTGGCAGAAGTCAGCAAAGGACAGCTACGAAATTCGCGGCAAAAAGCTGGGCATCATCGGTTACGGCAACATAGGTACCCAGTTCAGCGTTCTGGCTGAAGGCTTGGGTATGGATGTTTACTTCTATGATGTGGTTTCCAAGCTGCCTATTGGTAACGCCACTCAAGTAGGCAGTTTGCAAGAACTGCTCAACATTTCCGATGTTGTAAGCCTGCACGTTCCTGAAACGCCGGCCACCAAGTATATGTTCAAGGCCGAGCAACTGGCGCAAATGAAGCTTGGCTCTATCCTGATGAACGCCTCAAGGGGTACGGTTGTTGATATTGATGCGCTTGCCGACTCCCTGAGAAGCGGCAAGTTGCTGGGTGCAGCAGTTGACGTTTTCCCGGTTGAGCCCAAATCGAACGACGAGGAATTTGTTTCCCCGCTGCGCGAGTTCGACAACGTAATTCTTACTCCGCACGTAGGTGGCTCCACCATCGAGGCTCAGGAAAACATTGGTCGTGAAGTGGCTGAGAAGCTGGCAATGTACAGCGATAACGGCACCTCAGTGTCGTCTGTTAACTTCCCGGAAGTTGCGCTGCCGTCACACCCGAACCAGCATCGTTTGCTGCACATTCACGAGAACGTGCCAGGCGTTATGTCTGAAATCAACCAGGTATTCTCCGACAACGACATTAACGTTTGCGGGCAGTATCTGCAGACCAAAGAAGACATAGGTTACGTGGTTATTGACGTAGACAAGGCCTACGGAGAACTAGCCCTGGAGAAACTGCTCCAGGTTAAAGGCACCATTCGTGCCCGCGTGCTGTTCTAACAGGCACCAGCATAAAAAAACCGGAGCAAGTGCTCCGGTTTTTTTATGCCCGGATAAACCGGAACTCTTGCCACTAGCTGATTACTGCCGCGGAACCAGAGTCAGCTCTACACGACGGTTTTGCTCTCGACCAGCTGCCGTGTCATTGGATGCAATAGGGTAACGCTCACCATAGCCCACTGCGCGGGTACGATTGGGCTGAATACCCTGATTCAGCAAGAAATCCCGTACAGAACCGGCGCGGCGCTCACTGAGCAGCTGGTTGTAGCTATCTGCGCCAGTGCTGTCCGTGTGACCCTCTATCTGAATAGTGGTTTTATCGAACTCTTTTAAAACCAGAGCCACAGACTCAAGAGTGTTGGTAAAGCCAGGGCGGATAGAGGTCTGGTTCAGCTCAAAGGTAATGTTACCGGGCATCACCAATTCAATCTGATCGCCGTTGCGAACAACCCGAACGCCGGTGCCTTTCAGCTTGTGCCTCAGCTCTGCTTCCTGTCGATCCATATAATAGCCAATACCACCACCAACCGCGGCTCCGCCTGCTGCACCAATCAACGCACCCTTGCCGCGGTCGCTTTTGCTTGAGGTTGCAGCGCCTATTGCAGCTCCGCCGATGGCCCCAACAATGCTACCTTTGGTGGCATTCGAGGTTTTTTCTTCATCGGTGTAAGGGTCATATGTCATGCAGCCGGCAAGGCCCATGGTAGTCACTGCTAGTGCAAGCATCGTTTTTTTCATACATATCTCCTGTCGCGATTTTTTTACAGACGCTTCTCAGCGAGAATTTTTCATACTCCAGAGCCCTTTCCTTATGGTCTCAGAAGCTATCAGGAGCGCCTGCTGCTGAATGCTCAAACGTATCAATAATTGTATTGAACACGGTTGCCTGAAGATCTTTGGCTTCGTTCACCAAATGATGACGCCCGTCGGCTATTCTCACTTCCTCAACCGCTGCAAACTTGTTGCGGATGATTCTCAGATTGTGTTGCCAGTCTACGGTCTGATCTTTTTCGCCCTGAACAACCGTAACCGGAAAGTTCACCGGGCGAGCCGATTCAATGTGCGGTATCCATGTTCGTAGCGCGCTCACCCAATCAACGTGAACGGCCCTTGCCTGCAGCGGGTCATGCTCACGCAGAAAGCGTAAAAAGCGGGTATTACCGCTATTCGCTGCAAATACACGCTGCCACCGGGTCATAAATGGCTTAACCAGCGTGTGCAGCACTTTGGCGCCAAGCCATCCGGCAGGACGCACCAGGGGCGCCAACAAAACCACCTTTCGGAACTCCGATGTCTCTGTGGAGTGGTGGTTAGACAGAAGGTAGTCAATCAATATGGCCCCTCCCGTACTCTGCCCGACCGCAAACCAGGGCCCGCGGATTTTATCCCTGACATGGGCCAGAACTTCTGACAAAACCCCCTGATATTCCAGAAAACTGCCGATAGCTGCAGGTGTGCCACTGGAAAGCCCATGCCCCGGCTGATCATAGGTCAGCACATCAAATCCGGCCCCAAGGCAGCGATCAATCAACTGGCCATATAAACCAACGTGATCAAAATAGCCGTGCAGAATGAATACTGTACCCCGTTTTGCCTGAGACTCCGGCAGCCGGAAATAGTGCACCATAACTTCATGCTCGCCGGCCGTCACATAGCCTTGATGGTAGGCAACTTCGGGGTGCTCCACCCAGAGATCAAGGCCGTAAAAGCGACAGTAGGCAATCATTTCATCGCTGAGTTCTTCACGCCCACCCGGATCAAAAGGCTCCAACCTCTTTAAAAGAGAGCTGCGATCCCAGTCTGGTATTTCTATGGTATCTGTTTTCCAGTACACGTAGAGTTAAACGCCTGTCATGAATAGATAATACGAATTATGATGCACAATCCTAACCCATAGCGGGGGTATAACACAGATGTTGCAACACCTAATTGAGACCGCGCTCCGCCAAACCGTGACTCGTTTGGTCAGGCCAGCCCTTCACCCGGCAATTCCGGTTTCAGTTCAGCGTACTTTGATTAGCCAAGCCTACCGGACCTCTGTTCCACCTCGTGACTGTCGCTTTCAGACAGGCACTCTGGCAGGGCTCTCAACAATCAGAAGCTCTTTCGGAAAAGTCTCTCGTGGCGCGGTGCTGTACCTGCACGGCGGCGGTTATATTATCGGCTCTGCAACCACTCACAAGGGCCTTACCGGACACCTGGCCAAAGCCACTGGCTGTATGGTGGTTGCACCAGAATACCGGCTTGCTCCTGAGAACCCATACCCTGCAGCGTTGGACGATGCAGAAGCGGCCTTGCAGGCGTTGATTACCGAAGGGTATTCACCTGGGCAGATTGCCATAGCAGGCGATTCAGCCGGCGGCGGACTCGCTATCGCCTTGGCCATGCGTCTGCGTGAAAGCAATCAACCGCTCCCCTCTTCAATTACGGTTTTTTCACCCTGGACAGATTTGACCCAAAAAAACCTGTATTCCCCTGAATGCGAACCTGTACTTCAGGCACGCTGGACAGAAAAAGCAGCCAGGCTATACGCCGGACAAGAGCCCTTGACCAACCCTCTTATATCCCCGGTTTTTGGTAACTTTGAGGGTTTACCCCCTCTGCTGATACAGGTTGGTAGTCAGGAAATTCTGCTCAACGATGCGGAACGCTTGGCTGATGCTGCAAGGAATGCGGGAGTAGTTACCCAGTTTGAGGTGTTCAACAGCCTCTGGCACGTATTCCAGGTGCATAGCGGCCAGCTAAAACGAGCCTCCGCTGCCGTGCAGGCCGCTGGCAAGCATATCAAAGCGCATCTGGCAGACTGACCTTACCCTGGACGAGCGCCTCCTTACGCTGCCTTGGCCACTGTTTAATGTGCCACTCCAGCTTGGATGCCCGGCTGCGATCACCCGCTGGCAAGCTGAGCACCAACTCCAGCGGACCTTTGCCTCTCAGGCTCCTCGCGCCTTTTGGCGCACCAGCCTGGTGTTCGGCAAAGCGACGAGGCACATCTGTGGTTATGCCCGTATAGAGCGCGCCGCGGGCCGTGCGCACCATATAGACAAACCAGTCATTGGCCATCTGCCAGCCCCTGCTCTCGCTCTTTCACTTTTTTTGCTGTAGCCAAAGACCCGCCATAATCAACACCAGGCCAATATATGTGGACGGCAGAATCTGTTCGCCCAGAATAAAATAGATGAATACCAGTGACAGAAACGGCGAAATAAAGATCAGGTTACTCACTCTGGAGGTGTTTTCTGCCTTTTTCATGGCGTAAGACCAAAGCACGAAGGCGATGCCCATCTCGAAGATGCCCACGTACAAAGCCGCAACCAGAGAACCGGTAACCGGCAGGGACAGGCCTTCTGTCCACCAACAGATTACCGCTATCACCGGGAGGCCGAACAAAAAGTTCAGGAACAGACCAACCACCGGATCCCGGGTATCACGGGTAGCAATAATCCAATAGGACGCCCACACAAGAGTGCTGCCTATGGCCAGAGCAACCCCGATTGGGTCTGAGAAACTCAAAGTGGTAACAGCCCCACGGGTGGCAATCACCACAACGCCCGCATAGCACACCAGGCCCGCGACTATATCCAGCCTGCGCAGGCGATGGCCCAGAAACGGCACTGACAAATATGCCAAAACCAGCGCCCAAGTGTAATTTAACGGCTGAGCTTCTTGCGCGGGCAGCCGGTCAAATGCGCCAAAAAGAAAGAAATAATACAAACAAGGGTTTATCAGCCCCATGCCAAACGATTGTATGTATTGTTTTTTCTGTAACGAAAACACCAGATGCCAGCGCTTTTGCAACATCAGGATGATCGCCATAACCACCACAGACGCCGAACAAGCAACCAGCAACATTTGCACGGGTGCCAAGTCTGCCAAGGCCAGTTTGAATGCTGTGGCAACGGTAGACCAGAGCAACACAGTGCCCAGCCCGTACATCATGGCTGTTTTCTGATCTTTCACTGCACATCTCCTTTCGGTATTTTTGCGCCACTTCTCACCGCGCCGCTCTCATCGCTTGCTTCAAGGCCCGGTTCACCTGCCGCCAGCCATCTGTACAAGGTGCGCCGGTTTATACCCAGAATTTGAGCAGCTCGGCGTTTGTTGCCTCCCACCGCCTTCATCACCTCAGTTACATAATCTTGCTGGAGGGCGTCGAGTGTTGGCCATTGCGAAATGCTGTCGACGCTAAGCGCGGCCTGTGAGGTGGTGGCAATCCCCTGGCGTTTGCGGACTCGTTCTGGCAGATGATCGGGCTGGATGGTGTCGCCTTCACAGAAGGTCACCGCCCTCTCGATCGCACTGGCCAGTTCACGGACATTGCCCGGAAACGGGTAATCCATAAGAGTGCGGGAGCTTACCTGGCTGAGCTTCAGAAATCCGCGCTGATGTCGGCGGGCAGCTTCACGGAGAAAGTGCATTGCAAGCAGGTCAACATCATCACCTCGCTCACGCAACGCCGGAATGCGCAGGCTCAGAGTCTCCAACCGATAATAGAGGTCTTCCCGGAAGCTTCCCTCACTCACAGCTTTCAACAGATCCACGTGGGTGGCGGCCAGAATTCGTACATCCACGGGCTCTTCCTGATCCGAGCCCACCGGTTTTACCATGCCTTCCTGCAACACACGCAATAGCTTTGCCTGCAAGGCCAGAGGCATCTCGCCAATCTCATCCAGCAACAAAGTGCCACCGTGAGCCTCTGTAAACAGACCTTTCCGAGCCTGGCGCGCCCCGGTAAAGGCACCGGCCTCGTGGCCGAAAAACTCACTTTCCATGAGCTCTGCCGGTATACCCGCACAATTCACCGCCACAAAAGGCTTGGCGTTCCGCTCGCTGACACGGTGAATGGCCCTCGCCACCAGTTCCTTGCCGGTTCCGCTTTCGCCGCATATCAAAACCGCAGCATCACTGCGGGCAATCTGGCGAATTTCAGACCTAAGCCGCACCATGCTTTCATGCTCACCAATCAGGCCGAGGGATTCATCGGTGTTACTGTGTGCAAGAAACTGCTTCAGCTGTTTTGTGAGATCGGCCTGCGTGAGTAATCGCCGTATTTTCAGGCGCAGATGATCAGTAGATAAAGGCTTGGTGAGAAAATCGTCTGCGCCTGCTTGCAATGCCTCAACGGCCTGATCAACTGTCCCGAAAGCTGTAATGATAATAAAGGGCAAGCTGAGACCTTCAGCCTGAGCTGCCTTGAGTAGCTCCAGCCCATCGCCATCTGGCAGGCGCAGATCTGATACCACCAGGTCGGGTGTTTCTGCACTGAGCATTCCGCAAGCTTCACTTACTGTTCCGGCGCGGCTCACGCTATAGCCATCCAGCGCAAGCTCCTCACTCAATAACAGCCCCAGGCTGGCGTCGTCTTCCAGGAGCAAAATCCTTGCTTTGAATTGGCTCATACCCCCGTCTCCACTGGCCAGTACAGGCTCATTCTGCATCCTCCCGATTCACTGTTTCCGATTTCAATCCGGCCACTGTGCTCTTTAAGAATACTGCTGACCATCGCCAGCCCAAGTCCCGTGCCTTCCCCGGCCGCCCGGGTACTGTAAAACGGTTCAAACACTGCGTCTCTTTTCTCAGTGGCTATGCCTGGTCCATCATCCTCAACCCGCACCTCCCACTCGCTATCATAACGGTGCAGCGACAAAGCCACCTCAGCGCGAGCAGCCTGGCAGGCGTTGCGCACTACATTCAAACAGGCCAACTCCAACCTCACAGGTTCTGCCCTGATCCAGGCACCCACTTCAAGCCCTCGGCTTAGCAGGCGCTTCCCATGGCACTTCTCATCTTCACCGGCGCGGTCCAGTACATCTTTGAGGACAGCATTGAGGCTGATCGGCCGCCTTGAATCCGGCACATGGCGGAAGCAATCCAAAAGCTGCTGAATGATGGTGGTCATTCGCCCCACCTGGTAACCGATATCATCCAGTTGCCGTCGCTGTTCATCCGTGAGGTCATGGCGAGCCAGAATGTTTGCGCGCCCCTGAATCACGTTCAAGGGTGCGCCAAGCTCGTGGGCAACCCCGCCCGCCACTCGCCCGATCATGGCAATCTTTTCCTGATATTCCAGGCGCTCGGCAAGTTGACGCTCTGTGATCACACGCTGCTGTATTTCCTCTTCTGCCCGAGCCATGCGCTGGCCCATGTCCCGAACACCACCATATATCTGCCGCAGCTCGCGGGGGCCAGATGGCTCCGCGTCAAACTGCCAGTTGCCGGGTGCCAGCTCACTCATAGCGCTTAACAGGCGACTGACATGGCGGCCGACGGTTCCATAGTGCCCAAGCACAACCACCAGGATGATTGTTATCGCAAGCGCAGACCAGATAGACACAGCCCAAAGGCGGCTTGAGGCCAGCAACTCATGAAAATCACTACGCTTGCGGGTGATTTGCAGCAACCCCTGTATTCGGCCATCGTCGGCCACCAGAGGCGTAAAGTGCGAGAATACAGATTGCCCATCTACCCGCCGAAAGGCCCCGCCAAGCTCGCCACTGTTAATGACCTGCTCAGCGCTGGCGCTGTTCCCTACATCTGTATCTGCCAGGCCGAGACTGGCAATCCGGGCTCCGCCTTTATCGAAAACCGATGCACCGGACACGCGACCAATCCGGAATATTGATCTCAGAGAGTCGCCTATAACCAACTCATCGTTTTCCTGCATGGCTCGGGAAAGGGGGCCGCTGGCAGCTCGGGCCACCAGCTCCAGATCTTCCTGCAAGCGGTCGTTCAGAGCTTTTTCTACAGCCCCAAACCCTAGATATATGGCAAGGCCACTGATGACCAGCAAGGGGACGACAATGCTCAACACCAGGGTGAGTTGTATTGACCCAAATACTTGGCCGGCGCTTCTGAGAGACGGTTTCATTCAAGCTCCAACTACATAAATGCCACACTCTTCTGCCACATGTGACATTTCGTCTCAACCTTCATTACGCAGGATTAACCACAGAAAACTATAAGCCTATGATTTATAAACAATAAATAAAATATACAGAAACTGGCACGAGGCTTGATATGTCTTTGGTGAACGCAAATCAAACAGGAGAAGTCGATTATGAATATGAACAAGCTACTCGTATCCATTACCGCATCCATTGCCCTGCTGGCAGCAGCGCCCACAATGGCTGAGCAGAACCCTGTAGCCACCGGAGGCTCAGAAGGTTACTCAAACCCTGCAGCTGCAGGTACGCAGAACACCCATTACAACGACGCCGAGCTGAAAAAGTTTATTGAAGCGCAGGAAGGCATTTCAGAAGTGCGTGAAGAGTACATAGACAAAATTGAATCAGCGGACTCCCAGCAGGAAGCTCAGAAACTGCAGATGGAAGCTAACGATCAAATGGTATCGGTCATTGAGGATTCAGGAATGGATATCCCAACCTATAATGCCATTGCAACCGCCTACAGCAGCGAGCCAAAGATCCGTAACCGTGTTGACGCGCTGATGTAAGCGCGGGTCAAATCCAGACAAACTGTTCGTCAGTTTAGCCCCGCCAAGCGGGGCTTTTTGATTTGCCTAGCCACCATGCCTCAACTCAATCTGCCACAACCGGCACAGAGACAAATTTCACATTTTGCCGTGCCAGCTCTGCAGAACCTCGAGCTGTAAGCTCGGATACAAACTGGAACTGCTCTTTAGGATCAAACGGGTAGGCCTTCACCCGGTAGTGCATGCCCCAAGGCTTATTAAACACAATCACCAGCACTGGCTGCCAGGTTTTGGTTCGCGGGCTGGTAAACGCTACATCCCGAAGCAAATCACGAACCTGGCTGACATCATGATTAGCCTCCAGATAAAAGTCTGCCGTGCACATCAGGTTATCTGTGCCGTCGTTTCCGTTGGCAATCAGGGAGTTCCACAGCTTATTGTGAGGAATGATCACTACCGTATCGTCAGGTGTAACAATCTCGGCAGCCCGCGTATTGATGGCTCGTACTACGCCGTATTGGCCATCGACCTCAATCCAGTCACCTGGCCGGTAAGGCATTTCGTACAAAGTAACAATACCGGCGATCAGGCTGTTGGCGTAATCCTTGAAAGCAAAGCCAAGCGCCAGGGCAAGCGCCCCGAAAATAGCCACCATATTTTCGAACGACGGTTCTACCAAAATCGGAACTACAACCGTGATCGTGGCGAAAATAATCAGCAATCTGAGTAAAGGAACAGAAGCCAAAAGGTATAGGCGCGGTTTACCACCCAGCTTCTCTGCAACCCGGGGAAGCACCTTCTGCACCGCCACTATGACAAGAGACGCAATAATGATAACGAGTAACGCCTTTAACAGCGCCTGACTGGTTATAGAGGCAAAAGCAGACTTGATTCCAAGATCATCGATCATAACAACTCCTAGAATTGATCAAGCGGAAAACCCCAACCCTGCAAATGCCGCCTGACGGTGGGATACCCGATAGCTGTGACTTGCCAGCGCCCATCAGTCTCATCACAGGCCGCCAACTCTGCACGCTTTAACCGTGATAACACCAAACTCAATTCGTAGGTAGACACACCGGTAACCAACTCCAGGGAGGACATATCAAGACCGTTGTGCAACAACAATCCATGCAGAATAAACCCGGTCACACTCTCCTTGCTTTGGGGCATGCTTGGCAGGCTTAGCTTACCTAGCGGAACAACCCAGCAATCCGCAGCCCGGCTCTGTTTTTCAGTTTTTTCATCAGCCTCATCCAGCTTCGCCTCGTCATCCGGCTTGGCCCGCAGGGATCTCTGCCAGATTGCCAAAGCCACACCGGGATTACCGCGTGATGTAGCGGCCAGGTCGCGCAAGAAAGAACTGTATTTGCGTTTTTTATTGCTTTTAGTTTTGTCTTTTTCAGCCAAAGGCAGCACGTAGAGGCCATCGCCGGTCATTCTTGCAACTATCTCAGACCTGCCTTTTCCCGAAGCCAGATAAGTAAACCAGACGCCAAGGCGCTCGGCGTCCATGGGCGCGGGAGTCCAGGGCGACATCTGGGCGTTCTCAAGATATTGTCCCCAGTATCGCCAACACCAGCTTGAGCAACCCAAAATGCCTGCGCCTGTTTCACCAATGGCAATTCTGCGAAACAACTCCTTCACCAGAACCAGCCCTGACAAACTCCGCAGCCAGAAATCCGCAAGCTCCGTAATTACCCATGGGGTCGACAGATCCTGTTCATCCCACCAATCACAGGCTTCCTTGGCACTAAATGACAGGGTATCCGGCGGCCCAATGATGCGCCATTTTTCACCACTTCCATCAAGTAACCCAGGCTCTGCGAGTTCTTCAAACCGGGCGAGCGACTGCTGCAAACCAGAAAAAGGGGGTGCCACCAGGCACACAACTTCCCGACTCAGAGAGCCCTCGGAACGCGCTTGTTGCACGCCGCTGGCTATAGCTTCTGCCTGACGGCCATAATCCGGCTCCGGAGCCAATCGCTTTTTTTGAATACCGGACAGCTCTGGCAGATCGTCCATGCTTTCAAACGGATCTTCAGCTTGTGAAACCCCGGCCTGCAGTTGAGAGAGGGCATACTGAATAGCGTCTTTTAGTGAACGCCGCACCGATGTTTGAGGCAATGTCCATTGATCAGCGGAAATTAATCCTCCAGGAAGACAAGTGTCCGCCGATTTATCGTTGATTGTATCCTTCAAAAAAACAGCTCCTGCATGACCAGCGGCTAACCTGCTTATTCAGGCACCAACCAGCCGTGTTCGTGGGAAAGGCCCAGCGCAGACTCGCCTGCAATATCCTCAATCATGGCAGAAAAACGGTCTTCAAACCCCCATGGTGGATTAACAACCAGCATGCCGGAACCTGTCATGCCTCGCTCCGGGGGTGTTTTCAGGTGTACTTCACTACACCAGACTTTGCGCAGTGGGCTGTCTTTCACAGCTTGCTTCAAAGTAGCTTGCAGACCACTGGTAAGCACGGGATACCACACAAGATAAACACCGTGTCGGCACTTCTGCCATGCTTTCTGCAGCGTCGCAGCAACATCGGAATATTCGGATTTGATTTCATAGGAGGGATCAATCAAAGCCATCAGCCTGGGTCGTGCCGGCGGCAATTGCCTCAACAGCCCATTCAGACCATCTTCATGCATCACCCGAACATTTTGGTCAGCGGCCCAACCGGCGAGTTGGCTACTTTCCGTGGGGTGTAGCTCAAATGCTGTCAGCGAATCGCCAGGGCGCAAAAACTGGCGAAACCAGGCTGGGGAGCCGGGATAAACCGTTAACGCCCCCTCTCCCGCATTGAACCGGGACAACACTTTCAAAACCGACTGCCAATCTCCGGAAGATAAGCTGTTCCGGCTTGCCCACAATTTTTGTACGCCCAGGTCCGCTTCCGCAGTTTTCCGTGCGCGGTCGCTCTTGAGGTCATAAATGGCGCTACCAGCGTGGGTATCAAAACAAGCAATAGCGGAAGGCTTCGCCTGCATCATAGACAGGGCAAGTGTTAACGCCCCGTGCTTCTGAACATCAGCAAAGTTCCCGGCATGAAAGGCGTGAAGATAACTCAACATAAATCAGCTCCCGATAAACAGAAGCTATTAAGCCCGAGCGCGCACTCCCAGTGCAAGAGAGCGCTGGAAAAAGCGCTCTCGAGCCAGGCAAGACAGTAGAAGCGGCGCGGTGCAGCCGGATGTCAGCCAGAACGGCTAGTGTTGGGAGGTGGCTGGCCAGAACCGCAGCTCTCAGGTTGCCCAGCGACAACGCTGGTTTTATCAACCGACTTACGAAGCGACTGCCACGCTGAGAAAACACTCTTTGAAGAGCCTGCTAGCCTAACCACTGATCCGCTCATACTTTTCCCCTGATATAAGAGCACGTTCAAATCAGAATCTAGCATCACAAATCGTATTTGCAAATGATTATCATTAAAATTTGATATCACGCTTTTTTTTGACCAAGCCACGCTAAAAAACGCCAGAACACTCTTGCGCTGAAAAGCCTCAACAAACATAATTGCGAACGATAATAACTCCTATTACCATGCTCATTTCTGAAATCCCGGAGTCCTCAATGAAGACACTTTTTCGACCGGCCACTCTTGCGCTCGCTGTTGCCGCCACAATAGGTGCTGGCTGCGCCAACACCACCTCACCAGAGGCAGCAGACTCCCAACCAGCCACCAAAATGTCGGTTGTAGAGCACTATGCCGACGTAGCGCATGCCGGATATGAAGACGCCCTGATTACTGCCAAGGCACTGAACAAGGCTACCGACCGATTAATTTCCGACCCTACTGAAGCCAACATGAAAGCGGCCAAGGAAGCCTGGCTCGCAGCACGTGTGCCCTACCAGCAAACAGAAGTGTTCCGCTTCGGCAACGCGATTGTGGATGACTGGGAAGGCCAACTGAACGCCTGGCCACTGGATGAAGGGCTGATCGACTACGTTCAGGCCGACGATTACCAATATGAGCTCGGCAATGCTGGCGCAACAGCCAATATTATTGGCAGCAAAAGCATCAATGTTGGCGGCGAAACCCTCGATGTAACAAACCTCACGCCAGAGCTGCTTGCCAACCTGAATGAGATTGGTGGTTCGGAAGCAAACGTGGCCACCGGCTATCACGCCATTGAATTTTTGTTGTGGGGACAAGATCTGCACGGATTTGATCCTGGCAGTGGCGAGCGGCCAGTAACTGATTATGCAGCCGGTGCCGACTGCACCAACGGCAACTGCGACCGCCGGGGTGAATACCTCGACGCGGTAACCGACCTTCTGGTGTCTGATCTGGAGTGGATGGTTGCACAGTGGGCACCAGGTGCCTCTGACAATTATCGCAGCCAGCTTATGGCCGCGGATGCCGACGAAGGCGTGCAAAAAATGCTGTTCGGCATGGGCTCTCTGTCCCTGGGTGAGCTGGCTGGTGAGCGCATGAAGGTGGCCCTTGAAGCTAACTCATACGAAGACGAGCACGACTGCTTCAGTGATAACACCCACAACTCCCACTACTATAATGGCCAGGGCATTCAGAACGTCTATACCGGCAACTACCGTCGTGTAGACGGCAGTCTGGTATCTGGCCCTTCGTTGTCTGATCTGGTAGCGCAAACCAACCCTGACCTGGACGCCCGCCTGAATGCCCAGCTTGAGGCATCCATGAGCGCACTGGGAATGATGAAGGCCAAGGCCGAATCAAGCCAGAACCCCATGCCCTTTGATATGATGATTGCACCAGGAAATGCAGAAGGAGCAAGCATTGTGAATGGCGCGATTATGGCATTGGTAGAGCAAACCGGCTCCATTGAGCAAGCAGCTCGGCAGCTTGGCCTTGAAGCTCTTTCGCCAGACGACGCAGGCCACTCTTTCTGAAAGTAAACAGGAAAGAAAACGATACCCGGGGGCGAGCGCGGCCCCGGGTAACAAGGAACACGATATAGCCATGGAAAGCCCGCTTTGAGAAGAGCGGATTTTCCATGGCTTATTCAATTATGTGGAACAAATTAATGACCAGGACACAACTCATCACGGGGCTGCTGATTTTCGGTATCGGCCTGCCCATTCACGCCGCCTCCCATGCGGGCTTTCCGTTGCAGGACTCCCCCAATACCGGCGGCGATGGCACGGTTGAGCAGTTCGACACCAACGCCTACTCCCTACCCCAAGGCAATCTTTCCATGACCAAGCGGCTGGACTTCAGCGTTGGTAACAGCTTTTTCCGTAACCCCTGGGTTGAAGCGCCGGCCAGCACCACCGCGCGGGATGGACTAGGCCCTTTATTCAACACCAACTCCTGCCAAGGCTGCCATATCAAAGATGGTCGCGGCCACCCGCCCGCTGCTGATGAAACAGCTGTGTCCCTGTTCTTGCGCCTGGCGGTTCCAGCCGACCCGGGAGTAGACGCAGATATTCTGCTTACCCAGGGTTTTAAGCCGGCGCCGGTGTACGGCAGCCAACTGCAAACCGCTGCCCTGCCCGGTGCAAAGCCTGAAGCCGATATGGTGCTTACATGGAACCCGGTAACAAAGACCTTGGCTGACGGCACCATAGTGGATCTGAGAGAGCCGGTTTACCGGATAGAGAACCCCAACTACGGTCCTCTGCCCGAAGATCTTCTGATTTCCCCTCGGGTCGCGCCGCCTATGATTGGCATGGGGCTGCTCGAAGCGATTCCGATCGCCGACCTGGAAGCCCTGGCCGACCCGCAGGATGAGAATGGCGATGGCATTTCCGGCAAGCTTAATCTGGTGTGGGATCTGGAAACCAAACAGACAGTGCCCGGCCGTTTTGGCTGGAAAGCAGCCGAGCCCAATGTACACCAGCAAAGCATGGGCGCCTTTGCCGGCGATATGGGGCTAACTTCCAGCCTGAAGCCATCTACTGACTGCACGCCTGAACAGGAATGTGACCGCTTTCCCGACGGTGGCCAGCCGGAAGTGAGCGACAAGATCGCAAACTTTGTCACCTTCTATGCAAAGAGCCTGGCCGTACCCGCTCGACGCAACATGGAAGATCCCGCAGTCCAGAAGGGTGCGCAGCTATTTAACGAAACCGGATGCGCCGGGTGTCACACCCCCCGACATGTCACAGGAACAGACCCGGAACGCCCTGATTTGAGCAAGCAGACTATCTGGCCCTATACCGACATGCTGCTGCACGATATGGGACCTGCCCTTGCCGATGGTCGCGATGAGTTTTTGGCCAACGGCAACGAATGGCGCACACAGCCACTCTGGGGCATTGGTCTGGCGCAAATCGTTAATCCGCAAGCCGGCTTTTTACATGATGGCCGAGCGCGCACTCTGGAAGAGGCCATCCTGTGGCACGGCGGAGAAGCCGCTCCGGCGGTGGCGCTTTACACCGGGTTCAGCGCCGAAGACCGACAGGCACTGATCGATTTTCTGACTTCTCTATAATGGAGCCCGACATGACGCGACTGGCACTGACCTTCTTACTCGCCTCATCGGTGGCCGTTTCTCCGCTGGCGGCGGCAACGGCCAATAATGCAGATAGCCAAACTATTGAATACCGAAAGCAATGGCACAGCGACGTTCTCACGGGCTATCAGAACCTGGCGACACAAGGCCAAGCTCTGTCCAGCCAGGCGGCGAGCTATTGTCAGGCCCCCTCGCCGGAAGGGCTTGAGCAGACAAAGCAGGCCTGGCTGGAGGCATTTCTGGCCTGGCAACAGGTTCGTTTTGTGGATTTTGGCCCGGTAGAGCAGGGAAATCGCGCCTGGCAATTCCAGTTCTGGCCGGATCCGAAAAACCTCGTGGCCCGCAAGGCTTCCTACCTGCTTAAAGACGAAGCGCCGATCACACCTGAAAAAGTCAGTGAATCCGGCGTCGCCGTGCAGGGCTTCCCAATGGCGGAGTATTTGCTGTACGACCAGGCCTTCGCTAACGGCGAAGAAGCACTGCCAGCCGGGCGCAGCTGTAAACTATTGCTTGCAGTAACCCGACATATCGCCGACAACGGCCAATCCTTGGCAAATGACTGGCAGGGTTTTCAGAGCAACTACCTTGGCAGTGATCAGTACACAGATACAACTATACGCTCTGCCATGGCCGGGCTGGAGATTCTTGAGGAGCGGCGCCTGGCTACGCCAATGGGCCTGCGCGGTAACGGTAAACGCTCAGTTTACAGCGCCGATGCCTGGCGAAGCGAAGCCAGCCTTGCTGCCATGGGCGCCAGTGTTCAGGGACTCAAACAGAGTTTCCTGCCAGCCTTCTCTAAACTCCTCACAGATCGGAAACAGCCCGATCTCGCCGAGCAGATCGCACAGCAGTTCGACGAAGTGCTGGCTAACTTTCCGGAACTCGACCGCCCGATGGCACCCTTACTGGCTGACGATAACGGATACAAATTGCTGCAAAGCCTATATATCGACATCACTCAGCTGACGTCACTGGTAAATGACCGTGCAGCCGTTGAGCTTGGCGTGGTGCGTGGCTTTAATTCCAGCGACGGAGACTGAGGAGAGGTCCATGCCTGAACTGACTCGCCGAAGCTTCATTAAATCCGCCCTCACTGGTAGCGCTGCCATCAGCCTTTCCGGCTGCACCCTGCTGCCCCGCAAAGCGGGTAACCAGAGCCCTCAGCAATACACCGGCGCTATAGGTCTGCAAGACAACCGTTTTGCGGTAAGCGCCATAGCGCCAGATGGCAGGATGCTATGGCAATCCCCGGTAGGCTCTCGCTGCCACAGTGGCTGTATCCGACCGAATACCGCACAAGTGGTGTTCTTTGAGCGTCGGCCAGGCTGGGCTTTCTATGTTTTCAATAGCGAATCAGGCGATCGGCTGCACCGCATTGAAGCCGCTGAAGGCGAACACTTTGTGGGCCATGGTGTGTTCTCACCTGACGGCCGTTTCCTGTACGCTCCAGCCAATCGTTATGAACCCGGGGAAGGTATTATTGCGGTGTACGATAGCCAACGCGGCTATCAACGAGCCAACACTTTTGAGCTGAACGGCATAGGTCCACACCAGGTCACTATGCACCCGGACGGCCAAACACTGGTCGTTGGGTTGGGCGGCATTCTTACCCACCCGGATTACGACCGCATCAAGCTCAACCTGCCCACTATGAAGCCAGCGCTGTTGATGATGGACAGGCTCTCCGGCGACATTCTCGCCCGGTTCCAGCCGTCACACCATCAACTCAGTACCCGGCATGTGGATGTTGCTCAAGACGGCACTGTTTATGCCGCCTACCAATATCAGGGGCCAGCTCATGAGCTGCCGCCACTGGTTGCGCGTTACCGCAACGGACGCTACGAAGAGATCGACTTTGGTGCGGCCACTCACCGGGAGCTGGGTAATTACATCGCCAGCATAGTGGCTCACCCTGAAAACGACCTGGTTGCCATCGCCTCCCCGATAGGTGGGACAGCGTTAATCTTCAACAGTCGCTCCGGGAAAGTAATTGAAAAGGCTGCCATCCCGGACTGTGCCGGTGTTGAAGCTTTGGCCGGGGGAGACTTTTTAGTATCTTCAGGCCGCGGCAAGCTGGTTCGCATGGGCAAGGGAAAACCGGCGGAAGAAATTGCCAGCATGCCGGTTCAGTGGGATCATCATCTGGTATGAACCATCGCTAATCTGCATTCCGGGGTACTGGGGTGCCGGCCCGGCTGGTATCCTTGGCTATCCATTTTACGGAGGGCAGCGGCTTGTCCCAGCAACAAACACCAATTCAGAAAAACTCCTCTTCCAACGCGGGCGACCAGACAGGTAACGGGCTCTTCGAACGACCTGTCGACCGGCTATACAGCCTGATCGCCAACGAAGAAGACGCCCGGGTATGCAAAGACATCCCAGCCGAAGCCTGCAATGTGGTGCCACGCAACTTCTTCCTGATTCTGGCAGCCAACGTACTGACCAAGCTGGGCGACTTGTTAATCAGCCCGAAAACCGTGCTTGCCTGGCTAATGAGCGCCATTGGCGCGCCGGCTCTGGTGGCCTGGCTCGTTCCCATTCGGGAATCAGGCTCTATGGTTCCCCAAATGATGATTGCAGCTTGGGTTCGCCGCAAACCGGTGCGCAAATGGTTCTGGACACTTGGCAGCTTTGGACAGGCCATCAGCGTGACTGCCATGGCTGCTTGCGTCTGGTTTCTTGAGGGCTATACAGCCGGCGGCGGCATTGTCGCTGCGCTGATTGTATTCTCCCTGTCTCGGGGGTTCTGCTCCGTGGCCATGAAAGATGTTCAGGGAAAGTGCATTCCGAAAACCCGCAGAGGCAGGCTCTCCGGCCTTGCAGCCACTATCGGTGGCACAGCGACGGTTCTGTTGACGGTGATTTTGTTCAGGGATCAGGGCGACCCGACCATCGCATTTTATAGTCTGCTACTTTTGCTGGCAGCTGCGCTCTGGGTGATTGCGGGAATTCTGTTTGCAGGCGTTGAAGAGCACGAAGGTGAAACCGACGGTGGTGGTAACGCCCTTACCGAAGCGTTCAAAAGCTTGTCATTACTGAGGGATGACGCGCCCTTCCGTAACTTTGTGATTACCCGCGCTCTCTTGCTGTGCTCGGCTCTGGCATCGCCCTATTTTGTGGTGCTGGCTCAAAAAGAATCGGATACAGGTTTAATGCTTGGCGTGTTCCTTCTGGCAAGCAGCCTGGCCAGCTCCGTATCCGCCAGTTTCTGGGGGTGGATGGCAGACACCTCCAGCCGACGGGTGATGATTCGTGGTGCGGCAATCGCCAGTGCTGTGTGCTTGTCCGTAGGGCTAACTGCCATGTTTGCAGGCACTGGTGTAGGCAACGGCTGGTTTTACCCGGTGGCATTTTTCGCACTCAGCATTGCCCACGCAGGCGTGAGACTGGGCCGGAAAACCTATTTGGTGGATATGGCAGGAGGCAACAAACGCACAGACTACACGGCTGTGAGCAATACCGTGATCGGGTTTTTGCTGCTTGCTACCGGAGGACTAACCGCACTCTTGTCGCTGATTTCCAACGCTGCAGTGATCGTGGTGCTTGGGTTGATGGGGCTGGCCGGAACCCTGAGTGCAATTCGTCTGAAAGAGGTAACCAGCGGCTGATACACCAGCCGCTTGGTCATTCACAAAAAATTGCTAGATAGGTGCCTTGCCGTCATTCAGTGCCAGGGCACCTTTCACAATGCGAAATATCACCCAAATGGCGGTACCCATAAGAATAAACCAGCCGACAATAATAAAGCTGGTCACCACTCCAATAACTGTCCACAACAAGCCCAGCCAGAAGGTTCTGATCTGCCAGCGGAAATGAGGTTCCACCCAGGTGTTACGAACATCATCGAGCTTCACGTAATTGATAATGACGCCCACCAAACCGGTGATACCCCCCAGAAAAAACGACAACCCCTGAAGGATGTAAACAACCACCGCCAGGTTGCGTGCGGGATCAGATCGGCGCGCCAACTCATTCGCTTCTGCATCCGCAGGTATGTATTCCGGGTCAGCCAAAGCACATCTCCTTTTTCAATATGAGCTGAAAGCTTAACATAGGCGCCAGAACCGATTAGACGCTCATTGGATCAGTGATTATCCGGACGATACCCAAGCCGGAACCCACCCCAGTGTCGCCCGTTCACATATACGGGTACAGAAAGATCGTGCATGATTTCCCCAGTATCCCGCCGGTAGGTTTGCAGCAGCATGTCTTCGGTATGGCTGCCACAGCGTATGCCTGTGCGGTCGTTAAATAGTCGCTTGCTGCGGCTGCGCATCAAATCCGTAGCTGCATCTCCGGTAGGTGCATGAGCAAACTCACGATTATGGGTAGGCACATAGCCATCCGGGGCCGCAGCAATCGCAAACACCAATGCGGGATGGGAACTCTTCACCGCTTCCTGCACCTGTGGCAAAAACTGATCGGTAAAGGCATCGAAGCTGCTTGAATACTTTGCAGGTTGAGTGCCAGGGATCGGCTTTCTCGCCGAATCAAACAGAGCATTTTCTGTCAGCTTGCCATCACGTACCGCTTGCTCAAAAATCTGGCCGATCTGACTGGCACCAGCGCGGGCCTGGTCGTAGAAGAACCTGTGGTAGCTGGAATCACTATTCATCGCAAACGCTGCATTGGCGACTTCCGCAAGCTCCATCAGTGTTGCAGCCTGCTCTGCAAGCGAAGCAACGCTGGTGTCACTTTCAGAGATCTGATCACGAACGGTTTCAATAGCCGTGAATACATGACCCAGGCTGAGTTCGTTGTTCTGATCTATCTCTGCAATACGGGCAATCTGCTGTTGAACCCGATCGGACTGATCGCGTATCTGATCCAGCCGCTCGCCAACACTTTCCACAGACACCAATCCCTCTTCAACGCTGCGGGCAAGATTTTCTATACGGGTGACAATTAAAGCTGTATCGGAACGGATTTCCTGCAGCGTTTCCGCTACTTCGCCCGTCGCCTGAGCTGTGCGACCAGCTAATTGACGGACTTCATCCGCAACCACCGCAAAGCCACGTCCCTGATCGCCCGCACGAGCCGCTTCAATGGCTGCGTTGAGTGCCAGCAAGTTAGTCTGTTCCGCGATGCCTTGAATAGTGCTGGTTACGCCCTGAATTTTGTTGGACTTGTCGTTCAGCTCCTGAATCAGACGCAGGTTTTCACCGGACTGCTGATGCACCAGGCGTATGCTATCAATAGCACTGGTGAGCGCTTGACGCCCTTCCGTGCTGGCTTCACGATTTTGCAGCGCCATAGTGGCCGCTTCTGTAGCCTGCTGCGAAGACTCTCTTACCGTTTCAGTAATCTGACCGGCATACTCTGCCATCTGTGCGGTTTCCTGCACCTGCAAATCCAGTCGCAATTTGAGCTGGTCGGCCGCGTAAGATACTTGCGCGGCAGAGATCGCGTTTTTATCAGCATTACCAGAAAGGGCTTGCGCCAAAGTCCTGCCTGTTTGAGCATTAGCAAGCAGTTGCTCACACCGGGCTCTTACCGGGTGATTCTCTTCAAGAGCTCCCTTGTTCAGGCCTTCCAAACCGCGATCCACTGGAGCCAAAACCCGCACAACCAGATAGGCAGTGGCGGCAACAAGGCCGACAACCAGCCCTATAGAGAGAGATGCAGGATCCAGACCTAACAAGGGCGCCACCAAAACACTGACAACCGCAAGAATAATGGCGATTGCGACTCCCCAAAATACCGCTGCACGATCAAGCAACCCCATAAAAACCTCGACGTTGTTATTATTTCTGATAGGTACACAGTTATCCGGCCAATTTAGAGTCTAAGGAATTGAAACGGTTTGATAACTCATAGTTCGGTCTAGTTTAGTTGATTAAGGCATCGGCCACATTGAGCATTTCTTAAACGAAAAAACCGAAAACCCGATGCGCCTTTTTGCTCAGGCGATCAGGTTTTCGGTTTTACCTGACTCTATACAGCTCAGGCGCCAATCACGCCCTTATCATCACGGACCACTATTACGGTCGCATCCCGTGGGTGATCGCCTTCGTTACCGAAGGGCCAGTCCCTGGCTGGATGCTGAATGTTCACGAACATGGTTTTAACATCCGGCGTAGTTACAACCCCGGTCACCTCGCAACCTTGCGGGCCCACGAAGAAACGACGGATATCACGGGTTTCAGGGTTAGCCGCCAGCATCATGTTGTTCTGATACGGCGGGGCGTCGGAACCATCGGTTTGAATCCAGAGGCGGCCATTGTAGTCAAACCACAAGCCATCCGGGCTGTTGAAGATATTGTCATCGGTCAGTGACACAGCGACATCTCCATCGACAACCGTTTCTGTCCCCTGCTCTCCGGCAAACACGAAAATATCCCACTGGAACTCTGTTGCAGCAAAATCATCACCGCCTTCACGCCAGCGAATGATATGACCGGTGCGGTTTTCTGCCCTGGGGTTCGCAGCGTTTACCTGCTCCTCAGTGCGCCGGGAGTTATTGGTCAGGGTGAAATAGACCTCACCTGTATTTGGATCTACCGCTCCCCACTCCGGGCGATCCATTGGCGTCGCACCGGCAATATCGGCTGCGAGCCGGGTATTCAGGAGCACATCTGCCTGGTTCTCGAATCCGTCAAACTGGACATTTCCAACCAACGAGCCTTGCGCTGCCTCAACACTGGCCGCGAAGCCTGCATCGTCAAGTGACAAAGGCAGCCAATCGCCAGAGCCGTCTTCGTTATAACGCGCAACGTACAGAGTTCCCTCATCCAGCAAGTAGCCACTGGCGGTTGCTGCATAGTAGGGCCGCGAAGATACAAACTTGTAGATGTACTCGAAGCGGGAATCATCA
Source organism: Marinobacter sp. 1-3A (assembly GCF_016597775.1). Lineage (NCBI taxonomy): Bacteria > Pseudomonadati > Pseudomonadota > Gammaproteobacteria > Pseudomonadales > Marinobacteraceae > Marinobacter > Marinobacter sp. 1-3A. The sequence continues at coordinate 183,134 of NZ_VCGZ01000005.1, forward strand.
CCGGAATAGCACACAACCGGCTTACCTTCCTCTACCGGCGCAAAGATCACACCTTCATGGCCGAAACGGCCAAGGGCAGTGCGCTTCTGGGGCTTGCTCTCCGGCGTGAATGGGTCAATTTCTACCATGTAGCCATAGGTGTTGGCTTCGTTGCGATAATCGTCTTCAGCACTTTGGGCCGTGGGGGTAATGTTGAAGCGCACGTATTGATCATCCCCGCCCTCCGCAAGCTCCCAATCGTAGCGGCTTGCACCACCAACGCCATGGCGGGTCTGTTCCCGAGGCTTGGTTTGGGAGCTATTGGCGAAATAGCCGTGCCAGTTTTCCTCTGCTGCCAGATAGGTTCCCCAAGGTGTCGGGCCCATAGAGCAGTTGTTCAGCGTGCCCCGGGTTTGGGTGCCGTTCTTGCTGAAACGGGTCGAGAGCTTCTGGTAGCCCCGAAGAGGGCCACGAATATCCATCTCGGTGTTGCCCGTAACCCGGCGGTTGAAGGGGCTTCCGAAGACTATGTCCCAGTCACCTGTGCTGTCTTTTTTGATATGAACCACCGAGACACCGTGAGCAGCCACTTCCTTGCGTACCTCATCGGCAGGTCGCATTCCATTTGCGTTATAGGTGGGGCCATCGGGGTGAAGGGCAGCCTGATTTATGTACTCATGGTTCATCACCAGCAGCCCTTCATCGGAAGAGTTACCGCCAGTCTTAAAATCAATCGGGAAAAAGTGCAGGCCATCGTGATGCATGCCTACTTGTTGTTCCTGATCCGCTCCGGAGTTGGACGCGTCTGCCCGAAATGCAGGGTAAGAGCCGGTGATTGGTGTGCCCCAGGGCAAAAAGGCTTTGGTGGAGTAGCCGACTGGCACTACAACCTTGTTTGCTGAGGACACGGGTATCGCTGCGAAGCCCAATTCCGTTGCACTGCCTTCACCCGGGCCTGCACTTCCATTGCCCCCATTGCTGCGGTCATCGCTATCGCTGTCACTTCCACAACCCGCAATCCCGAAACCCATAATGCTGGCCAGTGCCGCGCCAACACCGCCTTTCATCAATGTGCGTCTCTGCATACGTGCAGCCAGTACGTCCTGGAATGCGCTGTTGCCCGAGTGGTTTACAACGGGTTCGTAGTCGGGATCCAGGTAATTGGAATCAAGGTCGTGCTTGGCCATATTTTGTCTCTCTCAGTCTCTCGCTGTGTACAACAAACGGGGGTTATCGAGAGGACAGTGTCGGTGGGACAGATGACAATGCGGAGACAGTAAAACGACAGAACCGTTAATCTTTTCTGACAAAGACTAACGGTTCTGATGAGCTTTGGCTGAAACACTCCGGCGCAGATGTTACGCGCCAGAATTGAGACATGATTATTTAGTCATGTCATCGTAGCCTTCTTCCATGGCATCGCCAGCTTCTTCTGCGGCTTCACCCATTTCATCACCGACATTCTCGGCACCTTCCTTCATTTCGCCGATTACGCCTTCATCCTGACCCGTAGCTTCTTCATAGGTCTCTTCCACAGAATTGCCTGCGTCTTCCACAATTTCTCCAGCGTTGTCCGCGGCCTTCTCAAAATCAGCTCCTTCGTTGTCATCGGAACTGCAGGCAGCCAGACCTAAAGTCAAAAACATAAGAAGAGCGCTGAGAGTAAATTTATTCATAACATATCCCTCTGTTGGTAAACATTTGTAACCCTGCACAGAGTACGGCCATGACCGGCGCCACACAATTACCTGCTGATTACTCTTTGTTTAAGCAACCACTCCCAAACGGTGTGAGGAATCCGTCCTTGGCCTGGCGACTTGCCTGCAGCGCACATTGTCATTCTGGGCCAACCTCCCATTCATCACGCCACTTTGTTGCACTGCAACATTGTCCGACATAAATTTAAGGCATATGCACCGCAACGGAGAAACACCATGAATGTCAAAACCCCTGACGCTGGAAAGTGGAAAGACCCAAAGCGCTATCTCTGGCTACTGGGCCCTGCTCTGCCCGGCATAGGCCTGGCCGCCCTAACCGGCTATGCGATAGCACCTAAAAAGCTCAAGTTTCTGGCTTGGACAGGGCCGGCGTTGGTACATGGAGTTATTCCCGCGCTGGATCGCGCCATAGGTGAGGACCAGAGTAACCCACCCGAATCAGCGGTCAGTTCGCTGGAGCAAGACAAGTATTACAACCGCATTGTTAAGGCATTCATTCCTACCCAATACGCAATGACTGTGATGGGCGCCTGGCTTGCCAGCCGTAAGAAGACGCCTATTGAGGACAAAATCGGCCTGACTCTGACGGTTGGTGCCATTAATGGCGTTGGCATTAACACGGCTCATGAGCTGGGTCACAAATCCAATAAGCTCAACAAGTTAATGGCCATGGTGGCACTAGCACCGACGGGCTACACCCATTTTGTGGTTGAGCATAATTTTGGCCACCACAAGCGTGTTGCGACGCCGGAAGACCCAGCGAGCAGTCGCATGGGTGAGAGTTTCTGGAAGTTTTTACCGCGCACTGTGTTGGGCGGCATGAAGTCTGCGGTGAAGATTGAGAAAGAGCGCCTGGCTCGCAAGAATAAGAGCTTCTGGTCTCTGGACAACGAGTTACTGCAGGGCTGGACCATGAGCGCGGGTTTCTTTGGTGCAACAACTTTGCTGTGTGGCCCTCGTGCGGTTCCGTTCCTTGCGGCTCAGGCAGTTTATGGTGCGAGCTTGTTGGAGAGTGTGAACTACATAGAGCACTACGGGTTGCTGCGTCAGAAAGACAAGAATGGGAAGTATGTGCGCACTCAGCCGGAGCACAGCTGGAACAGTAATCACATTGTGACCAATCTGTTCTTATATCAGTTGCAGCGTCACTCTGATCACCACGCTCACCCACAGCGCAGTTATCAGGCTTTGCGTCACTTCGAGAATGCTCCGCAGTTACCTGGTGGCTATGCATCGATGCTAATGCCGGCTTATGTGCCGCAGTGGTGGTACGAGACCATGGATAAGCGGGTGATCGATCACTACGAGGGTGATCTGGGCAAGATCAACTGGGACCCGGATCGTAAGGCGGAGTTGATGACCAAGTATGCGGATTATGCTGCTGAGGTGGCTGCCAAGGCTGCGGCTCGTCGAGAGGAAGCTTCTGGTTCGGCTTCGGAGAAGGCTGCCTAGTTTTCAGACTCTGGAGTGGGCCGCCGGTGGGCTCTGTCTCCCAAGACACGCTGTGAATCCCCCTGCGGGGTCCGGCCAGCAATCGCAGATTGCTATCGTTCAACTGCGCATGAAGCTGCGCTTCATAAACGCTTGCTTCACCCCTGTACGCTTGACGGCAGCATCCATGCTGCCGACAGTCTTGGGAGACAGAGCCCACCGGCAGCTTCAAGCCCTTGCTATCTGCCTTATTTTCCTTTGAATACTGCGTTTCGACGTTCGAGGAAAGACTGAATACCTTCTTTCACATCCTCGCTGGCCATGACTGGTTGCAGATCCGGGAACAAGCGCTGTTTTGCTGCTTCCTGGCCTTCGCTTACGGCGATTTTGGAGGAGTTCAGGCTGCCGCGCACACCCAGAGGCGCAGCACTGGCGATCTTCTCGGCGATTGCCAGTGCAGCGTTGAACTGCTCGCCCGGCTCGACCAACTCCTGTATCAAGCCCCACTCGTAAGCTTGTTCGGCAGTCCATTCATCACCGGTGAGCAAATAACGCTGAGCGTTGCCCCACCCGATTTCCCGTTGCAGGCGGATAGTCGCGCCGCCGCAGGCGAAGATGCCGCGTTTGACTTCCAACTGAGCAAAGCGGGTTCCTTTCGCTGCTACGCGAACGTCTGTGTTCAGCATCATTTCCACACCGCAGGTAAAACAAATGCCCTGGGCAGCGAACACCACGGGTTTGCTGAGGCCGTCGCCGGTTATATGGAACGGATCCAGCTCAACATCAGCCGGTTCTATTCCCTCACCGTTTGAAAACACACCTGCCCAATCATCCAGCTGCAGGCCGCTGGTGAAGTGATCGCCTTCGGCATACATCAGCCCCACTCTCAAATCGTCGTCGTGCTCCAACTGGTAATAAGCCGCGGCGATTTCGTGGTACATAGCGCGGTTCATGGCATTCATTTTCTCGGGGCGGTTCAGCCCTATGAGCAGGATATGATCTTGCTTGATTACCTTGACCAATGACATAAGTATCACCATTTATAAGTAGTTCAAGAGCTCTTGGCAGCGTACTTCAATAGCTTGGCGCTTAGATGGGTGGTGCGGACTCCCGGGAATGTCGGTGGCCAAGGATGGCCACCGTCAAGCCCTACATGGATGTACTCGCGGGCGTTTCCCGGGAGTCCGCACCACCCAGCTGAGCAGGCACCGAAACCTAGAACCACTCCGCTTTCATATTGAGGCAAGTGTCATCCATATTCCGCAACAACACCAAATCCTGAGCCACCGTCGGCAGTTCCCAGTGGAAGAAGTACTGAGCGGCCTGCAATTTGCCCTGGTAGAAATTACGCTCGTCGTCGCTGTTAGCAGAAGCCAGCGCTTGTGCCGCAGCGTTCGCCTGCCGCAACCACATCCAGGCTACGATGATGTGGCCAAATAAATGCAAATAGCAGGAGGCATTGGCCAGGGTTTTATCCACTTCGCCACTCATCAGAGATTTACCCAGGCTTTGGGTAACCTTTACCGCCTGCTGCAAAGTCTCGCTCAAAGACAGCGCCCACTGCTGGCAACGGTCGGTAGTGGCAGCTTCCAAGTCGACCTGCATTTCCTGCATCAACAGCTGCAAACCATGGCTTTGATCTTGCCAGATCTTACGGCCCAATAAGTCCAGCCCTTGAATGCCAGTGGTGCCTTCGTGGATCGGGTTCAGGCGATTGTCGCGCCAGCACTGTTCCACCGGGTACTCGCGGGTGTAACCGGCACCGCCGTAAACCTGAATCGCCAGGTCGTTAGCCTTCGGGCCATGTTCGGAGGGCCAGGTTTTGATGACCGGCGTGAGTAAGTCGAGCAACTTGCCAGCTTCAATACGCTTCTGCTCATCCGGATGGGTGTGTTGATCGTCCATCAGACGCGCGCCATACAGGCAAAGTGCGACTGCACCTTCGCTATAGGCTTTCTGGGCCAGCAGCATACGGCGCACATCCGCATGATCAATAATCGGTATTTGAGGGCTTTCCGGGTTCTTTTCCGACGCCTTACGGCCCTGCAGTCGATCTTTGGCGTATTCAAGACTGTGCATGTAACCGCGATACCCAATCACCGCCGCGCCAAAACCAACGCCTACTCTGGCTTCATTCATCATCTGGAACATGTACTTCAGGCCCTGATGGGGCTCACCAACCAGATAGCCGTGGCAAGGCGCATCGTCACCAAAACTGAGCGCTGTGGAGGTGGTGCCGCGATATCCGAGCTTATGGATCAGGCCAGCAAGGCTCACGCCGTTACGATCCGCCGAATTTCCATCGCTATCCACCCGGAACTTCGGAACGATAAACAGGGAAATGCCTTTTACACCGGCTGGCGCGCCTTTGATTTTGGCGAGTACCATGTGAACGATGTTCTCAGTGATACTTTGCTCGCCACCTGAGATATAGATTTTCGCGCCTTTGATCAGGTAGTGACCATCATCTGTTGGTGTAGCGGAGGTGCGTATGTCTGCAAGCGACGACCCGGCATGGGGCTCTGTCAACGCCATGGTTCCGCTGTAGCGGCCGCTGAGCATGTTGGGCAGGAAGCTGGCTTTTTGTTCTTCATTACCGAACACGCGAATAAGGTTTGCAGCGGCTGTCGTCAAGAATGGATAGCCCGCAGTGCCGGGGTTTGCGGCGGTGAAAAAGCCGTTACAAGCTGCCATAACAGATTCGGGCAACTGCATACCGCCCAGCTCGTAATCATAACGCCCGGCAATAAAACCAGCCTCGGCGTAGGCATCAAAGGCCTCTTTCACCTCTGGTAGCATTTCCACCTCGCCGTTGACGAATTTTGGCTCGTCCTTATCGGCTGCGCTGTTGTGGTTGGCGAACTTCTCCCTAGCCATTTTGTCGGCGGTTTCGATAACCGCATCAAAGGTATCGCGGTTGTGTTCGTTGAAGCGGTCGCGGCTGAGTAGGCTTTCGGTATCGAGAACTTCGTAGAGCTGGAATGCCAGATCGCGGCGATCTATCAGGGTATCGGTCATTTGTGCAGCTTCCTGTGATTAGCTGGAGCATCTTCTTTGTTGTGTACAGGCTCTCACAACCGGGTTTTTCTGGGAACCGGCATTTATGACATAATCATGGTTAATGTCGCCACTTAGCTTCGGAGCTTCGGGCCCGGCCGACGGTGGTACCGCTGCTCAGGACACGCTGTGAATACGTCCCTGTACGCTTGACGGCAGCTTCCCTGCTGCCGACAGTCCTGAGCAGCGGTATCACCATCGTCCTAACAGAGTTGCTAGACCGGGAGAACTTGTGCAAAAAGTTTCAATTGTTGGTTTTGATGGTGCTTTAGCCAGCGCCATAACAGGCGTTATCGACCTATTTCGATTGGCCGGTGTTACTTGGGCACGAATTCATGGTGAACAACCAGTGCCACACTTCACTACTCGACTGCTGACACGCAACGGGGATCCCTGCCGGTGTATTAATGGCATAACTCTGGTTTCGGACGGGAGCTGGGAGGATCTGGATGCAGACAGTGCGGATCTGGTGATTGTGCCGACCATCGGAGCGCCAATTGACCGGGTGTTGGCTTCCAATCCAGATCTTGTTACCTGGCTTAGCCAGTTCAGCACCCCGAACAAGAGCGCCACAGGGCAAGTTCAATTGGCCAGCAACTGCACTGGCGCTTTTCTGCTGGCCGAGGCTGGTCTTTTGAATGATAAAGAGGCAACCACGCACTGGGGTTTCAGCGACCGCTTTCGTCATAGCTACCCGCAAGTAAAGCTGGCTCCCGAAAAGCTCGTAACGGTAGATGGCCATATTGCTTGTGCAGGGGGTGGTATGGCTTGGTGGGATTTGGGTGTGCACCTCATCGAGCGTCGTGCAGGGGCTCAGGTTGCCCGGGAGTTAACGAAGGCCTTTGTGATCGATGCCGGGCGCAATAGCCAGGCACCCTATAGTGCGCTTCAAGCCAAGCGATATCACTCAGACTCGGCAATTCTAAAACTGCAAAACTGGTTGGAGGAAAACTACAGAGAGGAGATTAACCTGCATTCTCTTGCCGCTTTGAGTGGCCTGACTACCCGCTCACTGATGCGCCGTTTCAAAGCGGCAACCGGCGAAACCCCGAAAAGCTACCTGCAATCCATACGAATAGAAGCCGCGCGAAGCCATTTGGAAAAATCACGACTGCCTGTAGAGGATATAACCCGGCTTGTGGGCTATGAAGATGTCAGCTCGTTCAGCCGTCTGTTTCGCAAGCAGACCGGGCTTGCACCAGGCGCTTACAGGTCGCGGTTCAGCCGCTAATGCACTGAAAGCTTGGCCTGGGTTATGCATCCTATTGCTTTAACGAGCCCTTTCAGGGCGCCTATGTAAACTATATTGACAGGTGTCACGTTGGAGAAAAGCCATGAACGCACCCGTTCAACAAGCCCAAGTTGATATTCTTAACCGGCTGTACTCAATGAAACTAGAGCAAATTGAGCAGGCCAACCGGGAAGGAAACAGCCTGCGCTACCAAGTATTGCTGGCAGAAGCTGAAGCCATTCTTTCCGCGCTCAACTCAACCAAATAGCGGCCAGATCACAAACAGGAAGGCGGTGCAAAGCCGCCAGTATGTGCCCTTTTTTGTCACTATTCAGCCTTCCACTTCCTTTGATCAATAACAAGTTGGCTTGACCTGCGAGCCCGGGCACGTATTATCAGTTTCCAGCTTTTATTAACGGAGCAACCATGACCGCAAGGTCCGTCGGCTGCATGCAGAACAATCGCCCCTTACTTATCGCAGATATTGCGCGGCACCGCGGGCGCTTGCCGTACTTTCCTGATCCGCCGGTTTCCCGCTGACTGATTCCTGGTTGCCAATCATAAACGCCCCGGTGCGACTTATGCAGAATGGCAAATCGAATACTAGACTCAGGCTCATAAGCCTACCTCATTCATAAGAAACGAAAACCGCTAACGAGGCTGCGATGTCGCTACCGCTGGTTGTACTTCTGCCATTTTTGGGGGCCATAGCTGCACCCCTGTTTGCCCAGGGCGGGCGAACGGCTATCGCAATAGCATCATCCGTACCTGCATTGATTGCGCTGGCAGCGCTTTTTCCGCACTGGTCTGTTCTCTCTGCAGGCGGCACGGTATTGCATGCATACGAGTGGCTGCCTGCTCTTGGAATTTCTTTCAGTTTTCGCCTTGATGGCTTGGCACTTCTGTTTGCCCTGCTGATACTGGTCATTGGGCTACTGGTCATTGTTTACTCCCACTACTACCTGAGTGCCAAGGAAAACGTAGCCAAGTTCTACTCCCTGCTTCTGTGCTTCAAAGGCTCTATGCTGGGCATTGTGCTCTCTGGCAACCTGCTGCTGATGCTGATTTTCTGGGAGCTCACCAGCCTGACCTCTTTCCTGCTGATTAGCTTCTGGACTCATAAACAGGATGCTCGGCGTGGTGCCCGGATGGCTCTGGCCATAACCGGTGGTGGTGGTTTAGCCCTACTGGCCGGTATTCTGCTCATTGGCAATATTGTTGGCAGTTTTGAGCTAGATGATGTGCTTGCCGCAGGCGATCTCATCAAAGCCCATTCTTTGTACCCCGTAGCTCTGACTCTGGTTTTGCTTGGCGCTTTTACCAAGTCGGCTCAGTTCCCGTTCCATTTCTGGCTTCCCCATGCCATGCAGGCGCCCACACCTATCTCGGCTTACCTGCACTCTGCCACCATGGTAAAAGCGGGCATCTTCCTGATGGCGCGCCTGTATCCGGCTTTGGCGGGAACCGAGCAATGGTTCTATATGGTCAGTTTCACCGGCATGGCCACATTGCTTCTTGGCGCTTATATCGCCATGTTCAAACACGATTTGAAAGGCTTGCTTGCCTATTCAACAGTTAGTCATCTGGGCCTGATTACGCTGCTGTTGGGCATGGGCACTCAACTGGCTGCGGTTGCCGCTATATTCCATGTAATCAACCATGCCACCTTCAAGGCTTCGCTGTTCATGGCCGCAGGTATCATCGACCATGAAACAGGCACCCGCGATATGCGGCGAATCAACGGGCTTTGGCGTTATATGCCCCATACCGCCACCCTCGCCATGGTGGCAGCCTCTTCCATGGCGGGTGTTCCTTTGCTGAACGGTTTCCTCAGTAAGGAAATGTTCTTTGCCGAGTCCCTGCAGCTCAACCTGCCTGGCCTCTGGGCCTGGGTGCCACCGATTGTTGCAACCCTGGCGGGTATTTTTGCCGTTGCCTATTCGGCCCGCTTTGTCCACGACGTATTCTTCAACGGTAAGCCGGTAGATCTACCCAAATTCCCGCCCCACGAGCCTCCCCGCTACATGAAGTTCCCAGTGGAGATTCTTGTGTTTGCCTGCATCATGGTTGGTGTGTTCCCGACTATCTCCGTTGGGCCTCTGCTGTATTCCGCAGCTTCAGCAACCCTTGGCGGTGAAGTACCAGACTATCAACTGGCGATCCTTCATGGCTTTAACCTGCCACTGCTGATGAGTTTCCTCGCTTTCTTTGGTGGCCTGCTGATGTACACCCAGCGCCAGCGCTTTTTCGACTTCCATGCTCAGCTTCGGGAAGTCGATGGCAAGGCGGTATTCGAGTTTGTGGTCTCGAAGATTGAAGACATGGCTCATAGCTTTACCGGGTGGCTCGAAAACGGCTCATTGCAACGCTATGCCCTGCTTCTGGTGGTCAGCGTTATTGCGGTAGCCATAATGCCGCTTGCGGAGAATGGCTTTTATATTGGCGAGAATGGGCTTAGCCCTGTGGATTGGCCCACGGGCACTGCCGCCGGCGTGCTGATCGTATCCGCCCTGGCAACAGCAACCTGGCACCGGGAACGCTTTTACGCACTCGTACTCCTGAGCGTGGTAGGCCTGGTTGTGGCCTTGGGGTTTGCACGCTTCTCCGCACCAGATCTAGCCATGACGCAACTCTCTGTGGAGGTTGTGACCATTGTCCTGCTGATGCTGGCGCTATACTACATGCCCTCCTGGACCCCCATTGAAAGCTCTAAAGGCCAGCGCATCCGCGATATTCTGATTGCACTGGCTGCAGGTACCGGCATGACCCTGATCACCCTGACCATGCTGACTCAGCCCTTCAGCTCCATTTCAGAGTTCTTCCTGGAGAACAGCAAACCCGGCGGTGGTGGAACCAACGTCGTTAACGTAATCCTGGTCGACTTCCGTGGCTTCGATACCTTGGGCGAGATTACGGTGCTGGCTATTGCGGCGCTCGGCATCTACGCCATGTTGAAAAACACAGCACTGACTCCCCCTCCGGGAGACGGGTTGGGGCATGCCTGGACACGGGATCACTACCCGCTGATGTTGCGGCAAGTGGCCCGTCCCATGCTGCCGCTGGCGCTGATGGTGTCTGCCTATATCTTCCTGCGTGGGCACAACCTGCCTGGGGGCGGCTTTATTGCTGGTCTTATTACCTCCGTAGCGCTAATTCTCCAGTATATAGCCAGCGGCATGGTGTGGACCGAGGATCGCATTCCATTCAGGTACCACAACGTAATTGGCCTCGGTTTACTGTTTGCCACCATAGCGGGTGCCGGCAGCCTGGCGTTTGGCTATCCGTTCCTGACCACTACATTTGGCTATATCAACTGGCCTGTGGTGGGCAAATTCGAAGTTGCCTCAGCCTTGGTGTTTGATCTGGGTGTTTATCTGGCAGTGATTGGCGCAACCTTGCTGGCCCTGGTCAGCATCGGTCGGCTGTCGCCTCACTCAGCCATTAAAAGCAAAATGGAGAGCGCGTAATGGAACTGTTATTTGCACTGGCCATCGGTGCCTTAACGACTTCGGGCGTCTACCTGCTGCTTCGCGCTCGCACCTTCCCTGTGATCATGGGGCTGACACTGCTCTCCTATGGTGTAAACCTGTTCCTGTTCGCCTCCGGGCGGCTCGCCACAGGCCAGCAACCCGTCATCGGAACAGCCGCGAGCTATTCAGACCCTTTACCACAGGCACTGGTGCTCACGGCCATCGTCATTGGCTTTGCCATGACTGCGTTTCTGGTTGTTTTGTCACTGCGCAATCTGGCAGACAACGAAAACGACCATGTAGATGGTCGGCGCGAGACTGCCCCACCACCTTCAAAACTTGAGCAAGAGGTAAGCGGTAAATGACTCACTGGCTTATCGCTCCTATTCTGATTCCTCTGCTCGGCGGTATTCTGCAAGTATTTATGGGCTATGCCCCTATCAGCTTGCGCCGCACCTTGGCCATTGCCACGACAGTGTTAATGCTTGTTTCCGCAGTTGTTTTGTTGGCGCTTGCCAGCGATGGCAGCTACCGCGTTTATGCATTCGGCAACTGGCAGCCACCCTTCGGCATAGTTCTGGTGCTCGACAGGTTGGCAGCCTTGATGCTGGTGCTAACCGCGGTTCTCGGCCTGTTCTGCCACATTTACGCGAGCGGCGGCGCAGATGAAGGCAACCGCCAGTTCCATGGATTGTTTCTGTTCCAGTTGATGGGCCTGAACATTGCCTTTCTCACCGGCGATCTATTCAACCTGTTTGTTGCCTTTGAGGTTCTGCTGATTGCCTCCTACGGATTGCTCATGCACGGCGGAGGCTCCTCGCGCACAGTGGCCGGGCTTCATTACGTTGTTCTGAACCTGGCCGGTTCTGCCCTGTTCCTGATCAGCGTAGGTATGATTTACAGTGTAACCGGCACTTTGAACATGGCGGATCTGGCGGTAAAAATCCCACAGGTGACGGGCAACAACCTGAACCTTGTGAAGGCCGGTGGCATGATGTTGCTGGTTGTTTTCGGCCTGAAAGCAGCCATCCTTCCATTGTGTTTCTGGTTGCCAAAAGCTTACGCCAGAGCAACGGCCCCCGTCGCAGCCCTTTTTGCTGTCATGACCAAGGTGGGCATTTACGCCATTGTAAGAATTTACCCGCTGATGTTCGGGGATGATGCCGGCGAACTTGCCAACCTTGGCATGGACTGGCTCTTCCCTCTGGCACTGGTTACCTTGAGCATGGGTGTCATTGGTGCTTTAGGCGCTGACAATCTGAAAACACTGGTCGCCTGGCAGGTGATTATTTCCGTAGGGACTTTGCTTGCCCCCATCGCCCTGGGCTCTGAAGCTGGGCTCTCAGCCGCTCTATTCTATCTGGTGAGCACAACCTGGACGGTTGCCGCCCTGTTTCTTGTGTCCGAACTGGTCGCAAGCCAAAGAGGCGCGGCAGGTGACAGCATAGTGACTGCACCCAAAATGCACCACAGAACCTTCCTGAGTGTGCTGTTCCTTATCGGTGCTGTAGCCGCTGCCGGCCTACCGCCTTTGAGTGGCTTTTTCGGCAAGCTGCTGATCCTTCAATCTGTAGAGCCCGGTGCAGAAATGGCTTGGCTATGGGGTGTGTTGCTGATTGGTAGTTTCCTAACGCTTATTGCCTACAGCCGTGCGGGCAGTATCGTTTTCTGGTGGAATATAGATGGCCATCTGGAAACCCCGGAACCCATGAACAACAGAGTTGCTATCTCTACCGGCATCCTGACCTGCCTTACAATGCTGATCGTGGTTTTAGCGGGTCCCCTGAGCGACTTCACTCGCGCGACTGCAGAGCAGGTGTACGATAATCAGGGCTATATCAACATCCTGCAGACGCCTGTGCATATTCCTCAGAACCCATTGGTGGGGGAGATAAACTGATGTTTGATCGCCTAAGCTTTCCTCAACCCTGGCTGAGCCTGATTCTGTTCATCACCTGGCAGATACTCAGCGATGGCGTATCCGGCGGCAGTGTTGTGCTGGGCCTTATTCTGGCCTGGATAATTCCCCAGATAACTCACGGATTCTGGCCGGAACGCCCGGCGTTTGTGAAAACCTGGCGCATGCCGGGTTACATTCTGCGTGTTCTGAAGGATATTGTGGTGGCGAGTTTTTCTGTGGCCTGGCTGATTCTCAGCCCCCGCACGCCAAGACCGGCTTTTATCAGCTATCCCCTGACGCTTGATCACCCACTGGCCATATCCATTCTTGCCAGTACGATTTCACTCACTCCCGGAACAGTCAGCGCAGACGTCAGCGATGACAACCAGACGCTGCTGATCCATGCGCTGGACGCAGGTAGTGATCAGGAGGTTATTGACGCCATTTACAACAGCTACGAAAAGCCGCTGATGGAGATGTTCAAATGATCACTACTGCCCTGTACCTGACCATCGCCATGGTGACCCTGGCCGCGCTGCTTAACGTGTACCGTTTGGTCATAGGGCCAGATGAGCCGGATCGCGTGCTGGCGATTGATACGCTCTATATCAACGCCATTGCCTTGATTATCCTGCTGGGCATCACTCTGAGCACCCGCATGTACCTTGAGTCTGCTTTGCTGATCGCGGTTATGGGGTTTGTCAGCACCGTAGCCATGGCCAAATACCTCAAGCGTGGCAGCGTAATTGAGTAAAACCGGAGATAATTTATGAGCCCTTTTGCAGAATATGCTATCTCGGCCTTGCTGCTTTTCGGTGGTGTTTTCACTCTGATCGGCGCAATTGGCCTGGCACGGCTACCAGACTTTTACACCCGGCTACACGGACCAACCAAGGCCACCACGGTGGGCGTTGGCGCTATCATGCTCAGCTCGGTTATCTACTTCACAGCCATTGGCGAGGGCATTGGCATTTCAGAAGTTCTGATTACTGTGTTTTTGTTTATGACGGCCCCGGTTAGCGCCAACATGCTGGCTAAAGCTGCGATGCACATAGGCGTTAAGACAATGGAGGGCACAGAGGGCAAACCCTGGGAGCAATAAGCACAGAGCTTGAAAACCCTTGTAAGCTTCCGATTTTTAATAATTTATGTCAGATTGGCCCAACTTCTCAGACAACACTAAAAACAGGGAAAAAGGATTCGACATATGGCAAAGACACGAGTTTTACCTGCTGCTGAAAATGCCTATCAATACCCGCTTCTGATTAAGCAGTTACTGCTTTCAGGACCAAGGTACTCGCCTGACCAGGAAATTGTGTACGCCAACCATAGCAAGTACACCTACACAGACCTTGTCGAACGCATTAATCGCTTGGCCAATGTCCTCACCGATGCGGGCGTAAAACCAGGTGATACCGTAGCGGTTATGGACTGGGACACGCCTCGCTATCTTGAATGTTTTTTTGCCATTCCCATGATCGGCGCCATCCTGCACACCATCAACGTGCGTTTGTCCCCCGATCAGATTGTTTACACAATGAACCACGCAGAGGACGATGTGGTTTTGGTGCATGATGACTTCCTGCCAATTCTGGAAGGGTTACAAAGCGAAATCACGACCGTTAAGACCTACATCCAGCTTAGCGATGAAAAAACGGCCAAATCCACAAAACTCGACACCGCTGGCGAATATGAAGCACTGTTAGCCAGCGCGGCCACAGAGTTCGACTTCCCGGATTTCGATGAGAACAGCGTAGCAACCACCTTTTACACCTCTGGCACTACCGGTAACCCCAAGGGTGTGTTCTTTAGCCACCGGCAACTGGTGCTCCATACTCTGGCAATGACCGGAACGCTTGCCGCCTACGACGAAGCGCCACTGATGCGCTCCTCGTCTGTTTATATGCCGGTAACCCCCATGTTCCATGTTCACGCCTGGGGCGTTCCTTACGCTGCCACCATGATGGGCATCAAGCAGGTATACCCTGGCCGCTATGAGCCAGAACTGTTGGTTGATCTGATCAAAGAGCACAAGGTGTCTTTCTCCCATTGTGTTCCAACTATTATGCAAATGCTGATGGCCACAGAATCCATCAAAACAGCAGACCTGAGTAACTGGCAGGTATTGATTGGTGGCAGCGCAATGACCAAGGGTTTGTGCGATGCAGCGGCCAAGCTGGGTATTCGCATGTACACGGGCTATGGCATGTCCGAAACCTGCCCTCTTCTCAGCGCAACCCACCTGAAGCCAGAAGACCTTGAACTGCCACTGGAGCAGCAAACAGCCAAGCGGATTAAAACAGGTATTGCCGTTCCCATGGTGGAACTGGAAATTGTTGACCCTAAGGGCAACCCGGTGGCCCACGATGGCATCGCCCAAGGTGAGATAGTTGCCCGGGCTCCCTGGCTTACCCAGAGCTACTTTAAAGAGCCTGTCAAAGGCGAAGAACTGTGGAAAGGCGGCTGGCTGCATACGGGAGACGTTGCTTCCATGGAGCCGAACAACACGCTCACCATCAAGGATCGCATCAAGGATGTGATTAAAACAGGCGGTGAATGGTTGTCTTCCCTCGATCTGGAAAGCCTCATCAGCCAACACCCGGCTGTAGCTGGGGCTGCCGTTGTTGGCATTCCGGATGAGAAGTGGGGGGAGCGGCCCTACGCACTCATCACCTTGAAGCCAGGAGTACAGGCAACCCTGAAAGATATTCAGAGTCACCTGCAGAAACATGTTGAGAGCGGTGAAATCAACAAGTGGGCAATACCCGAGCAGATGGATTTTGTTGAAGACATACCAAAAACCAGTGTTGGCAAGATCAACAAAAAACTGATTCGCGATCAACTGCAGTAATCTGATTCAAGATCCAAATGGCCCGCCAGGTTTTCCTGCGGGCCATTTTTGTTTTTCTCCGTATAATCCCCTGCCTTAACTCTTTCTCAACTTACCGCTTAAAACAGAGTTCTAGCATCATGATGTCGAAGCTCCGCAACTGGATTTCCAGCCCAAATGGCGTGCGTAAAATAATGAACGTATACGGCCCCTATGCGGGCGCCGGGGTCAAAGTAACTCACATTGCGGATGACTACCGCACAGCATCAGTAGAGATGAATCTGCATTGGTACAACACCAACTACGTGGGCACGCACTTTGGTGGTTCGCTCTACAGCATGGTCGATCCCATGTATATGTTGCTGTTGATGAACAACCTGGGGAAAGACTACATAGTTTGGGATAAATCAGCCTGCATCGATTTTATTCGCCCCGGTAAAGGCAAGGTAACAGCGCACTTTGAGCTGACAGACGAGCGCCTGGAGGAAATTCGCACTGCCACTTCAGGTGGCGACAAATTTCTCCCCCAGTGGGATGTAGATATTATTGATGAGAAGGGCGAACTGGTCGCCCGGGTTAACAAGGTTCTATACGTCAGAAAGAAACGCTAAAGCCCTGAAAAGCTGAAGTCCACTTCTGGCTTCCGGCCATCAACAATATCTGCCAGTGCGGCCGCCGAGCCACAGGAATGAGTCCAGCCCAAGGTGCCGTGGCCGGTATTCAAATACAAATTGGCGAAGTGGCTTTTGCCCACATAGGGCACATTGGAGGGTGTTGCTGGCCGCAGACCTGTCCAGAACTCAGCCTGATCCCAGTAACCGGCTTCGGGCATTATCTCTGCGGTTCTTCGCACAATTGCACGGCAGCGTGTGTAATTAAGGGTGCGGGTATAACCGCTCAGTTCGGCAGTTCCCGCAACGCGAATGCGGTCACCGAGGCGTGAATATACCAGCTTGTACTCGTCATCAGTGAGGCTCACACTGAAGGCAGCCTCTTCGTTTTTCACCGGTACAGTTATGGAATAGCCTTTCGCGGGATAAATGTTCAAGCTCAACCCAAGCTGGCGAGCAAGCACTGCACTGAAACTTCCCAAGCTCAGAACATAGGCATCTGCCCTCATGGTCTGGTGGTGACCGTCTTTCAGCACATGAACTCCGAGAATACGCTCTCCCATTCGTTCAAATCCAAGAATGTCGGTGTGATAGCAGAATTCAACGCCCACTTCCCGGCATCGCTCGGCCAGTCCTTGAGTAAACTTGCGCGCGTCACCAGATTCATCTTCCAGCGTGTAGGTTGCGCCCGCTATTTGGTCCTGTATGTGCTTGAGCCCCGGTTCAATCTCTACGGCTTTCTTTGCATCGATAACCTGCCGATCACACCCCAGTTCTCGCATGATACGCGTTGGTTCGAGGGCCCCATCAAATTCCGCCTGATTGGTATAAAAGTGCAGTATGCCTTTCGTGACCTGATCATACTCAAGCCCCTGCTCCTGGCGCAAAGCCTGAAGCTGGCTCCGGCTGTAGGTACCAAGATTCACCATCTGGCGAATATTATGGGCCGCTTTTGCAGAAGTGCACTCAGTCAGAAAAGACAGCGCCCAGCGCCATTGTGCTGGATCCATCCTTGGCCGAAACAAGAGAGGCGCATCGGCTTTAAAAAGCCATCTCAGTACCTTCAAAGGCGCGGAGGGATTCGCCCAAGGCTCAGCGTGGGAAACGGAGATTTGCCCACCGTTTGCATAACTGGTTTCAAGCCCTGCCTGGCTCTGCCGGTCTATCACCGTTACCTGATGCCCCTGCTTCTGCAGAAACCAGGCAGTAGTTATACCAACAACACCTGCGCCTAAAACCAATATGTGCATGCCATTCTCCGGTTAGCCACCTGAACGTTTAACAACCCAGCCTTTCTGTTCCAGAAGGGGCACAAGCAAATCGCGATGATCACCCTGAATCTCTACTACGCCGTCTTTAACGGTGCCGCCAGTGCCACACTTGGCTTTAAGCACCTTTGCGTAGGCTTTAAGGTCTTTGTCATCCATGGGGATACCGGTAACCAGAGTAACACCTTTGCCTTTGCGCCCTTTGGTTTCACGACTCACCCTTACAACGCCATCACCTTCAGGGCGCTGAGCCTGACGGCAAGTACAGTCCGAAACCGGGTTACGGCATTCAGGGCACATCCGCCCCTGCTCGGTTGAAAATACCAGCCCGCCTGTTGATTGCTTTGCCATTTGTCCTCCCTATGCCCGGGCCCTTGAAGCTTTTGCCTCCATAGGCGCCCTGTATATTTTAGTCCAGATCAGGAGGATACTTGGTGAACATCTCGGCAACCACTTCATCAATGAGTTTTCCACGCTTTTCAGGGGACTGCTGTTCATTGAGGTAACGACGGCTGGATGCACGCCAGACAACCTCCTTCGAACTTGTATCTACCAACTCAACCACCAGCTTGCCTTCTTTTACTTCACGCACCGGTGGTGGTGACGAAATTCCCCAGCCAAAGTTACCAGTACCAAAGCCTAAACCCACACCAACGCCAGATTGCTCAAGGCGGTCCTCTTCCACAATCCGCCAGCTAACCAGAAGATCTGCTTCCGGCTCCGCCACCTTGCGCATGGATTTAATATTCAACTCTCGCTCAACTGCATTCTGCACACGGCTTCCATCAAGTGAAATAAATGACGTTTCACCGGTATCGGGCATGAAAGCCCAGGTTGAATAATTGCCAAATACCGCGGCTGAGTTGTAATCAGTCACCACATTACTGGCACACCCGGTTATTAACAGTGTCACCAGTGCTGCCACCAGAATACGAGCCATTGTTTACCCCCTAGTTTCTTGGAATCCTGGTGTCAGTATACGCGCAAGACACTTGTCCGATGCATTTTTTGCCGATTCATGTTTCGAAACTGTAATCCAGTTTATGCGCATCACAAAAGGCGCTGAAGGCATCAGCCTGATCTTCCGGAACAAGGACCCGCGCGGTCACAGATGCACCATAGGTAACCGCGCCCAGTTCCACAGAATTGACATCACACCAGTGCCGAAGCGGCTGTTCATCCGCAAAGCCCATGACAACGTTAACCGGCCTGACCGGCTTGTGAAAGACCCTGCCCACTTCGGAGAGCACACTCTCAGCGGCTCCCGCATAGGCCCTAACAAGGCCTCCTGCGCCGAGTTTTATGCCACCAAAATACCGTATCACCATAACCAGCACGTCACCCATATCCTTGTGCTGTATCACGCTCAGGATCGGCTTGCCTGCGGTACCGGAAGGCTCGCCGTCATCATTCATGGCGGCTTCTGCTGCAGAACCCGGACGGCCTATCTGATAAGCCCAGCAGATGTGACGGGCATCGGGGTGATCCTGGTGCGCTTTCTCCAGCCAGGTCTTCACTTCATCCCGGGAAGCCACAGGCGCAATCCGGGCAATAAAGCGGCTTTTTTTGATTTCCGTTTCGCGCTCTAGGTAGCCAGCAGGAACGGGATAATCTTTTTTCATGGAACTGCCTGTGTTTTGATTAATCCGCCGCAAATACGGGCAAGCGAGCAACAACCTGCAAACCGCCACGCTCACTATTATGTGCGGTAATTTCGCCGTCATGGGCAAGAATTATGTCTTTGGCAATTGCCAGCCCCAACCCCCATCCCTGGCCTCCCCTGGATTTGTCCGCGCGAAAAAACGGCTCAAACAGGTGCTCGAGAATGTCTTCTGCAACACCCGGCCCCTCATCCTCAATCGTCAGGCTTATCCAGCCTGCCGACAAGCCCAAAGCCACATGAACATTCTTGCCCGGAGGGGTGTAATCCAGAGCGTTCTGCAGAATGTTGTCAAATGCCCGCTGTAACAGACCGGCATCACCCAGCACAGTCACCCCGGTGCTTTCTGGCATTGAATCCAGCTTGCACGCCACGCGATGATGCTCGGCATAATCGGCCGAATCCCGCAAAACCTGATTCAGAAGGTCCACCGGACGCAACGGCTCCCGCGCGATGCTACCCCCCTGTTCTGTAACCCGGTACAGCGTCAGTATTTGACCGGTCATAGTATCCAGGCGCTCGTTTTGGCGCAGGATACTGGCCATCAGCTCTTCCTCGACACCGCCTTCGCTTGCCAACTCAATAGCTATCCGCTGGCGCGCCAGTGGCGTTCGCAAGTCATGGGAAATATCCCTTAAAAGATGCTTCTGCCGATCCAGCAGGGTGCAAAGCTGATCCGTCATGGCATTAAACGCCGTCGCCAACTGGCCCACTTCGTCCCGCCGGGCTGCGATGTGTTCATCCACCCTTAATTCAGTGTTGCCACCGGCAATGGCCTGAGCTGTAGATTCCATATGCCGCATTGGCCGCGACACAAAACGGGCAATTAACCAGCAAGCGAGGGTAATCAGAATGAACGCGAGGCCCATTTCCAAAAACCGGAAAACCCGCGGCTCCAGCCACCCCTCTTCATGCATTTTCGGCCAGGCAATCAGCCTGTCCCCGTTGCCAACGTCTACGATTGCGGGTTTCTGTCGATACCAACCTGATTCCATGCGTGAGCGAATGGCCGAGGGCAAACGGTTGTCGTCGCCCGCGCTGATCATCATAAGGTGCAGGCCAAGCTCATCGCCCTGTGCGCGCAGAAACCGGTGGGCTTCCCGGCGCCCGCGGGCTTCCTGTATGGCAGACACCTCAAGCCCAAGGTCCCGCAACTCAAGTTGCCGCTCAATGGCTGCCCTCTCACGATCCAGCAACACGCGAGAAGCCAGGTTGCTCACAACCACTGTTACCGCCATGGCCAGCCAGATCAGCAAAAAGATCCGCCAGAACAAAGGCACCATAAGCCGACGTTTCATTCGACCACCCGATAGCTGTAGCCGAGACCACGCACCGTCTCTATCCGGGGAGGATCATCACTGCCCAGCTTCTTGCGTAGATTGCTGATGTGCATATCCAGTGTCCGGTCGAAAGCTTCGAGGCGACGCCCCAGCGCCCACTGCATAAGGTCTGTCTTGCGCACTACACTGCCAGCATGAGCCAGCAACACCTGCAGAATTTCGTACTCGGTGGCCGTTAGATCAAGGGGCTCATCGTTCTGGTAAATGCGTCGGTGATCCGATTCAAGGCGCAAATCACCATAATTCTGTTCTGTCTTAACGCCGGCCTTCTGATCCCAGGCAACCCGGCGCAGAATGGCATGAAGCCGGGCCACAAGCTCACGGGGGTTACAGGGTTTGGGAATGTAATCATCGGCACCCACCTCAAACCCGACAATCCGGTCTGTCTCATCACCGCGGGCCGTCAGCAACACCACTGGCAGGTGCGTTTGAGAGCGCAGCTCTCGCAGCACCTCCAGCCCACTGATATCCGGTAGCATAATATCCAGCACAACAATATCGCAGTGCTGCCCAAGTGCCAGCGTCAAGCCGTCCTTACCATTGGCGGCCTCACGCACAGTGAACCCCTGACCGCTCAAATAGCGGGCAAGCAGCTCACGAAGTTCGTCGTCATCTTCTACCAACAGCACTCTGTTCTGCATCGCTCTTCTCTACCCGGTTCAGCCCATTCAATCAGGACAAGATATATTAGCTGAAGTCTAACACGCCCCCCGAGGCCTGCCGTCTCAGGCTCAGGTTCCTTTGCAGAACCTTTACATAGCATTGACGCTCGTTTACCAAGCCATGCCGTACCATAGCGGTTAATGAATCAACCTTCTGCCGCAACGCGGCCAACCATGTGAGGAATCATCATGAGCAAACGTAAATCATCTATCATCGCCGCCAGCATTCTGGCCTCCGCTCTTTTTGCCGCCAGCCCGGCTTTGATGGCGAGCAACTCATCCGGAAACTACGGTGATGGCCAACGCGGTAATCAGCGGGACATGACTGAAATGTGCGAAAACATGCGCGAAGGCAAAGGGCGCTTCAACCATGCAGAACGGCTGGCTGAGATGGCCGAGCGGCGCGAAGCCATGGCTGAACGCCTGAAGCTAACCGACGAGCAGCGCGTAATCTGGAACGAAATTCACGAGGAAAATCGCCAGAAGAACGAAAAACGCATGAAGAAAATGCAGGACAAGATGAAAAAGCGCTGCGATAACCCTAAGAAGTGATCACAAGCCGGGTTTTGACGTAAGGTATCGGGAGCGATCAAGGAGTACGCCCCAACCATGTCAGAACCTGCAGTTTCTTCTATAACACTTGAGGCCTGTCACGCCCTGTCCGACATCCCCAGAGAAACCTGGGCGCGGCTGGCAGGCACCAATAACCCGTTCCTCCGGTATGAGTTTTTTGAGGCACTGGAAGCCTCCCAGTGCACCAGCGAAAAAACTGGCTGGAAGCCTTGCCACCTCATATTCCGGATGAATGGTGACATTGCCGGAGTCGCGCCCGCATACCTGAAAACCCACTCCATGGGCGAGTACGTGTTTGACTGGGCCTGGGCCGATGCGTACCGACGCTACGGCATGAGCTATTATCCGAAACTCCTGATCGCTGTTCCATTTACACCGTCCCAAGGGCCACGGTTACTCCTTGACCCACATCTGCGCAGTGCTCTCTATGCCCAAGGTATTCACGACCTTCTTGACACACTCATAGCCAAACTTGGCGCTCACTCCTGGCACCTGTTGTTTCCGAACGCACAAGACCAGCAACTACTCCAGCACGAAACTCAGCTGCACCGCATAGGCTGCCAGTTCCATTGGCACAACAACGGCTATGCATGCTTTGACGACTTTCTGGGCAAACTCACCTCCCGAAAACGTAAATCCATCCGTAAGGAACGCCGCCAGGTGGCCGAGCAGAGCATCACCTTCGCAAGATTTCATAGCCAGGACATATCTGACCAGGTTCTTGCTGCCTTTTATGTTTTCTATCAGGCCACCTACCTGAAACGTGGGCAGCAGCCTTACCTTACCCGGCAGTTCTTTGAGCAGATGCGTGAAACCGTGCCTGAGCACCTGCATGTGATCATGGCGATAAAAGACGGAGAGATGATTGCGGGTGCCTTGTTTCTAACCGGCCAGGATACGCTCTACGGCCGTTACTGGGGCTGCCTGGAGGAATACAACCATCTGCATTTTGAGACCTGTTATTACCAGGGCATTGAACTGGCCATCAAGCTGGGCCTGAAAACCTTTGATGCAGGTGCGCAAGGGGAGCACAAACTGGTACGGGGGTTCGAGCCAGTGATCACCCACTCATGGCACGGAATCGCACATCCGGGCTTTCGTGACGCCATTGATGCATTTACCCGAGAGGAAGCAGAGCAGGTTATGGGGTATTTCGAGGAGGCTAAAACGGCGCTACCGTACCGGCAATACGACAGCGGTTGTCAGTAACAAATACCTGCGAAGCAGAAAGCAGAAAGCAGAACGACTCCGCAACAACTACAATAAAGGCTGGTCTATACGAGGTAATCAGTGTGTCCCGGATACTGTTTCTATTGGTTTCAATGCCGTTGTGGGTAGTGCTACCCGGTTGCGCATCCACAAAGGCTGATCGGGTGGTCATGGAAGTGCAACAGCCCGATGACGGAGCCCCCCGGTTTTCAATCTGGAACACGCGCCGTGTTGCATGGCTTGAGCGCGGAGACCCGCAGGGCTTTCCCGTATTTTATGCCCACGGAAACCCGGGCTCACGCCTGGAATTGCTGTTTTTGGATGCCAAAGCCAAAGATTACGGGATCCGCTTGATTGTTATGGACCGACCTGGAATCGGGGCATCCAGCTTTGTCCCGGATTATGGCCTGCTGGACTTTGCTGCGGATATCGAAAAACTTGCAGATGAAAAGGGGCTGGATGGGTTTGGCTTAATGGGCTGGTCCAGCGGCGGCCCGCCTGTGTTGGCGACCGCCTACTATTTACCCCGGCGTGTTCGATTTGCTATCTCGATATCCGGGTATACCAACTTCGGCGAGTACAATAAAGCCCGACAGGCAATGAGCGAATACGGATTGCATGGCCCTAAGCTGTCAGAAGAGCATCCCGTATTGTTCAAACAGGCACTCAAAGTAGCCCGTTGGGCGGACCTGACTTTACCTGGCGTTTATATGGCTGTGGCAGAAGCCGAGATGGCCCCTGCAGATCAGGCCTTACTTAATGACAAGACGCGCTCTGAACTCTTTGTCCGCAACCAGCAGGAAGCGCTGGTACAGGGCGTGAAAGGTGTGATTCAGGATCTCGAAGTGCAGTGGGCTGCCTGGCCTTTCAGCCTGACAAACATTCAGGTGCCGGTGCACATCTACCAGGGAGGGAAAGATACCTTTGTCCCTGTGGAGTTCGCGCAGCACATGGCTCAGCAAATACCCGATGCCTCACTGAGCATACTGCCTGAAAGCGGGCACCTGTTACCCCTCGATCAACAGTTTATGGACCGTGTATTCAAGGAGATTCAGCACTATATGAAAAACTGAAACCCGATATTGAAGGCGCCAATGCCGCCTGATAGAACATCATTTCAAGCGACACGGCTTAGCCAACAGAAGTCTAATGGAAGGGGAACAAGTAGTTAACCCAGGACGACATTCGCAACAATATTTTCCGCATGATTGCCACATGGTGAAAATGATCGGTATAAACCGCGCTTTGCCCAAAGGCGCCACCTGGCACAGTGCCCACATATTGCTGAAAATCCGGATCTGTAATTTCAATCAATACGGGTATGCGCCCCGGAAAAATAGCCGCCAGCGGGTTGATCAAGTTACCGCTTGCCTGAATCTGGCCCTCTGCCAGTGCGGGCAAAACGCTTTTCACTCTCCCCGTAAACACCTGACCGGGCAGACCGTTCAGGGCCACTTCTGCCTCATTGCCCGCCTGCAGGCGCAACAAGCTGTTCTGGCGATACCAGCCAACAAAGTACAGATCTTCAGCATGCACAAATACCATTACAGGCCGCAATGGCAGAGAGACTGCCATCATTCCGGGCCTCAGGGCCAACTGCGCTACGTAGCCGTCAGTTGGTGCCCGCACAACGGTCTCGCTTAGATTAAACTCTGCCTCGGCGAGCTGGGCTTGCAGTGTATCTGCTTGCGCAGTGGCCAGATCAGCTGCCCGCTGACTGCCGGCGCCACGCTTCACCAACTCCAACGCACGTTTCTGATCAATCCTTGCAGATTTCAATTGTGCGCGTATCGAATCAACCTTGAACTGAAAGGGCTCCGGATCGATCACGAAAAGCACGTCGTCTTTGTTTACCTTCACCCCACCCTGAACTTTGACTTCGATTACCCGGCCACTAACCGTTGGTACGATTGGCGTAGTGACAAAGTAGTCGCGGCTTGTTTCAGAAAACGGGTGGTTGTAATTCATGCTGAATATCAGCCCGCCAATCAAAACAACACCACCCAGAACCGCAGTAGGCACCGTCCACTTATTCAACGGGATTTTGAATATCTTGAAAATGGCAATGCACAGCGCGGTATAGGTAAGAATTAATAAAAGATCCATTAGCCTTCATCTCCCGCCAACTGGTTAACAGTTTGCTGTAACTGCGCAACTTGAACGCTCAATTTGGACATTTGAGCTTTGATCTCGGCAATGGATGCATCCGTTGTGCTGTCTTTATCGGTTTCCGGTTCGGGCTGCACTACCCCCGCATGCTTGTTAAAGCCCCAGCCCCTGTCCTCTCTGTAGAGAGTTGCCCATATCCACAAAAAGGGCCAAATAATATGCAGTGTTAACAAGCTGATCCACCCGGCTACATGAATGGCATCGGCGTGGGGGTGGCGTCGCTTTTCAGCTATGTCATAGGGGATATCGTGAATTACGATGATGCCGTAAAAAACGGTAATGGCGGCAAAAATCAGGATGCCGAGTGCAATGTAATCAAGCATGTCCGGGCAGGCTCCGCAGCGTAAACATTTGTTAATAATTCAGGCGTGACAATAGCGGGAAACGCTAAATGCCACAATCTGAAACTATCGCCCGTTCAGAAAAATGATTGCCAGATCAACAATTCAGCTGCTGCTATTCCACATTAAAGCGATACACATCTGACAACCCTCGTCTGAGTGATACGCCGCAGTGACTCAGGTGCCAACAACGGCGACGTTGAGTCACTGACTTTCTCGCTGGGTCTTTCTAAATGCCGTGCAGCAGGTGGGCCACTCAGCAAGTCTGGACGCGAGGGGGGGGGGCAAGGGATCTACTGCGACGAGAGGCAAAACGATGGTACAGTTCAAAAAACTCACTGACCCAACCTGTGCCCAAAGCAGATTACGGATTCGCCCCACGCATGATGGATGCCTCCCCTTGCACGCCTTATTATGAAGCACGATGGTCGTTCTACGCGGCAACACTGGGTAACGCAGCATCTGCAGATGAATGCTTACATGACTTCCTGGATGGTAAGCCTGCAGGCAAATATTCCAGGCGCGAGCGGGCTACAGGGCTTTTATGCTTGGATTTCTGGTGGCACCCCTCAGTATTGAAAGACGCAAAACTCCCAAGTGTTGGGCTGTCTCAAGTACTGTGGGTGCTGGATGAGATCGACAACTCTCTGCTTGACCACCTTGCACAAAGCAATCCTGAAATATTGCGCTGGGCAATCCGGCACTCAAAGCTGTTCACCCGGACTGACTCCAAGGTTCTAAATCACTTGAAGAGTTCCACATCTGGGCCTGACTGGAGCGACTTCTTCAGCGTGTGCGACCTATTGCTGAAGCAGTTCGAACCTTTCGACCAACTGATAGAGGAAGCTGAAAAGCGCTTGAAGCCTCTCTCCCTGCTCGATTTGCTTTCCTATCTCAGCATTCTGGCTTACTCATCACTGGATAAAGGTGACCACGATACACAGCAGGAGTGGGCTGTTTACGAGCGCATTATTCATCGCAAATTGCTGCACTGCAGTGAGCGCGACTTTCAGTTGACGGAGAAAACGCTTGGCAAGTCCCTCAAACACCACCTCTCTCCTTTGCTTTTTCCTGGGGCTGCATCAAAAGAGAAATGCATTACTAATCTGGAATCCGTAGCTGTCCTTGTCTCAGCAATGAAAGAACGGCTCGATTATGAGGCCACTGTTGACGCCTTCAGTTTCGATAACGAAGTGCAGTATCAATGGAAGCCTGGTCATCCTGTGACATTCAGAGCCTATCCTGATAACGCTTGTCGTTGGCAACAAACAGAAGAAAAAACACTGCTGCTATGGCATTACTGGTTACGCAGGGCTGTTGATGAGTTTGTCGCCAGTGGAATGGCTGGATCAGCCATTGGCAATCCTGAAAACCATGAAGCCAACCAACTGGCCTGGATCAAGGCTATTCGCGGAAGGCTTATCATGCAGACTGTCTTTGGTTTTAGCGACAAGATAGCGCTTGAAGATGGAGCTGAGGTGGACTTGCACCAGGTTTTGCTGGCCAGTGAATTATCTTCCGCCTTTTTTTCAGCATCGTTTTTAGAACCTTACCGCCGCTTTCGCAGTCACACAGATTCTACTATTTCCGCACTAGGGGCTCTGGCTTTTGAAGGGATGCTCGCAGGTGAAAACCGTTTCCCCATGACCTGGTCAGAACTCCCTGAGAAAATCAGGCGGATACGTAGCTGGACAGTTAGTCGTGCGCTTCCAAAAGGTAGCCCAGCGGCGGCTAAAGCGATTCTCGCGTTCTGGACTGTAGATCTACGCCAACTTTCGGCTCAGATGAAAAGTAACCCCCATGCCCCCGCTCCGAAGCTACATGAACAGCCGTTTCACAAAATAGGTCGTTACAGCTTTCAGTTTCCCTGGGTTGTAGGTCAGCAAAACAATCTGGTTGCCGCCATCAACACACTGCGCCGGGTTGGTGTCCGCAGGCCGGAACTGCGCAACGAAACTGCACGTGTTGAAAATCGTTTGGCAGAGGCACTACGCAGCCAAGGTTTTAGCGTGGTGGTGGGATACCAGCCACCCGTTAGAAACGGTGATGATGCAGGTGAAATAGATCTGATTTGCCACCTTGACGGCGTGATCCTGTTGCTCGAAGTAAAGTCCGGATTCATCCGCTCTTCAAAACATGAAGTATGGATGCACCGGACCAACACCCTACGTAAGGCCGCCAGACAGCTGAGGCGCAAGCGACATGTACTGGAGACGATACTGCTGCGGCATCCTGATGCATCACTAAAAGAGGCACTGAAATTGCCTTCAACTGATCGTGAGCTTACGCTTCATTCCTGGATCGTTGATACCTCGATCGAATGCGATGGTGAGTCGATAGATAATTTCCGGATCGTATCCCGTGAAGTCCTGGAGTTCGCACTGAAAGACCAGAAGCATTACCTCCAGCCACTGGATACGGAAACCGAACCAGAGCCGCGAACCCTTTATCCGGCGGGGTTCAGCGCACAGGCTTTTGTCGATGTCATTACTGGCGAAGTAACCTGGGAAGGCTTGTTGACTGATTGACAGCCATTTGCATGTGACACTCATCGATAACGGAAAATCTCCGTGAATTAGTGGCCCATAACTTTTGACTTGAAGGTTAATGTTCGATCCGGTCAGGAAAACTGCTTTTAAACGGTAACAACGAGACTCGCCCATGCTATTTCACTACAAAAAAAGCCAAACCCGACAAGCCATAAGCGTTGCGCTCAATATACTGGCGATACCCGTCATTCTTTATCTGTTTCAACAATTTTTCAGAGACCAGCCAGACTTCGAAAAAATATACGATGTGGTTGAGAAAGGAGCTGTTGCTGTGGCAATCGTGTTGGCCGTAATTCTGGCCTGGCTGCTGAAAAGAAGGGACAAATTCGAAATCTACGTAACGGAAAAGGAGTTCTACAGCCACCACCCTGCTTTCAGGGAGTGGTGTTTCAGAATCAGTCCTCGAGATATTGTAGCTATCGAGCACAAGCTGAATATCGGATCAGGTTATATGACCAACATAAACGTGCGCATGGAAAACGGGGAGGTCCACCAACTGTGCATGAACTACCCCTTTTCCCGAAAAAACTTATACAACGCTCTTAAACAGGTTAATCCGAAAATCCAGCTACCAAGCAATCCCAACACGTTTAACCACAAACGCAAGAAGTAACACCCGCGCCAGATCAGGGCTTGGCAAACTCCAGGTACCGGCTTGCCGCCTGCTGCTTCTCATTCTGGCTGTTCAGCAACTCCATGCGCAGCCGATCAATGATGCTCATGTACTCGTCCAGAGGTGAGTCGGATTTCCCTAAATTTCTGGTCTCTTCGATAAAGCTTCTTTGCTTTTCCCGGATCTCATTGAGCTTTTCCAGAGCGCCACGAATGGCTTCAATCCGGGCACCCGCGAGCCCGCCAATTTCGCCAACCCCTTCGCCACCTGCTACAGCGTCGCCGCTACTGTTAATGCGCTGAACTGCAGAAGGTATCTCTGCAGTATTCTGCTCAGCCAGGGTAAGTTCTTCGAGTGTGCGCACTTCCCCATCCGTTGTCAGGTAAATGCCTGAAGCCTGTATCTGCCCCAAGGGAATCCCCTGCCGGTTCGTAAGGGTAAAACTGTCTTCCGCACTGCCCACGTACAACGCTTGCACGCCCACTTCCGCAAGAGACTTCAAGGCCTGGGAGCCATCGGCGGCTTGTACCCATACAGACAGAGACGAAAACACTTCGTCGTTGGCATCAATCCACTGGTTGCCGTCGTCATCAAACTTGGCAAGTTCGCTGAAGCCGGAACCACTTTGTGGTCCAAACAACTCCTTACCATCATCCACTTCGCCGTTACCATTCCGGTCGAACACAAGATAACCACTGCCACTGCCGAGGGTAGCGAACTGCGCAGTTTTCCCGTTTCCTTCCATATCGAACTCGAACAAAGTATCGGTGAGCTGTGCGGTGGTACTGCCGAAATTGATCACCAGCGGGTCAGTCATTGGCCGCTCTTCGATCCGCAAGCTTTCAGAATATTCATAGGTTCGGGATTGCGACTGGCGGAGTGACAGCGTGAAATCGATAGTTTCGCCGTTCTCCAGCGAAATGCTTCCGCTAGAAGCAAACGACCGGGTTTCACTTTGCGAATAGAACATGTAGCGGTTCGCCTCAACAGTCACGCTGCCGCTTGTCTGTGCCGCAGAATCACCACTCAGGGCAGCACGGCCAACACTGATGGCCTGCTGACCACGGAGGAATAAGTCTGTGGTTTTCTCCACCAATTCGGCACTGGAGTAAACCGCATTACGATCACCACCGGTAACGGCGCTGGAACTCGTAAACCCGAGACGCTCCTGGCTGTTGTAGCGGTAAGCCGCATCGCGCGTGATGTTGAGCTGCCTGCCCCCTCCCTGCCCTTCTGCAGAATTGCTGGATAGGGGTTGCTGGTTAATCCGTAGCTGGCTCTGGCTAAACGCCGTTTCCTGACGGGAGTTTCCCTGAAGAAAGGAAATTTGGCTGGTTACGATCATGGCGCCGGTTTACCTCTGAGTTCCTTGTTTATCTACCCGCCTATCGGCTGAGACAAACTGAACTTGAGTAATTTTTGCGCAAACTACTATTTTGCAGGCTACCTTATTAAAACCTAAAACATATACCGCACTATAGCTGCCGCAAGAATACCCGCAGCAATTGCTGGCAGCGGCTTTTTGAGAAGAAGCACGGTAATGGCAGTAACCGACAGCGCCGCAATTGCGCCCGCATCACCACCAAACGCCATGGGAACAATAATGGCGATGAGTACCGAACTGGCCATGGTATTGATGAAGCTTTCAATACGGGGGCTTATCCGCACAAAGGACATGATAAACACGCCCCCGAAGCGGGTTGCCAGGGTAACCACCGTCATCATCAGGATCAGTACAAGAACACCGCCTGTGGTGGTTTCGATGGTCATGCTGGCTCCTCCCCATCAGGCTCATCTCCCGGCTTTTTTTCAAGCCAAAAGTACCCTACGACACCACCAGCGAGAGCACCAGCGACCACATGGGTGTTGGCCGGCAGCCATTTCCAAGCTACAAGTGAAGCAACGGCTGCCAGCGTCCAGGCCACCAGCACGCGGGGGTTCTTTTTACCTCCCAGCGCCATTGCCAACAGAAAACAGCCCAACACCATGTCCATACCCAGGCTTTTCGGATCCTGCAAAAGCCCTCCAAAATAAACACCTAGCCAAGTGCCAACAATCCAGGCGAGCCAAAGCACAAGGCCGCCTCCAAGAATCACCTCAAGGTTACGCCTGCCGCTTTGGTATTCCTGAGCAGATACAGCCCAGTTGGCATCGGTGAGGAGCAGCAAAATCCCATAGCGCTTTGCCGGGGAAACATCTTTCAACATGGGGTAGAGCGAGGCGCCCATCAACAAATGGCGGGAGTTGATGGCGAACACTACGATCATGACGGGAATAACGGAAACTTCAGCACCCCACATATCGATCGCAGCGAACTGCGAGGCACCGGCGAAAACCATAGTGCTCATCAGCAATGATTCAATGGGGCCCAATCCCTTTTGCACTGCAGCAAGGCCAAATGCCGCACCGAATGCCACCACAAACAGCGAAATAGGGAACATCCGAATAAGTTCGGAGCGAACCTTCGCGGGCTGGAACTGGTAGGAATATTGCTCTGTTTTCATCTAAGCAAGCTAAGGAAATTTCCTTCTCACGCGTATCAGTAGTTTCCGCAGACGTGAGTTATTGATCTGCCAACAAGTTTTGCAAATGCAACTAACACCCAAATGCCAATATCTGCACGCAATGCTATTTTTACAATTGACCTCCTCGTTTACACCGATTAGGTTACATCTAGCTCGACCCCACAAGGGCTATCCCCAATGGGAATTTCGAGCAACTGAAATCAAAACGCCGGCCACAAGCCGGACGACAAAAACAACACTGCCACTGCCGCCGAGATCCGGCCAGGTGGAGAGGATTTCAACATGCTAATATCAGCACGTCTTCGAGACGTCTTGTGCAGTGCACATTTGTTCCTACCTGTTAAGATAATCGCCTTTTATTTCCGCAGCATAACGCCCACTCGGGCCAAGGAAGAGAGGTGATCCAATGACTGTATTCAGCCATCCCGAATTTGATAACCACGAACATCTGTCTTTTTTCTGCGATCCCGAAACCGGGCTCAAAGCCATTGTTGCCATACACAACACCTCCCGCGGCCCAGCTCTTGGCGGTTGCAGGATGTTTCCCTATGCCAGTGATGAAGAAGCACTGCGTGATGTGCTGCGCCTTTCGCGGGGCATGACTTACAAGTCTGCGCTTGCCAATCTTGATCTCGGCGGCGGCAAATCCGTCATTATTGGCGACCCGCGCAAGCAAAAAAGTGAAGCCTTACTGGAAGCCATGGGCAAACATCTGGAAGGGCTTGGTGGCCAATACATTGCCGCCGAAGATTCTGGCACCAGCGTGCCCGATCTCAAGGTCATGGCACGGCATACCAAACATGTTGCCGGCATTGTTGAGCACATGGGATTTGATGGCCAGCCCAGCAACGGTGACCCTTCTCCAACTACAGCCTATGGGGTATTTGTTGGCCTGAAGGCTGCGGTAAAACATAAGCTCGGCCGTGAGGACCTGGCAGGCTTGAAGGTTGCCATTCAAGGTGTGGGCAACGTGGGTTTCCGCCTGGCTCAACATTTGAAAGAGGCCGGTGCAGAGCTTTGGGTGTATGACATTCACCAAGAAAACATGCAGCGTGCCGTAGGTGAACTCGGTGCCCATGCTGCAAGCGCCGAGGACATTCTATTCCTGCCGGTCGATGTAATCGCGCCCTGCGCCATGGGTGCCGTGTTGAACGACGACAGTATCCCCCGCCTGAAAGCAACGGTGATTGCAGGAGCCGCCAACAATCTGCTGCAGCGCCCGGATCACGACCAGGCTGTGAAAGACCGAAACATCCTCTACGCACCGGATTTCGTGATCAATGCGGGCGGCATTATCGATGTGTTTTATGAGCGTACCGGGGGCACCTCAGAAGAAGTGCGCGCACATGTTGAAGGCATCGGCCGAACTCTTTCAGAGATATTCAAACGCTCTGATAGCAGCGGTATTCCAACCGGAACAGTTGCCAACACTCTGGCAGAGGAACGCTTCCGGAAACGCGCAGGCGCAGCTCAAGCACAGAGCGAACAGCTAGCCGGCGCTGAATAATCATAGGCATATTTTCACGGGGCCTTGAGCTACTCCAGGCCCCGGATCTTCCAAACAAAAACAAGTATCTGGCAGGAGACAATCATGTCTGTATCAAACGCACCCAGCTCTGCGGCAACGGAAGGATCGAACGCCGGCCGTGGGCTCTGGTCTTCACGGTTTGCTTTTATTCTCGCGGCCACGGGCTCTGCCGTAGGCCTGGGTAACATCTGGAAATTCCCGTATGTCACCGGCGAAAACGGCGGTGGCGCGTTCGTATTGGTTTATCTGCTGTGCATCGCAGCCATAGGCCTTCCAATTATGATGGCTGAGGTGCTAATTGGCCGGCGTGGTGGCCGAAGCCCGGTGAACAGCCTCAAACAGATCGCCAAACAGCAAGGGATTAACCCTTCCTGGCGAGCCGTTGGTGCAATCGGTGTTATTGCCGGTTTCCTGATTCTTTCGTTTTATTCTGTGATTGGAGGCTGGGCAGTATCCTATGTAGGCTCTGCGGCCAGCGGGCAATTCACCGGCCAATCGGCAGAGGCCATTGGCGAGCTTTTTTCCAGCCTTCTGGCAGACCCAATGACACTGCTAATGTGGCACTCACTGTTTATGGCTTTGGTGGTGCTAGTAGTGGCCAAGGGCGTTCGCGCAGGGCTTGAACGGGCTGTCAGCATTCTGATGCCTGCCCTCTTCCTTCTGCTGCTTGCCGTTGTTGGCTTTGCCATGACCACAGGCGAGTTTGGGCGGGCGGTAAGCTTCCTGTTTCAACCAGACTTTTCCAAACTCACTACCGCCGGTGTACTGGTAGCACTGGGGCACGCTTTCTTTACTCTAAGCCTGGGTATGGCAGTAATGATGGCTTACGGCTCTTACCTGCCAAAAGACATTTCCATCGCCAAAACATCCATTGCCGTGTGTATTATCGATACCGGCGTGGCATTGCTGGCTGGACTGGCTATTTTCCCGATTGTTTTCGCCAACGGCCTCGAGCCGGGCGCTGGCCCAGGCCTGATCTTCCAGACCCTGCCGCTGGCCTTTGGTCAAATGCCTATGGGCAGCCTGTTCGGAACCCTGTTCTTTATACTGCTGATCTTTGCCGCTTGGACTTCAGGCATTTCGCTACTGGAGCCCATTGTGGAGTGGCTGGAAGAACAAAAAGGCATGAACCGCACCACCAGTGCGCTGGGTGCAGGCTTTGTGTGCTGGGCTCTGGGCATTGCATCGATCCTTTCCCTTAACCTGTGGTCAGGCTTTGCGCCTTTGGGATGGATCACCATGTTGGAGGGCAAAACGATCTTTGACCTGCTGGACTTCTTCACAGCCAACATTATGTTGCCTTTGGGTGGCTTGCTGGTTGCGGTATTTGCTGGCTGGATCATGTCTCGCAAGGCCATGGAAGAGGAGCTGGCGCTCTCCAAGCCCATGTTCAATCTGTGGTTCATTACTGTGCGTTTCATTACGCCGGTGGCTGTGGGAACAGTGTTTGTTTACAACCTGGTGGGTGCGTAAGCAACGTCTGATCTTATAGGTGATCAAGGGAGGCCCTGAGGGTCTCCCCGATTCTTGCATTCAGTTTCAGTTCCGCCAATGCTTCTGCTCGTGTCCTGCCGAGATTCAGGGTGGCTATCGGTTTGCCCAACTCTTTGGCGTAGCGGCAAAAGCGAAACCCGGAATAGACCATCAACGAAGATCCAATCACCAGCAATCCATCACTCGCCTTGAGCGTATCCTTCGCCAAATCCACTCTTTGCTTCGGTACAAAGTCACCAAAAAACACGACATCTGGTTTGAGTATACCGCTGCACCTTGGACAATCTGCGAGGCGAAAACCGGAGAAATCCACGTTCAAATCGGCATCGCCATCTGGAGCAGCTTCCGCTTTGTAGTCTTGAAAGGTCGGATTAAGCTCAGCGCAGCGTTCGTGTACTTCTTCCCGGGAGCACCGGTAGCCACAGCTCATACAAAGCACTTCATCGGCACGGCCATGCAAATCGCTTACGCCCTGTGTACCGGCTTTTTGATGCAGGCGGTCTACATTCTGGGTGACCACGAGGCTGGAATGATTGCGCATTTCCAGCTCTGCGATATGGAAGTGGGAGGGGTTAGGCTTTGCATTGCGGATCACCGGCCAGCCAATCAAGCTACGCCCCCAATAACGCTGGCGAGTTTCATAGCTTTCCATGAACTCACGGTGCTGAACTGGTTGCTTGCGCTTCCAGGCTCCGTCGCCATCGCGGTAATCGGGAATGCCGGAATCTGTGCTTACGCCAGCCCCAGTCAAAATCATCAGCCTGGGGTGGTAATGAATAAACTCTGCCAACAACTCACCGGCCTGTTCCGGCTCATGTAAAACCGGCGGCGTTTCAAGATCCGGGAGGCGTTGATTCGAGCTGAAGGGTCGGGTTCGGTAGGTCCTCATTGGCAGACGCTCTCCTTTACACTCGCCGGCTGATTCAGCCCGGTTTGCGGGCCACGTATACGGTGTTGAACGACTCTCTGTTCTGGAACGGGTTGTAGAAGCTCACCACATGGCAGGCAACGTCGGTGAATACGTCTCGCAACACGTCCATGAATACGGCGTCTTCGCCTTCATTGGACCACATGGCAAAGATACCACGAGGTTTGAGTTGCCTGGCCATCAGGCTGATATTTTCGGTGGTGTAGAAGCTGGCGTTGGAGGCATTCAGCAGCGCGCGGGGTGAGTGGTCGATATCCAGAAGTATCGCATCAAATTCTTTGCCGGGCGCTTGGGGATCGAAGCCACCGCTTTCAGGTTCGGCAATGGCGAGGTCAAAGAAGCTGCCGTGGATGTATCGACTGCGAGCATCGGCGTTGATGTCTTTACCAAGGGGTACGTATTCTTGCTGATGCCAACGGATGACTGGCTCGAGGTATTCAACAATCAGCAGTTCCCCTACTCGCTCATGTTTGAGTGCAGCTACGGCGGTATATCCAAGCCCTAAGCCGCCTACGACGACGCTGAGGTTATCCCCTTCGGTTTCGTTCAGCCCGAGGTCTGAGAGTGCGACTTCGGCATCTACGAACATGCTGGACATGAGAAATTCTTCGCCGAGTTTTACTTCGTAGATATCTCGATCACCCAGAGCGGGGATGCGGCGGCGGCGGAGTGTGATTTCGCCGATTTCGGAGGGTTGGCTATCTATTTGTGCGAACAGTCGTCCCACTGTGGTGCCTCTTTTTTCTTTGCTTTGACTTTTGTCGGGCCTGTATTAGACCGGCACTTTGCAAGCGCCTATGGGGGACCTTCTCCCAAAAACCGCTGTGGATACGTCCGTGTACGCTTGGCTCCGCCATCCATGGCTCCGCACATTTTTGGGAGAAGGTCCCCCATAGGCGCTACTATCTACTCCCTTGGGTTCTCTGCCACCTTCGAGCACTCGGCTAAAAGCGCCCGCATTTTCTCTGCACCAAGGTTATTCATAAGCTCAATGTTCCGCGGCGGTATGCCATCCACATCCGGATGGTTATCAATCGCAGATTCCAGGCTAGCTTCGCGCAACAGGTGAAGCATGGGGTACGGAGATCTGTTGGTGTAGTTCTCCGCATCATTCGATTCAGTGCCTGCAAACTGATATTCCGGGTGGAAGCTGGCGATCTGGTAGATGCCTTCCATATCCAGATAGGTCAGTAACCCGTCTGCAGCACCCAAAAATTCGTTGTAGTCTGCAAAGTCCTGCAGTACGTGAGGATGAATAAGAAGAGTGGTTTCAATTTCCGGCTCATCGTCCAAACGCAGGAGTTCTGTTTGCAGGGCCTGGAGGAGTGAGTCCTCGTTATCAGCCTCGGATACCACAAACCGAACCCGATCCCTGACCAGCTCGCGCTTGGCAAACGGGCATAGGTTGTAACCAACAACAACATCTTCGACCCATTTCCGGGTCGCCTGAACTACGGTTCCTTCGCTCACACAAAATTCCTCTTGTTGTTGATCCAACCTGTAAAGTTCAGATCGGGTAGACGGGCAGGGCGGGCCAAAAATGTGCGGAGCCATGGGTGGAGTGCGAAGCACTTCACGGGCAAGCCATGGACGGCTTGCCCAGGACCTTTAGCGCGACGCAGGAGCAATAAGCGCTAAAGGGCGGAGCCAAGCGTACACGGACGTATCCACAGCGTTTTTTGGCCCGCCCTGCCCGTCTGCCCAGCCCCCGCAGTATCAGTAGTTTTTAAAGATGACCTTGGCTACGAAGATAATCATCATAAGTCCCACTAAAGTCCGTAATCCCCTCAGGCGTCAACTCAATAATCCGAGTGGCCAAGGAAGACACAAATTCACGGTCGTGGCTCACGAAAATCAGTGTACCGGGATAGTTCTCCAGCGCGAGGT
Source organism: Marinobacter sp. 1-3A (assembly GCF_016597775.1). Classification (NCBI taxonomy): domain Bacteria; kingdom Pseudomonadati; phylum Pseudomonadota; class Gammaproteobacteria; order Pseudomonadales; family Marinobacteraceae; genus Marinobacter; species Marinobacter sp. 1-3A. The sequence continues at coordinate 220,107 of NZ_VCGZ01000005.1, forward strand.
TTAGCGCCTCGATAGACTCCATATCCAAGTGGTTAGTAGGCTCATCCAGCAGCATTACGTTCGGCTTTTGCAGAATCAGCTTGCCGAACAGCATGCGCCCCTGCTCACCACCGGAAATCACCCGTACCGACTTACCAATGTCGTCTCCAGAGAACAGCATGCGCCCGAGAGTGCCACGAACCAGCTGCTCGCCACCGGTAGTCCACTGCGCCATCCATTCCGACAGGGTGTCGTCGTCAGCAAAATCATCCGTATGGTCTTGGGCGTAATAACCCACTTCGGCGCTGTCCGTCCATTTCACTTCGCCGCTGTCCGGCTCGTAAGCACCTGCAAGGCACTGCAACAAAGTGGTTTTACCAATACCATTAGGGCCAATGATGGCCACGCGCTCGCCGGCTTCTACTTGCAGGTTCAGCTTGTTGAATAGCGTATTGCCATCAAAACCTTTGGTCAGATCCCGGATGGTGACTGCCTGGCGATGCAGCTTTTTGCCCTGTTCAAAACGGATAAACGGACTAACGCGGCTTGAAGGCTTTACTTCATCCAACTGGATCTTGTCGATCTGACGGGCGCGGGAAGTGGCCTGCTTTGCTTTGGATGCGTTGGCAGAGAAGCGGCTAACGAACTGCTGCAGTTCCGCAATCTGTGCTTTCTTCTTCGCGTTATCCGATAGCATGCGCTCGCGAGCCTGAGTGGCCGCGGTCATGTATTCATCGTAATTGCCCGGGAACAGCCTCAACTCGCCATAGTCCAGGTCAGCCATGTGGGTGCACACGCTGTTCAGGAAGTGACGGTCGTGAGAAATGATGATCATGGTGCTGCTGCGAGCCACCAGAATGTTTTCCAGCCAGCGGATGGTGTTAATGTCCAGGTGGTTGGTGGGCTCGTCCAGCAACAGCACGTCTGGGTCAGAAAACAGAGCCTGGGCCAGCAATACTCGTAGCTTCCAGCCAGGGGCCAGGCTGCTCATCGGCCCTTCGTGCTGTTCCAGTGGAATATCCAGTCCCAAAAGCAGTTCACCGGCGCGGGATTCGGCGGTGTAGCCGTCCATTTCCGCGAACTGAACTTCCAGATCCGCCACCGCCATACCGTCTTCTTCGCTCATCTCGGCCAGCGAATAGATGCGGTCACGCTCTTTTTTGACGTTCCACAGTTCTTCATGGCCCATGATGACTGTGTCCATGACGGAGCAGGTCTCGTAGGCAAACTGATCCTGCCTCAGCTTACCCAGACGAACATTCGGCTCCAGCATAACCTGGCCGGCAGACGGTTCCAGGTCACCACCGAGAATCTTCATCAGGGTGGATTTACCGCAGCCGTTGGCCCCGATCAAGCCATAGCGGTTGCCGTTACCGAACTTTGCGGAAACATTTTCAAATAGGGGCTTAGCCCCGAATTGCATGGTGATATTGGCAGTAGAGATCAAGAAACAAACCTATAGAAGTAAGGGCCAGCGCAGCACCGGCTAAATAAAGCCGGCATTGTACAGGTTTGCGATGGTAACCGTGAGGCCGCAGAAACACGCATAAAAAGGGCTTGCCTAGAGCGCGGGGGAAAGGCAGCATTCCTTTTCAGAGTTACCCATTCATTTTATTTAAGGAACGTTTTCATGACACAGGCAACTGCACGCCACATTCTGGTAGACAGCGAAGCGAAATGCGAAGAGCTGAAGAAAGAAATTGAAGGTGGCAAGGATTTCGCGGAAGTAGCGAAACAGCACTCTTCTTGCCCGTCTGGCCGTAACGGCGGCGACTTGGGTTCATTTGGCCCAGGCCAGATGGTTCCGGAGTTCGACAAGGTTGTGTTCAGCGGTGAAATCAACAAGGTTCTTGGGCCGGTCAAGACCCAGTTTGGCTACCACCTGCTGGAAGTAACCAGCCGCAGCTAAGCAACCCGGAATGCCTGCAAGCTGGCTCCTGAATACTTTCGGAGCCAGCCTCTCCCATGCGGTCTTTACTTTTGCGGAGCGAGAAATCTCGCCATCTGGTTGCCGATAGACTCAATCGGATCGGTAATAGCCTGCTGGATACTCTGGGTGACGGTTTTTGAAAATGCAGAACCCGGCCCGCTTTCCAGAAAGTCGATATACAGCCCCATCTCCTGCATGCTTATTTTTTCATAAGTGTGCAAATAGCTGTCGTATACCTGCTGTTCAACCACACCCCTTATAGCATTGCGCTGGTTCTCTATCTTCCGTTTAAGCTCATCGTAGTTTGCTGAGTCAGGGCTGAACGCAGCCATGGCCGTTGCCAATCCAAGCTGCACGGCAATGGTGGTGTCTACAGCACTTTCCGTTGCGCGGGCTGCCCGATCAAAGCGCTCGAACATCCGGGCACGATCCGTGCCTTTGTACTTTTTACCAAGCTCCGCAGCCTTGGCCTGCATCTGTTGCCAGGCAGCCGGGTCTGAAGCTGCAATTTCCACAGCCGAGATTTTCCGGGCCACCGGTGTCTTGTACCAGCCTTCCACTGCTTCAAGCTGCTTCCCGGAGAGGTCGCGCTCCAGGTTTTTCACTATTTGCTGTTCTATATCCGCCGCACGAAAGCTGTTGCTGACAACGTATCCAATGGTGTCAGCAACCATGGGAGGCAGCTGCGGGCTGCGCTTCAAGCCTTCGCGAATGCCTTCGCTCATCATGGCCGGGTAGCGTTCAACAATGTCATCGACAGGCGATGCTGCCAGCACCTGCTGCGCACTGGGCGCGGCCATGGCAGGGCCAGCGATAATCAGGCCGGTGATTAAAAGAGGTTTAACTAGGGTACCAAGCTTCATTTAACTATCATCCTGTTTGGTGGATGCTGCGTTTATGACACGCACACCCTCCCCTGAGCAAGCAATCCATGGGTTCCGGAGATGACAGTTTGGTAGGAAAGCTCTGGACGCGGTCACGCACACGCAAAAGAAAGCGCCAGACACGTCGTGATCGGTGGCGATCTCGCGTGAAATGGTACGGGCTTCCGGTTCTGGGCTTGATCATCGGCACCTGGGCAACACTGCGTTTCAGCTTGCTCGCCCCGGAACCTCCCGTGAACCCGAACGATCTGTGCGAGATCTTTCGTGAACATACGGTTTGGTACGACTACGCAAAGGACTCCCAGGAACGCTGGGGAACACCCATCGCCACCCAGATGGCTTTCGTGTACTACGAGTCATCGTTCCGCAGCCACGCCCGGCCACCCAGAACCCGCTTATGGGGCTTCATTCCCTGGACCCGGCCAACCACCGCCTATGGTTACGCGCAGGCCCTGGACCCGGCCTGGGGTGAATACCTTGCCGCCAATGGCGATGGTTTGTTTACCGTACGGACTGATATGGAGTACGCGCTGGATTTTGTGGGATGGTACAACCACCTCTCCCATCGGCAGCTCGGCATCCCCTTCCATAGTCCACGCCTGCTCTACCTGGCATACCACGAAGGCCGCGGCGGCTACGCCCGCAAAACGTTTGCCCGCAAGCCGTCTATTACAGCCTTGGCATCTCGGGTGCAGTCAAGGGCTTTCCGGTACGACAACCAACTCAAATCCTGCGAAAAGGAGTTCCAGTGCTGGCGCTGGTACCAGTTCTGGCCATTCTGTGGCTGAGCGCCTGCACCCTGTATGCTCAGGGTGTCGGGCTGAACTCGATTGCTGAGGCCTGAGCTCGAAGCCTGTCCACCAGAAACTCTTTCACAATTCGAATTCTCGCCATTTGCTGAGTGTCCTGGCTTACGTGCACCCACAGGTCGACACTTTCGCCTTCCAGCGGATCTGACAAACGGCGAAGCTCTTTGGTGCCTTCCCCCAAATAACAGGGCAAAACTGCAAGACCAGCGCCTGACCGCGCCAGCGCATGCATGGCGTGCAAGCTGTTGCAGCGGATGACCGACGTGGCATGTTTAAGATGTTTGCGGTACCACCGACCCGTTGCCAGGTGGCTGAAGGTGTCATCCGGAATAATCCAGAGGCAATCTTCTGGCTGATTTTCAATATCCATATTGCGATGACGCCGGCAATAACTGGCAGAGCCGTATACCGCCGATTCGATGGCCGCTATGCGCTCACCCTCCAGCGTTGCCTGAGGCTTGTTCTCGGGGCGCAAAGTGAGGTCGGCTTCCCTGTGGGTAAGATTGGTAACATCATTATCGGTGAGCACTTCCAGCTCAATATCAGGAAATTCCCGCACCAGTTCAGCAAGAACCGACCCGAGCAACTCGCTCATCATCGTATCTTCCGCCGCCAGGCGTACCTTGCCTACGGGCGCTGCATCCTGCCCAACCAGCTTGCGCTCAAGGTTTTCCATTTCTACTGACAATTTTTCGGCATTACGGAAAGCGGTTTCTCCCACTGGTGTCAGTTGAAGTCCATCCCGGTTGCGTTCAAAAAACTGCACGCCCAAGGTCTCTTCCATCTGGTCGAGCCGGCGCAAAACAGTGGTTTGATGCACGCCCAGCAATTCTCCAGCTTTCGCCAGGGTTCCACCTATTGCCAGAGCATGTATATATCGAAGATAATCCCAGTCCATAGCTACTGCATATTTGCAACATGAGTACGGATTTTAACGTATTTACGCTGCAAAAAAATACCCTTATAATTCAATGTAAATTCAGGTAAATAGATTTTAACCAATCACAAATAGCAACTCACCAGAAAGGAGGAAGTCGCTATGGCACAAAGACATATGGCAACCGTTAAACCGCTACCATCCAGCATCCTCCACAATGGTGCTGAGGTTAGAAGTCAGCACACACGTGCGGCAGCAAAGATGGCGGTCCGGTTCATGAGCCGCAAGCTGCGGTCATTCAACCGTAAGGCTGCAGAAGCAACGCCCGATATCGTTCAGATGCAAGGCGGTCACTAATTCCAGTCAGGCCAACGTAAAGAGCTGCACCATATAGCGCAGCTCTGAAGCAAGTAGCCAAACTGAAAACGCCGGTGGTGCTGATTCCAGAGCCACCGGCGTTTTGCATTACCCGATCATAATTCCCAAACCACTTTCCTTTTCTGCTCAAACCAACTGTCCATTTTGCGGTTGTAAGTGTCCTCGATTACGTTCCGCTTGATCTTCATGGTTGGCGTGAGCATTCCGTTCTCCATGGTCCAAGGCTCCTTCACAACCACAACGAAGGATATTTTTTCGTGGGCTTCGCATTCTTCGTTTACTGCGCCCAGTTCTTTCAGCAACTCCTGCTCAAGCTCTGCCCGGTCCATTCCATTTGAAAGCGCCTCCCGAACGTCCTCTGACAGAAGTATCATCAGGCAAGGTTGAGGCTGGTTGGCACCGGCTACACAGACTACTTCCACCGAAGGATGGTTAAACCGGTTTTCGATAGGAACCGGCACAACGTATTTACCTTTTGAGGTTTTGAACAGGTCTTTTACCCGGCCGGTAATTTTCAGATAGCCGCTTGCATCAATCTCACCCATATCACCGGTTTTGAGAAAACCATCAGCGGTAACATCCTCGCGGGTTTTCTCTTCGTTTTGGTAGTAGCCCATCATCATTCCCGGGCTTTTCACCTCCAGTTCACCCCCTTCGCCAATGCGGTGCTCAACACCCGGATTGGCCTCGCCTACCCAACCTATCCTGGCTCGTCCGGGCCGACTGGCATGGGAGTACCCGAAATTTTCTGTCATACCATAAACTTCAAGCAACTCCAGACCAAGGTTGCGATACCACAAAATAATCTCTTCCGACAAAGGTGCTGCCCCCGTCAGTGCAGCCCGGCAATGATCCAGCCCCAACTGTTTAAGCACCTTCTTTTTCACAACGGAACGCACAAACGGGATGCTGAATAACAGCTTTTGCTTTTTGGGAGGCAGTTTGGCATTCACCCCAAGATAAAACTTCATCCACAGCCGCGGCACAGAGAAGAACAGTGTTGGCCGGGCACGCTGAAGATCCTGCTGAAAGGTGTCCAGGTTATCGGCGAAATAGGTATGAAAGCCAAAATACAGGGATTGCGTTTCAACCGCCGCTCGCTCCGCCACGTGAGCCAACGGAAGGTATGACAGCATTCGATCCTCAGAGGTCACCGTGAACATCTGCTGCAAACCGTCGGCCACAGACATCATGGATCCAAAATTATGCATTACTCCTTTAGGGCGGCCAGTACTGCCCGAGGTGTAAACAATCGTAGCAAGTGCATCCTGGCTCGGTAACTTTGGTGCCGCTGGCTCGTGCCTGGCAATGACGTCAATCCACTTGGGCGTATCATCCCGCGGCGACATAGGCAGGGAGATGATTGGGAGATCAGAAGGAATGTGCCCTTTTATATCGTTCCAGCCATCTGCGGTGCCATCCAGCTTCCCCAGGAACAGCAATTTTGCCTTTGAGTGTTCAAGAACATAGGCAGCAGCGTCCCCATTAAGCGTGGGATACAACGGCACTGAAACATGCCCGGCGGCCCAAATAGCGAGATCCGACAATATCCAGTGCGCACTGTTTTTGCCGAGGACGGCAATATTACTGCGCTCAGGGAGTTCAAGGCTGTTGAGATGGGCGGCCATGCGTGAAACCTGGTCCGCAGCCTGTTTCCAGTTAATATCCTCAACAGTCCCATCGGGATAGGGCTGAGTGAGGTATGTCCGTTCCGGGCTTTTCTCGGCCCAATAGTACAAACAGTGCAAAGAAGTCAGCTTGCGGGGATCCACTGCCATGAAAAACTCCTGATTATTGTTATCGGTGACGAATTCCGCCCAACATGTGAATTAGGATTCACTCTAATGCACTTCCACTGGAATTCACAAATATTAGCGGTATTTGGCGAGAGCTCAATGGCATTAAATACCCGCCTTATTGACTAAATCCACCCCATACTCTGTTTCGCGCCAACGAAGCTGGTTATTTTTTGTGTGACATTCGTCAAGATTGGTCTAAAGTGAAAATCGAAGCTTATCGAACTCTACCCCTCAGAGGAGACCGCCATGAGGCAGTCAACGAATCGCTCTATCCTGATCTTTCCTGCTTGGGGACTTATCCTTGTTGGCTCAGCCGCTTTCCTCTACAGTGCTTTCGCAGGGATGCTGGGCGCCTGAAAACCCACTATCCCAAAGGTTGTGAAATGCGCCTAACGCCGGAAGCGGGTTTCCAGCACCACGGCTGAGTTAGTGCGCTCAACCCCATCGAGATTGCCAATCTCGTCCAACACTGCGCTCAGCTCCTCAAGAGACTGAGCCTGAACGATTGCTATGAGATCGTATTCTCCGCTAACCGAAAACAACTGCGACACCTGGCTAATGCCCTCAAGAGCCTTGTTCGTTCGCGCCGTTAATTTTTGAGCCACCTTGATAGACACATGGGCTTCCACTTGGCTGGAAGAAAACGCGCCCCCCAGTTGCACCGCATACCCAGCTATCACGCCACTGGCTTCTAACCGGGAGATCCGGCTTTGCACCGTTGAGCGGGACAACTGTAAAGCCTTCGCCAGGTCTGTGATGCTGACTCGGGCATTCTGGCGAAGCAGCATAAGCAGTTTTTGGTCTTTGCTATTGATCATTTTGATAACCGATCGCGTTATTTTGACAAGAGCATAGCTCATTCCGGACAAAATGCACCTACAAACCGGCAAAGTCCAAATGCATACTGTTTCGAAACAACGCCAGGTTTCAGCCCATGATTATTCGCCCAATTGCAGACAAGGATCTGGATACGCTCTACCAGATAGCCGAAGAGTCTGGCCCGGGGTTTACATCCCTAATGCCAAACATGGACGCTTTGTCACAAAAAATTGCCCACTCCATAGCAAGCTTCGAGCGTGACGTGCATAACCCTGGTGATGAGCACTACCTGTTTGTACTGGAAGATGAGGCCACTGGCGACATCCTCGGCACCAGTGGTATTGAGGCAAACACCGGGCATACCCAGCCGCTTTACCACTTCCGGCGCAACACAGTAACCCATCACTCACGGGACCTTGATGTTCGCAAGAGTGTGGAAACCCTCACCCGCTGCAACCACTACACAGGCTATTCCGAGATTTGCTCTCTTTATTTGCGCCCTGAGTTTCGCCGGGCCAATGCGGGCAAACTGCTCTCCCGGGTGCGCTTTCTGTTTATGGCTCTTCACCCGGAGCGCTTCTCGCACAAGGTCATTGCCGAAATGCGCGGGGTTTCTGATGCTGCCGGTCGCTCCCCCTTCTGGGACTGGCTAAAAGCGCACTTTGTGGACATGGAGTTTAGCCAGGCAACCCAGCTTATTGGTGCGGGCTACACAGATTTTATTGATGAACTGATGCCCTCTCACCCTCTCTATACCTGCCTTATGAGCCCGGAGGCCCGAGCTGTACTTAGCCAGGTACACAACAACACCCGGCCAGCCTTACAGATACTGGAGGCAGAGGGTTTCAAGCACAAAGGGTTGATAGACCTGTTTGATGCGGGTCCAACCGTGGAATGTGCCCTGGCAGAGATACGAAGCGTCAGGTCTTCCTCTGCGCACAGCGTCAGGGTGGATGATTATCTGGCAGGGACAAATACGCCATTTGGCCGCACCAACCACCGCCACAACGAACCAACGCTGATTGCAAATACAGAAACAGCAAATTTTCGGGCAACCGTCACATCCGAGGTGTCCGAGTATTCAGATACACTGATTATTTCCCGCTCTCTGGCGACCAAACTTTGCCTTGAGAACGGCGACCTCTCGCGCATTTTGCCTTTAAACCATGCGACGTCGACGGCACGAAACAGAATTACGGCTACGGAGTTAAGCTATGCATACTGATCGCAACGCCTTGTTCGAAAATCTCTGGCAGGACTATAGAGCTGTCACACCATCGGCCGCGAAGATCCACCGCATTCTGGGTGCCGAAGAAGGCCAAGCAATCATCAATGATCATATCGCCCTGAGAACCTTCAACCTGAAGCCAGTTGGGCTGGATACTCTCGCAGCGCATTTCCTGGCCTTAGGGTACCGGGAAGGCGGCGAATACCACTTCGAAGGCAAGAAGCTTTATGCCCGGCATTACGAGCACGCAGACCCTGAAGCTCCGAAGGTGTTTATTTCAGAGTTGCTGACAGAGCAGTGCTCACCAGAACTTCAGGCTATTGCCTCACAGCTGGTGGACGGGATAACAGACGATAAGGTTACGGCAGACAACTTTCTATACTCAGGGCGGCATTGGGATCTGGATTCCAGCACTTACCGCCAACTGCTCGAAGAGAGCGAATATGCAGCCTGGCTCGGGGCCTGGGGTTACCGGGCAAATCACTTCACGGTAAGTGTTAACCACCTGACTAACTTTGAAACAGTTACTGATATTAACCAGCTCCTGAAGGACAAGGGTTTTGCAGTGAATGCGGCCGGTGGTGAAGTGAAGGGTTCTCCTGAAGAGTTGCTTGAACAGTCATCCACAATGGCCGACCGGGTTCCTGTTCAGTTCAGCGACCGTGAAATGACGATTCCCAGCTGCTTCTATGAGTTCGCACTTCGTTACAAGAAGCCCAACGGCACCCTTTACAGCGGATTTGTTGCGGCGTCTGCCGACAAGATCTTCGAAAGCACCAATGCCGGGATTTAAAAGCTGAAATATCCACCCGTGTACCAGCGGGATAGCTAAGCTAAACTAAGCCCTTGTTCCCGAACAATTCCATTTGTTCAATGCAACAAGGAGTATCAATGAAGCCTGTCGTCACGCTTTTGCTGGCCTGTTTTTTTGTGTTGGCTGGATGCCAGTCATTGCCAGATGCAAGCCCGGCTGCCGGTCAAAAAAGTAAGAGCATGCCCGAAAGCACGGGAGCAGTAAGCCATAGTAGGGTTTTACTGAGTGCCCAGCACTGCCTGAGCGAATACCTGAAGGAGCACGGCAGGGTTCACTACGGCCCTTGCCTTAAAATCATCAGCGTGGACGGCAATACGCCAAAGATTCGGGATGATGGCTTCATAGAATTACCAACGGCTGAACCCGCCACCCTCAGCGTGAGCTGTGTATATCGTCACGCCGATGGCTCGCCAATACCCGCCACCATGGAAACAACCGATTTTCAGATAACCCGGAATACCTTTACCAAACCCGGGCAACGCTGGTATCTCCATGCACACAGGCAGGCGAGGCAAATTGTTGGCTGTGAACCCACACTGTCGCGGTCGAAAAACCCCACTTACGAAACGGACTGATGATTTGACTAATTTCAAACGAGGTTCACAAGGCATAGCACTGGCCCGGAGCATCCGGTTTTCATGACTGCCGATATCAACATCGTTTGGCTTGGTGCACTGGCCAGCTTATTAGCGGGGCTGGCAACCGGCATCGGAGCGCTGGCTGTATTCTTCGTTAAAGATCTCTCTACCCGCCTGCAGGACTGCATGCTGGCGGGTGCTGCAGGCGTAATGCTCGCGGCCTCCGTTTTTTCATTGTTGATCCCCGGGCTGGAATACGGAGAAGTGCTGCTGGGCTCAACATGGGCGGCTGCACTGCTTGTAATATTCGGCGTTCTTTCGGGTGCTGAAGCTCTGTACTACCTCCACCAGAACTTGCCCCATGAGCATTTTAATCTCGGGCCAGAGGGGCCTGATGCAGCCCATATTCGCCGAATATGGTTGTTCATTATCGCTATTACGTTGCACAACTTTCCCGAAGGCATGGCGGTAGGTGTTGGTTTTGCAGGGGGCGATGTGCGCAACGGTTATGTCCTGGCACTGGGCATTGGCATTCAGAATATTCCGGAAGGCCTTGCCGTTGCATTTTCGCTGATTGCCATCCAATACTCGCGAGTTCGCGCCTTTACTATCGCTCTTTTAACAGGATTGGCCGAACCTATCGGTGGTCTGTTCGGTGCTGCACTGGTGTCGCTGGCAGAACCGATAATGCCCTGGACTCTGGGTTTCGCCGCCGGTGCCATGCTGTTCATTATCAGCAACGAAATCATTCCCGAAACCCATCGAAGCCGCTACAAGGCCCAGACCACCTTCGCACTGCTAATCGGTTTTGTGGTGATGATGTTCCTGGATGTCACCCTGGGCTGAGGCGCCTGCCAGCGCAACAATATCCTCATACTGGCGAACCTGAACAACCTGCTCGGCAACCGGTTTGGCCGCCAGGCTGCAGGCCTCGTTAACCATGGCAGATGCAACGGTTTGTGCCTCGATTGCCCGGTACTTTTCCAACGGCCCCAACAACATGCGGTTAATCAGCGGCATGGCCTTGGCACCTATGGCTTCTCCCAAACGGTGATCCGGCCTGTCGCCCAGCAGCAGGCTAGGGTGATATATCGACAAATAAGGGTAACCAAGGCCTTTCACTGCATCTTCCAGTTCGCCTTTAACCCGGTTGTAGAAAATTGTTGAAGAAGATGACGATCCAATGGCAGACATCAAGATGAACGCACCAGCACCACCTGCACGCCCAAGTTCAGCTGCTTCCAGGCAGTAATCGTAATCTACCTTTCTGAATTGTTCCTGAGAGCCTGCCTTTTTAATGGTCGTGCCCAGGCAACAGATAATGACATCCACCTTAAAAAGCTCAGCATGGTCTGCCATGCGGTCAAAATCCATTTCCTGCTGCTGCAGCTTGCCGTGAACAGATTCCAGCGCTTTCCGAACAGGCACTACCACCAGTTCAACCTCGTCACGGGCCAAAAGGCCAGTGAGAACCAATCCACCGGTCAATCCGGTGGCACCCAGCAATAACACTTTCATAAAGTTCTCTTTATTTTGCGAATACTCTACAAATCCTTCAGGTAGTGTAGCCCGGATAGCTGATCCATTTGCCCCCTAATCCAGAAAATACGATCCCGCACATAGGGCGACGGCGAGGTCACACTCAACACTTTCGGATTAGGCAAAACGGCAGCCAGCCGTGCAGACTGGCTGGCCGATAACTGCCGGGCAGATATACCGAAATACGCCTTGCTCGCAGCCTCAACGCCGTAAATTCCGGGACCAAACTCGGCTATATTCAAATACACCTCAAGAATTCGGCGTTTTGGCCAAAGCCCGTCAACCGCGAGCGCAAGCCCGGCCTCCAGAGTTTTACGGACAAAACTTCGGCCATTCCATAGAAACAGGTTTTTTGCGGTTTGCTGTGTGATGGTACTGGCGCCCCTGAGCCCGTCACCTGCATGATACTCAGCCAAGGCTTTGCGAATCGCGACAAAATCAACACCCCAATGATCGGGAAACCGCTGATCCTCGCTGGCCACCACCGCAAGTGGCATCCAGGGCGAGATGTCCGAAAAACTAACCCATTGCTGCTGCACTTCTTTGTGCGGATGAGCAAAGCTGTAACCAAGCATGAACGCCGAGGTGGGTGGATTTACATACCGGAACAAGAGCAGCACCGACAGAAACAGCAGTACCAGCGTAACCAATACCCATGCAACGCTACGAAACAGTCGCTTCGAGAGTGATTTACGAGCCATTTACACCCCCGCTCGCAACTTTTCCAGCCTCACCTGTACGCACTACGGATGCGCCGATCACCCGGAGACAGTGTTTACGACATACAACGTGAAGCGGTGTTTTTCCCGCTTCATCTCCGTCCACCGTAACGATTTTCGGTTTTGACGTATAAATATCGCAGCGCTTGCCCTTCAGGTGCACCACCGTGCTGGTGCGATCAGGAGACTTTCCACTCAGCCGCACCAGCAGGAAGGTAAGCAGCAACTGCAGCAAAGGGCGTGGCTTCACCGCAATAATATCAAGTAGCCCGTCATCCGCTGTTGCTTGCGGAATCTCATTCCCTCCCCCAAAAAATGCGCCGCTGGACACAGCAATCGACAACCAGCGACCCCGCACAAACGCCTTGTCGCATGATATTTCCGCATGAAAACCGCGCTTGGCACTCACCTGCTTCAACAAAGCCACGCCATAGCTGAAACGACCAAAGAATTTTTTGGCTGCACCTTCCGCTTCCCGGGCTGCTACCGCTCCCAGGCCAATGTGCGCGACATTGAGAAAAATCCCATCTCCAAATTCTGCCACATCCACTTTTTGCGTGACCCCTCGCTGAACAAGCTCACACACAGCGGCAGGGTCTTCCGGCAGGGCCAGGTTTCGGGCGAAATCATTGGCTGTACCAGACGGCAACACCGCAAGCACTGCTTTGTGTTCCAGGCATATCTGGGCAACGGCATTAACTGATCCATCACCTCCGGCCACCATCACTATGTCGCCAGGTTGTACCTGCGCAGTCCAACTCTTATCCTGAAGGTCACAACACTCCGGGCCTGTAATACCTGCGCTCGCAAGCCTTTCACGCCAGAACTCCCGCCCTTTCTGGCCATTGCCTGCGCCAGGATTTGCTACCAGCCAATGAGTCATAGCATCACACTCGCTTTAACAACATCAAAAAGCTCCTGAAACCTTAAACCACCAAAGATACCTCATACATGCCATTGTGGTCGTTACCATACGGACACAGGAACTTCTTCCAACTGCTATATTGTCCGACTATAGTTAGCCACTGAACTAAACATCACTATCCGGAAACCTGCAATGATTACAGACCTGATCACGCCAGTGCGCTCCAAAGCGCAACTTGCAGCCCTGAAGCTAATAACAAAACTCATTCCAAGCCAGACTCCCAACATGTTTCTGGGGGCGCAATCCCGGCTAAGGCTGGCTGATCACATGGCGCACTTCGACTTCAAGCGGGTTCTGCTTGTGACAGATGACGTGCTCTTTCAGCTTGGCGTTATCAGTCCAATTGAGGAGCACCTGAACAAGCTGGGGATTAAAACGATTGTGTTCAGCGGTGTAACGCCAGACCCGGGATTTCTGGTTGTAGAACAGGGTCTGGAAGTACTTCAGCAAAATGGCTGTGACGCTGTATTGGCTATTGGGGGAGGTTCTTCTATTGACGCTGCAAAAGTGATGGCACTGGCAGCCACGAACAACAAAACACCCAGAGAGCTGGTTGGCATTCTCAAAGCTCGAAAGTCATCTCTGCCACTGTTTGTTATTCCCACTACCGCAGGTACCGGCTCAGAAGTCACTATAGGGGCGGTTATATCGGATGAAACCACTCACGTAAAACATCTCGTGATCGAGCCAAAGGTGGTCCCTTTGGCGGCCGCGCTGGATCCCGAAATCATGGCCGGCATGCCCAAGTCGGTAACCGCAGACACGGGCATTGATGCGCTAACCCACTGCCTGGAATCCTGGATCAGTGATTTCTCATCACCTGAAACCGAGCTGTACTCCGGTGCCGGCGTGAAACTCGTATTCAAATACCTGGAAAAGGCCTGCGAAAACGGACAAGACTACGAAGCCCGTGACGCCATGGCTCTGGCTGCAAACTACGGTGGCATGGCACTGAACAAAACGGGTCTGGGCTACGTGCACGCCATTGCTCACCAGCTTGGTACCCAATATGGCGTTCCTCACGGCCGGGCCAACGCCATTGTTCTACCGCACATTCTTGAGGTAAACAGGCACAGCGCAAAAACCCGGATGGCAAAATTGGCCAGACTGTGTGGCCTTGCCACAGATGCAGAGGAAGATTCACTGGCAACCGACAAGTTGATCCAGCGTGTTAATACGCTACTTGCAACCTTGCCCATAGCCCGTGAGGTGAAGGGTATTGATGAGAAGCACTTTAACGTCATGGCGCAAGCTGCCATGAAAGAAGCTCACGGAACCTACGCCGTGCCCAAATACCTGAATAAAAGCGAGATAATTCAGGTACTCCGCGTTATAAGCGGACAAACGGCATAACCGGTGCACCTAGGCCCCGTCAGAGCGCCCCTTAACCGGGGCGTTTCTGCGAAACCACCAGAGCAACGCCCGTAATGGAAATGATTCCTCCGGTAATGGCCAATACGCCCAGGCGCTCATCAAACAGCCAAAAGGCTTCCAGAGCGGTTACCGGGGGCACGAGATAGAACAGGCTTGCCACCTGGGAAGCAGCACCCTGGCGAATCAACCACATCAAAAGCAGAATCGCGCCAATAGAAACCCCCAAAACCAGCCAGGCCATAGAAAGTTGGAGTTGCAACGACCAGACTACTTCACGGGTTTCCAGAAGCAGCGCGCCAGCGGCGAAAAACAAGGCTGCGGCGCCGTATTGAATGATGGTGCCAGTCACCAAGTCTGCACCAGTACCGTGGCGTTTCTGATACACCGTACCCAGTGAAATTCCGGCCAACGCCAGCAGTGCCCATATCAGTGTCCACAATGGAAATGCTGCTCCCGGGTTGCCTGCTCCGCCAAACTTTTCCAGCAAAACCAGGGTGACACCCACCAAGCCAAGCCCCAAACCCAGCCACTGCCGCCATGAAATGGCTTCTTTCAATACAAGAACCGCGACACCCGCGGTAACCAGCGGCTGCAAACCCACCACCAGCGACACTATTCCGGAGGGCATACCATCCTGAATGGCATAGTACACACCGCCAAGATAGCAGCCGTGGACCAGCAGGCCTGTAACAGCAAGGTGCCCAGCCGAGCGCCAGCCCGGCCAGCGGGCTTTGAGGAGGCCTGCCAGCACCATAAGCAAACCCAGAGTGAGAAGCATGCGGATAAGCAGGAGGGTGAACGGCTCGGCATAGGGCAGGCCGTATTTTGCGCCGATAAAGCCCGTGCTCCACAGCCAAACAAACAGGGCAGGTACAAAAAACGAATAAAAGAAAGAGCGCATAAACAGCTGCCGGGGTCAGGTATCTGGAACAACGTTCAGTCTAGAGCCTGGTTCGTATACAAAACAGATACAGGCACCCAGCAATGCCACCATTACAGGTGGCATTGAGGGATCAGTCAGAGGCGGTTATGTCGTGAGGATAGACTGCAGTTTCTGTGTCAGCTCGACTGCCTCACTACCCATAGGAGTGAGGTAGCCTCCGTCATCCCGCGTTATCAGGCCTTTGGCAAACAGACGCTCCGCTGCCTGCACGGTCTCGGGTGAGGCACCGCTTTTGTGAACCTTGATTCCAGCCTGCCCTGAAGAGGATTCAAACTGCGACAACAGATTTAGCTCGGCAATAGTGTCTGGAGAAAATGGCATGGTATTTCCTTGTCTGGTTTAGTGGTCAGATGCTTTGATTACGTTTTTCCTGATCAAGGGTCAAATCCCGCTCAGTTTCACTCCACTGCTCGGAAAGTGCATCATAGGCATCGGAGAAACCTTTTTTAGCTCGCTCCCATGCCGATGCCGAACTGGCTTTGAGTTCGTTATACCAGGCTTGCACCCGCTCACGCTGCTCACGCAAGGAGGCCAAACTCTCCTGTGAGCGTTCGCGCGCGACGCTGCTCATGTCGTCCCAGTTTTCTGAAAGCTCTTCCTCCAGTTCTGCAATTCGTTCGTCGAGCGCAGTCAGTGCTCGATTTATGGAGTCTTCCGCTTGGTCCTTCTGGTCGGCACCATATTTCTGTAGCGTTTCGCCAAGCTCCCGGGTTTCTCGCTTGAGCTCATCAACGGTTGAATCTGCTGGTTCAGCATGGAGAGGCCCCACAAGCATAAAGGAAGCTGTAACAAGCAAAGCACCGACACTGTGTTTCAAAGTCATAAATTACTCCAGGACCCGGTTCATAAAGAATAGCAGTAGCGCCACCATAACAATATCCCGACGGCCAGCTTATCTTATAAAAGCTTAATGAGCCGGCAACAAACCCTGTTTAAATCAATAAAAACATAACTTTGAACCCGGAAAATATAGGTAAAAAGCACACAGAAAGGATTCTGCCGCTGCTTGATATTTGTGCCTCCCCCAAACCTGTGTCACTTTTAAGTGGAAGCCAAACAAAGAGGAATGATTATGCTTTATTGGGCTGTAATCTGTCTCATCATAGCCATTATTGCCGGTGTCCTTGGTTTTGGGGGTATCGCGGGTACAGCGGCAGGTATTGCAAAAATTCTGTTCTTTATCTTTCTCATACTTCTGGTGATCTCTCTTGTTGCCAATGCTGTTCGCGGGCGGGGACCAAAGATCTAGCATTCCGGATGAATCTGATCAGAGTTTCGGCCCGGGCAACTGCAGCACGCCCGGGCTTTCTGCCTCTTCCGGTAACATTTCACCGACAAGACGTAATATCATTTCTGCCCGGTAGCGCCGTATAATCTTTAATCTGCCTGATTTAATATAACGAACAGTAAGATTACTGATTACGCTTTCCGTGAGCAGCTGATGATAAGTCCCAAACAATGCATCCTACCCGCACTTATCGCTTTAATCTGGCTCTCTGCACCCGTTGCAGCAGACTCCATCAAGCGTATTGTGCATCCGGATGGAAGAGTTGAGTTTACCAACGTAAAAAGTAACAGCCCCGGGCGAGCTTCAAGCAAAAGCGAAACTGTATTCCGCTACACAGACGACAATGGCGTCGTTGCCTACACCAGTACCCGGCCTTCAGTGGCAGATTTCGATGTTATCAGCTTCCACTGCTACGCCTGCGACCCGGATTCTCATGTGAACTGGCGCACTACCCCACTGTTCGCTGGTCGCTACGAAACAGAAATCAAAACAGCTGCTAAAGAATATGGTGTTGACCCGGCACTGGTGCGTGCGGTGATTCATGCGGAGTCTGCGTTCAATGAAAAGGCAATCTCACCCGTGGGTGCCCAAGGGCTTATGCAATTGATGCCAGGCACAGCTCTGGAGGTGGGCGTGCAGAATGCCATGGTGGCAGCAGATAACATCCGCGGTGGTGTTACCTACCTCGCAAAAATGCTGGAACGCTTTAAGGGTGATACCAGGTTAGCCACTGCGGCATATAATGCCGGCCCAGGTGCCGTAAGCCGTTACGGAGGGGTTCCTCCCTATGCTGAAACCAAGGCTTACGTTGAGCGGGTCGGCATATTACGCGAGCGCTATGCCAGTAATTGATCAGATCACCGGAAGCCCCCTCCCTGAGAGCTTCCGGCCCCATCCTGAGTTTACTCAGACGCCGCAATCAGGCTGGCGTTGCCACCGGCTGCGGTTGTATCCACGCAAAGGTGACGCTCAATCACAAAACGCTGATCGAGTGTGTGCTCGGTGATCAGAGGGATCAATGCGCCATCGCGCTTGGCCAGAGCCTGGCGATACTTGCGCAACAGAGCCTGATTGGCACAGCTCACAACCGCCTCAAAGCCAACAGCGTTTACCAGCACTTCCGGATCCAGAAGCCCGTCAACGCCCACTAACGGCAACCCGGCCGGAGCGGCACGAGCCACAACATCTTCAACACCTGGGGCAATGACCACCACCTTGTTGCCCTGTGACAGTGCCATGGCAGCTTGTGCCAATGCCGTTTCCTTGTCTGGCCCCAAACACAGAACGGTTCCACGGGCGTGATTGGAAAGGCGGTTAAGCTCCCCGGTTGGCCCTGGCAGCTCTTCCGGGTAGGCATCCAGAGGCTCTGGCAACTTACCGAAAATGGGTTCCATGGCCTCAATTCTGGCTTTCGGAGCAGCAACGGAAAGCTTGCCCAGACTGCTGACCAGACCATCCAGTTTCTTACCATCAATGGTTTTCGCACCTGGCTCTGCCGGGCGTTCAACATTGGCACCTTTCAGGAAGCGTCGAACGTACTGTGGACCGCCGGCTTTGGGGCCGGTTCCGGAAAGACCTTCGCCCCCAAATGGCTGGGAGCCAACAATTGCGCCAATCTGGTTACGGTTAACGTAGGTATTGCCAACCTTGATGCGCGCGACAATCTGATCAACACGGTTATCAACCCGGCTGTGGATGCCAAATGTCAGCCCATAGCCTTTGGCGTTTATGGCATCGACAACCTTGTCGATATCTTTGGCTTCAAATGTAGCCACGTGCAGGATCGGACCGAAGATTTCTTCTTCAAGCTCTTCGATCCCGCTGACTCTGAGCACAGCCGGTGAAACATACAGGCCCTTTTCAGGCACCGGAAGTTTTTTCAGCATGCGGCCTTCGCGCTCAAATTTATCGCAGTGATCTATAATTTTCTTGCGGGCTGCCTCATCAATAACCGGCCCTACATCGGTAGAAAGCGCCCAGGGATCGCCTATACCCAATTCTTCCATAGCGCCGTAGAGCATCTCCAGCAGGTTGTCGGCTATGTCCTTCTGCACATACAGCATGCGCAGTGCGGAGCAGCGCTGGCCAGCACTCTGGAACGACGATGCCAGAACATCACGAACCACCTGTTCCGGCAGCGCTGTTGAATCCACAATCATGGCGTTAAGGCCTCCGGTTTCCGCCACCAGCGGTGCGTCCGGCGCCATGTTTTCCGTCATCACTTTATTGATGCGCTGCGCGGTTGCAGTGGAACCAGTAAAGCAGACGCCTGCAACTCTGGAATCAGACGTGAGGGCCGTACCCACGGTAGCACCCGTGCCAGGAAGAAGCTGAATGGCATCTCTTGGAATGCCGGCTTCGTACATCATTTCAACCACACGAACCGCCAATAGCGATGTTTGCTCCGCTGGTTTGGCAACGACTACGTTACCTGCCGCCAGGTTTGCAAGAACCTGCCCTGCGAAGATGGCCACAGGGAAGTTCCAGGGCGAAATGCAGCAAATAATGCCACGAGCTTCGCCATTATCTTTGTTGCGAAGTCCCTCGTTAGCGTAGAACTGAGCAAAATCCACTGCCTCGCGAATTTCAGCAACACCATCCAGCAATGATTTACCGGCTTCCCGGGTCGTCAGCGCAAACAGTTCGTGCGCGTTTTCTTCCAGCAAGTCACCTACTTTGCGCACACACGCAGCGCGATCTTCCGCAGATGTGGCCGACCAACCAGTAAAGCCTTGCTCAGCCGCGGCAATGGCAGCGTTAACATCAGCCTCATTGGCATGGGTAATGTGCCCAACCAGATCTTCCGGGTTGGCCGGGTTTTTGACCTCCAGCACCTCTGTGCCAGTAGTGTCAGCCGCAATCAGCGGGCCACCCACCCATAGATGGGTGCGGAATGCTCCGCGACCGTCATTAATACGGGCAACGGTCACCGGGTCGGTTATATCCCAACCTTTTGAGTTGCGACGTTTGGCTCCGAACAATTCCGTTGGGCGTAAAATTGCCTGGCTGGACAGATTTTTCCCAAGCTTCTGGACCACATCAATCGGGTCCCTCGCAATTTCTTCGGGGGTAATGCTGGTATCCACAATCTGGTTAACAAAGGAACTGTTGGCGCCATTTTCAAGAAGCCGACGTACAAGGTAAGCGAGCAGGTCGCTGTGTTTGCCTACAGGCGCATAGATTCTGCAGGGTACGCCACTTTCGCTGAGAACCTGGTTGTGCAGAGATTCACCCATGCCGTGCAAGCGCTGGAACTCATAGCTCTTCAGGCCCGCAGAGCTGGCCAATTCACGGACAGCCGACACAGAGTGTGCGTTATGGGTGGCAAACTGCGAATAGATGCGGTCACTCATCCCCACCAGTTTTTTGGCGCAGGCTATATAGGCAACGTCACTGCACGCTTTGCGTGTGAACACGGGGAAATCCGTCAGGCCCATAACCTGGGCACGCTTGATCTCCGCATCCCAATAAGCGCCTTTAACCAGGCGCACCATGATACGGCGATCAAGCTTTACAGAGAGCGCGTACAGCCAATCAAGTGTGTGACCCGCACGCTTGGCAAAGGCTTGAACCACAACGCCGAAACCTTCCCAGTTAGCAAGCGTTGGGTCGGACATTATGGCTTCGATAACATCCAGAGAAAGATCCAGCCTGTCCTGTTCTTCAGCATCAATATTGAAGCCCATATTGGCAGCGGCCGCCTTTTTGGCCAACTCAAGGGCGCGGGGGACCAACTCATTCATTACCCGCTCTTTTTGGCCATATTCGTAACGGGCCAGCAGCGCAGAGAGTTTGACCGAGATACCGGGGTTTTTACGCACATCGCCCTTACAGTTTTTGGCAATGCTGTCGATGGCTTGTGAGTAGGACTCGAAATAGCGACGGGCATCGGCATCCGTACGCGCGGCTTCGCCAAGCATGTCGTAGGAGTAGGTGTACCCCTTAGCCATGTAGGATTCGGCTTCACTCTGTGCTTCTTCAATGTCGCGGCCCAAAACAAACTGGCGCCCCATTTCCTTCATGGCCTGGCCAGCAACGGTGCGAACGACGGGTTCACCGAGGCGCTTAACCAACTTGCGCAGCGTGTCACCTACCGTATGGCGATCAGAATCCTTCAACAGGTTACTGGTCATCAACAGCGCAACAGTGGTGGAGTTGATAAATGCCGAGGTAGCTTTGCCTACGTGCGCCCCCCAGTTACCAGAGACAATCTTGTCTTCAATGAGCGCATTAATGGTTGTGTTATCGGGCACTCGCAACAGCGCTTCTGCCAGGCACATAAGCGCAACACCCTCTTTGGTGGTGAGGCCGTATTGCGCAAGGAATTTTTCCATAATGGTGGATTTCGCGCTCTTCCGAACACTACGCACCAAATCAGCCGCTCGGGCAGAAATCATTTTGCGATCGGCTTCAGACAACTGAGCGTCAGCAATCATCTCGTGGATCACTTTGTACTCATCTTCGAGATAGTAATCGCGAACTGCCTGCCGGCTGTTGGCTAGCTCGGGAGCCAATGATTGCTGCGATATCATAGTTGTACCCTCTCAGTTGTTTGTCTTTACCGCATTCTACCGACAACAGCATAGACTGTTTGACTGTAAGCGACGGAATGACCCGCCACTATGGCCATATTTATCGCCATAAATGTATTAATTCTCTGGTATGAAATACAATTTCAGCCAATTCGACCTTAATGGCTGCATTGAAATAGTCCAGAACCCTTGCGGTATATGCCATTCATAGCCTACAGCATAGTGCCCTTGTTCAAGACTTGCCCAAAAGTCGCGGATTTACGTTTGTAGAGGACAGAACAACATGAACGAGCTGGACCGAATAGATCATTCCATCATTCGAGAACTGCAGAAAAATGCGCGTATTACGGTTACTGAGCTTGCGTCGAAGGTGGGTTTATCCAAAACCCCGTGTCAGGTACGCATGCGCCGGCTTGAAGAGCAGGGTTTTATTGCGGGCTACACCGTGCTGGTGGACCAGTCCAAGTTGGGGCAGAGCCATATCGCCTTCGCCCAGGTTACCTTGAACGACACCAGCAGCGAAGCATTGAAAGCGTTCAACACCGCCGTCAAAAAGATATCCGCCATTGAGCAATGCCACATGATTGCCGCCAATTTTGATTACCTGATGAAAGTACGGACCCGCAACATGGCGGAGTACCGGCAGGTATTGGGAGAGCAAATTTCAGCCCTGCCCCATGTGCTGCAAACCAGCACCTTTGTGGTAATGGAGACTGTAAAGGATGCCGGGCTCTAAACGCCCTACTTGTTGACTCTGGCCAAGCCCAGTGCAGACACGGTCAGGCCCAGTTCTCCGCGATACATCGCATTGCCGATACCCAGCACGATGTTCTCCACGGTAAAGTTGGAGGATACAGCACTGGCACCACCGGGCGAGCGTGATTCCAGAACAAGCACCAGACGCAGGAGATCCAGAAGGCGGATAACCAAATCGAGAGTGCCAAAATCTTCCGGGGCCTCGTCGATCTGAGACATTACGTGGGCTTTGGCAGACTCCACAACGAAGGCTTCGTTGTCGGTTAAGTGCTCTATGCCAAGGTATTTGATGGATTCTACACGCTGCTGCCGCTCACGCCTGATTGCCTCCATGCACACCTGCCCGGAGTTTTCCGGCAAATTCCCCTGTCGCAGGATGCGGGCAAGCCGGAAGTCCACCTTGCCCTCGCTCCGCATCTGTTCGTATTCGTTTTTCAGCTTCTCTTTGGCGTGGGGGTAATATCGGCGAACCGCCGTTTCCCGCGCACGCTCCAGGTCTTCAGTTGTGGCCAGGTTCACCAGTGAACTCATCACTCGCACGCAGTGGAGCAAGTGCTCCCAAATAGCTGGTTCAATGGATTCGGGATTATCGGGAAGAACCCGTTTGATAGACACAAACTCGAAATAAAGAGCCGTCACCTTCTGCTCCGAGAAGTCAGAAGTGCGGATAATTCTGCGCAGCCCCAGCTTTTCAATATCGCCCAGCAGGCTGGGAATCAGCATCAGAACGTAATGTTTCGCGCCTTCCGAAATGGGCATGTCCTACAACTACTCCACTTTGATTCTGTCCTTACCATAGCACCATGCCCCCACAACCGCTGCTTCGATTTCGCCATACCCAACCCCTACTCAACTGCCTGGTCGCTCAGTTTTAATAGCCTTTGGCGACCGACATCAGTTAATTTGGCTGTCAGGAATTGTCCCGGACGCAATGCCAGACGGTCAGATGACTCATTCAATGACAAAAAAAGCGACTTATACAACACTCGCCGCATGGCCCTTGGCTATCTGTCAGGCTCTTGAGGCCAGAGGTATCCCGCCTGGCCCCCTTCTCGCAGCTGCACAACTGAACCGGGAAGAGTTCGTCAGTCATCCAGAGGGGCGCCTGGATGTGAGGCTAATGACCCGGTTTTGGGAGGTTGTCCTCGAAGCAACCGGAGATGAAGCGTTCGGGCTGTCCGTTGCTCAGTATGTTCAGCCGATGAATTTTCGCGCTCTCGGTTTACTGATGCATACAGCCGGAAACCTCGAGCAGGCGTTCCTCAAGCTGGGACAATACTCTGCCCTGGTGAGCAACTCGGCCAGCATACGCATCGAACAGACACCTCAAAACCTGGTTTTCTGTATTGACCCCATTCCAGGTGTGACCATCAGTACCATGGCAATCGACAGCTTTTTGGCCACTCTTACACGATTTGCAGATCAACTGGGGGCCGCAAGGCCATTCGTAGACAAAGTAGAGTTCTTGCAGCCCTCCCCACGGCGCCCGGAAGCCTGGTCCCGGTTCTTCGGTGCTCCCGTCGCCTTTGGCGCTGCCCAAAACGCGGTCTGGCTGAACCGTTTACAACTAAAGCGCGCGGAGGTTATGGGTGATTTACAGATGTCGGCCTACAGCGAGTCCCTCGTGCAGTCTTACGTCGGAGGTCTTGGAGACGTACCGCTTACCCACCAGGTGAAGCAACTATTAAACGCGCAACTCGAAAAGAGCGAGCCGAACATTTCCGTGATTGCTCAGAGGCTCAACCTGACAGAACGCAGCCTGCGCCGCCGCTTGAAAGACGAAAACACAACCTACCGGGATCTCGTCCAGCAATGTCGCATGGAGCTGGCCGAACACTATCTGACACACACGAGCCTGAGCATCACTGACATCGCCCTACGGGTCGGTTTCACCGATACCGGCAACTTCTCCAGAGCTTTTACCCGACACTTCGGAAAAACTCCGTCTGGGTTTCGGAATAAAACCTCTCCCCACTGATCAGCGAGGCAGGTCACTGCGGATATGCAAATGTCCGCTCAAGACAAGCGGTGGAACCTGACGACGCTACACTTTCATGATCCGTCCCGCTAATAACAACAGGCCCATCATGAAATCAAAACTCTTTTATCCAAAGCGCATCATTCTGCCAGTGATCGTTGTTGTTCTGAGCATCACTGGTTGCGACTCCGGACCAATCCAAGAGACCGGTGCCAGTGCCACAGGCCATACAGCACCAACAGACATTACCAACCGAATTAACAAGGAAGTGCTTGAACAGCGCCCCTTCAGCAATCGCGAAGACTTCGAGAACGCGCGCCGTGGCCTGATTGCTCAGGATCCAGATCTAATTGTTCAGGGCCAGAACAATAAGGCGATCTGGAATATGCCTGAATATGCGTTTATTGATGAGGATGGCAAAAATGCGCCCGCATCTGTCAATCCAAGCCTGTGGCGTCAGGCTTCGCTCAATAACATCCATGGCCTATTCAAGGTCACCGATGGCCTGTACCAGGTCCGCGGCTACGACCTGGCCAATATGTCGATCATTGAGAGCGACACCGGCTGGATTCTGGTGGATCCGCTGACCTCACGCGAAACCGCAAGCAAGGCGTTTTTGTTCGCGCAGGAACACCTCGGCAAGAAACCACTGAAAGCCATCGTCTTCACCCACAGCCACATCGATCACTTTGGCGGAGTGCAGGGTGTTCTCCAGCATCTTTCCGAAGAAGAAACGCGCGAGCTGAGAATTATCGCACCGGAAGGTTTTGAGGAAGAGGCCACCAGCGAAAACATCATCGCCGGCCCTGCAATGACGCGGCGAGCCATATACATGTATGGGAAGCGGCTCGATCGTGACGAGCGAGGTCACGTGGGGACAGGCCTCGGCAAGGGCCCTGCTTTCGGCAACTTCGGATTTGCCCAACCAACCCAGCTGGTCAGCAAGACAGGCAGTGAACTGACCGTTGATGGTGTCCAAATGATCTTCCAGATCGTCTCCGGCTCCGAAGCCCCCTCTGAGTTCACTTTCTATCTACCCGAATTCAAGGCTTTCTGCGGTGCCGAACTTGTCAGCCGGAACATGCACAACCTTTATACCCTGCGAGGCGCAAAGGTTCGCGATGCCCGCATCTGGAGCGCCTTCATTGATGAGGCCAGAAACCAGTTTTCCGACGCAGACATCTACTTTGCCAGCCATCATTGGCCATTGTGGGGACAAGACAAGATTCAGGACTTCCTGATCAAACAGCGGGACACCTATAAGTTCATTCATGACCAAAGCGTTCGCCTCATGAACCGTGGTTTCACTCCCAACGAAATCGCCGACAGCCTCAAGCTCCCGGCCACTCTAAATGAAGACTTTCACAATCAAGGCTACTACGGAACCCTCTCCCACAATTCAAAAGCGGTGTATCAGCACTATATGGGATGGTTTACCGCCAATCCCGCAAAGCTGGATCCTTTACCGGAGACAGAAGCTGCTGAGCGTTACGTCGAGATGATGGGAGGCGCTGACAGCATCCTGGAAAAGGCACAGGGCAACTTTGACGCGGCAGCTGATATGAACACGAGCGAAGGCAAGAAGACCTATCGTTGGCTGGCAGAACTACTGAATCATGTTGTTTTTGCTCAACCAAACAATGAGCAGGCCACAGCCTTGCTGGCAAAGGTTTACGATCAACTCGGGTATCAGGCCGAATCAGCACCCTGGCGCAATTTTTACCTTACTGGGGCTTATGAGCTACGCCATGGAGGACCTACTGAGGGTATCAAGCCTGTCGCAATGAAAGACGTCTTGCTCAATACGCCGGTTTCGCTGTTCTTCGACAGTATGGCAGTACGCCTGAAAGCAGACGATGCTGAAGGCGAGTCTATGAGCATCAAGGTTACCTTCACTGACCTTAACGAAAGCTACCTGTTAACTCTGGACAACTCGGTTCTGCACAACAGAAGGACTGACAGTGATACGCCCGCAGACGCAACTCTGAAACTGACTCAGCCATTGTTTGTGGACATTCTGATTGGCGAGGCGGGATTGAAAGATATGTTGTTCAGCGACGAGATCAGTTTTGAAGGTAGCAAGCTGGACCTCCTCCGGTTCTTCAGCATGCTGGACAAGCCAGAGGGTAAATTCAACATAGTGACCCCCTGAGCATAGCGCTGGTCCTGCTCGTGTTGACGGCCAGGACCAGCATCAGTCAAATCACGCCCGGCTCAAAAACTTCCGCTCTTCCACGTTGACCTTGATGCGATCACCGGTGGATATGTGCTCAGGAACCTGGATAACCAGACCTGTAGCCATTCTTGCAGGCTTGGTGCGAGCCGTTGCTGACCCACCCTTTACCGACGGGTCCGTCTCCTCGATATCAAGCTCAACGATTGGCGGCAGCACCAGCGCAACCGGCGCATCACTGATCAGAATCACCATAATGCCCTGAGTGTCTTCAGTGATATACAGCAGCTCGTCGACAATCGCTTCCCGGTTCAGGCTGTACTGGGTAAAGTCTTCGCTATCCATGAAGACGTATTCTTCGCCATCGGAATAGGAGAAGGTAGCTGGCCTGCGTACAAGATCGGCAAGGTTCAGCATGTCGGTGTCTTTGAACGTCTCGTCGATCTTGTTACCCGTTACCACATCGTACATACGCATGCGGTAGAGACTGCCGCCAGCACGGCCCTGGGGAACAGAGCGATCAATATCCTTGACGAAATAAACCCGACCTTCGTATTCAACTGCAGAGTTCTTCTTGATTTCACTTGCTCTAGGCATATTTTAAAGCTCCAAAACAGTCTCTAAACGCTTCTATATCAGACCTGAGTCTGCGTGTGTTCCACTCGGTAATTCTACCCGTAGACCCAGCCTGCCGATACAAAACAAGCCAATACTATAAGCCATTCGAAAAAAAAGCTTCTTGAGGCTGCAATCAGATTCACATCAGAAATGGCAATTTGATGTAAGCTGTACAGCATTTGTAGCCAGTGCCTTTGCCCGTTCCGGCATATTAAGGCCTATGCATCGTGTATGGTTAGCCCGCTTACTGCAAAACTGAAAGGTGTTATGAAAGTACCCAAGAGATTACAGCCTCTGGTCGACGACGGCCTGGTGGACGAAGTGCTTTACCAGCTTATGAGCGGAAAAGAAGCGCAGGTTTACGTAGTGCGCAGTGGCGAGCATATTCGCTGCGCCAAGGTATACAAGGAAGCAAAAAAGCGGAGCTTCAAGCAGGCCGTTGAGTATCAGGAAGGCAGAAAGGTGCGCAACACCCGCCGGGCACGGGCCATGAGCAAAAAGACACGCTACGGCCAGAAAGAACAGGAAGACGCATGGCTTAACGCCGAAGTGGATGCCCTGTACCGGCTTGCGGAAGCCGGCGTGCGCGTTCCGGAACCAAAAGGCTTTGTAGACGGCGTGTTGCTGATGGAACTGATTGCCGATGCTGACGGCAAAGCGGCTCCACGACTGGACGACGTAACCCTCACTGCGGAAGAAGCAAGGGACTACCACGGCCGGATTATCGCAGAGATTGTGCGGATGCTGAGTGCCGGGCTGATCCACGGTGACTTGTCAGAATTCAACGTGCTGGTCGACAGCAATGGCCCGGTGATTATTGATCTTCCCCAGGCGGTTAACGCAGCAGGCAACAACAACGCCGAGCGCATGCTGGAGCGGGATGTGGATAACATGCGCCGCTATTTTGCCAAGTTCGCCCCCGATTTGCTTGTGACCGATTATGGCAAAGAAATCTGGGCGCTTTACGAGCGTGGAGATTTGCAGCCCGACAGCAAACTGACGGGATGCTTCGAGCACGACACCGCCAGCGCTGATGTAGAAGAGCTTATGGCTGTAATTGAAGCCGCCAAAGAAGAAGAAAGAGATCGATTGGAGCGCATGCAACTGGACGACGAGGACTAGTTCTCGTCGTCCAGTCATTCACCAGGCAAGCCAGATAACATGCTTTGCGCCTTTGCCAGGACGGTGGGCGCGAACGGTGACTGCCTCTGCCGACAACCCGGCTCGTTTCAAACGCTCCGTAAACGCAGGATCTTGCCCGGCTGACCAATAGGCCAGAATACCCTCAGGCCGCAGGGCTTCCTGCGCGGCAGCAATGCCCGCAGCAGAATACAACCAGTCATTTTCCTTACGAGTTAGCCCTTCAGGGCCATTATCGATGTCCAGCAGGATAGCATCGTAACTGGCAGGCGAATCCTTGATCAGTTGCACCACATCACCGATGTGCACCTTCGCGCGGGGGTCTTGAAGCGGGTAGCCTGAAGCGCTGCCCAAAGGGCCAAGATTCCACTGCTCGACCTCCGGCACCAGTTCGGCAACGGTGACTACTGCGGTGTCACCCAGCGACTGCAAGGCCGCTGCGAGGGTGAAGCCCATACCAAGCCCGCCTATAAGCACTTTTGGTGCAGGATGGTCTGCAATACGCTCACAGGCCAGAGTTGCCAAAGCATCTTCAGAGCCGTGCAAGCGAGTGTTCATCAGCTCACCGCTTGTGCCGGCAATGCGGATAGAGAATTCATCGTTGCGCTGCAGTAGCCGCAACTGGGTGCCCTTACCAGGAATAATTGCAGTGCCTAGCAACTCAAAGCGAGCCATAAAAACCTCTGAAATGGATTCAGGCGCGCTCACCAAGGCGACGCCCAACCCATGAATGATACAGCCTCGCCAGCGTAGGCCGGATCAAGGGTAAGGAAATTAGCCATGCCAAAGGTTTCAGCAAAAAAACTCGCGACATAAGCAGTATGTAGGCATCCATCTCACGGTGAATTTCACCCTGATCATCTTTTACATGCAGCTCGCGGAGCGCCTTGTAGGGGTCTACCCCCTGCTGGCGCAGTTCCTCATCACGGCCGGTGATATCCAGCCATTCAACTGAGTCTCCGGTTCTTCCTGCCAGCTTTTCATACCAGCGCCGATCCCTGACACAAACGGGACATGAGCCGTCATAGAAAACAATCAGTTTACTTTGCGACTTACTCATAAGTGCCCTCCAGTCATAAAGAAAGCCTGGAAGGTACTCTATCACATCAACAGACCCGGCTTTGCTCAGGCGGCAGATTCCGCTCCTGAAGCCGCTGGATCATCCTGGTATTTGCTTTCACTCCGCGCAACGATTGCGGTACCCACCAGGTCTCCGGTCACGTTCAGCCCGGTCGCGCCCATGCCAACCAATGCATCAATGGATACCAGGAGCGCCACGGTTTCAATTGGCAAACCCACTTGGGCAAAAACCGTTGCAATCATTACGATGCCTGCGCCTGGAACTCCCGCTGTACCTATAGACGTAAGCGTACCAATGAGCACTATTTCAGCCATGGTCACCAGATCCAGAGGAATGCCAACCACATTGGCCGCAAACACCGCAGAAATCGCGATACGGATTGCTGCCCCATCCATATTTATGGTGGCACCCAGCGGCAGACTGAAACCGTAAATTCGCTTGGGTATGCCCAGACGTCTTGCAGCATCCAGCGTCAGTGGTAGCGTACCGGAACTGCTCTGAGTGGCGAACGCCGTAGCCATAGGTGTGCGAGCTGCCCGGAAAAACTCGCGAATACCCACGCCATAAAACCGCATCAAAATGCAGTAAACAACCAGATGCACAGCCAGCGCAATATAAAGCACCATCACCATATCGCCCAGAGCCAATATGGTAGATATACCCTGCTCACCCGCCGTCTTGGCTACAATCGCGAATACACCGATGGGGACGTACTGAAGTACGCCAGCCATGACCTTCAAAGTGATCTCGTTAAGCCCTTCAACAACTTTATAAAGATGCTCGCCAAGCTCTGCATGTGCCTCACTCTCTCGCAGCTTCAGGAGCGCAATGCCAAACACAATGGCAGTGAAGATGATTCCCAAAAGGTTCAGCTCGGTGAACGCCGTAAAAATATTGTCGGGCACAATTCTCAGCAGCACACTCACAAACCCGGGGTTGTCCGGTACGTTTACTTCAGCGTTTTCGTCCAGAGCAATGCCGCTTCCCGGCTCAAGCAGAGTTGCCACCACCAAACCGACCACAATGGCCAAGGCTGACGTCATCACGTAGAACCCGAACAACTTTCTCCCAACCCGGCCCATGCTGCCAATATTGGCTTGATTGATGCCAACCATAAGCGTGAACAGTACGATAGGCACAATAAGAAACTTGAGCAGACGCAGCAGAAGCTCCCCGAAAGGCGCCAGCCAATCAGCTGCTTGCTGGCCACCGATCAGGCCCACGGCCACGCCCAACACCAACGCTATGCTTACGCGAAGAATGAGTGAGGAATTCAGGTATTTATTAAAGAGGGCTCTCATCAGATCGCCTTGGGTGAGGTTGATGAGTAGATCAGCATAGTATGAGCTCCTTATCGGGGATGGCGCCGATTGTGGTGGAAATCGTCCGGCGGGTAAACCACAGACCTACGCCTGCAGTTGCCGCACATCCGCCAGAAACTGATCAACCACTGCCGGGGTAGTGGCCCAGGAACACATGAGACGAGCACAACCTCCGATAAAGTTGTAGAAGCGCCACCCTTTTGCCCGCAAAGCCGCCTGCAAAGGCTCGGGCATTTCTACAAAAACACCATTTATTTGCCGTGGGTAGCGGAGCTTGATGCCCGGCAACCCCGCCAGCCCGTCAGCCAGCCTTTTCGCACTGGCATTCGCATGGCGGGCATTGTCCAGCCACACGTTGTTCTCCAGCAAACCACACCAGGGCGCAGAGATATACCGCATTTTGGAGGCCAGCTGCCCTGCCTGCTTGCAGCGCCATTCAAAGTCCTCGGCCAGTGCCTTGTTAAAGAAAACCACCGCTTCGCCAAGGGCCAAACCATTCTTGGTCCCGGAGAAACACAGCACATCAACACCCACCTTCCAGGTGATTTCTGACGGATGCACATCCAGCGCCGCCACCGCATTCGCAAAGCGTGCACCGTCCATGTGGATATTCAGCTTGTATTGATCCGCCAGCATGCGGATCTCCCGAAGCTCATCCGGGGTGTAGATTGTGCCCACTTCCGTTGCCTGAGTGAGGCTTAGTGCCTTGGGTTTGGGGTAGTGAATGTCTGTGCGTTTGGTCACCAGGTGCTCAATGCTTTCGGGGGTCAGCTTTCCGTTTTCGCCCTGCCCCAGTAATAGCTTGGCACCATTGGAGGCGTATTCCGGCCCGCCGCACTCATCAGTTTCAATATGCGCCAACTCATGGCAGATCACGCTATGGAAGGATTGCCCTATGGACGCCAATGCCAACGAGTTGGCAGCCGTACCGTTAAATACAAAGTAGACATCGCAATCTGTATCAAACAAAGATCGCAAACCATCGGCCGCCCGCTGTGTCCAACTGTCCTCACCGTAGGCTGGTTCGTCTACCCGGTTTGCCGCTTCCATGGCCTTCCATGCCTGCGGACAAACACCACTGTAATTATCGCTGGCAAACTGTTCTGACCGTGACACGGCAGCACTCCTTCATCGGATGGCTAAACACTCTGGCTTTTGGTTTCGGCAATACCTTTGGCGGTTCGTTCAAAGGTCAGCGCTATACGCTCGAACATGCCCTCAACGGTTGACGTTTGTGCATCGGGTTCCCTGGCCGAGTGGATCGCCGCCAACAGTTCCGCACTCACCTCTCTGAACCGGGGGTTCTTTTTTCCTTGGGAACTCACAAGGTAGGTATCTGCAAGTACCTGCTGCCACTCGGCGAGTTTCGCATCTACCTCGGCACTTCGATGGTTCTCGATGCGCCTCCTCAGGCGAATGGACATGTGGCCTATGTTCAGACCGGTGAAGCCCAGGTCTGTCATATGGCGACTGGGGTTACCCGACCCTTGATCGTAATTGGCTAACCGCAACAGGCGCTCCCCCATACGCCCGTTAAGCCAGTTCTCCGGCCGATTTTGATAATCAATGCTGGTCAGGTCGCGGGCGGTTGCTTTCAGCAATCGCCGCTGCATGAACTGCCCATCCAACGGGGTGATCAGCTTGAACACCCAGTAGAGAATGCTGATTCCCACAAACAGCCCCAGAGCATTGCTGGTGGCTGTATCGGCATTGAATGCCATGTGGTTGCCAGGCTGAACAATAAGCGTGAAGGGGATACAAATGCCTAAGCCATAAGGCAGGGTCGGGCGTTCGGCAAGGGCAAGCAGGCCGATGAAAAATGGCCCGGCAAGCACCAGCACCAATATCTCGAAATCCCCACTGCTTTTGGCAAGCAACCCCAACCCATAAACCAGTGCCACGAGAATCGCCACCACCACACTGAGTAACAGGCGCCGCAGCATGTTAATCAACACCGCCAGTGAAAACCGGGCAAACACAATAGAAAACACAACCGGCATGATCATCAGCATTATGGCTGCAGGGCTACCTGTGCTCATCCACACCCCTGCCCCAATTGCGAACACCACGGCTGTCCTGAAGCCATTTACTACGCCTATCAGGGGATCCCTGTGGGTTTTCAGCTTGGACGCTTTGAGCAGTGTCTGGTCGCGATTTTCCAGCGCATTATACGCTCGCAGTACCATAACCAGGTCCGCCACCAATTCCACTGCGGTTTGGGTGAGGCGTATAACGATGGCAGATTCGTTTACATAGGCCGCCTTGTGCTCCAGAAGCGCGCGCCTGAGTTCCTGAGCCTGGTTGTAGGATTCTTCGTAACTGGGCGCCTCTGCAATAGCAATGAACAACATCCGCATATCCTTGAGCAGCACACCAAACGCGGGCGAAACCAGTTCCGGATGGTTGCGGGGAAAGCGCCCCATTATCTGTGTGACCGCAAGCAGCGACATCACCTTGTTAACTAACAGGTGTGCTGCCCGGCTGCGTCCCGGCCCTTCGGGCCCTTCATAGGCCACTGCACTGGAGTCATCGTTCAGTACAATCAGCGTTTCCAGAATCTCATCCGCATGCTGGTGGCGCTGTTCATGGGTACTCTTAGGGTCCAGCTCCAGCGAGAGGTATTCAAGCGTTTTGTTGATGACATTCCGGGCGTGATTTCGAAGGCTTTCCTTGACTGTGACCGGCCACAACAGGCGGCTGACCAACATGGCACAGAGGGCCCCCACACTGATTTCGCTGATACGGGACTGGGCAATATCAAAGACCGCACGGCCATCGTTCGCATTGGGGTCCGCCACAACCATAATTACAACAAGGCCAGCCGTCATTCCCGACATGGCAAAGGCGTAGATAAAGTTGGCGTTATGCACCATAGACGAGGCTGCAGAGTTGAGGCCTATCCAGAGAGTGAGGCACGCAAGCGCCAGCAACGGGTATGGCATAAACAGCGCCAGTATTAAAATCCCCGCGCCGCCACCGACCACTGATCCGGAAATCTGGCACAGGGCTTTTTCAATCACCAATCCGCTCTCGGGGCGAATCTGCAGAAAGACAGCAGACACCACCGCCCAGTAGGGCCGATCAAGCTGCAAATACATGGATACAAACAACGCCAGCGCCATGGATATGACCCCTTTCAGGGCGAATATCACCGTGCGCCGGTTTGGGGTAAACAGCTGTGTCGCAAGTTGTGGGAGCGCCAAGGATGCCACGTTGCTACTCTTCTTCCGGAGTGTTTTCCGTGTCTGTTTCCAGATAGATGGAAACCGTCATGCCCGCACTGATATTGAGATTGTCAGGGAATGGGTCAAGTGCAATATCAACAGGTATACGCTGAGCCAGCCGCACCCAGTTAAACGCTGCCTGCACTTTCGGCAACATAAGGCTGTCGCTGGTGGTGTTTGAATCTGCAATTCCGCGGGTAATACTGACCACTTCACCACTCAGCTTTTCCCCGCCAGAAAGCAGAGTAATTCGGGCCTTTTGCCCAACATGCACTTGCTGCAACTTGGTTTCTTCAAAATACCCCGTCACATAAAAGGAGTCATTGTTGATAAGCGATAAAACCGCCTCCCCCCGGGCCACATAGTTGCCTCGCCGCAGGCTGAGGTTATTCACGATACCGCTTTCCGGCGCCAGCACTTGTGTTCGCTCCAAGTCGATTCTGGCCGTATCAAGTTCCGCTTGTGCAAGCTGGTAGCTGGCTTTCGCCGCCTCGGCACGAATACGATAAGCCTCAAGACTTTCCTCACTGATAGACTGAAGGTCAGCCATGCGCTGCCGGCGCTCATACTGATGCCTGGCCAAGTCCCAACCCGTACGCTCTTGAGCAAGCCGCGCATTGCTCTCGGCAAATTTTGCCCGGTAACGGGTGTCGTCAATTGTGAACAGAGGGTCACCCTTATTCACAAGTCGGTTATTTTTAACGCTCAACTCGGTTACCCAGCCCGACACATCGGGAGCGATCGTGATGACGTCTGCGCGAATTCGCCCGTCCCGTGTCCAGGGCGAATAGAGATAGTGATCCCATACCCAGGTTCCGGCAACAACCGCCGCAGCCACCACAAGCAATGTCAGTCCAATACGCCCTAGCCTTCCCATGAGAGCCCTTTAATTCGCAAAAAGATAAACAATAGCAGCCAACCAGCAGACGAACGTTGCCACGTCGAACCAGGCTTTCTTCCAGATGTAGGTGCGCAGGCCTGTATAGTGCAAAACGCCCCGGGTGATGGCCGCCATAACAAATGCAAAGGGCACCAGCACCACAAACGGACTAAACAACATTCCACCAATACTCATCTCGTGAAGCATGTCATCCCTATTACTGCTGCTCTGCCATCGTTTTTTTGCAATCAAGTGTCTGATGATAGGTGCGATTCAAGCTATCAGCCAACTAGCGTATGCTAGCAACGTGATGATTTCTCCGCAGCCTGAATTTGCTCTGCCAAACACGAATGGTTTGAGATTACAGCAAACAGCCGGCACATACGCACGAAGCGAGCTTAAGAACATGTCGTCAGCATCTGTATTTGCACTATTCTCCGCAGCTCTCATTGCACTGGCTGTTTTCTATCTGTTCTTCTACCGCACCTGGCGGCGTGAAAGAGAACTGAAACAGCCCTTCCCAAAAGCCTGGCGAAAACACCTCCAAACAACGGTACCCCTGTATCGCCAATTGCCAACACCACTGCAGAAAACTCTAAGGGATCAGGTTCAGCTCTTCATCGCAGAAAAGAACTTTTACGGATGCGACGGATTTGAAATAGACGATCGCGTTCGGGTAGCCATTGCCGGGCACGCATGCCTTCTCACGGTGAAGCGCTCATATGGGGATTTTGATGACGTTCGCAGCATCCTTGTATACCCGGATGTATACCGGGTGCAGGCATCCGAGCGTGATGGCATGGTGGTTGGCGTGAGCGATCAGATCAGGGCCGGAGAAGCATCCTCACTAGGCCAGGTAGTGTTAGCTTGGTCAGAGTGTGAAAGCGGGGCTATGCGTGCGGGCAGCGAGCACAATGTAATTCTTCACGAATTTGCCCACCAGCTTGATTACCTGGATGGCTCTGCAGACGGCGCTCCGCCTCTTGGTAGCGAGCAAGCAAAAGAATGGCAGGAGATTATGACTACTGCCTTTAACAACCTAAGGCACTCGCTCATGCATCGGAGCACAAGTTGGCTCGATCCTTATGGCGCAACAAAGCCGGCTGAGTTCTTTGCTGTGCTGACAGAAACCTTCTATCAGCAACCGCAACACCTGAAAGAACAACAGCCGGCAGTGTATGATCTGCTTCGGGACTTCTACAGAGTGGATCCTGGAGAGCTGGCCCCGAGCTAGCCCCGCAAGATTGGCGGTTTAACCGTTAAGGCCGAGGCTCTGCGCATCCATCTCGATGCTGCGATCCAGCAACTCAAGATAACCCGCTTTGGTTTTCACCTTGGTTTGGGCGTGGGCTCTCATGTTCAGTTTACGGAAGCCCTGGGCGAGTTCATTCGCACGGCTCATAAGCTGTTCCGGAGCAACCACTTCATCCAGGTATCCTGCAACTACAGCGCCTTCAGGGCTGTATATTTCTGCATTGATCACCGACCGGTAAAAATGTGCCGGCGCCAGACGGTGGCGGGCAATCTCAATGCCTGCATGGTGCATGGTCATGCCGATAGCCACTTCGTTCAGTCCCAGCTTGAAACTGCCCTCAACACCTACACGGTAATCTACAGAGAGCAGAACAAACGCTGCTTTTGCAAGTGCATGGCCGCTGCATGCTCCGATAATCGGATACGGAAATGCGGCCAGACGGCGGGTGAACTTTGAGCCAACAGTCACCAGGGCAGCGGCTTCCTTCATTCCCTTTTGCATTTCTTTCAGATCGTAGCCGCCGGAGAAAATACCAGGTTGCCCGGTCAGGATAACCACTGCTTTATCCTGTTCTGCCTGATCGAGAGCTTTGTGCAACTGTTCAAACACTTCATGGCTCAGGGCATTCACCTTGCCGTTGTTGAGCACTACGGTCGCAACACCGTCATTGAGTGAGTAGCTTACTAGGTCGGTCACCGGCGTTTCCTCTTGGTGGAGATAGGTCTGATTTCGCAGAACTTTGCCAGCTTATGCCTGCAGCCACAAATCATTATTCACCAGGAACCCGTTTCTTGTCTGATTTGTCAGCTTCTACGCCGGAGTTTCACCTGCAATTGGGCCTTGAAACCCTTCTTTGACGCCAGGGGGATCAGATAGTTGTCACCATCCTGCTCGGCCTTACTGCCACCGCGCTCGCTCCACTGTTCATCCGTGGTGACATAACGCAGATTCCATCCGTCTTCAGTGGGCGTCATTTTCAACGTGAGTGTATCCCGATACAGGTATTCCCCTTCCACCCGGTGCTCTGTCCAAGGGGCTCCATCTACAAAATAATCGGTGGCAGAAACGGCAAGCTCGACAGTCATCACCATGGTTCGACCCCGATCAACCGTAATTTTTGAACTATCGAGAAATGCGGAGAACAGCATTGGAGAACGCGCAGAGTCCAGCCCTGCCCGCTTTGGTTTCATCATTTCGTCGAATTTTCGCAATACTGCGCTGAAGGTTTCTTTACGCCTTTCTGTGAGCCTAAAACTGCGAGCGCCCCGGGGGGAAACAGTCGCTTCAAAATAATAGGACGCGCGAACCCGACGACCTTCTTTTCTGGCCTTTTCTACCGAAGGCGGCAGTGGCAAGGATTCCACATTCATCACCCCGTCTACGCGCACATCACCAAACAGAAAGCGTACCAGGTTCTGGTAGCCGTCTTCGGAATTAACAATGCCGTAGGGGCCGCTGTGGCTGCGATATACAAAAGCTCTGGGCGCACCCTGAACGGCCGCATTCTCGATCGCAACCAGCCCATCGCTCATCTTGCCCGCAAGCCACTTGGACACGCCTTTGGCGGCACCATAGTCTTGCTGGTTTGTTCCCACCAGGCAGAAAAACCGGTCCGGATCGAATTTGCCATCCAGGGAATCCACTCTGGAAGGCTTGCCGTCAAACCCAAGATAGTCTGCCATGACTGACCGGTTGAAGTTGTTGATATCCCAAAGCCCGAGAAACTCCGGCACGTTGATACCGGCCATTTCAATACCATTGTGCGGGGTGGCATAGGTAAACACCTTGTCCACTACCTGCCGAACGGCCGGGCTGCTGATTCCACCATTCTGTAAAAGACACCGACACACCAGGCCACCCATGGAGTGCGCCACCAGATTCACCCGGAACTCTGCCCGGCGATCCATATCGTCTCCGCATAGCTGGTCGCGGATATTCAGAATCAAATCACCCAATTGCAGAGCTGCCGCGGGAATTGAAAGTGGCTTTCCTTCGCCGAAATCCCGGTCTGCCTGATCGTAGTAGCGGTATATAACAACGGTTTTAGGCGTGATGTCGCGGTCGACCTCGGCACCATCGGAAAACGCATCTGTGTAGCCGTAGTCTTTCATCAGGCGCATCATGGGCGATTCGAAGACCTGTTTATAAATACTTCCGTCCCAGGATTGACGCACTTTGGTCGCGCCCAGATTGAAGCCCATATAGGGCATGGAAACGGTATCGGCAATTTCGCTGGCGGTCATGGCGTAGCCACGAACGTAGATAATGGGGTGGAACTGGCTCATGAGTCGTGCATCCTTTCAGGCTGATCCTGCATTGATGCATGCGATATTCGTTCCGGAAGATTAATTCTCTGGTAGAGGCGAGGACTTGCGCCCTATCGGCCCAACTGGCTTTGAGGAATGTGTAAAGAAGACTGACGAGGCCGGGCCCAAAAATGCTCTCAGGAAAAGTAGTACCGAACCATTTGGGCAACGATCAAGAGCGCCACCAGCGGAAAGATAAAACGCGTTATGTTGCCATAGTTTCCCGTTTCGTCTTTTGGCGCATATTTCTCGGCCAAAGGCAGAATAATAATCAACGCAATGAACAAAACGGCAAGTATTGTTAGCAGTACGCCCATAAAATACTCCTTAGCTAGCCGACCTTGATGCAATTCCGGCCACTATCCTTGGCAAGATAGAGTGCCCGGTCGGCTCGGTTAAACACCATTTCTTCGGTATCATCGGGGCCAAAGCTTGCCAGACCACCAGAGAACGTAATCGTCAGCCGCTCCCCGCCAAAATGAAATGGCAAAGCACTGACATGGGCTCGAATTTTATCCAGCACAGCATGTGCCTCGTCGGGAAGCGTTTCCGGAAACAGTACGACAAACTCCTCGCCACCAAAGCGGGCCGCAAAATCGGTGGTGCGCACGCGTTTTTTTATCTCCCGGGCTACGACCTGAAGCACTTTGTCGCCAGCCTTGTGGCCATATGAGTCGTTCACGCGTTTGAACAAATCTATATCAAGAATGCTGAGTGTCAGTGGATACTGATAGCGCTGCCAGCGATTCAGCTCAAAGGCCATCCTTTCCCGCCATGCTTCACGATTGGGAAGTTGGGTAAGCTGGTCCGTCATGGCACGCTCGCGTTCCTTACGAACCTGGCCCTGCATCTGACCCGAGTAGGCCTCCATCAGAGCCACCTTCTCACGCATTGCCGCCAGCTCTTGGGATAGCGCTTTTTCCCGTTCGGATTCCTGAGCCTGGAACCGACTAACTACCATGCCGATACCTTCCAGATGGCGGCCAACTGAATCTTTCAATTCCTGCAGATCATCACTGGCTTCGATATGCTGGCTAACCAGCTCGATCTCTTCACGAAT
Organism: Marinobacter sp. 1-3A; assembly: GCF_016597775.1. Classification (NCBI taxonomy): domain Bacteria; kingdom Pseudomonadati; phylum Pseudomonadota; class Gammaproteobacteria; order Pseudomonadales; family Marinobacteraceae; genus Marinobacter; species Marinobacter sp. 1-3A. The sequence continues at coordinate 259,315 of NZ_VCGZ01000005.1, forward strand.
TTCCCGCTCAAGGGCTTCTGCAGCTGCCTGACGGCCGGTTTGAGCACTCGACTGAACCGAAAAATGCTGCTTCAGCGCCTCGAGTCGCTCATCCAGACGCTTCAGGAAGCTCTCGAATTCGCGCTGGCCACGGGTGACTGCTGCTATCACCAGATCTGCCACCTGGTTTAGCCCTTCCCTCAACTCTTCCCAGCTGTCACTGGTCAGAAGCGATCTTTGCAAATTCCTTGCATGCGTCTCTGCTTCCGCCTCTAAAGAAACCTGGCTGAGCAGCTGACCAATCAGATGTCCAACACGCCGGGCGATCAAAAGTCGCTGCCTATTTTCTACTTCAGTGGCAGTTTCGGTAGATGGCTCGCTGCGGTTTCTGGAAGTACGGGGAGCAGCAGCATCCAACTGAGCAACCTGACGATCGATCTGTGCCTGCAAATCTTCCCAGATAGTTACATCAACGCTGTTCTTGAGGAGGTCAGATCGGACTCTGGCAAGCAAGCGATCCAGCTCCTGCGTCTGTCCTTCAGAGGCCAGGCTGATGCACACCAGCATGCGCTCAAGTGCATTGCGCTCGATCTTCCAGCGCTCTTCTCTATGCTTTACAGACTCCAGCTCATGAAAATATTTTTCTTTCCAGGACTGATCCGATGTCATATGTAGTTTCTTCCTGTCTGGGGCAGGTAATAATGACCATGCGCTTCGATACGGCGCACCTTGAGTTGGCTCCGGTCGTAAATCCAAGCCGATTTCTGGTAACCAAAATCAGTATAGACCCTTTTGGCGACTGTGTCCGAGCGGCCAATAACATCCATAAGAGCCCCTCTGAATTCAAATGAACGCCGTCATTTACCGAGAAGCTGACATAGTTTTAAGTATACCCACAAAATCTGTGGATAACTTTGTGAAAAGGCGCGGGACAAGCCTGCTCAGGCCAGTTAAAACGGGCGTTCGACAAACATGACCGTTAACTGATCAGATCATTTACTGCTCAGCGATATCTTGTTGAATCGTCAAACAATATGGACGCTCTAACGCCGAACGCACATCGCCCATAGAGAAGACTCTGGAAAACTCGGCGAAGCGTTGCCCCTGAAACCAGAGGTGAATGACTGGCAGTGAAAAAATGCCCCGCGAGGCACACACTGGTGCAGACGCCTGGCAATCTACATACGCCATAATCAGCTCAGGAAATTCCTCCCTGGCCATGCGCTCCAGCTGTGGTTTCACCGACTGGCACACGCCACAGCTTGCACCACCGTACAGCACAAGGGCTGCAGAACTCGTATTAACAAGCTCTACCAGTGCGTCTTCACTATCAATCACCCTCATGCTGCCACCCATCTTCAGCAACCGTTACTCTTCAACCACTGATCAATCTGGCCCTGGTTCATTGCACCACTTTGCCGTGCAAGCTCGCGGCCATTGCGGAACAGTATCAAGGTAGGGATGCTGCGAATATTGTACTGGCCTGCCGGTGCAGGGTGCTCTTCGGTATTGAGCTTGGCAAAACGTACTTTGCCCTTCCAGCCCTGAGCCGCCTGCTCAAACTGGGGTGCCATCATTTTGCAGGGGCCACACCAACTTGCCCAGAAATCTACCAGTACAGGCACATCGCTGCGCCCGGTGTGGGGAGCAAAATTTTGCCCCGTCAGCTCAAGCACTTCGCCCGGCCATAATGGCTGCTTGCAGGCTCCACAGTTACCGCCAGATGCCAGCCGCTCAGCCGGCACACGGTTCAACTTGTCGCAATGTGGACAAACAACATGTTTAAGATCGTCAGTCATGCATTCACCTCTTCACACTTATAATGTCAGTTTGGCTATCTATACATCAGAAACTGGACAGTTCATCTTGCAGGTCTTTTTTCAGCTCATCTGCTTCTGTTATCCACAGAGTTTTATCGGCCCCCGGGAATACACCCACTTGCAGGCCGTCTTTCGATAATCCAGGTACCCATTTCTTGAAAAAATCTGGCAGCGAGATACTTTTCGGGGTCAAACCATCTGCGCCCTTGGCATATTCAACGGCAAATTCGGAGCTGGGCCAAACCGGCAAATGTGCTACACCGTCATCCTCCGACACTATGGACAGGAAGCGGCTCTCCGAATTAACGAGTATCCAGATCTCCCGCTCTTCCAATACTTCGCTCAGGAAGTAGTCGTATCTCTCTTCACCATCCATTTCGAGTACGCTGGCTAGTTCTTCGCTATTCATAAATCTGAATCTCTGTTTAATGAATCAGGCTCAGGGTTAACTCCCTGAGCTTTTCGGTACATCCATGCAAGACCCAGGAGAGCGAGCCCCAACCCCATAAAGGCCGCGACCCGCCAGAACCCTTGCAGGCCGGCCATATCAATAAGGAAGATCTTGCCAATCACAAGCCCCAGCAAGGCCATGCCCACCTTGTACAAGATGATATGGGTACTTTTTGCGGAATAAACAGTGGAGTAGAGGATTGCCACTATGGCGTAAAGCATGCCGACTACCGAATAGGTATACAGCTCGCCCTCTGTCATGCCATGCCACAACGCCATATCACTACCCTGCCAAAGCTGGCGAATCTCAAGAGCCGTAAATAAAAGGAATCCCGCCCCTGCAACACTCAGCGACCAGAGCCTGGGCACAATCTGCGGGAAACGGCTGATAACAAAGGCCAGCAATACCGGGCCACCAAATGCAGGCAGCAATATATTGAAGATGGGCGTGCTGCCAATGACGGCGTCACTCCACCAGGGGTTGTGTAACGTGAGCAACGTGAGATAGCTGAGGGCAGAGAGTGCCAGCAGAACCCATGAGAATAACCGATACAGCCACCTCAGCGATTGACTGGCTTTGCCGCGAACTGCATAAGTCACACTGAGCGCACCCCAGAGCAGCGTGTTCATGGTCGCTTCGATCAGGCTGTATTCGTGAACAAAGATGTCGCCATCGTACAGCCAGTAACGCAGCTCAGCGCCCAGGAACAGCACCAGCAAATGCAGGGTTGCGCCTTCCAGCCAGGGGCGAATCGGATGTTCCTTCTCTGAAAGCCTGGTAGCAACCGCCGCCAGCAGCGTGGCTCCGCCATAGGTCCACAATGTCCAGTGCACACTGGCATCGTAACCTTGTATCCAGGGATTGAAAGTGAGCCGCGCAACCACCAGCGCCAATACGCACTTCAGCATCAGGTACAGCTCTGGCATCTGATAGCGCCGAGCCAGCCAGGTAAGGCTGACGAACTGAACCGATAAGGCCAGGGTGAGTGATGCTTCACGGAAAGCCATCACTGCGGCCAGTGAGTAACTGACGTGCGCCGCCATCAAGGCCCAGACCACGCCGTTCCCATAGCGAGCCAGCCCTTCCATCCGCCAGGCCAGAACGCCGTATACTGCCCCAAGCACCAAGGTGGCAACCGCCCACACAACCGAAGTTTCGCCATAGCCTTGCAGCAACAGCCAGCCAAGCACCAGCCATACCAGCGGCGAAAGCAGGGTTAACGAGGCCCATCGCCGCTGGTCGGCATAGCGCCCCCACAGCCAGAGGCCCAAACCAGTGGTGGTGATGGCAGCGGCAATCAGGTAGCTGACAAAACCAGCCTGCTGCGCCAGGGGAATCTGCATCAAGTAAAACAGATCGCCATCCATTCGACCCATATACAGCAACCAACCGGCAGCACTGGCTAACACGGCACCCCAAGGCAAAAACCACAGCGTACCCCGGCTCTGAGGAATCAGGGATGCGACCGGCAGAATGAGCAGCCAACTCCACAACGACGGGTTATCAACAGATTGATGTGCAATCGAAATACCCCAAATCGCCAACAACGGCAGAAGCGCCTCACGCAAACGTGAAGGTGCGGCCTGCTCTTCGCCCGGCAAGAATGCAAAAGCAACAAACAAGGCGGCCAAATACATCGCCGTTGCCAACTCAGCAGGGGCTGCAGCCACGGTGGCTGCCCACCAAAGCAAGGCACCGGCCAGTGTGGCGTACCAGAGCCAATCACGGAAAACATAACGCATTAATAGCAGCGAACTGATCGTAATCAGAAAGCTGTACGAGAGCACAAAGGCGACGCTGCCGTCCTCGCCACCAATAAGCAAAGGCACGATATAGGCGCCACTCAGCCCCATAATGGCCAGCAGTGGGCCATGCACCAGAGCCAAAGCCATGGTAGCCAGAGACACAGCCGCAAGCAGGATTAACCCGACAACCGGGCTGATTAGCTGGTAGTGGTGAACTCCGGCAAGCAATGCGGCGTATAGCGTGATACTGCCCCCGCCCGCCAAGGCGGCAAACACCTGATCTGTGCTCATGTGCCGCCTGCGCAGGTATTCCGCGCCTGCGTGCAGGGCAAGGCCCGTAACCAGAGCGAGTAACAGTTGCTGTACAGGGCCAATCAGCCCGGCGCTGATGGAGTGGCTGACCATGAATATCCCCGCCAGAGCCACACTCAGGCCACCCAGCCAGACCATCCAGTTTTCTTTCAGGGCCTTTTTGATGCCTGAATAATCACGACCCGGTGCAACTGAATCCAGCCAATCACCTGCCCCAACGCCAGGCTCTTCGGCCCATTCAGTCTTCGCTGCAACAGGAACCGGTGCTGGCTCTGGCGCCGGCGGCTGGACATAGGCCAAGCCTTCGGCTGCAGGCAGAGAACCATCTGGCTGTTGCTTATTTGATCCACCAGAGCTTCGGAGAATCTCAATTTCCCGGCGCAGCTCCGAGACCTCCTGACCCAGGGATTCAATGCGTGCAGAGTGTGCATTCCGCTGCTGAAAAGCCATGAAGCCCAGAACAGAGCCCACGGGTATGAACAGTGCCAGGCCCACGCCAAGCAAAATGAGCATTGCTTCCAAATCCCTTTATCCTTTCGAAGTTTCCATCTGGTGCAGCGCGAGTCGCTGGTGCAGTGTGCAGTCTAACTTCTCTGAAGCAATAGCTCACCCGTAAAGGACACTACCCAAAGCTCGCACTTTACGTTAAGGTCAACTTTGTCCTGTTTAATCCGGTTTTATCCAAACCGGGCGAACTGGCAATAAGAGCCATATTGCAACACCGGCAGGGTTGCTCAATGCGTTCTATACTCTGGAAAATCACCGGCAAATAGAACAAGGCTCCATAACTTAACGAGGCCCCCACAAGGGGCATTTTGTTCCTCAAGCCATCACCCCAGGAAGAGGATTATGACAACAACAAAGTACAAATCCGTTTACACCCCTGTCTTTACAGACGGCTCGGAATATCACATTCCGACACTCAAACTCCTGAAACAGGACGGCTCGCTCTACAAAGGCAGCAAAGCGCCTGTCATCGACAAAGACAAAGCGCTACGAATTTACCGCGCCATGGTCACCACCCGCATTCTGGATGAACGCATGCTGGGCGCCCAACGACAAGGCCGCCTAAGCTTCTACATGCAATGCACCGGTGAAGAGGCTTCCGTTATCGGCAGCGCTGCGGCCCTGAACGACGCTGACATGATCATGGCCCAGTACCGTGAGCAAGGTGCTTTGGCCTATCGCGGCTTCACTATTGATGAGTTCATGAACCAGCTGTTCGGTAATGAGCGGGACTACGGCAAAGGCCGCCAGATGCCGGTTCATTATGGTTCCAGCAAACTCAATTACATGACTGTTTCATCCCCCCTTGCCACTCAGATCCCCCAGGCCACCGGCTATGCCTATGGCCAGAAAATGGCCGGCGACGGCCATTGCACCATTGTTTACTTTGGTGAGGGCGCAGCTTCGGAAGGCGACTTCCACGCGGGCCTTAACATGGCCGCCGTACACCGTGTGCCCGCTATTTTCTTCTGCCGTAACAATGGTTACGCCATTTCCACCCCCGCGAATGAACAGTTTGCCGCCGACGGCATAGCGCCTCGTGGGTTCGGCTATAAAATGGATACCATTCGTGTCGACGGCAACGACATACTGGCCGTTTATCAGGCCACCGAAGCCGCCCGCAAACTGGCCGTGGAAGAGAACCGCCCGGTACTCATCGAAGCCATGACCTATCGCCTGGCGGCGCATTCCTCATCCGATGATCCCTCCGGCTACCGCAGCAAAGATGAAGAGGCCGTGTGGCGTGAAAAAGATCCTATCTTGCGCATGCAAAACTGGCTCACCAGGAAAAAATGGTGGAGCGAGAGCGAAGAAAAAGAGCTGCAGGAACGTATGCGCCGTGAAGTGCTGGAAACCATGAAGCGAGCCCAAAAGCTCCCCCCTCCTCCTTTGGAAACCCTGGTAACGGATGTTTACGACGAAGTGCCCCCGCTGCTGAACGCGCAGTTCGAAAAGCTGAAAGCACACATTCGCAAATATCCCGATGAGTATCCCAAGTCGGCTATCCACGTTCAGGGAGGGGCATAGCATGGCCAAGATGAACATGCTGCAAGCCATCAACGACGCCCTTGATCTGGCGATGGCTGCAAACGAAAAGGTTATGTGTTTCGGTGAAGATGTGGGTGTCTTTGGCGGTGTTTTCCGGGCCACCAGCAACCTGCAACAGAAATACGGTAAAGATCGCTGCTTCAACACGCCTCTGGTGGAGCAAGGCATTATCGGCTTTGCCAACGGGCTGGCCGCTCAGGGTTCCTTCCCGGTAGCCGAGATTCAGTTCGCCGATTACATATTCCCGGCCTTTGATCAGATTGTTAACGAGTCCGCCAAGTTCCGGTACCGCTCGGGCAACCTGTTCAATGTGGGCAACATGACCATTCGCACGCCCTACGGCGGCGGAATTGCCGGCGGCTTGTACCACTCCCAGTCACCAGAAGCCTACTTCGCCCACACTCCAGGCTTGAAGATTGTGGTGCCACGCAACCCGCACCAAGCGAAAGGGCTGTTGCTGGCCTCCATCAATGACCCCAACCCGACGATCTTCTTTGAGCCAAAACGCTTGTATCGAGCCTCTGTTGGCGAGGTGCCTGAGGGGGAATACCAATTACCACTGGGCGAAGCCGAAGTTCTCAAGGAAGGCACCGATGTAACGGTATTGGGCTGGGGTGCTCAAATGGAAGTCATCGATAAAGCCGTCGAAATGGCAGAAAAAGACGGCTTCTCCTGCGAAGTGATTGATTTGCGCACCATCCTGCCCTGGGATGTGGACACCGTTGCCGAATCGGTGCTTAAAACCGGGCGCCTGGTGATCACTCACGAAGCGCCGCTTACGGGTGGTTTTGCGGGCGAGATTGCCGCCACCATTCAGGAACGCTGCTTCCTCTATCTGGAATCGCCGATCGCTCGGGTGACCGGGATGGACACCCCCTTCCCGCTGGTGCTCGAAAAAGAGCACTTCCCCAACCACCTGAAGGTCTATGAGGCCATTCGGGAAAGCGTCGAATTCTAAGCAGATATCCGGACAGGAGAACAATTATGAGCGATTTTATACTGCCCGATATCGGCGAAGGTATCGTGGAATGTGAGCTGGTCAAATGGCTGGTAAGTGAAGGCGATCTGATCGAAGAAGATCAGCCGGTTGCAGAAGTAATGACCGACAAGGCGCTGGTGGAAATACCTGCCCCCTATGCAGGGCGCGTTACCAAGCTGTACTGGAAAGAAGGCGACATAGCCAAGGTACATGCGCCACTGTTTGAACTGGTGGATGAAAGCGGTGAAGCTTCGGGAGAACAACCCAAAGCCAGCGACGAAGGCAAACACGCCGAGCCAGAGGCCAGGCAAGCAGAACCTGAAAAAAGCCCTGATCACGCCGAAACTGTCGCCTCAGCCGCTCCTTCAGCGCGGAAAGACGGGGAGCGGACGCCCGCCAGCCCAGCGGTGCGCCGCTTGGTTCGCGAGAACGACCTGGCGTTGGAGAATATTCAGGGATCGGGCAAGGATGGCCGCGTACTCAAAGCCGATGTGCTGTCCCATTTGGAGCAACCTGCATCCGGCGGCTCATTCGTCTCAGCAGGCAGTAGTCCAAGAGCTGAAGCGCAAAACCAGGAAGTCCGCATAGAGCCCATCAAAGGCATGCAGGCTGTCATGGCCAAACGCATGGTGGCATCGGCCTCCACCATTCCCCACTTCAACTTCAGTGAAGACATTGATGTGACGGAATTGCTCGCCCTGCGCCAGCAGCTCAAGCCGGAAGCCGAAGCACGTGGTTCCCGCCTCACGCTCATGCCGTTCATCATGAAGGCTATTGCACTGGCGGTGCGCGAATACCCGGTGCTTAACAGTCAGATCAATGAGGATGTAACCGAAATCCACTACCAGCCACAGTGCAACATCGGCATGGCCGTGGACAGCAAAATAGGACTGCTCGTACCCAACGTGAAAAACGTGGGCCAGCTCACTCTGCTGGAGATCGCCGACGAAGTCACCCGCCTCACCGAATCTGCCAGAGAAGGCAGGGTTAGCCAGGCGGATCTCAAAGGCGGCACCATTACCATTTCCAACATTGGTGCACTGGGCGGCACTTACGCCTCACCCATTATCAATGCTCCGGAAGTGGCAATCGTGGCTTTGGGGCGCACCCAGAAACTGCCAAGATTTGATGCCAATGGGCAAGTGGTAGAACGCTCCATCATGACCGTCAGCTGGGCGGGCGACCACCGCATTATTGATGGCGGCACCATTGCCCGTTTCAATAACCTGTGGAAAAGCTATCTGGAGTCACCACAATCCATGCTTCTGCACATGAGCTGACAGGTATGGCGCCGCCGAACCAATCATTGCCGATGCCGCAACAGGCCCAGCTTCAGCAATTCTACATCCCGGAAGAGCAGTCGATTTATCTGCTCAGTCACGACGATGCCAAGAAGCTGAAAAACTGGGTTGAGCTGTGCACAGATCAGCTCAGGCAAATGGGCTACGCGGACATAGCAATGATTGGCAAGGGCGCCTTTGGTTTTGTCTTTGCCGGCCGGTTGCCGCTGGAGGGTGCGCGGGACCTTGAGCATGTATTCAAGTTCACCCGCATCACCCTACCCCAGCACCTGCATGACCGGCTGGAAGACGAAGCCTATATTCTGGAACAGGTGGAGCACCCCCGGGTGCCCGCCCTGGTTGCCTACCACCGCGCTGGCAGCCAACCGATTCTGGTGATGGAGCGCGCACCGGGCTTTAATCTGGAAGAGGTCTCTCTCCGGCAAGGCCGCCTGAGCCCGCGCCTGATCATCCGCATTGCCGATCAATTAGCCGACATTCTGCGCAATCTGCGACGTGAAACCGATAGCGGGAGGCGCCCAATTGTGCACGGAGATATCAAACCGTCCAATCTGGTGTTTGATGCAGAAACCGAGAACATCGCCCTGATCGACTGGGGCTCCTCGGTCTTCGCTCAACTGGATGCTAACCAGCAGTTCCTCAGCCCCAGCGTAATGGAGCTGATGTCCGACAACCTGCAACAAACCAATGCCCGTTTGGGCGATGTGTACTTTATTGGTGAAGAGCAACTCTACGGCGGGCTCTCATCACCACGATTTGATGAACAAGGCGCGGCGGCCACGCTTTATGCTTTGGCCTCCGGGCAGTCTTGCCGCTTCGGCCATCTGGCCATTCCTGCAACATCGCTCGGCTTGCCCATGGAATTTGCCCGCATGCTCGATGGGATGCTGGACCCGGATCCAGCCATGCGCATGCGAGCCGGCGATCATTACCTGAACGAGATGCCGCGTATGGCGCGCACAGTGATGATTGATTTACCGGAACCGCCTCCTACGCCATTGGTGCCCATCTGGACACGTATTTCAGATCGAGAAATCGACACCGTAGTTTACAGCTCCCGAAAGGCTTTCTTGCGCCAAGAGGGTTCGGACCAGTCGCTGAGTGATGTAGACGACGTACAGTTGGATCGCTACTACAAAAATTTCATGCAAGGCATGGGGGACACTGAAAAAGCTTTCCTGGCCGCTGTCAGCCGGTTGGGCCGTTATCCGGTAGAGGGCGGGCTCGCAGTTCGCTGGGAGCCCGACGGCGTTTACGTCGATACTTCCCTGAACCTGCACGACCCTGAGCTACGCACATCCTTTACCACTGCTGTGAACAACATGGTGAACCTGGCTCAGGCTATCTATCGCCAAGGCATCTTCAAAAGCTGTCTGTTCAACGCCCGGGACACTTTGCATATTGAGCGGGAAGAACAAGACCAGCCATTCGTAGCGCCGCCGGAAATGCGGCTACCGTATCAGGTGAGTTCCGCGCCGGAAGTGGAAGATCGCTCACGAATACACTCCTACTTTGAGGATGGCCCAGACCCGGAAGAGTTTCTGGTGCTGCCGGAACCCATTATCAAATCCCTCGAAGCACTCAACAGCATTCGCCATACCGGCATGATTATCTTTGAGGCTCTTCCCCTTCACCTCAAAATCCACAGCCAGTACCGGCTGCTGGATCCGGAGAAGGAAGATGAGTTCCGCCAGAGGCTGGATGAAATTCTGGCAGCTGTAGATCAGATTACCGGGCTGGGCGTATCCGGCTTTATGAAAATGCCCTATAAAGACGCGCGCTTTTTCCCTTATATCGAGCGGTTACCAGAACGTTATTACCCCCGAAATCCAAGGCTGGAAGCTACGGAGGCGAGCTAGCTCCAAGCCACCCATTTATCCGCTTCGCAAACACAGCGGATTGGTTTACGATGCGCCGCCACACACTGTTCCAGCTAATAGCTTCTAATACCATCAGGCCGCCATGTCCTCCAATTACCTGTATACCGATTTATCCATCTATTACGACCTGATGTGTGCGGACATCGACTACCGAATGCAAAGTAACGGCGCCCGCCGACTGCACCAGCTTTTCGGTAACGAGGGCAGCAATCACCTGGACCTGGCCTGCGGAACCGGGCCCCACGTGCGCCACCTTATCGATTTTGGCTATCAAAGCAGTGGCCTGGACATTAACCAGCCCATGCTGGAGCAAGCGAAAACCCGCTGCCCGGAAGCCCGATTTTTATTGGGGGATATGTGCGATTTCCAGGTGGATGAGCCTCTGGATTTGATTACCTGCTTCCTGTACTCCATCCACTACAGCGATGGCATCGGAAATCTCAGGCAGTGCATTGCCAGCGCCCACCGCGCCCTGAAACCGGGCGGCGTATTTTGCTTCAATTCCGTTGATAAAAACAAAATCGACAACACCCTGTCTGAGCGCCATACCGTCACTCAGGGGGATAGCCGGTTCACTTTCAGCTCCGCGTGGCATTACCGTGGTGAAGGCGAGAAACAGGGGCTCAGGCTGAGCATTACCAAAACAACCGATGGCATCACCCAATCCTGGGATGACGAGCACCCCATGGTCGCTACTGGTTTTGAGGAACTGATCGATCTTCTGCAGCCCTTTTTTGATGTGCATGTCCTTGAGCACGATTACGAAAAAATCCTGCCCTGGAACAAAACATCCGGGAACGCGATCTTTGTTTGCGTGAAACCCTAGACTGGCCACTGGATTTTAAAGCCCATCGCTGGTAACTTTCTGCCCAGATTTATCCACAGATAAACATACCTTCAAGGATTGAAGATATGCCTCAGGCAAACGGATTGCAGTTCACCGCGCGTGTTGGTGAACTTCCCTCAGATGTATTTTCTGTCGTCAGCTTTGCACTTACCGAGGGGCTATCGGAGCTTTTTCATGGCCGCCTGATACTGGCAAGCACTGACCCCGATCTTCAGGCGTCGGAAATTCTGGAACAAGCCGTAGACTTGGTGGTTTGGCAAGACGGCATGCCCCTTCGCCGCTTCACCGGTGTGGTGAACGAGTTTGCCCGAGGCGACACCGGCCACCGCCGCACCTGTTACGAACTGATCATCCAGCCACCCCTGTGGCGCTTGGGTTTAATGCACAACAGCCGCATCTTCCAGACCCAAACCACAGACACCATTGTGCGCACCCTGCTGGAAGAGCGGGGCATTGTAGATTCGGTATTTAATCTCAAGCAAGCACCACAGGAACGGGAATACTGTGTACAGCACAGGGAAAGCGACCTGGCCTTTATCGAACGCCTGGCCGCCGAAGAAGGCTGGCACTACCGCTACCAACACGGAAGCGTGGATGGAACAGAACAGCCCGGCCTGATGATTGCTGACCACCACGGCGACGCGCCAAGACTGGAGCCTGTTGAATACAACGGCAAAGCCGGCGGTAGCACCAAACAACCTGCGGTATTCCGCTTCCGCCACGAAGAGCGAGTTCGTGCCGCCTCGGTAGCCACCAAAGACTACACCTTCAAAAACCCGGCCTATGGGCTGATGCATGAAAGCGCAGCTTCCGCTGAGAACCAACGGCAGGATTACCAACACTTCGATTACCCGGGCCGTTTCAAGGCCGACGCCAGCGGCCAGCCCTTTACTGAAGCCAGACTGGACGCCCTCAGAAACGACGCCAACACCGCCAATGGTGAAAGTAACCGCCCGGATTTCACCTGCGGTGCCAAGGTGGAACTCACCAGCCACGACAGCGCGAGACTAAACCGCGACTGGCTGTTGACCGCCGTCACACACACAGGCAAACAGCCCCAGGCGCTGGCAGAGGAAGGCGGCACCGGGCCAACCACCTACCACAACCTGTTCAGCGCCGTTCCCGCCAACAAAACCTGGCGGCCTCTGTGTGCCCACCGCCCACTAATGGACGGCCCACAGATAGCCATAGTTACTGGCCCTGAAGGCGAAGAAATCCACTGCGATGAATACGGCCGCGTAAAGGCACGTTTCCCCTGGGACCGATACTCCGAAAACAACGAGCACAGCAGCGCCTGGCTGCGCGTAAGCCAGGGCTGGGCAGGCGGACAGTATGGGTTCATGGCGCTGCCAAGAATCGGCCACGAAGTGATTGTCTCCTTCCTGGATGGCGACCCGGACCAGCCTATCATCACAGGACGAACACACCACGCCACCAACACATCGCCCTACTCGCTGCCGGAACATAAAACCCGCACCACCCTGAAAACCCAAACCCACAAGGGTGAAGGCAGCAACGAACTGCGGTTTGAAGACGAAGCGGATAAAGAACAGATTTACGTCCACGCACAAAAAGATCTGGACCTGCTCACCGAAAACAACCGCACCGAAGTGATCAAAAAAGACAGCCACCTGACCGTGGAAAATGACCGCTTCAGCCAGGTAAAAGCCAACCACCACTCAACCGTAGACGGCGAACACCGGGAAAAGATTGGTGGTGATTACAGCCTCACCGTTAACGGCAGCCACCACAGCAAACTTGGCAAAGCCCAGCTTGTGGAAGCGGGGAATGAGATTCATCACAAGGCGGGTATGAAGATTGTTATTGAGGCTGGGGCGGAAGTGACGCTTAAAGCCGGTGGCAGCTTTGTGAAGGTTGATCCGAGTGGTGTGACGATTTCTGGGCCGCTGGTAAGGATGAATTCCGGGGGTGGGCCGGGGAGTGGGAGTTCGACTGGGGCGACTAGTCCAGAGCTACCTGCAAAACTCTTGGAACTGGCAACAGAAACTAGTGGTCGGGATGCACTAGCTCTCTCTGAAGAACGTTCGTCAGCGAGTTCTGAAAGCTGGTCTCCAGAAGGGTTGACCACAGTAGTCCCTCCTACCTCCGCTTTTGAAAAGGCAAGTGATAAGGGAGCTCTTATAGTAAGCGGCTGCGCCCTTGACGATGACGGTAGGTGCAAGGTCCACGACCATGGCTGAGCAAAAGGCTACACAGGCCATCCTGGAACTTGCTCCCAGTGTTCCATTTGTGATTCTGGATCTCGCTTACCACCCATCAGTTCTGGCGTGGATCTATGAGGAGATTGAGGCCCGGAGCCCCGGGAGCTGGAGACCGTTACTGTTTGGGACGGCTTTTCAGGAGCGCTGGCAAATGGGTCCTGCCCTAATTGACCTTCGCAGCGTTCCTGGTGCTCAGGACGCTCTGATTAACAAATACAAAGACAGGTTCCCGGGCGTCTTTCTGGCACACCCAACAGGAAACCTGGATGAACTGGCCGTTTGGCTCCAACAATTTTTGCTCATGTCGCAAGGGGCGCAACAGAGCTTGATGCGAATATATGACGGACGGGTATTACGCTCGTTTCTGTCGGTGCTTGACCAGCAACAGTACAAACATTTTGTGCCATCTGAAGCCTGCTGGTATTGGCAGAACGATGCGCAATGGTGGAAGACATCGTCAGATGACGAAATGGTTAAACCAGATAAGCCGAACGCATTCACGTGGCATTTTCGTGACTCGCAAGTTGATGAATTCACCGCTGAACGAAACCGTGCATTTATTGATGCGCTTACAAATAAATACGGGAAGTTCACTCCTTCTGAGAACCCCAGAAATTATGTGGACAATGCAGCGAAGCTTGCAGATGCAATTGGGCTGGATTCCAAAGCTGATATTGAGAAAGTTCTTCGGCTTCTGATTCAGCAAAAGAATCAACCTGATGCCCCCTTCTACTCATCACTAATTAAGAGAGTGGATCTAACCGCTTACCAAAAACTGGACGCCATTGAAAACGGAGCGAGCTGATCATGGATGATGTTCAAGCCCCAAACACTGCAGGTGATACAGCAGAACTGCCAGAACCTGCCTTTGAATGCTCGGAAGAATCGACCAGTTCTGAGGCCAGTGAATGCAGCAGTGCCGCTTATGCTTCGATCATTTACATTACCGGTCAGCGCTGTTTCTGGCTGCTTACCGATAATGCCGTCAACGCTATACAAAAAAGCAGCGCCAGCTTGTCGAAAGTTATCAAGTCGGAACAAGTCTCTAAACGAATAGAGGGCATCAAGGCTGCCGGAATATCAGACCTTTTTGTACCCGCTCACCCTCGAACATTTCTACCCAAAATATTGCAGGATGAATGGCGGGGCTCTGAGCGAGAGATAGAGCGGCTTGAGGCTGAGGCGGCGCAGCTTGTGGGTTCTTTCGAAGACCTTAGTGACGAACACGCGCGCCTGTATGACGAAGTTCACAACGCCCCTGATGTTACACCGTCCACAAAGCAACAATACAGCGATGTGGCAAACGCTCAACACCTGGCGAAACAGAATGTACCAAAGAAACATCGGGAGCTTAGGGCAAGCATATTCAAATGCACGAAACGTATCGAAGAACTCCGGGAAATGGGCTTTTCGGCTGCGGAATCAGTAGGCTTCGTAATTCAGAACGAGACCCTTTATTCACCTCACCAGCAAAAGGTTTCTGAACTTTTACGGGGATACAAAAAGGCAAAAGCTGATTTTCTCCGCCACGAACTGCCGGACGAGGCAAAGTATCATTCATTTATGCGGATGTGCCGTTATCACAAACGAAGTGTTGAATGCCAACTGTCTCCAACTAAAGAGAACCTGGTAGAAATTGAAGAATTCCTGGAGGAATATTACGGGTTCTTTAGTTACGTTGGGCCTTACCTGAAAAAGGCCATTGAATTGGCCTCCAATGGAGTGGCCGTTGCAGAGTATGTGCTCGCGAATCATGGTGACATTCGCTCGGGACTGGAAAAATTGGCCGGGTATCACCAAATGGAGCGCGACTACCAGCAGGTCGAGACGGATCTCGAAAATGCTGTTGTGGACTGGGCCAAGGTTCTTGGCAGAAATGGTCCGATTCCGAACGTCGAGATCGAGCACTACCGCAAGCTTCTTGATAAGCACAGCGCCAGAATGTACCGGTTTCAGAAGCAAACAGAAGCACTTTCGAGAACGATGGAGCCAGCACGGCTGTTCGTCTGGGATCCTGAAGACTTTACGGCAAAACCGTCCAAAGTTCTTATCAAACCAGGTATGCCACTGCGCGAATATACTCAGATAGGCAACGAGAGTGATTTGGACCATTTTTGCCTAAATGACCTACCAGGGGTTGGGAGATATCTGGATGGCAAGCACCCTCTTCCAGACCATGATATCTACAGCCAGGAAACAGCTAAACAGATCGCACTGTCATTGAAAAAAGCTCAGCGGCCCGAACAAGACGAGATCCTGGAAAAGGTTCTGACAGGTCTGGGGTGTGTGAAGCTGAACATGGATCTGGCCTGGTTTAGTGATCACGGAGTATTCCAGCCTAATCTCTTCTACAAGCAGGTTCAATCAGACTATTCGGTTTCAGCGCTGCAGTCAGACGACGAAAAAGAGCAGTGGGGCATCAATTTGCGAAGCGTGTTGTTTGAAAAAGACGCACGAAAGCACCTGATGCTCTTCGATGATAGCTACATGGCTCAGTTTTCCCGTTATGTACTGGGCGGCATCGACCGTGACGTTTCAGAGTACGTTAGAGAGAACGTCAGAGTGACTGCACTCTCCTCGATGTCCGGTCCAGACTCCGGTGCTGAGGGTTCGGCTACCATTGTGAAAAATAATGAATCAAGCGACAAAAAGACACTCAGTTACGGGTTGGCTAACGCCACCATTGGTGGAAAGCTGACCGTAATGCAGGGAGACCTGGATCTCCTGGATGTCAAACTGCCAGAGCCGAGTGAAACCAAGCCATTTAGACTTCCCTATTGGACAGATAAAGGCGAGGGCGAAATGAATATAGGGCGCTTTTACTGTGAGCTGAACGCGAAACTTAGCGGCTATGTTGGCGCCAACGTAATATTGAGCGGGGGGCTCGGAGTCGATCTTGAGAAAGGGAAAGGTCTAACCTTGTCAGGGATCAGTAACGGTATGCCTGAAGGGCAACTGGATGCCTTTGCAGGAGCAAAGGTTAGTGTAACCGCCACAACCAGCCTGTACTGGGACCTGCCGGCCGAGGCGCGAAAGAAAGTTAATTTTATGAGAGCCCACGACCCTGTAGAGAAATGGGCATGTGTTGGAACGCTTAACCTTGGGCTTACTGCAAGCTGGGGGGTAGGATATAGCCGGTCGTTCCAGCTGGGCATGAAGAATGGCAAGCTGATATTTATCAGTGACGCAGGGCTCACGACCGGACTTGGCCTGAAAGGGAAGCTGGCATTTGAGATTGATTTCAAAGCAGTATCCTACTGGATAGCTATGATTCAAAACGAACTCCACAAGAACGATTACCGTCACATCGATTGGGTAGCGCCAGATGCGTTCGGCTTTTTATGCAAGATCAGTTTCCTACAGCTTATCACGGCACTTGATGCGACCTTTTTTGCGGCTCGCCAATATAGTTTTGTGCAAGAAGTGTTCGACTCGATTAATCAGAGCGAAAGAGCCGGATTGGTGGCTTTGAAGATAGCCCAGGCAGCAGAAGAGGCAGCAGAAGCTGAAAAAGTTAAAGATCGTGAAAAGGTCGCGGGCTATCAGCAGTGGTTCCGTGGACTGCAGCCGGAGGCGATTGGACCGCTGTTGCATAATCTCGTTTCGGAGCCTGCCCGGTTTGAAGGAGGTAATGGCAGTAAACCGAAAGCCGCGGAAGAAATGCTGCGAGTACAACAAGCAGCGATCCTCCAATGCCTTGAGTGGATGAGCGACGGAGAAGATACATTGACTGTACCTTATAGAGGAACTGAACCGAATCGTGCACAGCGCCAGTTTGAAGAGTCAGTAACGCGGATGAATGCACATGGTAAAAAGCCGTCAGGGAATCCCATCTTAGTGGCGCGAAATAATGTGGCGAGGTTGGATGAGTTTATGGGCAAGGCGCTATCCGGTATTACGGTCAAACACACGAAGGTTTACCAAAGCTATAGTGCACTGAGGAAAAAACTAAGCTACCACCTCTGGAGTCAATCGTAAATGACCCAACATTCGTTATTTTCCCAAATATCTAGCTGCGTATTGTGCATTCTTTGCACATTTGTTGCTTACGCCAAAGAGGCTGATGATACCGCTGAAAAACTGTTCCGAGAAGGTTTTGTGCTTTACCAACAGCAGTCCAGCGCACGATCGCTTGAGAAATTCAAGTCAGCGGCAGAGCTTGGCCACATTGAGGCGGCCTATTATGCAGGGAACATCATCCGCCAAGATTACACCTACATCACAAAAGAATCTGAGCATTTTTACCGTCAAGCTGCAGAGGGCGGTGATGTATATGCCATGTTACGCCTTGGTCAAAATGATAGTGTTTGCGGAATCTTAAGAGACTGTGCTTATGACCAAGATGCGTGGGTCGACAAAGCGCTAAACACCGCACTTCCCAGGGCTGAGGCTGGCGACAGTGAGGCGATGATGGAACTTTTCTCTGTCTATTGGCAGAGCGGGGAAAAGTCTGAGGCCTTCGCTTGGACTAAGAAAGCAGCTACGCATGGGAATGCTTTTGCACAGTATTGGTTAGCTGTGGGGTTATTGGGTGAGCGAGAGATGGGGTTCTACTGGACTAAAGCTGGCCGCCGCGAAGATATATTACGATGGCTCCGAGCATCGGCGGAGCATGGGTACCCAAAGGCAATGTTAAAATTGGCTCTCGAGCTTCGAACTCTTGGTGAGTACCAGGAAGCCCAGCACTGGGTTGAAGAAATGGGCAAAACGGACTACTACGACGCTATTCTTGAATCCGGTACTGCGATCATGCTTGGACCAAATATTGCGACACTTTATGGCGAGCGATCCGATTATGGCTTTGCAGAAGCGAGGCCCGTGAAAGGTGCAGCCCTTTTGCTAGCACTTCATAGACAAACCAATAAAGACGATCCGCTTGAAATGATCGAGGACTATCAAGCTTACTTAACACCTGAAATGATGGCTGACGCCGAAGCATTATCGAAGGAACTACTGGTCGACACACCCATTCTCCACTACCTCCCCAAGTTCGGAATTTAACACCGTACACTTTCAATCAACCACACAAAACAAGTTTTCAAGGAGGAAAACATGCAAACTTCAAACACTAACTACCCCAAACAAAAGAACCGCCTGATAACCCTGGTTCTCGCTATGTTCCTCGGGATCTTCGGCGTGGACCGCTTCTACCTCGGCAAGTGGAAGTCCGGTATCGCCAAAGGCCTCACGATTGGCGGCCTGGGCATCTGGTGGTTCATCGATGGCGCGATGGTTTTGACTGACGCTTTCTTGCACTCACTCGGAAAAGACACCGGTTTCGTCAAAGATGCGCGCGGCCAGGATCTTCGGCTTGGGCTTTCCATGTATCGCTTAAAAGACGGCCGTATTCAGCGCGACTGGTTCTCCAACTAAGCTGCTATCAGGCTAGCCAAGAAACAGGATTACAAAAAGTAGGGTTTGATTGAGCGCTAGTTAGCCTTATGGCAACAATCGCTGCCCTGAAAAATCACCAAGGATGGATGTACCCCGTGCTTACTCGAAAAAAGCTCACCAGCGTTCTGGATACGTTAAATGAGGTGGGTATGGCAGCCCGAACAAAAGCCGAAATCGATGAGTTAGGCGCGCACCTTGCCGATAATAAAATTGTGCTGCGTTATAGCTTCGGGAAGCAAATAGCGCTTGGTGTTGGTGTGTTCGTATTGACGTATTTCGGCGCTGTGCTTTTTGACAGCTCACTCGTTTTCATCGTCGGTACGGGGGCGGCAATTGCCATTGTATTGGACGCCATTCGACTTCGCGCCAGAGTTGGCATCTTGTGTGGCCAACTGGTAGAGCGCTCTGTACAGCTGGACTATGGACTGGTGCCGGTCGAGCCCGAGCCTATCAGGGCCCGAGCCGCCAAACTGGAAGAGATAGACAAAGACAGCTCAGTCCGGCGTATTTGGCATACGATGCAAGCCCGCTATCAGGGAACAGACGTTGGGTTTTCATACATCACATGCCACTTCGAGCGTGCCGACATCGCGAAAAACACCTCTCAACCGTCACAGCAAATGGCACTCTCTGCTGACATTCAGTTCTTTCCTTTCAGGATTAGGCCGAAACTACGGGCCAAGAAAAAGGATAGCATCGTCCCGCGTAGCGGAATCCTGGCTGAGTTCCCCTACGCCTCTGGTTTACGGATATCGTCCACGGGTCGTAGCAGTCTCTACCCAAAAGAATATGAGCCTGCTTCATACGACTTTCGAAGATTATTTTCGTGCAACGGTAACAACGATGCCGGCCTTGCGCGCTTTCTGAATCCAGCGACCGTAGATGCCATATTAAGAGCATCGCGGGCTGTTGAAGGTCTGGTTGTAGAGGTAAGCAAGGACAACCTGCTTTACCTTTCCACTTCAAGCGGAAACGTTACTGACATCGAATTGCCGGACTACGGCAATGAACGCCTGGATCCTGCAAAAACTTCTGAGGCGTTGCAAAGACTTCTGCAAATGGAAAGACCAATGCAGCGCTTGGATGCCCTGCTAAAGCTAGCTCATGAACTTGTAAAATATCACGACTCAAATTTCGTAGTGAATGAAGATATCTCGTCTTCAGTGTCGGCCTAGAGGGAGTAGATAAATGGAACTTTTGTTGTTGGTTTTAGCCGGGATGGTTGTATTGGCGGTGCCCGTTTACAACGGCATTGTTAATCGAAAAAATGCGGTTCAAAGCGCCTGGGCAAGCGTGCTCGTTCAAGAGCGTCAGAAAATGAAGATACTGCCCGCACTAGAGAAAGCAGTGAGTGAATACTCTGAGTTTGAAAAGGGACTGCTCACACAAATCACTCAACTCAGAGAGCATTTAAACGGACTGGAGGAGGAGGCCCCAAACACCGAGCGCCTCAACCAATCTGAAGCGCTTACCAACGAAATCATGAAGTCTGTCAACTTGACTGTTGAAGCCTATCCGGATCTGAAATCGGAAGGTCTGGTCAGGAACATGATGCAGGAAATCAGCGAACAACAGGAGCAAATTGGCGCGGCGCTGAGATTGTTCAATAGCAATGTCCAGGTTTTCAACAGTTACATTCAAAACTTCCCGAACAACCTTGTGAACTCGATACTGAATAAGGAACCACCCGTGCGGGTGTTTACGGATTCCAAAGCCTCAAGCAACTTCGAGTATCGGCCCAATCTTTAAAGACATAATGAGGGCCGTCAGCACTACGCAGCCCCCTCGAGGCTGGCGGGCTGAACGTCACTCGTGCTTTTAAACAACTGCAGTCGCTACATTAAAGGATAGATAGAGCGTGATTGATAGCGCAAAGAAACTCCTCGATGCGGTTACCGACAAGCTTGGTGACCCATCAAAAACGCGACTTTTGAAAGGGGGCTTCAATAGCGGCTCTTACCCATCTTTGCCAGGCCTGCTCGAAACCCAAAATGAGGTCTTTTTGTCGTTACGGACTGCAAGTTCAGATAGTAAAGGCATGCTGACAGGCATGGGCTTTTTCTTGGGCAGCATCTTCATGTTAACTTTTTTATTGCTCCTCTTGTCCGGAGACGTCTCCACCAGCCGCTGGTGGATTTTGTTTATGGCAGTTGTGTCAATCACCGCACCGATTATTTGGGAAACAAGACGCCCTGCCATGTTACCGATTATTTTTAACCGTCGTACTCAGGAAATTTATTATGACCTGAAGGGCCAACTCTACCATGCAATATGGGATGACATTGAGGCGGTGGCCTATGAATATATGATGGTGAACCCGAATTCGGGAGCGATCCCGCACGGTAGCCTGGAAATCATTCTTCAAAAATTTGGTGAGCCAAAAACCCGCATTGCGCTAAATCTCTCAGGCATGCCCGCAGGCAAGCGCTTACCAACATTGGTTTCCATGTGGGAATACCTTAGACGCTATATGATAAATGGGCCCTGGTTTGATGAAGCAGGTAGGCAAACCGCCAAAAAAAGCGAATTCGTTGAGAAGACCCTGAAAGCTGGTCAGGAATCCTTTCTTGATCAGGTACGATCAGAGCGACTGTATCTGGCTCACGAACGTCAAGAAGGTAATGGCATATCGGGAACAGCTGTTTTCTTGTGGCTGGGCTCTTTTGTCTTGCTTCCTATGGCATATGGGATGGAGTGTATTCAGCGCATAGATAGAAGAAAGAGCAGGAGTGAGTGGCCCGACGTTGTTCGTCAACGATTGGAACGGGATGGGCCAAGAACGCGCTTGACCGATATAGAGGAAAGTTATTTAGCACAGAAGGAAAAAGAGGAACAGCAGAAACAGCGAGACCTGGAGGAGCTTCATGAACGAATGCGCAGAGTTCTGCCCAAGTAGCGTTAACTGATCGGCTGTAGAGTCAATCTTTAAAACTAGCTGCTTTTCATCGCAATTCGGTCTCCACCAACCCATAAGCTTACAATTGTGTGCAATATGAACATAAAATCCGCAACCGACCGCTCACTTCTGTGGACAGCAATAAAAGACAATCTTGATATCTTCTTTTTGATGCTGGGCATAGGCCTGATTTGTGCAGTTGTGGGGGGAGGTGTTTTCTACCTGGGCTTTGGCCAATGGGGCGCGATGGTGTTCGGAGGTTTCTTTGCCCTGATAGGTGGATTCTTTTCCGTATACTCGTTCATTGCTACCTACTCGAGCATCAGCTATTACTACGAACAAGCCTTGCTGCGCAAACATGACGTAGAAGTGGATGGTGTACTGACTCAGAAATCAGTGGACTGTCAGTTATATCAAGATTACGACCATAACAGACGGCCACTTGGCGAGGGGTACAACCTGTGCACAACGTACGCGAGCGCCGCTTGGCAAATATGCTCAAGGGGCGCGAGCCACAAACGCCCTCTCTCGTTCCGGAGGGAGCGGAAATCAGCCAGCTGATGTAAATGCTTTACCTAACCCGCCAACTTGGGCAAAAACGAAGTATCCACC
This sequence comes from Marinobacter sp. 1-3A, assembly GCF_016597775.1. Taxonomy (NCBI): domain Bacteria; kingdom Pseudomonadati; phylum Pseudomonadota; class Gammaproteobacteria; order Pseudomonadales; family Marinobacteraceae; genus Marinobacter; species Marinobacter sp. 1-3A. Next base: position 281,808 of record NZ_VCGZ01000005.1, read on the forward strand.
CAATATCTCTTCAAATTCCCCTCATCCACCAACACAGGAACTTTCTCCTGGCTAACGTGGTCGGTCGGATCAAACCACAGATTATCGCTACGAAAAACATGAAGCTCGCGGGTCTGCGGGTGCTGCCACTGGCATACGATCCTGAAGGGGTTGCGGCCGTTTACGGTCAGGCTGGTGTTTTGCTCCACCCCTTGAAACGAGGCGTGAATTTCAACGCCATTTTGCTGAAGGTAGGCTTTTGAGCGGCCTTTCATCACGCCAAAAGCGATCATCCCACCACCAATCAACCCGAACACTGCGCCCATGCCACCAATTATTAACGGTGCACCCCAAAGAGAGAAGAAGCCGTCGATCATGGCGCCTTCAGGATTAGCAGGCTCATAAAACACGGTTACCTGTTCGCCCCGGGTGTATGAAGGCGGGTTAGAACCCGAGTTGGATTGGAACTCAATGTCGCGACCACCGGCGGCTCTGAATTGAACAACAGGGAAATAACTGGTGGAGTCACTGGAACGCGAACGTATCAGCTCAACGACGGTGCCCTGTGCAGTTTCGGAACGTTCCAAAAATGAGGTGGTGTTGTTGTACAAAGCAAAGGCACCGACCAGCATGGCGGCACCAACAATGGCAAAAACGTATTTGATTACATTCAGAGTCTTCAACGAAATCTTCCTTTTTAAGCGTTGAGTTTTGGTGTGCAGCGCCCCTACCTTGGGGCGCTCAAACTGCGCGCAGAATTATACCCTCAAATTACTGCAAAATCCTGTACGGTAGCCGCTCACATCCTGATAAGCGGCGAGTCGTCATCACTGCCCAGCCTGCGCACTTCACGCAGCAGTTCATCCCCATCCGCCAGCCCCAACTGCAACACGTTACGGAAGCTCTGGGTGATGCGCACAGAGTAGCCTAGATCGTGCATGAGCGAGCTAGCTTGCAGGTTGTTGAGCTGGCCTTTACGCACATCCGTGAAAATTCGGTGGCGGAAGCCAGCATCAAACTTTGCCGCTTCGCTGTCCACCCAATCCAGCCGGTTGCGCCAAACTTCATCAGGAACCTCCAGCCTGCTGATTTCACGCACCTGCCTTAACACCCACAGCAGATGCCGGCGCAGCTCCATGTAGTGTTCGTGAGCAAGTGAGCGTTCGTCGCGCAGATATCGGCCAAGGTTTTTCTGCAGGGCTTTTGCATCCTTAACTGCATCCACCAGTTGCAGCGCTGTCATCTGGCAGGTCATCCAGAATTGCTGGTGCTCCTCTTCTTTCGTGGTGTCCAGCCGGCTCATAAAGCCCAGCAGATCGGAATAGACAACTTTGATATGGCGCCGATAAAGGTCCTCCGTATCCAGCCCCTCAGACTCATCCGGCCTCGCATTCAAGCGCGCCTCATCCACTTCACGGGAGATCAATTGCTCTACAGGCTGATACAGCGCATGGCAGATGACCTCAAGGCTAAGCCGCCCAAGGTGCTGCAATTCCTGGACTACCGCCCGGGAGGCCGTATCAACAGAGGCCAGCGCGGCTTCGTTCAGGTAGCGTGCATGGCTTTCAGGCAGTTCCCGCTGTTCCACAGGGTTGCGCGGGCCAGTGGTAGCATCGGTAATCAAAACTGCTGGCTCTGCCTTGTCAGGCAATACTCTGCGCAACCCGCGCTCCAGCTGTTTTTGCCAAGGCCAGAACAGCAGCACACCAATTACGTTGAACAGGGTCTGAAACATGGCCAGTTGCAAGAGCGTATTTTCTCCAGCGCCAAACACGGCCATCAGCATTTGGGATAGCCAGGTGAGTGGCGACAAAAGCAGGAAGGTAACCACACCCGTGAGGATGTTGAACAAGGCATGCACCAAGGCAAGCCGCTGGCCACTGCGGTTGCCCCCCAACCACCCCACAATGGCCGTGGTTACGCTACTACCAATGTTGCCACCGATTGCGATAGCAATGCCCTGCCACAGCTCGATCTGCCCCCCGGCCAAAGCAGCCAGAACCAACATCAAGGTGGCGTGGCTCGACTGCAGAACCGCTGTTAGCAGCAGGCCAATCGCAACAAAACTAAGCTGAACCAAAAAGCTGCTGTCCACGGAGCCGGCAAAATCAATGGCACCGCCAAACTCGCTGAACCCGTTTTTGATCTGGTCGATTCCCAGAAAGATAAAGGCAATGCCCAACACAATGCGGCCAAATGCCTTGCCTTTTGGGGAGCTGAAGCCGGCGAGTACACCAAACACCAACAACGGCAATGCCAGAGGGCTCAGGCTGAAATTCTGCCCCGCCGCGGCCAGCAGCCAGATGCCTCCGCTGGTTCCCAGATTAATACCCAGAAGAATGGAGATACCGCCCGCCAGATGGATCAGCCCGGTACTTATGAACGCAATGGTCAAGAGGGACATCAAGGTGGTAGATTGCAGAATCATCGTGCCGCCCACACCGAACATCAATCCTTTGAAGGGTGTAGCCGTACTGCGCTCCAATAACTGCTCCAACCGGCCACCGGCGAGTTCTTTCAAGCCTTCTTCAAGGCATTGCATGCCAAACAGAAACAGCGCCAAACCTGCACAAAGTTGCAGCCAGCCGGAGCTGTACCAGAAACTGGTCGACAATATCACCAGCGCAAGTGTTGGCAGCACAAACGATTTCATTCTAGTCATCTACACTAAATCCGGAAGTTGGCATCAGCGCGGTAGCATTCTGATTACGATAGCAGATAAGTAGCAAATCCAACTCTCTGAGTTCACGCTAGACTGGTAGGTATAAACATCCGAAGCCCGCGAGAGATTCTTTGAAAAAACTGCTCCTGATTTTTGCAATGGCTCTGCTTATGGCAGGGATTTTTACCGCTTTCGCCAAGCCTGTGCCCATTGAGCATAAGCTGATTAACCTTCATGCCGCAGACGTACTCGGCGACTTTCCCGGCATTGATCAGGAAACTGTTGAGATTCAGGCAATACTGCTGGATATGTCCGATGACCCTCTCCTGCTTTTAAAGGCTCAGGCTGCCTTCATGCGCTACCCTGAGATGGCTCGGAACCTGTTTCCGCTTTACGCTGAAGAGCCGGGGTTCAGGGATATTCTGCGCCGGTATGGTGAAGATGTTCTCCCCCCTATTCAGCACTTTGTAAGCCAGCCCATCAGCACCATTGAATGGATCAATAAAGCATCTCGTCAGTACCAGGCTGCCAAACGCTACTTTGCCGGCACTCCGGCACCAACAGAGTTACCGGAGCCCGACACCCAAGCATCCAACGAGCGCAAAGATCTCACGCCGGAAGAACGAGGCTGGTATGCCGTCAACTTTATTGAAAGTGAAGGCCACGATTTTCTTGGCCAGTTTATTGTCGATAACCAAGGCAAGACTCAATGGATAGGCACCGAAAGGGTGCTTGAAGGGCTGAATCAGTTTTTTGCCAGCGGCATTCGTGATCTGGAGCGAAACTACCGCTCTGGAACTGAGATCACAGCCAGCGACGTTGGGTGGGCTTCGGTGGACATGCTGATCTTTGCCAGTGCAGTCAAAGTGCTCCAGGCTGGCCGTGTTGCAGCCGTCACCACAAAGAGTGCAAGCCGGGGCACTCGCTCCGCCGCTTTGGCCGCACGGGTTACCCGCAGCGGGAAAATGGTGCTAAACAGCGCCCGGTATGCCAAATGGCCCCTGGCTGTCGGTGCGGGCTACCTCGTTATTACCCACCCCAGTCTGATAAATGACCTATTGGCAGGTGTGGCGGATGTACTCGGGTACCCGGTATTGGCCGTTCAGTTCGCCGGTTGGTTGCTGCTACTGATCCCTGCGCTCTATATCGGCAGCTGGCTGCTATGGTTGCTGGCGCCAGTGCTGATGGTGCTGTTCCGTGCCTTGAGCCTTTTGGTGGCTGCGCTGAGCGGCAGGCGGCATCGCCAATCCGGATACGGTAAGCTATAAGGCAACTTTCAAGCCTTAGCCCCCGGAACCACTGACAATGGCACTCCCCTACTTCCTTGGCTGCCCTCAGTGGCAACACACCGCCTGGAACAGTCTGCTGCCGCCAGATACGAGCCCGCTGCGCCGTTACAGCCAAGTATTTAACTGTGTTGAGGGCAATACAACCTTTTACGCGACACCCAGTCAGGAACAATGCCAGCAATGGCGTTTTCAGGTGCCAGACGACTTTCGCTTTCTGCTCAAATTTCCCCGCGCCATCACCCACGACCGGCTGTTATCCGGCGTAGACGCAGACATGCGAGACTTCCTGAATATTATTGCGCCACTGGAAGATGTGCTCGGCCCTTTTCTACTGCAACTTCCAGCCGCCTTTGGCCCAATGCACCTGAATAATCTCTGGCAATTTATTGATGCACTCCCTACCCCGTTAAGGTGCGCCGTAGAAGTGAGGCATAGTGCGTTTTTCAGCAAGGGCGAGGCCGAAAAAGCACTAAACCGGGGCCTTCGTGAGCGCAACATCGCGCGGGTGTGTATGGATACCCGGGCACTATTTTCAGCGGTGCCGGATAACGACATCACAATTGAAGCCCAACGCAAGAAACCCCAAGTGCCTGTGCACCTGCTTCCCGGCGATGCAGCACCGGTCATTCGCTACATCGGTCACCCGAGCCTGGAAGCCAACCGCCGTTTTCTGGCGCCCTGGGTTGAGCGCGTAGCCACATGGATTGCGGATAATCGGCGCCCATGGTTTTTCCTGCACATGCCGGATATTGGCGACGCGCTTGCCCTCACCGAACTATGGACAGAGCTTTTAAGCGAGCGTGTGGACGGATTAGAAGCCGTCCGGTTCAATGAAAAACAGCCCCAGATGGGGCTGTTTTAGAACTGCGCAGTTTGCGAGGCGGCTACCTGGGCGCTCTGGCAAGCCGGAACAACAGCTCCGGCGAGAGCCGCTTGACCCAGAGGGCCGCCATTTCCTTGCCTTTACCTACCGCGATCTCACGTTTTTTGCTGTTCAAGCCCTTAACCACCACCTCAGCACAGTCGGTCACATCCATACCATTGATGATATCTTCATCTTCCATATCTGAGGTTTTGCCATCACCGTCCAGCGCACTGCGGGCAATGTCCGTTCGGATAAAGCCAGGCACGATTGTGGAAATATGAATGCCCTGGCCTTCTACTTCTGTCCGTAAAGAGTCGAAGAAGCCCATAACTGCATGCTTGGCGGCACAATAGCCAGTGCGCAGAGGTGCACCAACCTTGCCAGCCACACTGGCTGTTACAGCAATGTGGCCGGCACCACGCGCAAGCATGTGAGGCAACACCGCCTTGGTAAGAGCAATCTGCCCCAACACGTCCACGTCCAGCAACTGGCGGTATACCGACATATCTGTATCCACACACAGCGAACGCTGGGATACACCGGCATTGTTGATCAACAGGTCAATTTGGCCAAACTGGTCGAGCACTGTTTGTACCGCACCTGGCAAGGCATCCCAATCTGTGACATCCAGAGGTAGAACCAGAACCTGATCTGCGCTCAAGCCTTTATTACGGCAACGTTCCGCCACTCGCGCCAACTCACTTTCACGACGAGCAGAAAGCACAAGGTTGGCACCCTCCTGTGCAAATCGGGCAGCCAGCGCCTCGCCAATGCCTGAGGATGCGCCGGTAATCCAGATAGTTCTGTCAGACATTGCTGTTTACTCCGAAATGGTTGATAAAAAAACCTGTTCGCCATGATTACATAATTCACAAGTCTATTTAAAATCTCCGCCTACACGAACACTCTCGGCGAGAGTTGCTGATGTAAACATTCGGTGCCAAGCTTTCAGCACGAGTCAGAAACTCACACAGATAAGGATAATGACATGGGAAGTTCGAAACTCGTTGGTATCGTTTTGCTCGTAGTAGGCATCGCGCTGCTGTTTTTTGGTTATCAATCAACCCAATCTGTTGGCGACCAGATAAGTGAAACGCTTACCGGGCGTTTTACTGACGACACCATGTGGTATCTCATCGGTGGTGCTGCGCTGATCGCCGCCGGTGGATTTCTTTCATTCTTTAAAAAATAGTTATTGAGGACAGTTATGACCATTCACCTGGAACTCGCCCCGCTCATCAGTTTAGGGGCAGGCATTGGCGTTCTGGTATTTCCCCGTTTGCTCAACTATATCGTTGCAGGCTATCTGATTACTCTTGGCGTTCTTGGGCTTTTGGGGCACTCGCTATAACATATCGTTTTCCTCAATATGGCTCGAACCTACGCGCCCTGTAGGAAATGTCTCACAAGCCAATGAGCCAATCTCCCGTGGCCCACAAATACCTCCTCGCTACAATAGGCAGTGTCAGGGATGACAAGCCAGCAAGGAACGTTGGCACAGGGAATGAGTACTCCACGGAGTTGGAGCGCCCAAATGGATTTGGGACGATCAAAGGGATATTGAACGGTCAAAAGGATTTGGAACTGCCCAAAGGATAGGGGCTTTCAAGGACGACCAGGGATGAAGCGCTCAGGAAGAGTGCAGCCTGAAGGAACAGGCGGGGGTCAGCCACGGTACAGAGGATTACATGGAATGTAGTCCTTGTCCGTGCACTGCACTTTTAAAGCAATTTATCCCAACTTTCTTCGCACTTTAATCTTTCCCCGTAATAAGCCAGAACACCTGCTTTTGCTGCATTGCACCCTGACTCACATTCATAACAACACTCGTTATTCTCAGGAGTCATTTGCATGAAGCACACCTCTTTTTTCGCCACACTCGTACTGTTGTTCAGCCTGGCAACCGGATTTGCCTATGCAGACCAGCCAACTATTAACATCAATAGCGCAGACGCAGCAACTCTCGCCAGCCTCGACGGTATTGGCGCAAGCAAGGCCGAAGCCATAGTTGCGTATCGTGACACCAACGGCCCGTTCCAAACACCAGAGGAACTGTCCAAGGTTAAAGGCATTGGCGCACGCACTGTTGAAAAGAACGCTGAGCGGTTAACTGTAAAGTAAGCTCCGCGCTATAGCGTTCCAGACGGCGGCCTTCAGCCGCCGTTTGTTCACCCCCCGCTCTCCCCTCAATATCTGCTTACACAAAAGTCGTCTGGCAAGGGCCCGGCCACCACTCTATGATTGCTGGATAACAACAACGCTAACCAGCTCGAGTGGCACGTCATGGTAGATCCCATCAAGGTATACCCGCCAAAACCAACCCACGTCTATTTTTACGCAACCTGCCTGATAGACATGTTCTACCCGGACGCGGGAATGGCCGGCATACAATTGCTCGAGCGTGAAGGCATCAAGGTCTGCTTTCCCGAAGATCAAACCTGCTGCGGCCAACCGGCGTACACTTCCGGGTACCATGATGAGGCTCGGGTAGTCGCCAAAGCTCAGCTCGATCTATTCCCGGAAAACTGGCCCATCGTTGTACCCTCCGGGTCCTGTGGCGGAATGATTCGAAAGCATTACCCAGACCTGTTCAAGCACACCGGCCAGGAGGCGAAAGCTTCTGAAATTGCCGCCAGAACCTGGGAGCTGACGGATTTCCTTTTGAACGTTTGTCACATAAAGCTCCGGGACTTAGGCCAACCCACTACCCTTGCCATGCATACGTCCTGCTCGGCTCGTCGGGAGATGGGTATTGCGGAGGTTGGGCCAAAGCTTCTTGGTCAGCTCTCCAACGTAAACCTGGTTGAGCAGGTGCGGGCAGAAGAGTGCTGTGGTTTTGGTGGCACCTTTGCCGTGCGCCACCCGGAAATTTCCGGGGCCATGGTCAGCGAGAAGGTAGACACCCTCACCGATACAGGCGCAAGTGAGTTTGTGACAACGGATTGTGGCTGCCTTATGAATATTGCCGGGTACGCAGAGAAGAATCGCAAGCCCCTGGCTGGCCAACATATTTTGAGTTTTCTTTGGGAACGCACAGACTCGGGCAAAGGGGGCAAGTCATGAGCCAAACGCCTTCAGAAAACTCACATCACATTGATGTGAAAGAATTTCACCCCCGAGCCCGTGCAGCGATTGCCGACCCTAAAATTCGCCAGAACTTCCGTAAGGCGATGGATGGGTTAATCAGCAAGCGTAAAAATGCCTTTGAGGGCATGGATCTGGAAGCCCTGAGAGAGCTTGGCGCCAACATCCGCCTAAGGGCACTGGCCAACCTGCCTGACCTGCTTGAACAACTTGAGGCAAAGCTCACCGAAAACGGCGTCAAAGTGCACTGGGCCATTGATAGCGACGAAGCCTGCCGGATTGTGCGCAATATCTGTGTCGCCAGAAACGCCAAGACGGTGATCAAAGGCAAATCCATGGTGTCCGAGGAGATGGAGCTTAATCATTACCTCGAAGAGCGCGGTATTGAAGCCCTGGAATCGGATCTGGGTGAATATATTGTTCAGCTTGCCGACGAAACACCCTCTCATATCATCATGCCTGCGATTCACAAGAACACCGGTGAAATTTCCGAGCTGATGCATGAGAAAACCGGCACCGACCTTTCCAATGATGTGGAATATCTCACCGCCAGCGCCCGCCAGCAGTTGCGTGAAAAGTTTATGAATGCCGATGTGGGCGTGTCTGGCGTTAATTTCGCGGTGGCCGAAACCGGCACCCTTTGCCTGGTGGAGAATGAAGGCAACGGCCGCATGACCACCACGGTACCGCCATGTCACATTGCCGTTACTGGCATAGAGAAAGTCGTGGGCAACCTGGAAGACGTGGTTCCACTACTCGCCCTGCTAACCCGGTCCGCTACCGGGCAACACATCACCACCTACTTCAATATGATCTCCGGCCCGCGCAAGCCAGATGAGCTGGACGGCCCGGAAGAAGTTCACCTCGTACTGGTGGATAACGGCCGCTCAACTATCTATCAGGATGATCAGCTACTGGACACCCTGCGTTGCATTCGCTGCGGCGCCTGCATGAACCACTGCCCGGTATATACCCGCGTGGGTGGTCATACTTATGGCACCACCTACCCCGGCCCCATCGGCAAGATTCTGATGCCGCATCTGATTGGCCTGGATGAAGGCAGGCACCTACCAACGGCTTCAAGCCTGTGTGGTGCCTGCGGTGAAGTGTGCCCGGTTAAGATTCCGATCCCGGATTTACTGGTACGACTGCGCCAGGAATCTGTAGATGGCGACAAACTGAACCCCGCCAAAGTGCGCGGCCATGGCGCAAAACGCGGCACTCTGGAAGCATTGATATGGAAAGGCTGGAGCTGGATGCATGCACGGCCTGGCGTTTATCGGTTCGGCACAGCTGTGGCTGCGCGCCTGCGCAAACTGCAACCCGGAAAGCTTGGCGATTGGACAAAATATCGCACAGCCCCAAAGCTCGCCAACAAAACTCTCCATGAAAGAATGAAGGAGCGCGGCGAATGAGCTCCCGAGACACCATTTTACAACGCCTGCGTAACCGTAGCGGGGGCGAACTGAGTGTTCCAGAGTGTGATTTCTCAGTATTGCAGCGGCCTGTGTCGTCTGTGGCTGAGAGGGTTGAACAGTTCCAGAAAACCATTGAATCCGTGCATGGGGAAGTACACAGATGCGCGCGGGACTCCTGGATTGATCAGCTTGCCAGCATCCTGGCTTCCCGCGGTGCCCGCAGCCTGCTGATTCCGTCTGAGCACCAGATCGGCCGAGCCCTGCGTGAATCGGCAGAGAATGGCCTGCCAGAACTGCTGATCTATGACGAGCCCATCGAAAGCTGGCAGCCCCACCTGTTCAACGAAGTCGATGCAGGCATCACCTCCACCCGGGGCGGAATTGCCGAAACGGGAACATTGATCCTGTGGCCAACACCGGACGAACCCCGCTTGATGAGCCTGGTGCCGCCTATCCATATTGCAGTACTGGAAGCCTCAGAACTCTACACAACCTTCCATGAGGCGATGCTCGCTCAGAACTGGGCAGCTGGCATGCCCACAAACGCTCTGCTAGTCTCCGGGCCATCCAAAACCGCTGACATTGAGCAAACTCTGGCTTACGGTGTTCACGGCCCAAAAGAACTTATTGTGCTGGTTATAGAATGATTCGAGGTGCCCTGTTAATCGCCCTGGCTGCCCTGCTCTGGGCGACCACGGGAATCGTCGCCAAATTCCTGTTTACCGAGACCGACCTGCAAGCCACCACCCTGGCCTTTCTCAGGCTGGCGGTTGCCTTGCCGTTCTTCTGGATTCTGATGCGCAGAGAGCAGCGACAGCTTCATAAAATCGACCCCAATGCTCCAGGCAGTTCACTGCGGCATTTAAGTCTGAAGTCCCTCGCGCCACTGGCAGCACTCGGGCTCTTCCAGGCCATTTACCAGGGCAGCTACCTACTGGCCGTGAATCTCACCGGCGCAGGTATCGCCACACTGATAGCCCTGTGTCTGCCCCCGGTACTGGTCGCACTACTAGCTGCGCCCTTACTGGGAGAAAAACCAAGCCTGATCACCATTATGGCGTTGATCACCGCAGTGATCGGCACCTTCATGCTGGTGATCAGCGACATGGATACCAGCGGTACTCTGCGTCTTGCGGGTATTCTCATGGCGCTTCTGGCAGCGCTTGTGTACACCGGTTTCACGCTTACAAGCCGATACAGCTCCACTGGCACGCCAGTTTTCACCACGGCATTTATATGCTTTTTCACAGCAGCGCTCATTCTGCTGCCCTTGGTGCTGCTCAGCGGTGGCTTTGAAGGGCTTGAAGAACTGAAACTGCGGCATTGGCTGATGGTTGCGGTTATCGGGATTGTACCCACCTGCATTGGCTACGTGAGCTTCTTTGCCGGCATGAAAACAACTCCGGCCACACTTTCCAGCATCATCGTTACGCTGGAACCTTTGTTTGTCGCCTTGCTCGCGTGGATCTTTCTGGAAGAGGTTCTGGGGCCGGTTGGCATTGCAGGCGCGTTCATACTCACCGCCGCGGTGATTGTGGCTTCGCGCTATAGCGGGAAATCCGGTGCCGTCACGAACGACGACACCGGCACTTCAGCCTGATCAGTTGTTCTTGCGCTGTTTCTCCAGCATGTTGGGCTGCAGAATCTCAATCCAGTAGCCATCGGGGTCCTTGATAAAGGCCAGGCCTTTCATCTTGCCATCGTCGGGCTTCTTGACGAAATCAACCCCCAACTTCTCGAAGCGCTCGGCTGCCGCGTAGACGTCTGGCACTGCAATACCAATGTGGCCAAAACCCTGCGGCTGATCGTTGCCGTTGTGGTAGGCAAAGTCCGCGTCGTTTTCAGTTCCCCAGTTGTGGGTCAACTCCAGCATCGCCTCGCGCCCGAACGTGTAAGTGGTTCGATGCCCATCGTCTGCAGGCACATAGTTGGCTTGGCGGTCATCAAGGTAAGCAAGAAAATAGAGCGTAAACTTCATTTCCGGGAAATTGAGCTTACGCACCAACCGCATTCCCAGCACACGGGTATAGAAGTCCATTGAGCGCTCTGGATCTTTGATGCGCAGCATGGTTTGGTTAAATACGTAGCCTTCCGTTTCCGGAACGGGCTCTTCATATAATCCGGGGGCTTGTTCAAAGTGCTTGGGCATGGGGCTTCCCTTTTTAGCTATCGAAAATTCAGGGGCTATATCTGTGTCCTCTTCTGCACAATTTCAAGGGGTGGTTATCCTGCAACGCAGATGAAAAGCGGCGTTCAAGCTATGTTAAACTTGCGCCCATAACCTATCCCGCTGGTTTCGTGTCTGTTTCCGGACTGCCAGCCTTCAGACTGTGGTAAGAGAACCTGTATGGATTTCAAGGTGCCTAATACTCTGGCGGAGCAGATTGCCAACTACCTGGCAGAGCGCATCATGACCGGGCAGATCCAGCCTGGTAAGCGCATCCAGGAGGCCACACTGGCTACTGAGCTAAAAGTCAGCCGCGCGTCCGTGAAAGAGGCTCTGTATACCCTTGAGCGCTGGCACCTTGTAGAAATCACCCCCAGAAAAGGCGCATCTGCCTCGAAGCTTGATGCTAATCATGCGTCTGAGCTATACGACGTTTACATGCATTTGCTAATGATGCTTGCGGCACGGCTGTGCGAACGCTGGCAAGAAAGTGACCGGGAGCGAGTACTGGCCGTGGTTACTCAAGCGGTGGAGCAAATGCGAGCGCCCTCGGCAGACATTACGGCAGTGGTGGAAGCCAGCTTTGAGGTGATGGAGGCTTGCTGTGATTTAGTAGGCAACACGTATCTCACTGAGGCTCTTTCAAACTTCAAGCCAGCAGTCAGTCGCGCGTACTATTTGAGTGCCGAACGTTATCGCCACGGTTTAACCCAGACAAGCCACTTTTTCACCCGCCTCCCGCAGGCTGTTTTGGCGCGGGATGTGGAGCAGGCTCAAACTCTTATTCGGGAGTTTGCGGAGCACCAGAAAGTAATGATTCAAAGGGCCCTGAGCTCCAGTTAGAGGCGGCAGTTCAGCAGGCAGGCCTATTCAAAACCGTGCGGAGCCATGGAGGGCGGAGCCGAGCGTACAGGGAGGTATTCACAGCGTGTTTTGAATAGGCCTGTCTGCTGGGCTGTCCATACTCCAAGCTAACCCACCAACTGTGACCAAACGCACAGACATATCGCTGCCCCCCACTTATCGTAACAACATGTAACAAAACTTTATTCCCGCTGCATTGGTTATGCTGTCCCCTGCGGCCCGGGAGTCTGAGAAAGGCTCCCTGCTAACAACAACAAATCAAACCATGAAGCCGGGGCCGTCATGATTCATCCGCACACCTGTCGCCGCACCACGCGATCAACAGCGCTTTCATTCTGGGTGCTTGCACTTTCCCTACCCTCTACTGCCATGGCCGAATTTCAGCCATTGGATGACAGCACACTGTCGGGTGTATCAGGCCAGGCCGGCATTACCATTGAGCTGGAAACCAAAATCAACATTGATCGCCTGTCGTGGACGGATGAAGGCACACTGAGTGTGAACAACATGCGGCTTTCCGGGCACAACGACACCACACTGGATAACCTGAAACTAACAGTGGATATCGCTGGCACAGGTGAAGTTCTTGAGCACGGCTTCTCAGAGATAGCACGCCGGGCAAATGCCGGGCTCCTTAGTACCAGCGATCCCGATGTAGCAGATGCTTTGGCGAAATATTCCGTAAACGGCGAGTTTGGCAAGCAATTCAATAGCGGCGATCTGGTTATTCACTTGGGTGCAACCAACTACGGCGCCGAAACCAGCCTGACCGACTACCTTCAAGCGATAGATTTTGAGCTCGCCGTAGGAAGCCTCACAACCACTGGCACAGAGGGTTCTGCCACTCTGTTTTCTGATGTATTACTGCAAGGCTATGTAGGCCCTACAGATCTGGTTATCCGAAACGATAGTGCTACTACCCGCACTCTGGCCAATGGCAACCAGGTATCCGGAGCGGAATTACAACTGGACACCCACTTTGAAGTAACCAACGGCAGCCTGAACTGGGAAGCAGCGGATTTAATCTTCCTGTTTAACTTTGCAGCCGTGAGAATTGAAGGCCTGCAAATTCATAACCGGCGCGGCAACGACACGCTGGGCCACTTCGGAATGGCGAGCGCAACGGCAAAAATCTCCCGGGGCACCAGCGCCGCTACTGGAAAAGACGGCCTTTCGATTCACGACGTCGAATTCCGGGCTGATATCGACATGCCCATATTCAAAGTGGGCCAGGCCAGTATTGGCAGCGTTAGTTTCACCGATTTCGCCATTACAGATACCACCATGATGGTTTACGGTCACTAGAGTCTTGTAAACTGCCCGTCCATCTTTGACGGGCAGTCCATGAACGACCACATTAATACCAACGATCAGCATCCAGCTTCTGCAAAACGCCTCGCACTGTTCAGCCTGCTCTTCATCGCGCTCACGGCGGCAGGGCTTTTCGCTGTGTACGATCAGTTCGCAGGGCAGAACATCAGTTTCGATACCCGGTTGATTGCACCACAAACGCTGACCGCACTCACTGGGTTGATGCTGGTATATTTCGTTTCTGATGGCTTACGTTTGCATTTCACGCTGCGTGCGCTCGGCCACGATTTATCCTTTCCCGTTATTTTCCGTCTGGTTTTTATCAACTTGTTCTTTTCCAACGTCACGCCTATGGCCACCGGTGGTGGCTTCGCTCAGATATGGTATCTGCATCGCCATGGGGTGCCGGTAGGCAGAGCCACGGCTGCAACCACCATCAGAACCGTGCTGGCGGTGCTTTTCATTTTCTCCCTAACGCCTGTCTTTCTGCTGACTCTGGATGCATTTAATGGCCAGAGCATCACGGGTGATCTGGGTCTGGCATTAGCAATATTCATCCTTATATATCTGGGCTTTTTCGTCATTTTGCTGTTCCGAACACGCTGGCTTATCGGGCCGCTCAGCGGACTACTCAGGGCTCTTAACCGCTGGAAACTCTTAACCGATACCCGCCATATGCACTGGCAGTTCAAGGCTAAGCGAGAGATGCTGCGCTTTTCCCACAGCTTTGGTGACTACCTCCAGGGCAGGCCGCTCTTTGTAATGCTTTCCGTTCTATTTACAGCCATATTCCTGCTGAGCCTGTTCAGTTTCCCTGCTCTGCTGATTCATAGCCTGGGGTACGATGTCGACTACCTGATGTCGCTGGGGCTGCTGGTTGTAACAACATTTATAATGTATTTTTCACCAACCCCGGGCGCATCGGGCATTTCAGAAGGTGTATTCGGAAGTTTCTTCAGCGGCATTCTCTCAGGAAGCCATCTGATTCTGGTTATTGTGAGTTGGCGCCTGCTGACTATCTATCTCGGCATGTTCATCGGCCTGGCCGTGCTGCAAAAAGAACTCATTAAACGCCGCAGGAAATCCGGATAATGTTTCGAAATCCACTCAAGTTACTATTCTATCTCTGCCTGCTGACCGTCATTCTTCTCTTGGGTTACAAAACCTACCTGAACGTATTTCTGGAAGATTTTGCGGGCGTGCATACTACCCAGGTGGAACAAATTCAGCGCAAAGTCACAACCGACCAAGCCTTCAGTTTTGCTGTGCTGGGAAACATCAACAACTCTGTCGGGGTTTTCGAAGATCGCATTATTCCGGAGCTAAACGCCTCGGGAACGGACTTTCTGGTTTCTGCCGGCAACGCAGTAAGCGGCGGCGGCGAGGACAAGTATCGCGCGCTCTATGGAAGTCTCAGCCATCTCGACATTCCCTACCTCCTCACATTCGGCGCCCATGAATTCAACAACTTTGGCAGCTTCCGTTTTTATGACCACTTTGGTCCGCACTTCTATAGCATTCAGGTGGGCAACAGCCGGCTTATCTTTCTCGACAGCACTGGAAAGACACCCTGGGAATGGCAGGTGCGTTGGCTGGAAGACCTCCTGAACCAAGACGCCTCAAAGGCACGAATCCTGTTTATTGGTCACCCGCTATTAAAGCCCGAAGAAGATGTCTTGCTCGATCAGCCCGAAGATTATCTTCAGCCGCCGGAGTTCAGGGATGCACTCCTGAAGATGGTTGAAAAACACAATATTAAATTCGTGTTCTCCTCCAACCTCTCGCTGTATTCAGAAAAACAGTTGGGCAACACGCTGTTCGTCACCACAGGGGGAGCCGGTGGCTTAATACTGAACAACAACACCAGCTTTTATCACTACGTGCACGTCAGCGTCAGCCCTACGGGCGAAGTCAGCCACACGCTCCGGAAACTGGAAGTTGGCCAGCACCCTATACTCAAACAACTCGAAAGCCTCTGGTTCTTTGTGTATTCACTGTTCTATGCCGGCTACCTTAATTTCATTCTTATAGTGGCAGTGTTTGCCGCCATCACCATCAAACTCTACGCCATGATTTTCATTGGCAAGGACTACTACCCCGACTACAACCTGGACCCCACTCCCTGGCTGAACAAACCATTAAGGGTGGCCATGTTCACCAATAACTATCTACCCTTCATCGGCGGTGTGCCAATTTCCATTGCACGACTAAAAAAGGGGCTGGAGCAGCTTGGCGACAAGCTTCTGGTAGTCGCACCGCGTTACAAAGATCAACCCGCTGTAGAAGAACATGCGCTGCGGGTACCTTCACTGCTTGCCATGGGGGAGAAGCGGGAGTTCCGTCTGGCCAACATATTTCTTGGTCGTATCCGCAAACGTGTGCGCGCCTTTCATCCAGATATAATCCACCTGCACCACCCTTTCTGGCTGGGCTCGCTCGGGTTATTCATGGCGCGCCGTCTTAAGGTGCCAGCCATTTATACCTACCACACCCGGCTTGAGCACTACGCCCACTTCGTACCCTTGCCGGGGCTTATTTTCCGCAATCTGATATCTCACGCTCTTATCAAACGCTTCGCCAATAAATGCGATGGCGTTATCGTACCCACCTATTCCACTGAGGAGTATCTGCGGATGATTGGGGTGAAAACACCCACCTTTGTGCAGCCTACGGGCATTGAGTACACCCGATTTCAAGCGGTAGCGGATGAGGAGATCACAGAACTCCGACAGGCTCTGAACCTTAAAAGCGAAACGGTTTTCATCAGCGTGTCGCGATTGTCGAACGAGAAAAACATCGATTTCATGATCGAAGCCATCGGCAGGCTACATCAGGAGTCGACCAAACCCTTTCACTTTCTGATGATCGGCGAAGGCCACCAAAAAGAGCGCCTACAAAACAAAATTCAAGAACTGGGACTGGAAGATCAGATCACTTTGGTTGGTGCCGTGCCGCCGGAGAAAATGGCAACGTGGTATCGTTTGGGTGACGCCTTTTTGTTTGCCTCCAAATCTGAAACTCAGGGCATGGTCATTCTGGAGGCTATGGCTGCTGGTTTGCCTGTGGTTGCGGTGCGTTCCAGTGGTATCGACGACGTTGTGCGACACGGTATAAATGGCTTCAAAACTCCCGAAAGGCAAGATCTATGGTGTGCTCAGGTAAAACAATTGCTGGAGGATGAGGAATTGAGAAACACTCTTTCAGAGCAAGCTCTGGCATTTTCGAAAGACTTTTCCGTTGAACAATTTGCCTCGAATGTTCGCGAGATCTACGCTACCACTTTGGCAGTCAGCGAGAAGCGTCAACTAAAACGGAGAAATGCATGAGCGGCATCCCTGTAGGTATCAGCACGTGTCTGTTAGGCAAAGAAGTCCGTCATGATGGTGGCCACAAGCATTCCCGCTATTGCACTGAGGTGCTTTCACGGCATTTTGATTTCCGTCCAATTTGTCCTGAACTGGAGGCTGGCCTGGGTGTCCCCCGCCCCGCCATTCATCTGCGCGAATACCCGGAAGGCATGCGCCTGACAGAAACCAAAGGCACTGCTGACCACACCGGTGCCATGCAGGACTTCACCAGCGGGATCATGCCAGAACTGGCCAATTTGCGCGGTTACATTCTGATGGCCAAATCCCCTAGCTGCGGCATGGCGCGCATCAAAGTTCACAACCCGGAAGGCCAGGTAGTGCGACGTGATGGGCAAGGAATGTTCGCCGATGCACTGATGCGCGCATACCCGCTGATGCCAGTTGAAGAAGAAGGCCGGCTGAATGATGACGCGCTGCGGGAAAACTTCATTGAGCGGGTATTTGCCTATGACGACTGGATGCAAAATGTTGCCGGCGAAAACCTCACCGCAAAAGCGCTGATCGAGTTCCATACCCGCCACAAGTTCCAGCTACTGGCGCACTCGGAAAAGATCTACCGGCAACTCGGTCCCATGTTGAGCGACCTTAAATCAGATGCTTTGGAAACTATTGCCAACCGCTATATCCAGGGCTTTATGGAAGCCATGACCCGAAAAGTAAGTCGCGGCTCACATATAAACGTGATGCAGCACCTGATGGGGTATCTGAGGGATGCAATGGAGGGCGAGGATCGCAAGGTTCTGATCGAGCAAATTGAAGCCTACGGTCGCGGCGAAGTGCCGCTCATTGTCCCCATGACACTGCTGAGAATGGCGCAGCGCAGGGAACCGGCCGATTACCTGTTACTGCAGCAGTACCTGAGCCCTTACCCGGATGAGCTGGGGCTCAGAAACAAGGTGTAGCACAGGCGGGGCCAGCCTCAGAAACCGTAGAGCAAGGTGATCGCAGTTTCGGTATCCGTGGACTCTGCACCCGCTGGGGGGTGAGAAACATGCTTCCACCGATAGGCTGCCTTCATCGACAGGTTACCCACCAGGTTAGCCTTGATGGCGGTCTCTGACTGACTGATCACGTTGTTCTCATCTAATCCGATTTCCGTACTCAGCTTCTGATGAAACAACGCATTTTCTGAAAGGGCGTAGTTGAATTGGGCCGCAAGCCGCGCAATCGCTTCTTTTTCAACATCTTCACCGTCAGAGTTCACAACTTCCAGCTTGTTGTAGCGGTAACCAGCACCCGCTGAGAGATCAAGGAACGAGCGTTCGCCCCGCTGCCAAATACGGTTTCCATAACCGGTGGTAGCCGTGGATTCAAAATCATACCCTGAAAAGCGGTCTTTCTCGTATGTGCCGCGCAGAAACCAATACTGGCTTTCATCAAACTTATAGTTGGTTTCCAGAGCCGCTTTATACTTCTCGGCTGTGGTTTGATCGGCGCCGGTGGTGTCATTTTGAGATTCAGAGTAGTTGGAACTGAAATCAGCAATATTGCGCCAGTCTACTACCTCATGCACGAGCCCCAGGCGCCCGTTAATATTGGTTTCTTCAGTATTACCAGAAGTCATAAGTACACCGAGCTCTGCCTCGCCTTCCCAGTTTTTGGCATCCTGGCCGTAGGCCAGTGGTGCAGCTGTGATGGCGATGATGGCAACGGTTTTCTTAAAACTCATGAAAGCTCCTTGAATAGTCGGTTCAAGCGCATGAACTAATATTAACGAGCGGGGGCGTTCTGACGCTCACCTTTCAAGCTTTTTTGGGCCTGGCGCTCACGTTCTGATTTCTTGCGCGCTTTACGTTCAGCAATAACACGGGCGGCATCTCCACCCACATGTGCCTCTCCCCGGGCCTCGGCCAGTCGCATCTGAAGCTCTCGCTCCGCGAAGCGCGCCTTCTGCTCTTCACTCAGGGAATCAATACACCTATGGCAGCTCACACCCTGCGCATAGCTCGGATGTCCCTTATCAGCCTCGGTGATTGGCCGCCGGCAGGCATGACACTGGTCATAGCCGCCGCGCTCCAAACGATGATTGACCGTAACCCTGTCGTCAAATACAAAACATTCACCTTTCCACAGGCTCTGCTCTTCTGGCACTTCTTCCAGATACTTCAGGATGCCGCCTTTAAGGTGATAAACCTCTTCAAAGCCTTGCTCTCTAAGGTAAGCCGTGGACTTTTCACAACGAATGCCGCCGGTACAGAACATGGCGACTTTTTTATGTTTCGCAGGGTCGAGGTTTTGTTTTACGTATTCGGGAAATTCACGAAACGTATCCGTGGCGGGGTTAATGGCGTGCTCGAAGGTGCCAATTTCAACTTCGTACTGGTTACGGGTATCAACAAGAAGCACGTCCGGGTCTGAGATCAACGCGTTCCATTCCGCGGGCTCAACGTAAGTACCCACGATGCGCCTGGGGTCAATACCATCGACGCCCATGGTGACAATCTCTTTTTTGAGTTTCACCTTGGTACGTTTGAATGGCTGGATATCTACGAAGGACTCTTTGTAATCAATTCCATCAAAACGTTCATCCGCGTTCAACCATGCCTGTACGGCATCGATCCCGCTTCGGCTCCCGGCAATGGTGCCGTTGATGCCTTCACGGGCCAGCAACAAGGTGCCGTGCACACCGTTGGACTGCATGATATCCAGCAGTGGTTGGCGAAGGGTTTTGTAATCATTCAGAACGGCGAACTTATAGAGCGCGCACACAACAACGCTGTTGCTCATGGGGATATCTCCTGCAGGCCGGATCGTAAATCCGGAGCATCGGTTTGTTTTATCTGGAAGGTTAAAGCCAGAGAGGGCGCAGATTCTAACCCACTCAGGCTTTTGTTCAAGTCAGGGCTGGCCGAAGCCAGCATAGGCAGTTACTTTCCAGCGCTGGAGAGCTCACGCTCAACAATCGCCGAAAGCTGGCCCCAACCCGGACGAGTAAGGCGAATGTTATCCACAAGCACGGTTGGCGTGCTTGTCACCTGCAACTGCATGGCAACGCGACGGCTAGCCTCAACAGCTTCTCTGTGCAGCTCTGTGGTCATGCAGCGACGAAAGCGACGCTCCTCCAGGCCCAAATCCTTGCCGTAACGGGTAAATGTGGCAACCGGGTCATTCGATCCACTCCATTCCGTTTGCGAATCATAAAGGCGTTCGTGCATTTCCCAATAGGCACCTTGGTCGCCAGCACAGCGGGCAGCCTGCGCTGCCGGGAATGCATTCTGGTGCTGTTGCAAGGGCAGATCGAAATACACGAAGCGAACTTTCCCTGCCTCTACATATTCCTGCTTCAAGCGCTTGCTGGCTGAGGCAAAAAGGCCACAAGCCGGGCATTGGTAATCTGCAAACTCCCGCACAACCACTGGCGCCTCGGCAGCACCAACGGAAACACCGTACTGGTCCAGGTCCGCCGGGAAGGCCTCTGCATTTGGTGCGGCAACCGGCAACTCATCAGATGAGGGTGTCGGGGCGGCGGTCAGGAAAAAAGCGCCGATAACAATAGCAGCGAGAACCAACACGCTCACCACGATCACCAGAGGTTTTTTCGACTGGGCTTGCCGGGGTGGCGGTGCACCGGTTTCTTTACGACGTTTTGCTTCACCCATTTTTGACTCCTTTTATTTTGCAGAGGTAACCTGATAATTGTTAGCAGGCGAACATTCCCACAATCGCTCAGGCAGGCTAAGATCCTCTATATCCTACATAAGTTCCAATACAAATTAAGGAGATCTCATGCCACTTCCAGCCTTTCGCGCAGATTCTTTAAGCTTGCCACTGATTGCAGCTCCCATGTTTCTTATTTCTGGACCTGAGTTGGCACTTGCATGCTGTCGGGAGGGCATTGTTGGGAGCTTCCCGGCCCTGAACCAGCGCACAAGTGAAGGCTTTGAAGAGTGGCTGATCAAGATGAACGAGGGTCTTGGCAAACTGAAAGAAGCACACCCGGAAGCCAATATTGCGCCTTATGCTGTCAACCTGATCGTACATCGCTCCAACCCCCGCTGGCTGGCAGATCTGGAACTTTGCGTCAAGCATCAGGTGCCCATCATCATTACGTCACTAGGGGCCGCCAGCCAGGTGGTAGAAGCCGTGCATAGCTATGGTGGTGTAGTGTTCCACGATGTAACCAACCAAAAGCATGCTCGCAAAGCAGCCGAGGCCGGCGTGGACGGTGTTATTGCCGTATCCGCCGGCGCTGGCGGGCATGCGGGCACAATCAACCCGTTTGTGCTGGTTCACGAAATCCGCGAAGTGTTTGATGGCACTATTTTGCTGGCTGGCGGGCTCACCCATGGTGAAGATATTTTGGCAGCTCAAGCCTTGGGTGCAGACCTGGCCTATATGGGCACGCGTTTTATCAACACCACTGAATCCCGAGCAGAAGATGCCTACCGCAACATGATTATCGAATCTGAATCCAGTGACATCATTCATACGCCAGCGGTATCTGGCGTTCCTGCCAGTTTCATGAGGCAAAGTCTGGAAGCTGCCGGATTCGATATGGCCAAACTAAACCAGGCGGGCGAAATCAATTACGGTGAAAAGCTGAAACCAATGGATGATGAAGCCAAAGCCTGGAAGACCGTTTGGTCCGCCGGCCAGGGTGTGAGCCAGATTAACGATGTGGTCAGCGTAGAGGCTCTGGTGTCAAGATTGAAGCAGGAATATCAAAGCGCGCGTGCACGGCTTTGCACTTAAAGCATCTTTGTAATGCTCCCGGTTCCGTTAAACACGGAACTGGGATGCATTGCTCTGAAGGGCCACCAGCAGCTCGCTGATTTCATGGCTGGCCTTATCGGAACGCTGGATGGCCTCCACGGTCACCTCAGCTGTGTGCGCAATACCTTCAACACTCACACTCACTCTTTGTGCCTGTCGGCCCTCTTGCTCAGCGACAGAGGCGATGCTCAATGCCTGCTTCTGCAAGCTGCTGAGCAACTGACTGATTTGTTCAAAATGCTCATCGGCACGGCGAAACTCTGCAGACGATTCCACAACCTCCTCTGATACGGTGCCAATCACCGAAACAGCCTGTTTGCTACCCAGTTGCAGTTGCGCGATGATGGCTTCAATCTCGGTGGTGGAAGCCTGTGTGCGGCTTGCCAGGGTTCTTACTTCATCAGCAACAACGGCAAACCCACGGCCCGACTCGCCCGCTCTGGCAGCCTCTATCGCCGCGTTAAGCGCCAGCAAGTTTGTCTGCTCTGCAATAGCTCCGATTACCGACAAAACCGAGGTAATTTGTGTACTTTGTTTATCCAGTGCACTGACCGCTTCTACGGCCTTCTGTACATTGAGCACGACATCATCGAGGCGCTTCAGGACATCCCGCGAGATAGCCGCTGTTGCATCACTCTCTGTGCTAACACTTTGCACTGCGCCAGCCACTTCCTGAATGTTCTGTGCAACCCCTTCAATGCTGTGGGACATGGCCGCCATGGTTTCTGATACGTCCACAACTTCCTGCTGCTGTGTACTGACTGCGGCAACCGCATCCCGGCTGACCTCACCCTGTGCCCGGGCTTTCCCGGCAGCGTCCTCAGCAGAGTTTTTAACATCGGTAACCAGCCCCTGAATTCGGGTGATAAACTGATTAACACCTCGAGCCATCTCCGTCAGCTCATCATTGCCTTTCAGGTTAACCCGCCGAGTGAGATCCGCCTCGCCATCGGCAATGCCGCGGATGGCCGAATTCAGGCGCAGAACCCTGGGCAACACGCTACCTCCAAGTACCGCTGCCACCAAAATCAAAAGAATAACCATGGAGCTAACAGCAACCCATGAAAGGCTCGACGACAAGCCTGCCGCTTCGAGGCGGAGGGCATCAACTGTCTTGCTGATATGAGATTGCGTTGCAGCTCCAATTTCTGTCAGCTGTTGCTGAAGGCGCTGATTAACCTGATCGGTTTCAGTTTCAAGGGTTTGCCTTGACGCATCAATACTGCTCGCAAGGGCGGCACTGAACTCTTCTTTTAAATCCGTCAGGTCGCGATTAATACCATCCAGTGACAACCCGATCTTCAGCTGCCCAATCGATGAGCCTTTTGGCTTGATATCTGCCGTTATAATGACAACATTCGAGTCACGGCTTGCAGCGTCCAGCACCCTATTGGCCGCGCCGCCCCCTTCCCCTTGTTCCATCAACGCGAGCACCCGCTCGTCGGTACGGTCAACGTAGCGGGTCAGACGCTCACCGTACTGATCAAAATAGATCGCGAAGAGCACAGACTCCCGTGCGTCTGCCAGTTCCACAAGATCGGTCAACCGCGGAATATCCCTGTCCCAGATCAAGGGTGCAGCGACCGCCGCCAGCACGTCTGCCAACCCTTGCGCTTCTGCCATAACCGCAGTGCGAACATTCTCGGCCACGCGCTCCTGCTGCTGGCTTTGCTTGAGCGTAAGCTCTTCAGCCAGCTCCCTGACACTTTCCTCACGCATGGTTTGCAAGCGCAGCCGAACATCATCGCGGGTAGTTCCAAAGGACTCGCTGAGCTGATCGCTGCTGGCTTCAAGTGCTGAACTGGCAGTGCTTATCAAGCGTTCAACCTGGTCTGTGATCAGCCATTGACTGATAAAAACCTGAGCCAGACCGGCAAACACGAGCACGATAAAAACTGGCCGAAACAACCTGCTGGAGATCAGGTTTTTCAGGAAACGAGAGGCCATAAAACAATCCCCCAACCTGCTACCCCGGCAATCGGGGTAACTGTTCTTTTTGTAATCTGAATGCTTCTTTATACTAGTTGTAGCAAAGCACGCGACAAAGGGGGACTTCTTTATGCAGGGATTTGTTGCAGAGGGTTAAGCTGGTCGGTATCAATCCAGCTCCACACTGAGCGCTTCGTACTGGTCAACGGTATCGGCCTTTCGTCTATATTCAACTTCGAGGACAACCTGCTCCCCTTCATCAAACAATATTTCCAGCTCAGCCCTGTCAGCGTCATCGAGCACGGCAGCGCTGGTAATAAGCGTTAGTCCAAGAACCCTGACCGTAGTAGAGGTCAGGTCTTGCCTGGTTACAACACCTTTAACCTCGTACTCGCCCGTGTTACCTGAAGGCTCTCGCTCGATTTGAGTGGCTTCCATGTATACGTTGCCGTTATGGCCTCTTTTCTGCAGCCCGGCAACTTCTACATAAACGTCGTCCACACCAGGCACCAAATCTGAAATCGTTAACGGCTCATCAGCATCATCATCCGTAATGATCGTTCTGGATGTTATGGCAACTCGTATACCACCTATCATCAAACTGTTCGAGCTCAGCTCTACTGAATCAACAGCGCCAGTAATTTCAGCATCGCCATCCCGGGCTTCGATCTCCGTGGCCCGAACCAGATCACCCGAAACAAACTCGCCTTCAACTTGCACAAGCAAGCCAGCCTTGAGGTCATCGAGAGTTATATCATCCAGCTCTGTAGCGCTCGTTACCTGGATCGTCAAACCGTTCAGTCCGAACGTATTGTCGGTTCTGTTGTAATCTGAGGACACAGGACCGGCTATCTCAATATCTTCACCTACCGGGCGATAGCGGCGGAAATCATCAAGCTGAATTCGTGTCGCGACAATCGCGCCTCCCGCCAACTCTTTGTACCCTTCCACTTCAAAATAGGCACCAGGCTTCAGATCTTCAGCTGATATTCCTTCCGCAAAGCTGTCATCACCAAACTTGATCACAGCACCGTTCATAGTGAACTGGTCAGCTTCAACAGAACCCGCATCAACCGGGCCTTCGAGTTCTATAGGATCAGCACCGTAAAACACTGGGTTGAAGCCAATATAGCTGGCACGGTATCTGCCATCTGGCTGCCGCCAGGCACTGACTCGTACAAAATCATTGTTGGCCAAGGTTGCAAGCGTCCTTCCTTTCAAGACGGTTTGCCTGTCTGCGACAACTTGTTGTCCGTATATTTCAAACCTGACTGGCTCTCCAGGCGCGCCACGGACCAAGTTGGACAGGTCACCGCGCAAGGTGTCGTCATACTCCATGGAATCCGCTGCACCGGTGCCGTCGATGCGCCACTGCCCTTCAATTCGGAGAATCATGCCTTCGTTGAGATCGCCTTCTGTATCAATCCCATCGTTACTTTCTACTTTCTCGTTAAGAATTGAATCCGTAAAAAACTCGACCCCATTCACAAAAACACTGCCAAACCCCGATACCGGTCCCACGCTCGACCCGGTGCCACGAATGCCCCCATCTGCTACCTGAGATTCACCACCACAGGCTGAAAAAAGGCCTAGAAGCAGGACCGTCGCGAGCGCAGTCAAAGGACGTTTTCGGGATATCAGTTTCATTGTGCTCACCATGTAGGATTGGCCCGCGGCATCATATTTTGGGTCCCCAAATCAAAAATCATCGCTGTGCCGGCGTCCCGCGCTGCCGTCGGATCTGTGCTTTCGGCGCCTAACCCCGGGTGAAACCTCAAAGCTGGGCACATCGTGTATGTAGGTGCTGCGCCTTAGTAAGATTTGCCCGTTCTCCAACTGCTCAACCACGCCTTTGCGCAGCAGTTCGTTTAGAACCACAGAAGTGGAAAAACCGGGATTAACCGCCTGGACAAGCTGGTCCAACGACGGTTCTTTCTGATCATTCATCGACAAAAGAACCGGGTGCAGGTTTTCATCAAGAAACCCAATCTCACTGATCCAATGTCTAACAACTTCGCGGCTTGGAGCAGACAACAGGGTGCTGGCAAGCTCGGTAGGTTCCCAGCGACTCACAAACTTTGGCTGGCTGCCGGATTTCATAGTACTTTCTCTCTTTTGGAGCCGAGTGGGGATGTTTCTGCAGCAGTAGCTTCTTCGAAATAGAAAATACTGATGCCCGTTCTGTAAGAGTCCTGGGGTGAGGCGGCCGTCTGGCTGCCCGTGACATCCCGGTCTTTTGGCCCCAGCCAGGAGTCCAACTGCTCCAGCAGTTTCTGGGATTGCTCCGCCGCGTGGCTGCGCCACGCTTCCATAACTTCCGGTGGAATGTTGTTATACGTCAGTGTGCGCTGGAACAACGGCCGCTGCCTGCCAGCATCGCAGACCAGGTTATGGTCTATTGTCGCTATAAGATCTGATACATCCTCACCAAAGATCTGGAGCATTTCCTGGCTATCTCCAGCGGGCACATAGGCTCTTTTCATCAGTGCGAGCTTACCGGTATCGCTATCTACAGACACCACACCAACCCTTAACAGCTCATCCAGTACAGAGCGTGGCGGCATATCTCCACTGTACTTTTTTGCCAGTTCGCTGAAACTCAACGCCCCGTCAAAGGTAAGTATAGCTGGCTCTCCGGAAGGGCTCTGGAATAGAGCATCGTGCACCCAGCCAGACACAACGCGAGAAGCACGATTAGCGTGCAGCACGTCGGATTTTCCTATGTGCTGGCCCGCAAGAATCTCTCGCTGGCGCTTAACTTCTTTGCGCGTCAACCCCGTCATAACAGCCGCCCCGGAGTCGGTAGGTTTGCGCCGATCACCGGGGAAGTCCTCCAGTGCCGCTTCCACATAGGCTCGCTTGACCAGCTCGGCGAACTCACCAAATGGAATTCCGTTCCGCAGCAGCAACCTCGCAAGAGGTCGCAGAATGCGGAACAGGGCCTGGTGCAATGGGTTGGTATTGGACTCGCTCATGGTTGGGATTATATTCCCATATTGGCGCTAATAGCCATAAACACAGTTGGGGACCTACGGCTCAGGGCTGCCACTCAAATCGTACTCGCCAGCGCCTGTTGGGCAATACTTAAGCTCAACCTCTTCATCGAGATCCAAACCAGCAAGGCTGTATGCGCCTGGTAGAATTTCCAGGTTCATAACGCGGATTGAACCCAGATCAGTCACAGAGACACGGGCTTCCAGTTCTGCGCAGCCACTTGGGTCTCCACTTTCATACTTCACGCTCACTGCTTCCAGATAGCCGCCATCGTCGCTGCGCTGGTAGCCTTCCACTTCCAGAAAATCCTCTGCCTTGAAGCTTTGAATATCCCGAACCCGACTGCGCCGCTCGTTGTCATCGCCTTCGTCGATCAGAGTGCTGGTGGTGAGCTGAACCTTCACCCCACTGACCATGAGTGTTTCATTCTCAAGATCGATGGACTCAACAAAACCTTCAAGCTCAACATCTACTTCCTGGCCTTCGATTTCCTCAGCATACAAAACGCCATCGCGGTACTCGCCCTCAACCTCCACGTGCACACCGTTTTTCAGGTCGGATTTGCGAATATCGTCAAACTCGGTATTGGTGGTTATCTGCACCAACACGCCGTTGATGTAGAACAGCTGGCCTGCTTCGTCGTAGTCATAAAGTTCACCGGAAATCTCTACGTCGTCATCTTCACCGCCAAGCCAATCGCTTTCATCACTAATTTCAGTTGCCAGAAGCGTTTTATTATCAGCAGATAAGGCACCTTCTACTTCCACAACCATGCCGTTGGCCAGATCTTCCAAAGCGAAACCGTCTTCCGGCTTCGCACGCTCGTAGTCGATTAAAAAGCCGTTGATGGTGAAGGTTTGAGCAGATGTATCGAGATCTTTCACAACCCCTTCTATTTCAACATCATTGGCGCCATCAAATTCCACACCATCGGCCCTTGCGCCCACAAAACTTGCGCGGAATTCACCTTCTGCGGTGCGCCAGCCACTAATGCGAACCCGATACCCGGTGGCGTTATTTTCCAGAAAGCCCGGCGTTGCGCCCCGAAATACCGTGCGGCCATCCACAACGACCGTCTGACCAAGCACTACGATTTTACCTGTGCGACTAGCAGCAACCCAGGTCATAGAGGTAACCGGTCCACGCAAGGTGTCATCGTAGGAGACAGTTCTTGCTTTACCCTCACCATGGCCGCTCCAATCACCCCGAACTTTCAGGATCATGCCCTTCTCTAGCTGATCTTCACGCTCAATGCCGTCATTGCTCTTGACAGTGCCATCGGTACTGAACTTTGTTCCATTTACGAATACGCTTCCAAAGCCGGAAACCGGGCCAACACTGGTGCCGGATGATACGCCGGCAGAATCCGAGCCGCCTGAGCTACCACCGCAGGCTGCAAGTGAGCCCGCGAGGGCTCCGGTCAGAACTAACTTTACGGCGGTCGCTAATAAGTTGTGTTTCATCGTACTTCTCCGGGCTGCTTATAGGCTCTGGCAATCAATTTTCAATCGCCCAATCAATTAATGGGATTATTTTCCCAAACTTATAATTGGGAATTTAATCCCATTAATCAATTTTGTCCAGCAACAGACACGGATAATTTATGAACTTTCAGACAGAATCTGCGTAAAGTTATGACCACGAACCAGAAAAGCGAGACGGGAAAATGCTGGGATTTTTAAAAGGTGATCCGAGGAAAAAGCTGCAGAAGGCGTATGAAGCCAAGTTGACCAAAGCGCTGCATGCGCAGCGCAATGGGGACTTAAGGAGCCATGGCACCCTGACAGAGGAGGCAGAAAGGATTTACGCCGAGATCAGGGCTCTCGACGAAAACCGGTAATCCAGAGTTTATAAACGCACCACACTATTCCTCCGTCAGCTGCTGCAACTGTCGGCTGAGGCGCTCTACTTCGCGTCGCATCTCCTGAACCTCATCAAGGAGTTCCAGTGACATCGCAAGGCCCGGCAGGTTCATCTTCAGATCACGCTGCAAACGCCTGGCTTTATGCAGCCGGGCGAGTGCCGCCACATCAAACAGCCATTGGCGCGCCTCTGCCGCTGGCTCCACCGGCGCAATAATGCCGTAGCTCACCAGTTTGATGACAAACTCAGCGTGACACTCACCTCGCTCGCACACTTCGTGAAGGGTAAAGGTGCTGCCATCGGAGTCCATTACTTCAACAGTCAGAATACTGCTTCTATCACTCATCCTTTACTCTCCCCTTCACAGATGGAGTTTGCTGCGTGGGTTGAATGCTTTTTCCGCCTCGGCAAGCTGCTCGTATAGCTTTTCAGCCTCTGCAGAATGCTGTTCCGGTATCACAATCTGCAGAATAATAATCTGATCGCCCGGATGCTTGCCTGGCAGCCCCTTGCCTTTCAGGCGGAGCTTTCGCCCCGAGGAGGTTCCCTTGGGCACTTTCACATTCACCTTTGAGCCTACAGTGGGCACAGTGATTGTAGCACCGAGCGCCGCTTCCCATGGTGCCACCGGCACAGTTACAACAACATCCCGCCCCTCAACGCTGAACAGTGGGTGCGGAGCCAATTCAATCTCTATCAGCAAGTCACCAGGTGCTGCACCACCAAAGCCAGGGGACCCTTGGCCTTTCAGGCGCAAATGCTGCCCTTCGCGCATTCCGGCGGGGATTTTTACATTCAGTGTTTTCTGTCGCGCTATAACACGGCCGTGCTCGTCGGCTTCATGCACTGCAAAGGAAACCTGCTTTTCGGTTCCATTAAACACTTCCTCAAGGAACAGCGCCAACCGTGCATGAACGTCCTCACCACGCATGCGCATGTTCTGCCGGAAACCTCCAGCACCAGGGCCAGGCCCACCGCCAAACATCTGCTCAAAAAAATCGCTGAACTGTCGGGAGTCGGCATCAGTGTATCCACCACCACCAAACCCCGAGGCACTCTGCCAACCGGGAGGTGGCTGGAAAGAGCCATCGGCCTGCGCGCCGTATTTTCGCAGCTGGTCGTACTCCGCGCGCTTTTCCGGGTCTTTCAGTACTTCGTAGGCTTCGCCAAGATCTTTGAACTTCTCGTCGGCGTTGTCTTCTTTACTGACATCCGGGTGATATTTCCGGGCCAGTTTCCGGTAGGATTTTTTGATTTCCTCGGGGGAGGCAGACTCGCTCACACCAAGCACGGCGTAATAGTCTTTGAAGTCCATTGAACTCCTCGCATCTGATTAAACGTTGTTCTCTGGTTATATATGATTGGCGCAAACGCTGGAAATACAAGCTCAGCCCCGCGCTTTCGTAAAGGGTGTAGTACCCTTATGAATAGCCTCACTATAAACCTTAGCTTAATACCATTATCGAGAAAGGATCTTATGCCTGACAAGCCATCCAAGCCCGTATCTGCTTCTGCCATTGAGAAGCACGTGTACAAGGTTTTCCCCAATGACATGAACTCCCACGAAACCGTATTCGGCGGAATGATCATGGCAAAATGCGACCGCCTGGCTCTGGTGGTTGCCGAGCGTCATTCAACCTGTGTTTGTGTGACCGCAGCGGTGGACTCCATCCACTTCCGCGCCCCGGCGAAAGGCAACGATACCTTGCTGTTCAGTTTAGCTCTGAATCGCAGTTGGGGCTCATCTATGGAAATCGGCGCCAAGGTTGTGGCGGAGAACAGTTACACCGGCGAAACACGACATATCCTCTCTGCCTTTTTCACCTTCGTAGCCCTCGACGAGAACGACAGGCCCGCAGATGTTCCTGCCGTTATTCCGGAAACCGCTAAACAGCGACAGCGTTTTGAGAACGCCGAGATTCGCCGCGAGGGGCGGCTGAAGACCCGAGCCGAGCTGGCGAAAGTAACCGATGACGATAGGGATTAACCGGGCTGAGATTCTGTAGAGCGCTGGGCTATGATAGGGTCTCGCAGATTCAAACCCACCCCTACCCATTTTACTTAGGAGAACTCCATGATCTGGACTGTGTATCTCTCTGGCGAAATTCACACTGATTGGCGTGAACAAATTCAGGCTGGGGCAGAAGCTGCCGGGTTGCCGGTGGAATTTACTGCGCCTGTTACCAACCACGAAGCCAGCGATGCAGCCGGCGACATGCTGGGCAAGCCGGAAGTGGCATTCTGGCGTGATCACCAGTCATCCAAGGTAAACGGCATTCGCACCAAAACGCTGCTGGAGCAGTGCGATTTGGCGGTGATTCGTTTTGGTGACAAGTACAAGCAATGGAACGCAGCCTTTGATGCCGGCTTCTGCGCGGCTATGGGCACGCCCTACGTTACTCTTCACAACGACGACATTATCCACCCGCTGAAGGAAGTAGACGCATCCGCCATGGCGTGGGCGCAAACTCCCGAGCAGGTGGTCGAGATTCTGAAGTACGTTACAACTGCACAGTAATTGCCTGAAGCATCCGGCGAAGTATAAAGAACCTGGTTACTTCGCCAGATGCCCTACATAAGCCGCAACAAATGCGGCTTCCTGGAACACCTTCAAGCCTGTTGCTGCAAAAGGAATGGGCATCGGCTTGGCAGACAGTGTCGCTTTGATGGTTGCAGATGAAAGCAACTCCACCTCAACATCCGCCTCCGACATCAACTGAAGAGCCGCTTCCATTTTGAAACTGATGGCACCACCGGCAAACTTGCCTTTGGGCATGCGCTCTTTGATAGCCACTTTTTTCACATCGTGCTCTGCCAGAAATTTCGCAAAAGACGCCTGAAATTCCTGCAGATCCCTGCGAGTGTGGTTCTTCTTCAGGGTGATCCTGCGAACATTGCTCTCAGGCAGGGTGAACTGCCCACCATCCAGACTCAGCAAACACACAACGGCGTCGCTTCCACTGAGCTCAACA
Source organism: Marinobacter sp. 1-3A (assembly GCF_016597775.1). Classification (NCBI taxonomy): domain Bacteria; kingdom Pseudomonadati; phylum Pseudomonadota; class Gammaproteobacteria; order Pseudomonadales; family Marinobacteraceae; genus Marinobacter; species Marinobacter sp. 1-3A. Next base: position 313,286 of record NZ_VCGZ01000005.1, read on the forward strand.
CCACAAATAAGCATGGGCACTCCTTTTTCGGTAGCTAAAGTTATCTGTGTATCAGGCACAGCACTTTTTGAACTTTTTCCCACTGCCGCAACTGCAGGGATCATTCCGAGACGGCATCTTGGGCTGAGTTACGGTACCACCCTTATTCAGGATAGCGGTAAGCTCGGCTATGGATTCGACAGCACCTTCGCGGGAATCGATGGTAATGTTCGCATGCAGCTGCGCTTCTGCCACCAGCGCCTCAACCTCTTGCTTGCGCGCCTCGCTGGTTACAACCAGCTGCAGAGGAAACTTCTTGCTTCCGCTTTTTTGACTGGCGTTGGTTTTGAAGCCGCCATAGGCCGTGTGATGCTGCCGTGCATCCTGCCGGCCTTTGAAGAAAAACTTGTCAGACATGCTGAAACCCTGATGAATTAATAGAGGGGCTATTCGCTCTTGAGCAAGGCCGCCACCGAGACGGCCATCTTTTAGCATGCTTGCAAGACAGGTTATATAGCGGATTAGAGAAATACTGAAACTTAAACCGCCTGCGTGCCATGCCATACAGGCAGCGCCATATCTTCCGGCTCCTCGTTAGGCCCACCGGTTCGGCTTTTGAAAGCTCCCTCTTCAATGGGCACACGAAACAGCGCGGTGGCTTTACGCTCTTTAACACTGGGCGCGCGAACCTGGTCCCAACGCCCTGGCGAAAGCTGGTTGATAATAGCCTTGAACGCCTCGTCGAATGCCGCCTCATCCAGCACCCGCTGGGCCTTTCCGAACAGCACCAGCGATGAGTAGTTTGCGCTATGGTGATAGGCCGATTTACTCATCACCCACTCCTCGGTTACCGCAAACGAAAAACACAGCTGCGCACCGGATTCCAGCTGCTTGCACAAGCGACCACCGTTCAAGCTATGGAGATAAAGATCATCTCCCAGCCGCCAGGCCGTAAGTGGAATAATTCTGGGCTCTCCCTCCTCCACAAACCCAACATGGGCCGTCTTTAAGCGGTCGATCAGAGCGTAAGCTTCCGAGCGCTCATAGCTCGCACGTTTCGCAGCGCGCTTCACCTGGCTGCGCGGGCAACAGGAAAGGGAAGACATTACGGCGGGGTCGGTTTCCTTCAAAGACATCACAGGTTCCTTTCGTTAAGTACCCCGCTATTAAAGAAAACATCTGATACCATCAAAAGATCCACATTATGATTTTCAATAGGGCCAGTTAAAGTGATAAACGATATTCAGCTGGATTCAGCCACACCGTTGCAACAACAGCTCTATCGACAACTGTCCCAACGCATCATAGACCAGCGCTACCTTCCCGGCAGCCAACTGCCATCAAGCAGGCAGCTGGCAACAGATATCGGGGTGAGCAGAAACACCGTGAATGCGGTTTACGACCAGCTTAAATCAGAAGGCTTTCTGCTGAGCCGTCCGGGCAAAGGGGTGTTCGTTAACGATGACATCCGCGCCAGCCTGAACAAGCCCGACCAGGCGGTCTCGCACTTACCATGCAATGCTGAGCCGTTGCCACCGCTACCCATCGTGCCGAGACACAGTATGCGACTAGGGGAAGACGCCAACCTACCCTTCCAGCCGGGCCTGCCAGATCTGGACGCCTTCCCGATCCGCAGCTGGAACCGGATCCTGCATCATCAGGAAAGCCGCAGACTGCTCAGAGGGTACGACTGCATTCAAGGCTACCAACCTCTGAGGCAAGCTGTCGCAGACTATGTGCGGGAGTCTCGCGGGGTGCGCTGCCATGAGCATCAAATCATCATTACCAACGGTGCGCAGCAGGCACTGTCTTTGATTGCAGATGTACTGCTTCAAGTTGGTGACCGCGTTTTCTGTGAGAACCCAGGCTATCGCGGCGCCCGTTATGCCCTGGGGCGTTATGGCAATCCGTTATTGCCCGTGCCCTTGAAAGGCCAAGTGCTGGATGTGGAGGCACTTGCGGATATGGGCTCAGCCAAATTGTTGTTCTGCACCCCTACCCACCAATATCCCATGGGCGGAATTCTGGATATTGCGCAGCGTATGGCCCTGGTTCAGTGGGCACAGTGTAATCAGACCTGGATTATCGAAGACGACTACGACAGCGAATTCCACTTCCACAACAAACCCTTCGCCGCCATTCAGGGGCTCTTCGACAACACCCCCGTTTTGTACGTTGGCAGCTTCAGTAAAACCCTGCTTCCTGGCCTCAGAGTCGGCTATCTGGTTGTGCCCGAATCCATGGTGGAGGCGTTCCTGTGGGCCAAACGGGTTACCGGCGGTGAAACACCGCTGCTCACCCAGGCGACCATTGCGGAATTCATTACAAGCGGGCAGTTCACCCGCCACCTGCGCCGCATGAGACAGCTCTACAAGGAGAAATGGACGTACTTCCAAAAGCTTGTGCTAGAGCAACTGGATGGGTTGGTAACGCCTGTAGCGGAGAGTGCCGGCATGCACCTGGTTCTGGAGGGCGACTTCGACGACGCCGACATCAGCCAACAACTCAGAGCCAAGGGGTTTGGCAGCACACCGTTGAGCGTTCATTTTATCGGGGAGGACACGAGAAGCGGTCTGGTGATGGGCTTTGCCAGCGCCAGCGAGCGCGAGATCAAAGCCGCTGTGTTGGCACTGAAGTCACTCCTGCAAACACAGTGATAATTTTGGCCGTTAGCCCACGCAGGTTTCCTGCAATTGGCGCAGCGCCTGGCTGCTCTTGTCCTTTCGCATTTTTGATTTGAGCAATTGCGGGTATGCTGAGCAGGCAAGCTATTGTTGATGGAAAAGGAGTCAATATGACAGACCACATGCCGGATGATTTGTCCGCAGCTGGCCGTGATTTGAGGGCCTACACCGATGAACTGCGCCCCAAACATCCTGTCGTGCGAAACATCAAAGGCGAATGGGTGCTGCTAAGGCATGCCGACGTTTTGGCCGCTGCTCTGGATCATGAGCGATTTTCCAGCCGGGTGTCTCGCTACCTGCAAGTTCCGAACGGGCTTGATGGAGAGGAACACACGCTCTACCGAAACGTGATCGAGCGGTATCTTACCCGGGAAGCGGTGGAGCCATTCGTGCCCGTTTTCACACGCGTCGCTCGTCAGCTAGTGGCGGAGTTACCCAAGGGTAAAGTGCTGGATGCTGTAAACGACATAGGCGCTGTGTTTGCCGTTCGTGCCCAGTGCGCTTGGCTGGGATGGCCTGCAGAACTGGAACCAAAACTGCTGGCCTGGATGAAGGAAAACCATGCCGCTACCCGCTCTGGCGACAATACATTAATGGCAGAAGTAGCCGAACAGTTTGATGAGATTATTCGTTCGGTTATCCAGCCGCGGCGTGCTGCCGGTGCAAGCGCCCCGGACGATCTGACTACAAGATTGTGCCGCGAGACGGTAAATGGGCGCCCACTGACAGAGCCAGAACTGGTATCAATTCTGCGCAACTGGACAGGCGGAGATCTGGGTTCGATCGCTCTGTGTGTTGGCGTACTCATCGCCCACCTGGCCCAACAACCCGATCTTGTTGAGAGGATACGAGGAGCTTCCAATACAGAAGCAGAAGCGATCATCGATGAAATACTTCGCCTCGACAACCCGTTTGTATCCAACCGGAGAGTAACCACCTGCCCCGTTCATATCGGTGGCCGGGATATCCCCGCCGGCGCCCGGGTAAAACTGAACTGGACCTCCGCCAACCGCGATGAATCTGTCTTCGACAACAGCCGGTTTGATCCTCAAGGCAACGCAGCAAATAACCTGCTCTACGGAGCCGGCAAGCACGTGTGCCCAGGCAGACTGCTAGCGACCTGGGAATTGCGCATCGCGCTGCAAACCATACTCACATCAGTACAGGCAATAGACTTGGTGCCAGGCGAGCCACCAGAACGGGAAGTGGCGCCAGTGGGTGGATACCACCGAGTGCCGGTGGTGCTAAGGTGACGCATCCTGAACAAGGCAGTTAATCAGCGTAATCGACACATCCCGAAAAGCGACCTCTGACGCTACAACGCCCGGAAAGCCGTCGTAAATGCTACGCCGGCATGTTGAGGTGCGTGTTTTTGCCTGCTTAACACAGCTGGCGTTGGCGTCAGTTCCCTCAGCCTTGCCTGTCGCTTGCTCACACAGCGAAGGCAGCTGGGTAATCAGCCAATCCACGGTTGTGCTGAGTTTTACGGGATTCGCCTGAAGGTTGGTAAACCGGCTGGCATCAACAGCTTGTGGTTGCTCGCGGGTTTGATCCCACAAAACGAATAGCAGCGCTGCTGAAACCAGGGTTACGGTAACGATCGGAAATTTCATTGTAGCCAACTCACCAGTACCCCAGCAGTTTCCACCAAAGCCCGCCAACCACCACCCAGATGGTCAGATTCACCAGGCTCATTACGAACCCGGCTTTCCACCATTCGCTCAGGCTCACATAACCGGAACCGAATATAACCGGTGATGTACCAGTAGCGTAATGGGTCAGGGTCATCATGATGGAGGAAGTAGCAGCCATCATCAGAACAAAGGCCATGGGCGGCGCGCCGAGGCCCAGGCCAACCACCAGAAAGGCCCCCATCATGGCAGTGATATGAGCCGTGGTGCTGGCAAAAAAGTAGTGGGAATACAGAAACACCAGGACCAGAATCGCGGTAGAGGCCGGCCAAGCCAGGCCGGTGCTGACTATGCCCTCCTGAATTTCCTCAGAGAACCACGCAATAACACCCAGTTCGTTCAACTGGGTGGCCATCATCACCAAAGCACCAAACCAGACCAGCGTATCCCAGGCGCTCTTTTCAGATAGCGCATCCTTCCAGTTCAATACGCCGGTGACCAAAAGAATCGACAGCCCCACGAAAGCAGTGGTGGTTGCGTTCAGCTTGAACGCGGCACCGAAAATCAAGGCCGGTATGTCTGCCCACAGCAACAGCAAAATAACAAAAACCCCCAGCATTATGCCTTCATCGCGGGTCAATTTACCGAGCCGCGCCAAGCGCTCCCGGGCGAAACTGACTGCGTCGGGAGTGGCCTTGATCTCTGGCGGGTACATCAGATAGATAACCAGGGGCATTAACGCGATGGCGACGAGGCCAGGCAGCAACATGGCCAGCGCCCAGGTTGTCCAGCTCAGGCTGATTGCAGAACCGGTAGCATCGGCAATCAACTTGACCGTCAGCGGGTTGGGCGCAGTAGCAGTAATAAACATTGCGGAAGTGATGGGGTTGCCGTGGTAATTGACCAATGCCAGGTACTTGCCAATCTTATTGGTATTTTCCTTGTCTGGCGTACAGCCATAGCTCTGAGCAATGGACAACATGATCGGGTGAATAATCGCGCCCCCCCTTGCGGTATTGCTGGGCGTAACCGGTGCGATCACCAATTCCGAAAGGGCCAGTCCGTAACCAATACCAAGGGTTCTTTTGCCAAAAACGGCAATAAAATAGTAACCAATACGCTCGCCCAGCCCGGTTTTTATCAACCCCCGAGAAATCATGATGGCTATGGCTATCAACCAGATCAGCGAATTACTGAAGCTGCCCAAGGCATTGCGCATCGACGTGCCGGGGTTGTCGCTGGTAACGCCGCTAACGGCCACGACCGTAATTGCAACGATTGAAATGGCGCCAATAGGCATGGCCTTGCCGATAATGGCTGCAATCGTTGCTACAAATATGGCCAGCATAAGCCAGCCCTGAGCCGAAACGCCTTCCGGCGTTGGGATAAACCAGATTGCAATCCCGATAGCAATCGCGACAAGGGCGGGCAACCGATTGAAATCGGATGTGGAAGAGGGCATCACGAAGGTTCCTTTGGTGATGTGTATTGTCAGGTTTCGCAAGCATGCGGCAGTGAGCGTATATTACCGGCATGCCATTTCTCAGGAGCATTTTATGCCCGATAAAATTCACTTCTACGAACCATCTAACGGGCACGGCCTTGCTCATGACCCATTCAACGCTCTGGTAGCACCGCGCCCCATAGGCTGGATATCGTCCAGGAGCCGTGATGGGGTGCTAAATCTTGCACCCTACAGCTTTTTCAACGCCTTCAACTACCATCCGCCCATCGTCGGTTTTTCCAGCATCGGTTACAAGGACTCTGTCCGTAATGCTGAAGATACCCGCGAGTTTTGCTGGAACCTGGTTACCCTTCAGCTAAGCGAAGCCATGAACCAGAGCTGCGCGGCTGTCGGGCCGGAAGTGGATGAGTTTGCGCTTTCCGGCCTCACGCCAAAGCCTTCCAGGATTATCTCGGTGCCTCGTTTGGCAGAAAGCCCGGTATCTCTTGAATGCCGGGTCACTCAGGTGGTTCAGCTTGCCGGTGTCGATGGCGAAAAAGTCGAAACCTGGATGGTTTTCGGTGAAGTGGTCGGCGTGCATATCGCGCAGCATCTGCTGATAAATGGCATTTACGATACCGCTGCCGCAGAACCGGTCATGCGTGGCGGAGGGCCAGCAGACTACTTTACCGTTGGCGCTGCGAACAAGTTTCAGATGCACCGGCCCAAATAGGCCAAAGCTTCAAGCGTTAATCAGTGATGTTCAGGCGGGACCCAGACCGGGACATCCTCAGGCTTTGGCGCCTGCCAATCCCGGTGCATGGTATTGCTTAACGCCTCTTCAAGCTTCATGAACAACTCACCGTAGCGCGGGCTGAAGTTAATCCCCTGCTCGATTTCTTTCCATGCCTCAAATAACTCAGCTTCGTGGGCCTTTTCATTTTCCACAAATGCCCAGGTCATCTGCTTGGCTCGCATCGGGTGCACCCCCATAGCTGTAAGAGCATGACCACCAAGCTCCAGAGCAGAATAGTAAGTCTCGCTCATCACATCATCAGCACCCGCTACCCGAAGCTGATATCCGTGGCCGCGATCAAAAGCGCGGGCCAGCACCCAGACTCCCGGGAAATACTTTTTTACATGCTCTACCATCTGCACCGCGCGATCCCTGTCATCAATTGCCACCACTAACAAGCGCGCCTGTTCGATACCGGCTTTTTCCAGCAAATCCGGGCGACTGGCATCGCCAAAAAAACTCTTCATGTTGATCTGGCGAACATTTTCAATCTGTTCAAGTTCGTGATCGAGCACCACAATGGGAACATTGTTAGCCCGCAGCAACCGGCAGACAATCTGCCCGAACCGCCCTACCCCAGCCACAATCACAGGAGCTTGCTCATCTATGGTGTCTGCGTCCTGTTCATTGTTACTGGAGCGTCTGTACCGTGGCAGAACAATGCGGTCGTACACGATAAACAGCAAGGGCGTAAGGAACATGGAAAGCGCAACTACCAGCGAGAGAACCTGAGAAATATCTGGCGGAATCACATGGTTTTGCACGCTATAGGTGAGTAACACAAACCCGAATTCACCCGCCTGCGCCAACCCGAGCGTAAACAACCAGCCGTTGCTGCTGCGAATTCCGAATATTTGTGCAAGCAGAAGCAGGATAAGTGCCTTGATGGCAATTACGGCCACGCCCAGAGAAACAACGGTGCCCCATTCTGCAGCTAACACTTCGAAGTTGATTCCTGCTCCCACAGTGATAAAGAACAGACCCAACAACAAGCCCTTGAACGGTTCGATATTGGCTTCCAGCTCATGGCGAAACTCGCTATTGGCCAGCACCACTCCAGCCAGAAAGGCACCCAGGGCCGGCGAGAGGTTTACAACACTCATGAGTGCCGCAATACCAATAACCAGCATCAATGCCGTGGCGGTGAACACTTCACGCATCCCGGACTTCACCACATAACGAAATAGCGGGCGGCTCAGGTAGTAACCGCCAACAATAACCGCAGCAACGGCAGCCACAACAACCAGAGCATGCGCCCAGCCCGGCAACCCAGCCACCAGGCTAAGGCCAGCATCAGTGTCCAACGAAGTGCCGGTATCACCCTTCAGGCCGGACAACGCCAGAAGCGGGATCAAGGCCAGCATGGGAATTACCGCAATGTCCTGGAACAGCAATACTGAAAAAGCATTGCGCCCACCTTCGGTCTTCGACAAACCCTTCTCTTCGAGGGTTTGCAGCACAATGGCTGTCGACGACACTGAGAAAATAAGACCCACCGTCAACGCTGTCTGCCAAGGAAGCCCAAGCCACCAGGCCACAGCCATGCCAGCTGCTGCCGTCAGTAGTACCTGCAGACCGCCAAGCCCCAAAAGGCGCACTCTCATGGCCCAAAGTGCCTTCGGGTCAATCTCCATTCCAATCAGGAACAACATCATCACAACGCCAAATTCGGCAAAATGCTGAATGGTGCTGGTTTCCTGCCCCACGAGCCCCATAACCGGACCAATCATCACGCCGGCAACCAGATAACCCAGTACCGACCCCAAACCAAAGCGTTTTGCTAATGGCACTGCGATTACGGCTGCCAGGAGATAGATAAATGCCTGAATGAAATATAAGGTCATAGGAGTAAAAGCTCGTTGGATCAGCCCATGGAAAAGAAACGAATATTGTTCCTGCCCATGCTTTTGGCGGCATACATGGCGGTATCGGCATTTCTGATGAGATCTATAGCCGTGTGGCCATCCGCAGGGAAAATGGCAACCCCTATGGACACACCTATCTGGAATGTCTTTCCTTGAACCTCTATCGGTGCACTGATTGAGCTGACAATCCGGCTGGCAACATCGGAGATTTCACTTTCTTGCTGTGGGCTGTTGAGGATAAATATAAACTCATCACCGCCAACACGGGCCACGGTATCGGATCTACGGACCAGCGCAAGCAGCTTTTTGGCGACATCTTTTAACAGGTCGTCGCCCGCGTTGTGCCCAAGCTGATCGTTAACCAGCTTAAACCCGTCAAGATCCAGAAACATCAACGCAAAATGGTTCTTGTCCCTTTCAGCATGGAGTAGCTTTTGATCGATTCGATCTATCAGCAACGTGCGATTCGGCAGGTCTGTCAAGGCGTCGTGAAAAGCCAGATGTTTGATGTGCTCATCTTTGCGCCAAAGCGCAGTAATGTCAACGAATACAGACACATAGCGTATGGGCTCACCAGTTGTATCGGGCACCATGCTAATCGTCATGCGCTGCAGGTAAAGCTCGCCATCTTTGCGGCGGTTCCATACTTCCCCATGCCAGCGTCCATCTGCCTTTATCGCCTCCCACATGGCGGCATAAAAGGCCTGGTCGTGACGTTTTGACTGCAGAATGTGAGGCGTCTGGCCAACAGCTTCTTCAGCTGTATAGCCCGTAATTTCAATAAAACCCGGGTTTACAGACAAGATGGTTCCATGCACATCCGTAATCAGGACCCCATCCGGCATGCTCTCGAACACACAGGCTGCCAGTTTGAGTTTCGCCTCAACCTCCTTGAGTACCGTGACTTCACTGGCCTGAATGGAAAATCCTTTAACCTCGCCCGCGTCATCAAAATCAGGAATATAGTGGCCAATGATATGGCCAAGGCTGCCATCTGCCTTCTTGAGGGTGCGCTCAAAACGCTGGGGTTGGCCAGCCAGTACGGATCGGATATGAGGTTCATTCAGCGCATACAGCTGCTCGCTGACCAAATCCTGAAAGCGCATGCCAATCACGTCGTTTGGCGGTATTCCATACCACTCGCTGAAGGCATTATTGGCATAGCGGCAGCGTAAATCAGCGCCCCAATAGCCCATCATATTGGGCGTGCTGTCCACAACAATTTTTAGATATTGGTCGCTCGCCATAGCAACCGGACTGGCGCTTTGCCCTTTATCGCTTTTCTTTCTCATGGGCTACCGCTGAGCATGACTATTTGCGTTCCGAGGAGGTTGGCAGTTATGCATTTTGTTGTGTCTTTAAATTTAACACAGTCTGGCAGATTTCCCTCACTGGCCAAAACGCTCCAGCTGCATTTCTGTCAGGCGACTCAATGTGCGCCGGAACGGAAAAGCGAGCGCCCCTTGGCTATAGAGTTCCTCCAAAGGCACAGCAGCATCAAGATACAGCGGAACGCCCCGGTCGTAACATTCGTCGACCAAAGCGATGAATCGTCGTGCACCATCATCCTGGTGCGTTAGTGCAGCCAGCTTGCGATCCCCAGCCGTTACCTGGGTTACACCATCTTCGGTGCCACGAGCAATGGCGGCTTGCAGAGTGCCTCCGGCGAGCTGTGGAACCTCACTTAAAAAGACGTGGGAGAACCGATCACACAGATCGATAAAATCCTGGGATGCCAGTTTCTCTTCGCACAGATCGTCATAACGACACCACAACAGATGCTCACTGCGCAGCACTACCTCGATCTCGCGGTGCCCAAGAACAACAGGCTCTTTGATGGGCGGCTCATTCTCACCCAGCAACTCCATGAATGCCGCTTCCAGAGCCTGGGGCTGGTTAACCCAATAGCGTTGCTGAAGTTCTCCGGGATGGAGGCGGTGGTCTTCACCTCCGTCAACACTCAGCACCTGCACATGCTTCTTGATTGCCTCAATGGCAGGCAGCAAGCGCTCACGGTTAAAGCCATCCTTATACAAATCGTCGGGCGGCTGGTTGGACGTAGCCACCAGCACCAAACCTTGCGCAAAGAGATGCTGAAACAGACCTCCAAGCAACACCGCATCACCTATATCGCTGACAAACAGCTCGTCAAAGCACAATACCCGGGTTTCTTCAGCCAATTCCTGTGCGAGCAGACGAAGAGGATCCTCCTGCCCGGTCAACTGAAACAGGCGCTGATGCACCCAGCGCATAAAATGGTGGAAGTGCTGCCTCCGGGCAGGCACGGTTAAGGCCTGATAGAAGCGATCCATCAACCAGGTTTTGCCGCGCCCCACCGGCCCCCAAAGATACACACCCAGAATATTGGGCTCACCTGCCTGCAACTGCTCATAGCAGCGCTGCAAACTCACGGCGGCCCGGTCCTGGGCAGGATCGTTTTTAAATCCGGAAGCCAGTGCTTTCTGATAGGCAGCGTAGGGGGAAAGGTTGTCAGGAATGGGGTTGCCCGCCTTTAACGTGCTGCCGGTACCAGCGGCGCCCCAGCATTCCGTGCAGATGCCATGAAAATGCCGGGATCAGCCCACGCCGACGCAACCAGAAGCGATCAGGTACTGGCTCCGCAGGCTCAACTGCCTGCATACAGATGTCAGCTAGCACAACCCCCGGGCCTTGCTCGTATGTTCGGTGGGCAATAAGCTTGCCATGGCCATCAATAACGGCGGCCTGGCCTTCGAGATGCCCGCGATAAGTTAAGGGTAACCCCGGCATGGGGCAGCTGAAGTCGTTACAGTGCGACCCATGAATAACCGGCGCCCCCACAAGGCGAGCGGTGTCTTGCACTGTTTTCAGGCTATTCTCACGATTGGCTGGTTCCAGCCATGAATAGATGATCGGCCAGTTTTCAGGAATGCTCCACCAATGGGAGCCACCAATGATGGCGTCCACCTTGCCTCGCAAACGCCTGGAGGTTGCTGTACGCAAAAACTCCCAACACACGGCCGTGCCTACTCGAACACCATCAATTACACCAAGCTCACCAGTATCTCCGGCATCACCGCCTTCGTAAAAGGCGCTCTCCCACATGGTTGGATAATCCTTATCGTGATACCCGACTAGCTCACCGCGGTTATAACACTGGTATCGGTTGCGTACACTGCCATCCTTTAGCCGACACAAAAAAGAACCTCCCAGCACAAGGTTGTGCCGGGAGGAAAGAGTTTGCAGTAAGTGTGCAGAGGGGCCGTTTTCACCCTCAATTGCGCTAACAAGTGAGGGCTGCCAGGACACGCCGGTATTAAAGAACTCCGGCAATGCAATCCACTGGGCTCCAGCCTGGCAGGCCTCTTCAACCAAGGCCTTACAGCGTGTCAGGTTGTACTGCGTGTCACCTATGCGAGTGTCTACCTGCAACGCTGCAACCCGGGTTGTCGAAACATCCTTCATAAAAACATCAAATCGGATAGCGTGAAATTACCGCCAGATCGTGGCGGCCCGGAATATCGTCCTTACGCACTGCCATCACCTTGGCACCTGAACGAAGTGTCCGGCCAGCAATTTCGTCAATTATCCCATAGCTGGTGGCGTCTTCGTGAGAGCCAAAATCAACTTCACCGGTTTCATCATCAACAAAACCATCGACCACACTGTCAATATCAATGAGCAAACGGTCAATTCCACCAAACGTTGCCAACCGGGCTGCATCGGAGATGTCCGTGGTTGATCGGTTCTGCCCGGCACGCTCCTCAAACAAGCGGTGGAAATCCTTTATCTGACCTGCATAGTGGGCATCCAATACTGGCCTTGCAGCTGCTGCCAACTCCGCATTGCTCAAGTGTTCAGGGTTACCAGCAATGGCATCAGGCAGGGCCGGAATGGCACTCAAAGAGCGAAACAGTGCCTCCAGCGGTTTTGCAGCGGCCAGAATGAGCGGGCGGTCCGAGCGCATAAGCACGGGGCGCAACACACTGTTAATCCTGCGCACATAGCGCGCCAGATAAGAGCCGTGCTCTTGGGCGCCATGCCTGTGTCCGGTACCTGTGTAATTCTTGATGGTCGCATCACCCACTACCGCTGTGAGATCTTCCGGCATGTCCGCCACGGTAACTTCTCTCGCCGGTAAGTCTGCTGACACTTCGATCAGTCTCACCGCATTCTCGGAAAGGGCGAGGATATGTGCCGTATGCGGGAAAGTAACTGCGCGCAGCAATGGCTTTAGATGGAAACGGTCAGATACCTCAACGATATCTTTTAGCTTGTTGGCCATCCGGTAGGTATGCAGTGACTCCGGCGTAGCGAGAATCGCCAGACTGTTTGCCTGATGGCTCCAGAAATCCAGATCGGCCGCCAAATCGTCAAACTGTTCCTGTAACAGCGCAATGCGTCGCTTATCAAGGCCTTTGGCTTCCAGTTGACCCAACGCTTTTTTCACCAGGTTGCCGAGATTGATTCGGCTGGCTTCAACTTCACGACTGAGCGGCGTGGTCGGCAGGTAAATCGAGATGGCCGCATCAGTGCGAACCAGGTTGAGATCACCAATTTCCTTGGCGCTTGGCATGTCTACGTAGTACATATAAAAACCTCCTGCAAGTTCAAAACGCTGGCCGGGCGGGGTCGCCCGTACCAGTTCGAACAATCCATTCGGATCTTTACTGAGCGGTTACCCCGCCATCCACTACAAACTCAGAGCCTGTGGAGTAGCTTGACTCATCTGATGCCAAATACAGTACCAGGCTTGAGACTTCTTCAGACTTGGCCAAGCGTTTTAAGGGAATAGACTTCGCAAATTCTTCAACAGCCGCTTTTGTATCGCCCTGCATAATCATCGGAGTTTCAATTACGCCCGGGTGCACAGAATTCACTCTGATTCCAAAGCATGCGCACTCCAGGGCAGCAGCTTTAGTCATACCACGGACAGCAAACTTGGAATCCGTATAACCAATGGCTCCGCCCACCAAACCATTTATTGAAGACACATTGACGATAGAGCCACCGCCTGCCTTTTGCATTGAGGGAACAACCGTTTTCATCCCCAAGAACACAGATACCTGGTTAATATCCAGAATGCTGCGGTAATCTTCCAGAGATGTATCCAAAAGGGATTTCGCCATTGTTATGCCGGCATTATTCACCAGGATATCAACTGGTCCAAAGTGTTCCTCGGTTGCTCTGACAACCTCTGCCCAATCCGACTCGCTGGTTACATTCTGCTTCACGAACAGAGCATTTTTGCCCAGTTCCGATGCGAGGGCCTGCCCCTTGTCTTCATTCAAATCGGTCAAAACAACTCTTGCGCCCTCTCTTATAAAAACACGGGCGTGGGACGCTCCCATTCCTTGGGCTGCACCAGTAACAATAGCGACCTTACCTTTTAGTCGATCCATCTTAATCTCCCAATTTTCAGTAACTTAATTCACAAGAGCCAGTTACTCCAATATAGCAGACGGAGGTAAATGTCGCGTCGGTATTATCCATGACCAGTCAGGTGCTGCTGAAAAGGGGAGTTAACCTTTGACGACCGCCAATGGGCGCAGTTCGATTTGCACTTCAACAAGGCCGGTCTGATTTCTCATCACTTCATCAATATCCTTATATGAACCAGGCGCCTCATCCAGATCTTTACGATTGCGAATAGCATGCAAGATCCCGCGATCCTTGAGGGCCTTTACTTCCTCTTTCAGATCAAGCGTTTTGCGGGCTTGTGACCGACTCATGATTCTGCCAGCGCCATGGGAGCAGGATTCGAAGGACATTGGCTCCCCTTTGCCTTTTACCAGAAACGAACGGGTGCCCTGCGATCCCGGAATCATGCCCCACTCGCCTTTTCGGGCCCGTGTCGCACCTTTGCGGTGCACGATAACTGTCTCACCAAAGTGTTCTTCTTCAGAAGCGAAGTTATGGGGCTTGTTGATGAAATCGGCAAACTCCACCTCGGGCAGAACCTCCATGAAAGCTGCCTCGACCCGCTCCATCATGAGTTTTCTGTTGGCAAGCGCAAATTCAAGGCAGTAGTTCATTTCGCGCCAATACAGATCAAAATACTCTGATGATTCCGGGAGGAAGGCCAAGCCCCGGGATACATCCTCGCCAGCGTCCCGATTCAGGCGCTGCGCCACATCGTCGTAATGATTGGCGACGGTGAAGCCGAGGTTGCGAGAGCCGGAGTGGACCATAATCCAGATATAGCCATCCGATCCCTTCTGTATTTCTATGAAGTGGTTGCCGCTTCCCAGAGTGCCAATCTGATACAAGGCGCTTTCGTACTCTTGTGCGACAATGGGAAGCTCGCCCTTTCTCTCGGGCATCCAGGCTTCGTCTTGGCGCTCAGTGTGATGATTGAAGCCCACGGGTACGGTATCGCGGATGATTTTGATGACCTCTTTCAGGTCGTCTGTTGCGATATCTGTCAGGCTGGTTCGTAAAGCGCACATACCACAGCCGATATCGACACCAACAGCGTTGGGTATGATGGCGCCCTGAGTGGCAAGAACGGCACCAATCGGCATGCCATACCCTTGGTGAGTGTCGGGCATAATGGCAATATGACTGAAGGCAAAAGGCAGGTTGGCAAGGTTGCGTGCCTGTTCCAGCGCACCCTCCTCCATCTGGCCTTCATCAAGCCACAATTTGATGGGCAGCTTTTCTGTTTTGATCACAGCATTTACACCAGCTTTCATACCATCTCCATGGTTCACTGCGACCACTCTTATGCCAACAGCCGCCCAATCATATTACCCACCTGCATATCATTTACCCGTCCCAGCTGAGTAAAGCGGATAGTGCCGTCCTTATCAATCAACACCAGCGACGGTGTGCCCTGCAGGTTGAGCTTTTGCATCATCACAGGAACAGGCCCCGAGTCTGACGGCAAATCAATGGCTATGGGAAATTTCAGTCGATACTCGTGAACAAACACCTTGAGCGCATCGGGCGTCATCACATGGTGATGCTCGAACACTGAATGCAGGCCAATCACCTGTACTTCATCACTGCGATACAGTTCATGAATCGCGGCGGCTTGTGGCAGGCCGTGGGTCACACAGCCCGGGCACAGCATCTGGAACGCATGCAGCACAACCACCTGCCCCCGCAATTTTTCCAGCTGCAAGGGTTCGTCTGTATTCAGCCAGCCGGCCACGGTTAATTCCGGGGCCTTGACTCCTCTGCTAATCATACCAGCGCTCCATTTACCATCGCCCGCAACTCCTGCCGGATTGGGTAGGTCGATGAGGGGATCAGTTGCGTCATGAAAATCATCACCAACTCTTCAACCGGGTCTACAAAAAAGCTGGTGCTCGCCAATCCACCCCAGCCGTATTCGCCGACCGATCCGTTTGCATGGGACTTTGCAACATCGGTTTTTACCGAAAAGCCAAGACCAAAACCCGTTCCGGCATAAGGTGCTTCGCTGAACGAGCCGACGGCAAAGCTTGGCAGGTCCTGATTGCCCGGCAGGTGGTTGCTGCGCATGAACTCCAGGGTTTTGCGACCAATAATCCGCCGCCCCCGGAACTCCCCACCCTGACAAAGGGCTTGGGCAAAATGGAAATAATCATCAATCGTGGAAACCAGCCCACCACCGCCAGACAGAAACCGCCCCTCACGCCTGAAAGGCGATGTTTCCGGATCGTCCTGAAGTTTGAGTTGGTCACCTGGCTGGTACTGGTAGCAGGCAGCAAATCGATCAAGCTGATTGTCACGCACGTGAAAGCCCGTATCGGGCATGTCCAAGGGATCAAGAACATTCTCGCGCAGGTACTCATCAAAAGGCTGATCCGCCAGCAACTGCACCAGATAGCCCAGCACATCGGTGCTGACGGAATAGTTCCAGGCAGTGCCCGGCGAGAATTCAAGAGGGAGTTCTGCCAGTTGATTGACCAGGGCTTCCATTGTCAGATCCCGACTGCCATCAAGCCCCAGCTCGCGATAGGCGGCATCCACGTTAGTGCGATTCATAAACCCGTAAGTCAGGCCAGACATATGGGTAAAAAGATCGCGAATCGTCATGGTGCTGGTTGCGGGCACAGTCAAAAAATGAGGATAGACGCCGCTTTTATAAACTCGCCGACTCTTCCAGGCTGGAATGTACTTGTGCACTGGATCGTCCAGCAAAAATCGCCCTTGCTCATAAAGCTGCATCATGGCGATAGACGTAATCGGCTTGGTCATGGAGTAAATGCGGAAAATAGTATCCCGACAGACTGGCTTGTTACGCTCCACATCCATCAGCCCCTGGGGCTTTACATAGGCCACCTCTCCCCTTCGGGCTACCAGTGTCAGCGCCCCTGGCAACTTGCCGGACTGGATATAGCGGCGGTCGAGGTGGCGCTCAATATTGAGAAGTCGATCCGGTGCGAGACCGGCAATCTGCCTTGTATCTGTCATGGGGTAGCCGCCTTTATCTGTCTGATGTCTCGATTATTGCACCACTCAGCGAGAATCTGCAGCACGCTCTTGCGTGCTCCCAAAATACAATAATAATTTACCCTGCAATTATCTTGAACTTTACACAAAAAGACTGAACACTCTTGAAACGACTAATGATCAAGTCCTGGCCACAGCGAGTAGCTCTTTGACTACACCACCGGATAACGAGGCCAACCCAGAAAACACACGCCCGGACACAAGCAATGTGACCGTGGGCGCATCGGAGAATGCGCATATTTACAGACTGACTGGTTTATACCGGGCTCTGAGTGAAATGAACCAGGCCATCAATCGAATGGGTGGCGAGGAAGAGCTGTTCCCGCTCGCCTGCAGATCGGCTGTCGATTTCGCCGGCATAAGCATGGCCTGGATTGGGGTTTATGATCCGGAATCAAAGCGCATTGTCCCGGTAGAAAGCTATGGTGCCGAAACGGATTATCTGGAGAGTTTGAACACTTCAGTGCAACCAGGCACATCAGCCCCCCCCGACCCTTCAGCAGCCGCTTATTGCAACAATCACTCCGTAGTAACCAATGACTGGGCGAACAACCCGGGATCAGCATTCTCGCTCGAACATTCAGGCCATCATCGCTGGGGTAGCAGCGGCAGCTTCCCCATCCAGAGGGATGAAAAACCTTTTGCAGTGTTTACGGTTTATCACCTTGCAAAAGACTTTTTTGACGACGAAATCACTGATCTATTCAACGAACTTGCCCGCGACATCACCTTCGCTCTCGGCAACCTTGATCGGGAAAGGCAGCGCCGCGATGCGGTGGAAGCGCTCCGTATCAGTGAACAACATTTCCGGGCATATTTCGAACGTTCAATGTTCGGGATGGCGACTACCAGCCCGGATAGAGGCTGGATAGAAGTAAATCAGGCGCTGTGTGACATGCTCGGCTATACAGAACAGGAGCTTCTGACGGCAAAGTGGACTGACCTGATTCATCCTGAAGACCTGGAAATTGGCCAGGCTCAGTATCAGCAACTGATTGACGGCACAGTGGATGAGCGATCGGTTGAAAGACGGTTTATCCATAAATCCGGTAACTCCATCGACACTCATCTTTCCTTGCGCGCTATTCGAAATACTGACCACAGCTTTGCATACGTGGTGTCGCTCATCGAAGACATCACATCCCGGAAGATGGCAGAGCGCCGCGAACAAATGCGGCAGGAAACCCTGGAACTGGTTGCCAAAGGCGGCTCTTTGGAAGAAATTCTGGCGCAGGTTATTGCATCGGCCGAATCCATTCTTTCCAATTCCATGTGCTCGATTCTTCTCATGGACGACGAAGGAAAACACCTCCTGAGTGGCTCTGCCCCGAGCTTGCCGGGCTTTTTCTCCAAGGCTATCAGTGGCGTTGAGATCGGCATGGGCGTTGGGTCCTGCGGAACCGCAGCCTATACGGGAGAGCGCGTTGTAGTCGAAAACATCGCCTCCCACCCTTACTGGGCAAACTTTAAAGATCTGGCGGCCTCAGCTGGGCTGGAATCCTGCTGGTCGGAGCCCATTCATTCGTCATCAGGCAAGGTCTTAGGCACTTTTGCCATTTATCGCACTCAACCGAGCACCCCTGATGAACAGGAAATTGTACTGATTGAGAGGGCGGCAAATCTGGTCAGTATTGCCATCGAGAGGTTTCATGCAGAAGAAGAACTCCACCTTGCCTCATCCATCTACAAAAACACGGCAGAAGCTCTACTGGTTACCGATGCCAGCAACAGGATTACGGCACTCAACCCCGCGTTTACCCGGATAACCGGTTACACCCTTGACGACCTTCGAGGTAGAGACACATCTGTTCTTCATTCCGGTCGTCACAGCGCCGATTTCTACCAGACCATATGGGAAAATGTCGCCCTGAAAGGCTTTTGGCAGGGTGAGGTCTGGAATCGTCGTAAAAACGGCGAAGCCTTTCCCTCGTGGCTCACTGTAAGTGTGATTCACAATGACAAAGGTGATATCCAGCGTCATGTCATTATGGGTTCTGATATAACCGACAAGGTTCGCACCGACGAACTGGTTTGGCGCCAGGCAAACTACGACTTCCTGACCAACCTGCCCAACCGCTACATGTTTCAGGATCGACTGGAACAGGAAATCCGGGCCTCTCTAAGCCACGGTTCACTGCTGGCATTATTGTTTATTGATCTTGACCGTTTCAAAGATGTTAATGATTCCCTGGGACACCCGGTGGGCGACCAACTGCTGATAAAAGCCGCAGGGCGTATCAGCGATTGTGTGAGAGACTCAGATACCGTGGCCCGCATGGGCGGCGACGAGTTCACTGTTATCCTTCCCCGGCTCACAAACACGACCGATGGCGAAAAAGTGGCCGAGCAAATCATCAGTGCGCTGGCGGAGCCATACACCTTCAATGGAGAGTCCATCTATGTCCAGGCCAGCATTGGCATTACCTTTTGCCCCGACGACGCTTCAAATGTTGATCAGCTAATCAGTAACGCCGATCAGGCCATGTATGCTTCGAAAACATCAGGGCGAAACCGCCTGAGTTATTTCACACAGTCCCTGCACGATGAAGCTCGAAAGCGGCTGTTGCTAATCAATGACATGCGCTCGGCTGTCGAAAACGGGCAGTTCGAACTTCATTTCCAGCCCATCGTTGATCTCGCAACGGGCAAGGCCAGCAGGGCAGAAGCTCTGATTCGCTGGAATCACCCGAAACACGGAATGATTAGCCCGGCCGAGTTTATCCCATTGGCGGAAGAGACCGGATTAATCGTCGGGATCGGCGACTGGGTATTTCGGGAAGCTGGCTTCCAGGCAAAGCGCTGGTGTGATTTGTTCGGTACCGGTATTCAGGTGTCCGTGAACATGTCACCGATACAGTTTCAAAGTAACGCCCTGAACATCTCAGACTGGCTGGATTACCTGAAAACACTCGAGCTGGATGCAAAACACCTGAGCATCGAAATCACCGAAGGCCTGCTACTGAATGCCAGTGATGACGTTAAAGAAAAGCTACTCCGCTTCCGGGATGCAGGGATACAAGTGGCCATCGATGACTTTGGCGTTGGCTACTCTGCGCTGTCCTACCTGAAGCGGTTTGACATCGATTACCTCAAGATTGATCAGTCTTTTATTCAAAACCTTGAAACGGATCAAAATGATCTGGTGCTTTCAGAGGCCATAGTCATTATGGCTCACAGGCTCGGCCTGAACGTCATCGCAGAAGGCGTCGAAACCCAGGCGCAGCGCCAACTGTTGCTGGAAATCGGGTGTGACTACGGGCAGGGTTATCTCTTCTCCCGCCCGCTGCCCGTCAGAGCGTTTGAAGACTTCCTCACGAAAACCCTAGAGCCAGACTGATACAGAATAAAACTTCTTTCCCAATGCGCCACTAGTGCCTAACATGCATCTAAAGGATTCCTATCTTTTCTTTAATCAGGGCACCAGGCTTATGAACCGCACACTACGGATAGCGTTCTACGCTATTGCCACGATCTTCCTTATCGGCTGCAGTGAGTCAAAGGAAACCACTTTTCACCCTGTAATTCAGCCAGTCAAAGTGATGACGATCGGAAGTGAAGATGCGACCCTGGCCCGTGAGTTTCCCGGCACTGTCAGAGCAAGCCAGCGGGTTACGATGGCCTTTCAGGTGCCCGGCCGATTAATCGAGTTTCCAGTACAAGAAGGCATGATCGTCAAAGAAGGCACCCTGCTCGGCAAACTGGACCCATCGGATTACAACAGCAACCTGGCGGCGGCACGCACACAGCTGCAAACGCTAGAGGCAAACTTTAATCGCGCCAAAGACCTGATCAAGAAAAAATACGTCTCTCAGGCTGAGTACGACAAGATCGAATCCAGTTATAACGTTGCCCAAACCGAACTTGAAAAGGCCCAGAAAGCCGTAAACGAAACCAGTCTGATTGCGCCCTTCGAAGGTGTCATTGCTCGCAAATTTGTCGACAATTTTCAGGAAGTACAAGCCAAAGAGCCAGTCTTGAATCTGCACAACAATCTCGCACTGGAAGTCGTTGTTGATATACCGGAAAACCTGATCGTGCGTTACAGCAACCAGGGCACAGCGGTCGACCTGAGCGCACGGTTCGACGGCATACCGAATCGCACTTTCCCACTCTCCGTAAAGGAGCATGCCACCGAGGCCAACTCCGACACACAGACGTTTCAGTATGTGCTTTCCATAGAAGACACCGCGGGCCAAAACCTGTTACCAGGAATGACAGCCATTGTTCGCGCACAACAAAAACCGGACAACAGTATTAGTGAGACACTTATAGCAGTGCCGCTCTCAGCCGTGGTTGCTGACAGCAAGCAACAGAAAATAGTCTGGATCGTCAATGACGACGGCACAGTCAGCAAACGCCCTGTTGAGACCGGTGACTTGGTAGGCTCGAGCAGCATTCTGATCACCTCCGGGCTGAAAACAGGCGACACCCTTGCCGTTGCCGGTGCGTCGTCGCTTAAGGAAGGCATGCAAGTAAAGCCCATCGACAAAGTGGAGTTCTGATCCACTATGAACATTGCCGCATGGAGCATTAAAAACAGCACCATCACCTGGATCGTTGTTCTTGTCATGGTGGCGATGGGCTACCATTCTTTCAATAATCTCAGTCGCCTTGAAGACCCCGAATTCACCATCAAGGAAGCCAAAGTCGTCACGCCATATCCAGGGGCAACGGCCAGTGAGGTTGAAGAAGAAGTCAGCAACCTCATAGAACAGACTGCTCAAAAGATGGGGCAGTTGTTCTATGTGGAATCTCACTCTTATCGCGACAAATCCATTGTCTCGGTAAAAATACTCGATCAGTACGACAAGTCACGCTTACCGCAAGTCTGGGATGAGCTTCGTCACAAAATCAGCGACGTGCAATCCCAGCTCCCCCCGGGAGCCGGGCCATCTCAGGTCATTGATGATTTTGGGGACGTCTATGGCGTGTACCTGGCCATCACCGGCGACGGATACAACCAGAACGAGCTCTACGAGTTCGCAAAATTCCTGAAGCGCGAATTGTTGCTGGTTGACGGCGTCAAAAGCATTGCGCTTTATGGCGAACCACAGGAAACCATTTACGTAGAGCCCTACACGGAAAAAATGTCGGCATTGGGTATTCCCCCCGCTGCGATATTCAACGTGCTGGGCGACAAAAACACTGTTGCGTACGCCGGATACGCCCGCGCTGGCGATGCCCGCCTTGCCGTACAGGTGTCTGGTGAACTGGATTCTGCAGAACAGTTCAAATCGCTGATGATTGCAAGCCGGGGCAGTAGTAGCAGCCAAATCGTGCTCGGAGATATTGCCAATGTGTACCGAGGGCAACAGGAACCAGCCACAAACGTGCTGCGCTTTGATGGCGAGCAGGCTATCGGCTTGGCCATTTCAGCCCGCTCCGGAAGCAATGTCATCACCATGGGCGAGGGCCTCGACGCCAGGCTGGAGCAGCTGAAGCCCCAGATTCCACTGGGCATGACCTTAAACCCTATATCGATCCAATCCGATGCTGTATCAGAGGCAATCAGCGGTTTTACCGTCAGCCTGCTACAAGCAGTGGCCATCGTGGTATTGGTCTTGCTGGTGTTTATGGGCCTGCGCAGTGGATTGATTATCGGCGCGGTACTGCTGATCACCATCATGGGCACGTTCATTTTCATGAACATTTACGCCATCAACCTCGAACGCATTTCGCTGGGCGCACTTATCATTGCCCTGGGCATGCTGGTGGACAATGCCATTGTGGTCACAGATGGTATTCGTATGCGCATGCAGCAAGGGGAAGACGCCCTCTCCGCTGCCAGCAAAGTTGTCAGCCAGACAGCCATTCCCTTGCTGGGCGCCACGGCCATTGCAGTTACAGCTTTTGCTGCCATCGGGACATCTGAAGACTCTACCGGCGAGTACACTCGCTCCCTGTTTTCGGTCATCCTGATTTCGCTGTCCCTGAGTTGGTTCACCGCAGTAACTGTAACGCCTTTACTGTGTCACAAGTTCTTGAAAACGACCGCGGCAGACAATGACCAGCAAGCCTACTCATCGGGTTTTTATCGCAAGTATCAGGGCATGCTTCACAAAGCCATTCAGCACCGCTGGCTGACTATCGGCATCACAGCAATTTTATTTGTTGCAGCCGCGGTGGGCTTTGGCTCGGTCAAACAAAGTTTCTTCCCCGACTCTACCCGCCCGCAGTTTTACGTGGACCTCTGGTTCCCGGGTGATGCCGATATCAGCACAACATCCGAGGGTTCGAGAGCGTTTGAGGATATTTTGGCCGATTATGAAGGCGTCACCCGGGTGACTACGCAAGTGGGTGGTAGCTCACCCCGGTTCCTGCTGACGTATTCGCCGGAACAGCCAAGCCCCAACTTTGCTCGAATTCTGGTAGATGTTGAGAACTACGAGACTCTGGCCAAACTGACTGAGCAAGCCCAGCAAGAGCTTGAAACGCTGCGCCCAGGCGTTGGTGTGAACGTTAAAAAGTTTGTGCTCGGGCCCGCAACCGGTGGCAAGATTCAGCTACGCATTTCCGGGCCAGACCCCGAAGCCTTGCGACAATTGGCTGACAAAGCCAGGCAAGTATTGGCCGCACACCCCAACGTAAAAGGACTACGTGATGAATGGGGTGATCTGGTAAAGGTGATCAAACCGGAAATTGCAGACGCTCAGGCCCAGAAACTCGGGCTGGTGCGCGCGGACATTGCCCAGGCAACGGCGTTTGCTGTTGATGGCGTGCGCGTAGGCACCTACCGCGAAGGCGATGAGTTGCTACCGATCATTGCGCGGGCGCCGCTGGGCGAACGCATGAGCCTGAATAATCTTGATCAGGTGTCCATCTGGAGCCCGGCCGCTCAAAGCATGGTTCCGCTGGGCCAGGCAGTCTCTGACTTTCATATTGGTTTTGAGAACGCCCATATCTGGAGACAGGATCGCATCACAATGCTGCGCTTGCACTTCGATCAGCGCCACGGACTATCCTCAGAGCTACTGGCTGATATCAAAGCCGATGTAGAGAAGGCACTGAATGCCGACGTACGCGAGTATCTCGGGTTATCCGACGGTGCAGATGTCGAGCACACCGACAAAACGATCCCTCTGCGATACCGTGACCGAATTCCGGTTGCAGACATGACCGGCTACTATTTTGCGTGGGGCGGTGAGAATGAAGACTCGATCAAGGGCTCAACGTCTATTGCCGAGTCTATTCCGGTGTTCTTCGGGCTGATGGTGTTCATCGTGATTGCCCTGTTCAACTCCATTCGCAAAACGCTTGTGATCTGGCTGGTAGTGCCTCTTGCCATTGTTGGGGTAACCGCAGGGCTCCTGCTGTTCAACCAGCCCTTTGGTTTTATGGCACTGCTGGGTTTCATGAGCCTCGCGGGAATGCTGATTAAAAATGCCATCGTGCTGGTTGATCAGATTGACGTCGAACTGGCCAGCGGAAAGGCGCCCATTGAGGCGATTGTTGATTCCGGAACCAGTCGTTTGATTCCCGTAGCCATGGCTGCATTAACGACGATTCTGGGCATGCTGCCTTTGCTGACAGATGCTTTCTTCGTCGCCATGGCCGTCACCATCATGTTCGGACTTGGTTTTGCAACGATCCTCACACTCGTGGTGGTACCGGTTCTGTACGCAACCTTGTTCCGGTTTCGCAACTAACGTTTGTAAAGAGCAGTCCGACTGAAACACGTTGTGTTCAGTCGGACTCTGCACCAATCTCCTGAAATGCCTGAACCAGCGTCTCAGGCTCCTGAGCTCCAGAGATAAGATATTTTCCGTTGACTACATAGGCCGGCACACCCGTAACACCCGCCTGCTGATATTTGGCTTCATCTTCTCGCACCGCCGCCGCGTATTGGTCAGACTCCAGTACTGCTTTGGCTTTTGCGGAATCCAACCCCAGAGACTCCACGCACTTGATCAGAATATCGTGGTCGGAGACGTTCTCTGCCTTACCGAAATAGGCAGTGAACAGCGCTTGTTTCATAGCGGTCTGCTGGCCCTGTTCGCCGGCCCATTTCACCAGTCGGTGTGCATCGAAGGTATTGCACACCAGGCGCTCCTGAATCTTCTCAAAGTTAAGGCCAAGATCCGTCGCGACAGTCATCATCTGGTTCTGAGTGGCGCGCAACTCATCTTCACTCCGGCCATACTTGCGGGCGAGCGCCGGCAAAATTGGCTCGCCATCTCCGCTGCTATCCGGGTTCAGCTCAAAAGCATGCCACTGAACCTCAAACTCATACTCTGGTGCCAACTGTTCCATGGCTCGCTCCAAACGGGCGTAGCCAATGGCACACCAAGGACAAGCGATGTCGGAAACAATATCAATACTCATCTTGTTCATAGCGGATCCTGTTAATTGCCTGGGCCAACCAAAAGCCCCAATAGGTTCAAAAACTACCTTATGATTTCATCATAGTGCTCGTTTGACTCTGGAGCTGTCCAATTTGGGCGCTGCCGGGCAACCAATGAAATCTGTTAGAATCGCCCCTAATCAACACCACCCCTGACACATTAACAGGCCACCCTGCATGAAGCTCAATCCCTTTAACACCCGCATCGGCCTCGCTCTCGGAGGCGGTGCTGCCAAAGGCATTGCTCACATTGGTGTTCTGAAAGCGTTTGAAGAAGAGGGCATCCGGATTCACTGCATTTCAGGTACCAGTGTGGGTGCGCTGGTTGCCAGCTATTACGCCTTCGGTCGCCCGGTTGAATCCATACTTTCCATTGGTTCAACGCTAAATCTTTCAAAGATCCTGAACTTTACCTTTGAACGCGGAGGTCTGTTCAGTACGCAAGCCATTCGCGAGATGATCGAGCGGGATCTGGGGGACTGCCTCATTGAAGACGCCAATATCCCTCTCGCAATCTGTGCAACGGATATCGAAACCGGCAAGCAGTTGATATTCAGGTCAGGAAATCTGGCAGACGCTGTTTGTGCGTCCATGGCCGTACCAGGCTTGTTTGTTCCAATGGAGGTAGGTGGACGGATTCTGGTAGACGGTGGGCTGGTTGAAAACGTTCCGATTTCTCCTTTGGCCAAAATGGGCGCGGGTATCACCGTCGCCATTGATCTGAGCCATGTCAGCCAGTACCAGAAGCCGGAAGACACCTTCGATGTGATCAGCAACGCCATCAATATTGCGATCGACTTTAATACTCGCGAGCAACTTAAAAAGGCGGACATTGTGGTGCCGCTGAATTTAAGCGGTTACAGCCTCACCAACAATGCCAAACATGTGCAAGAGCTTTACATGGAAGGCTACCACCCGATGAAAAAGAAGATTCAGCGGGTGCTCTGGTACAAACGGGCAAATGTTTTTATGTATATTTTCAAAGGCATCAGAAAGCTACTCCCTCTGAAAGTGCCCGAGATTATTAAAGATCTGAAAAACCACTTATTGGCCTTTCGCAATCGAATCTAACAATTTAAACAGTAATGGCAGTGATCCAAAAACGCGTATACAGACTACTCTGTAAACCTGCCTATTGTTTGAAGCTAACGGAGTTTTCCGCATGATTACAGTCCACCACCTCAACAACTCTCGTTCACAACGCATTCTCTGGATGCTGGAAGAACTGGGAGTGCCTTACGAGATCCAGCGCTACGAGCGTGATGCCAAAACCATGTTGGCGCCGGCAAGCCTCAAAAAAATACACCCGCTGGGTAAATCACCGGTGATCACTGACGGCGACCTGGTGGTGGCGGAGTCTGGCGCTATTATTGAGTATCTGGCACACACCTATGGTAAAGACACCATGCTGCCAGAAACCGGCGGTCAGGCGTGGCTGGATTACACCTACTGGATGCATTACGCCGAAGGCTCACTGATGCCACCACTGGTGATGCGACTGGTTTTTGAAAAGGTAAAAACCAGTCCTATGTCATTTTTTATCAAACCTGTGGCAAAAGGCATTGCCGATAAAACCAATGAGGTTTTCATCGGCCCCATGATTAAAACTCACCTGGACTTTGTTGAAGCCCACCTGGCGAAAAACGTCTGGTTTCTTGGGAATGAACTCAGCGCCGCAGATATCCAGATGAGTTTTCCACTGGAAGCCTCAGTCGCCAGAGGAATCACAGGCAAGAACCGGCCTCACATCAGTGCCTGGGTTGAGCGCATACACGCCAGGCCGGCTTACCAGGCTGCCCTTGAAAAGGGCGGAGAATACGACTTCGCCTGACGGAAAGTTAAGCCCCCAGCGCCGCCCTCACCTTTTTACCCAAGTGGCCCATATCAACACGGCCGACTACTTGAGGGCGCAGCGCACCCATTACTGAGCCCATGTCTTGCATGCCGTTGGCATCGACCGAGCTGATTGCCTCACGGATCAGCTCATCCAGCTCATCCTCAGTAAGAGCAACCGGCATGAATTCCTCGATGATCGCCATTTCCGCTCGTTCGATGTCGCCCAACTCCTTGCGGCCGGCGTTATCGTATTGGCTGGCAGAATCGCGTCGCTGCTTGAGCATTTTATCCAATACCTTCAGAACGTCATCGTCATTCAGGTCGCGGCGCTCGTCAATTTCGATCTGTTTGATAGCAGCCTGTGCCATACGCAGTGTGACGAGCCGGATTTTGTCCTTGTTCCGCATGGCGTCTTTTACTGCGTTGCTTAGTTGTTCTTTGAGTGATAATTCAGACATTACCGGTCTCCTGCTGCATGGGTTAGGGGCTGTAAGTTTGCATTATGCAAAAGGGCAGATCTAGTGAAGAATCAATGCCCGGTTTTCTGGATAGCCAACCGGGAAAAGTAGATCTGTCTTTTAGTGCGGCACTTTTATTCTGCCCCTTCACCCCAATATAAAAACAGACATTTGAAGTACACTCTCCACAGGCCCCGACAATGAACGACATCCTGAAAAAATTCCTTTTTGTTTCCAGCATCTACCTGCTAGCACCGACCGCTGGCGCTTTCAGCCTGAACGACACCATTGCCAGTGGCACCCAGGCACTGTCCGCCACCAACGAAGCCAGTGCTGAAGCGCAGCAACTGCTCGGGCTGCTGGAAGACCAACTCGGTGTCACTGAAACTCAAGCTGTTGGCGGCACCAGTGCTTTACTGCAACTGGCGAAAAATGATCTGGGTGCTGACGCCATGAGCGCTCTCACAAACAAGGCGCCGGGGCTAACCAGCTTGCTCGGGGCTGGCGGCATGAGCCAAGGGCTGCTCTCTGGTATTTCATCTATGGACGGCGTGCAATCGGCCTTCTCAGCCCTGGGCATGGACAGCGCCATGATTCAGCAGTTTGTTCCAATCCTTATGGGCTTCCTGGGGGACCAAGGCGTTGGGTCTTCATTGCTGGGACAACTGCAGAGTCTTTGGACGCCTGCGAGCTGAGTAGTTAACCTTGCTACGATTAAGGGCGATGTGGGACCGGTCGCTGGCCCTCCGCCCCCAAAAGATCCCTTTCCGACGCCGCCTTGCGCGAGCGTCCGTTGCTTTGATTTACCGGCAAACTGACGACGGTGAAACGGAGCTACTGTTCATCCAGCGGGCCCACCGGAAAGGAGATCCCTGGTCTGGCGACATGGCCTTTCCCGGGGGCCGTATGGAATCGGCAGACCCATCGCCAAGGGCGGCGGCCGAACGGGAAACCCTGGAAGAAACCGGTGTCGATCTGGCCAATCACGGTCGCTTTCAATTCAGACTGTCAGACCTGATTACCCGCCAGCACAGCCGCTGGCGGCCAATGATCGTCACCCCCTATGTTTACGAGTGGCAGGGACCGCAAACAGAGTCGCCTAATTACGAAGTGGCACAGATGGTGTGGATATCCCTCAAATACCTCGCCGCCAAAGAAAATCAAAGCAAACTCCCTTGGCGCACCCCGCTTGGCACCGTAAAAATGCCCTGCTGTCGGTATCAGGATTACTGTATCTGGGGCCTTAGCTACAGCATGCTTCAGGAGTTGCTGAAGCTGGATTTTGAGCCTGGGCGGTTTGCTCCTAAAGCGACTGACGCACCACGTTTTCTATGATTTCTGTTGGTAGCACAACAGGATTGGCCTTCATGGACGAGGCTCCGACGGCAGCTTGTGTCGCTGAGAGTATGTGCTCTTCCGTCACACCAATAGACGCCAGTCCCGGCAAGCCATTCTGAGCAATCCACTCACGAAAATACTGCAGAGCCTGACCTTCCGATACCTCAAACACTTCAGCAATCCAGCGAATTACGTCATCGACACGAGCTTTATGACCAGCCTCGACTACGTTATCGCGGTTCGCTGCAATGCCCGCAGGCAATAGAGCACCGCAGATGGCTCCGTGGGGCGCACCGCACAAACTGCCTAGCGGGCCAGCAATGCCATGCACAACTCCCAACCCGGAGTTCGCAAGAGCGAGCCCACCAAAGAGACTTACCTGAGCCAAAGCATCACGAGCGCCTTTGGTCTCCCCTTCCATCAGTTGCTTCAAAGCAAGAAGCCCCTTCGGGATCGCCTCTTTGCACAACATATCGGTGAACAGATTTGATCGTGATGAAAGGTAAGGCTCAATGACCTGGGTGACCGCATCCAAACCTGAGTAAAGGCTAACTTGTTTGGGGCAATTATCGGTGAGCGCCGGGTCTACCAGCGCAAGATCCGGGAGCAACTGGTTATCCCTCAGGCTCACCTTACGCTGGGCCTCGACCACGTCGATAACCGCATTTCGAGTCACCTCCGCCCCTGTACCCGAGGTGGTTGGCACAAGTATCAGCGGTAAGCGTCTGGCGGATAGTGGCAGCCCGCTACCCACTACCTCCAGATGGCTTAACAGATCCGTGTGGCTTGGCAGCATGGCCGCAAGCACCTTTGCTGAATCCATAACCGAACCACCGCCGATACCAAGTACCAGATCGACCCCGAGTGATTTACCTTGGTCAATGGCGGCTGTAAGCGTGTTCAAATCAGGCTCTTTTTCAATGGTCAGCGTCTGGACGATATCGATAGACGTGAGTGACTCAAACACTGCCGAGAGCCTGCCCGGGCTTTTGCCGTGCACAATCAATGCTCGCGAACCCAGTTTTGCAGCCCTGTCGTTCAACTGGACAACAAAGCCGCGCCCGAACAGAATCTCGGTTGGGGTTACCAAGCTAAATGTGCCTAACATAAAAAATATCGTCCTGAAGATTAAAAGGGAGACCTGTTTAGTAGAACCTCAGCGTACCTTTTCCTTTATCATTCGGGAATGTGCGATTTTCGATTCAATGCACCACTCATTCGGCATGATCAAATCGGGTCTACTTTAGTTATTCGTCAACCCGGAGCGTTTCAAGCAGATTATTTATGTCTGCTTTAAGTTCCTTATCGTCAATTTTATTCGCGTTAGCTTTTGCCTCCTGAAGGTTTTTGATGGCGGCATCCGTTTGGCCCAACTCAATTTGCAAGGTGGCCATGGAAAACGCGATCGACGACATATGATCTTTTGCCTTGATTGCCACGGCTTTTTCCATGGCCTTGTCGTAGCCTGCCAAAGCCTCTTCCAGGTCTTCTGTAAAGTCGGCAAGCGTTTCCCATTGTTCCGGGTGGTCTTTGTCGGTATTTTCGTTATCGGTGCATACAGATTTCAGCTCTGCATAGAGCGAATCAAATGCTGCTTTATCATCGTTTTTGTCAGCTTCCATCAGCTTTTCAGCCAAGCTATGGACGGACTTGTATATTTTGGTATTAATCATTACTCATCACCTTATTAGCCCGTTTTATGTCGAAGAATCTGCGGGGCGATCAGCGCGCCGGGCCGCAGCATAGCTCAAAGAGGATACCCCAAACAGCGTTTGCCGATATCACCAACAGTAGTTCCAATTTCTGATCGCAAGGAAACAAGACACATGACACAGCAACTCCCGGTCATCCTCGTAACCGGCGGTGCCCAAGGCATTGGCAAGGGTATCGCCGCCTACTTCCTGAACAAGGGCTGGCGCGTTGTAGTGTTGGACCGGGATGCAGAGGCCGAAGCCGTGAAATGGGGTGGGCACGCAATGGTCAGTAATGCGGGAATCGCGGATCCGGACACAGCCCCTATCGGCCTCTGACCATAATCAGCATGTAGTGGTCAACTAATCCCGGACAGTATTTTAAGGTTTTCCTCTGCTGCAACGGGAGAAATACCACCGTTGAACGTATGAGGTCTTTGCCGGTTGTAGTAGTCCATCAGATAGCCACCAACATCTTTTTTGGCCTCAGGCAGATTCCGATATCCCAGGGCCGGTACCCACTCAGATTTCAGGC
>NZ_VCGZ01000006.1:0-279810 GCF_016597775.1 Marinobacter sp. 1-3A
GAATCATGGCGTTTTCTTCCGGTTTTTGGGCGAAACGGGGAGATTTATGGTGGATATTATACTCGAAACTCAAGCCAACTCATTGCTTTGTTTCAGTTTTTTGGTTTTGCAGGGACGACTACTTCTGAAAAAACGACCGATCATTCGTCCCTGCCAAAACATTCTTGCAGCTTCGATGCCGCCCGAATCAGTGGCCACGCGATCTTCGATTAGAGCTGCGTATCGAAACCCAATAGTGACAATAATAGGAAGAGGTATCAGGCCCAAAAAAAGGCTGGCGAAGCCGATGTATGCCGCGATGACAATACTTTCGTCAGTCATCACTTCGCACACAGTTAATATCAATCGGACGTATCCTAAAACAAACCCCAAGTAGCGCTAAAGGACAGCTCCGGCCACCAGAACAACAGCAAGAACCCCATACATTGCCAAGGCAGGTATCAAACACCAGGCCTGCCAACTTCTAGGCAAGGGCACATCCGGATCTCCGAGCAAAGCCGCTCTTTTTTTTAAGGGTGACACGCGGCAATTTCTCAGAACTATATACGCAAAAATATGGCTACTCCTTACCAAGCGGCCAATCACACCGTCGGACCAAATTGTCATTACACTAGATATGCTTCCCTCTTTCGTCGCTACAAGCTCCTCAACTTTGCGTACGTAAATAAACCCGCAAGTAACCATTACTAGAATCGGCAACAGACTGATAAAGATACCGCCATACACAATATAAGCTGCGATAATCCTAACTTCCTCAGTCAGCATTGTGCACCTCGTATATCAACTCTCCGGCCGAGGCTCCCAGCTCACCAAACACGTTGCCACCGACCACACTGCCTACACCTGAAGCAACAACTCCGCGCGCAATACCGCCAACGCCCACAGTTCCGACGCCAATAGCGACGCAGAGCAATGGGACAACGACAGCGCCAGCAGTTCCTCCAGCAACAGCTCCTACCAATCGCCCAGATTCAGTAAACCCAACTTGCTCGCACTGCTCCGCTCGACCAGCCGAACACGCCTCATAGATCTTATATCCCGTTAAGCCAACATCCAACGCTAGAGCCAATCGCCCTCCGTTCTCAATGAAACGAGCAGCACCAGAAACTTTTGTGTAATTCGTGCCATACCCCGGAATACCACCCACGCCCGAAGCCTTCCACTCATGAACAATGCTCTTGGACGACAACCCCAGCGCCCGCTTGAGTTTCGCATTATCATCCAGTGACATCCCTTTCTTGGCCACTTTACCAAGCGCGAAGTCCAGCTTGGTAAACAAACGTTGACGCTGCTCAAAGAACTCCGGATGGCTCAGCTTTCCATGCTTTCGGAAGGTATCCTGATGCAGAACCTCCAGTTCTTTCAATGTAGTGTTGATGCTCTTGATCTGTTGCCCAATCATGGTGGCCCCCACACCAAGACCCGTTGCGGCATTAGATGTCATCATTTCCAGCAGGTCGTAATGGTCGACAATGAATTGAGCTTCTTGCTCACTTAACTGACGAACCTCCTGGTTTACCTGTTGGGCAACTTCCATCAGGTTGTTTTCTTCAATCGTGCATTCAAGACTGTTGGGATCGGCGATCACAATCATTTCGCCAGGCAATATCCGGTTATTTAATCCGGGATTTAGGCGTTCAAAATTATCCGGTTTGGCAGACGCATCGCCATAGAGCAGTGTGAGTAATTCGTTTTTGCTCATTGGCTGACGAACAACGTGGAAACCAGGCTCACTCACCGTCGGATCCTGTTTGACGACAGGCTCACCAGTGGCTTTCTCAGCGGTGTTCAGGCTCGCAACAGGGGCGGACTGTTCTCGCTGTGTTCCCGTCTGACTGGGAGCTTTCGATGCTTCAGCGGTAGATGTGTTTTTCTCCGACAACGAAGCCTGTCTGGCTGCAGGTGCACTCCTGGCGGTTAATGCCATGGGCGTCACGCCAGAAAATGCTGCCGGCGCATGAATATCGCCAATGACCACCGACCCCGAACCAATCGTCACGCCACCACAAGTAATAGCACCACCAGTCACTGCTGCGGGCATGCCATTAATCAGCACAGTGCCAGAACCGGCAGCAATGGCGCGTGGGTGTGGAGGATGTTTCGGTTTGGAGTGAGGCGCCAATGGATCGCCCACTCGGGCGACTGGTTTGCCATCAATCAGTACATCGGGGGAGCCGGCTAGCACCGGCGTAGGCGGGAAACCTTGGTGATCAGAGCCCAAGTCTCCGAGAAGCACAACTGCTTTGCTCATGACGCATCCTTTGCGTTGTATTCATCCGTGAGGGCGCATTATAGCAGCTGCAGTATGGTTTCATACTCACGCTCTATTTTGGCGTGTGAGTCGTCTCTCAGAAATGCTGCGATCTTCTTACCCACCAGCGGCACATCGCAGCGCACACTCAGGGTCACATGATTGGTACAGGCATCATCTGAGCCTTCCAGCCTCATCATGCCTTTGATTTTTGCCGGCACGCCTTCAATGTGCACACGAAATTCGCAATGCCATTCGCCGTCACTTTTACGAAACCAGTGCTCTTCTTGCCGCACCTGGTTCCATTCACGGTGGAAGTGGGAAAGAAAACCTGGCACCTCCATGGAAGTTGTCATCTGCCGTTCAATAACCAGCTTTGCCGTAGTCTCGCCTTTTTCCAACTCTGCGACACGCACATTACGGGAGCCCAACAAAGCGTTTTTCTCAAGGATATGATCCTCGTTAAAGAAAGCCCCAAGCACTCGCTCAATGCCGGCCTGGTAGGGGTGGGTCAGTTGAACTTCCATCGTATATGCGCCTCTGTTTTATTGTGCAGGAATTGTCAGGGGGCAGCCAAGTGGGTGCATTGGCCATCCGGTCGATGGGTATTGGCATAGTAGTCAGTCGCCGCTGTTAACTGTATTATCACCCGAGGTTAACAGCCGCCACATTAACAGTTCAGAACCATCGCCTTACCGGAGACTCTCTATGCGCAATGCCGACCTCGTCGCCCGCGGCCTCAAATCTGTATGGCACCCCTGCACACAGATGAAAGACCACGAAACCTTGCCCCTGGTGCCCATCAAACGAGGCGAAGGTGTTTGGCTGGAGGACTTTGAAAACAACCGGTTTATCGACGCAGTCAGCTCCTGGTGGGTTAACCTCTTCGGCCATGCGAACCCCAGAATAAACGCAGCCATCAACAAGCAAATCAATGAGCTGGAGCATGTCATTCTGGCGGGCTTTACCCACGAGCCTGTGGTCAATTTGTCTGAACGGCTTATCGAAGTAACCCCCGAAGGCCTGAACAAATGCTTCTACGCTGACAACGGATCATCGGCCATCGAGGCTGCGCTCAAGATGAGCTTCCATTACTGGAAGAACCAGGGAAAACCCGGCAAAAAGAATTTTGTGAATTTGAGCAACAGTTATCACGGTGAAACCCTGGGTGCCTTGGCACTGGGCGACGTGGCTTTGTACAAGGACACCTATCAGCCATTGCTGATGGAAGTGCTGACCGCGCCCTCACCCGACGCCTACAACAAGGAAGAAGGCGAAGCCGACGAGGCCTATGCCCTGCGTCAGTTTGAAGCCATGGAAAAACTGCTGGAAGAAAAGCACGAAGAAATCTGTGCCGTTGTGGTGGAACCGCTGATCCAGTGCGCCGGCGGCATGCGCATGCACCATCCGATTTACCACACCAAGCTACGTGAAGCCTGTGACCGCTACGGCGTGCATTTGATTGCAGATGAAATTGCGGTGGGCTTTGGCCGCACCGGCACCATGTTTGCCTGTGAGCAATCTGGCATCACCCCGGATTTCATGTGCCTTTCCAAAGGCCTGACGGCTGGTTATCTGCCACTCTCCGTTGTGCTGACCACCGATACGGTTTACAACGCCTTTTACGATGATTACGAAACCCTGAAGGCCTTTCTGCACAGCCACAGCTACACCGGCAACCCCATCGGCTGCGCCGTGGCACTGGCCACTCTGGACATCTTCCGGGATGATAACGTGATTGAGAACAACCGCAGACTTTCGGCTTGCATGGCTGATTCCGTAGCTCACCTGGCTGATCACCCGAATGTTGGGGATATCCGCCAGCACGGAATGACTCTGGCAATTGAGATGGTGAAAGACAGAGCCTCGAAAACACCCTTCCCCTGGCAGGAGCGCCGGGGTGTTCGTGTGTATCAGCACTCTCTCACCCGCCAGGCCTTGCTTCGCCCCCTGGGTAATGTGGTTTACTTCATGCCGCCTTACGTCATTACTGAAGATCAGATACGCCATCTGGCCCAGGTTGCGACCGAAGGTATCGATATAGCTGTTAGGGACTGATCAAGGTACACACATGCGCATCCCCAGAATTTATACCGACTCGCCTTTGAGCGAAGGCTCTCATGCAGATCTGGATGAGAACGCTGCCCAGCATGTCGGCCGGGTGCTGCGCATGCAGCCAGGGCAAGCTTTGAGACTCTTCAACGGGGATGGCCAGGATTACCCTGCCACTATTACGGAAGCGAGCAAGAAGCGTGTTGAAGTGCTAGTCGCTGCGCCCGAAGCCAACCTTACTGAATCCCCCCTGTTAATCACCCTTGGTCAGACTTTGTCGAAGGGTGACCGCATGGATTACGCCATTCAAAAAGCGGTAGAGATGGGCGTGTCCCGAATCGTGCCGCTCACCACTGAGCGTTGTGAGGTAAAGCTTAAAGGCGACCGGGAAGACAAGCGTTTGCGCCAATGGCAGTCAATTGCCATAAGCGCTGCCGAACAATGCGGTCGTGCTCGTATACCGGAAATCCTGCCGGTTATGACCGTAGCGCAATGGCTGGAGCACAGTCGTAGCTGCGATTTGCGGCTGGTGCTGCACCACCGCACTGAACAATCACTGAGCTCTATGGCCAAGCCTGACAGCGTAGCCTTGATGATTGGGCCCGAGGGCGGTCTCACCGCCGATGAAATTGCCCAAGCGGAGAAGGAAGGGTTTTTGCCTGTGGCTCTCGGTCCGAGAGTGCTGAGAACAGAAACTGCACCCGTTGCCGCCATGGCTTTGTGTCAGTGGTTATGGGGTGACATGGCAGGCTAGATCATTCCGCCATCCCGGGAGGGCTCTCAGGTCATTGACAGCCGCGCACCTTCCAAACATGCTTCTGCCCGCAGACATAAACAAAAAAGCGAGTGCAACCTCCGGATGACAAACCTGTTTAGCAACCCCGAATTCTGGCAATACCTCAGTATTCCCATTATTGCTGCCCTGATTGGCTGGATCACTAACTGGCTTGCCATCAAAATGACCTTCTTTCCGCTAGAGTTTGTTGGCAAGCCCCCTCTGCTGGGCTGGCAGGGCATCATTCCCTCCAAAGCAGGTAAAATGGCCGCCATCGCCGTAGACGCCACTATTTCCAAAATCGGCACCGTGCGGGAGATTTTTGAACAGATTGACCCCAAAATACTCGCGGCTCATATTGTCCAATCTGTAGAGCCCCGCATCGAAGAGTATGTGGACGAAATGATGCTGCGGGAGTACCCGACGTTCTGGGAAAACCTCCCCGCTTCTGCCCGGAAAATGGTCTACGACCGGGTGCGCAAATCTGCACCGCAACTGGTAGACAACCTGGTCGACGATATCGCCAACAACGTAGAAGACCTGCTTGATATCAAAACCATGACCATTGAGAAACTGACAGCCGACAAGCAATTGCTGAACCGCATTTTCCTGGAGTGTGGCGACGCAGAGTTTCGCTTTATTGTGAATTCCGGTCTCTATTTCGGCTTCCTGTTCGGCCTTATTCAGATGGCTGTCTGGTACTTTTATCAAAGCTGGTGGGTACTGCCTTTCTTCGGCTTGATGGTGGGCTGGGCCACCAACTGGATCGCCCTGAACGTGATCTTCCGGCCTCTGCATGCCAAAAAGGTCGGCCCTTTCAAGATTCAGGGGCTGTTCCTCAAGCGGCAACCTGAGGTGGCCCATTCTTTCTGCCACATTATCACTCACGAGATTCTAACGGTTGGCAATATCATTGAAGCCATAATGGAGGGCCCAAAAGGTGATCGCGCCCGCAATATGGTTAAAAAGCATATCAAGCCGCTGGTTGATGAAACCGCTGGCATGGGCAAAGCTCTGACCCAAATGGCTTTTGGTCCAACCGGTTTTGCTACTCTGAAAAACCAGGTGGGCGAAAAGGCTATCGAAATATCAAAAACATCTTTCAGCAACCCGATGTTTGAGACTGACCGTGCCCGTGCTGTTGAAGCAATTATGGTGGAGCGAATGATTGCCCTCTCCTCCGAGGAGTTTCAGGATTTGCTTCGCCCCTGCTTCCAGGAAGATGAAATCAAGCTGATTCTTGTAGGCGCAATGCTTGGGTGTGCGGCAGGTGTCTGCCAGCTCATTTTTGTATTCGGTGGAGCGCTGGTGTAAATAGTCTACTGGCAGCAAAGGTTTAGCCTGTGCAATGCAGCGACGGCCCCCTATACTGCAAGTTACAGGCACGTACAGTTTCACGACTGATTCATTCGGAGGCAACGGATGCCAGGCTTTTTTTCCTGGGTAGCAGATTTTTTTAAAACTGAGCAACCCTCACCTCCTCCGGCTCCTGAGGCGCGACTGTTCAATCCTGCGAAAACTACTGAGCCTGCCGAATCAGCCGAAGACGCACAAAGCCTGACAATGCAGCTTGAAGAAAATCTCTTCTGCTGGTTACTCGACACCGGCCCCGCAAAGCTACGGGATGAGCAGTCATTATCTGAACGCGCCTTGCAAGAGCTGGAACACCGCCTCACGAACAAAAAGATGGAAGAGCTGCCACGGCAGCCCATGACGCTCCCCATGCTTATGAGAGCCCTCTCGGACGAGTCTGGCGATCGGCAGAAGCTGAGCCAGATTATTCTGGGAGACCCCTCTTTAACCAATCAGATACTGCAGATTGCCAACAGCCCTTATTTCCGCACCGGCGATCACACCATTGAGTCTGTCGACCAGGCCGTGTTCATCCTTGGTATTGATGGCATCCGGAATGTGATTTCAGCAGCTGTTATGCGTCCTATGATGGCAGCCCGAAATAGCCGGGAAGCACTGTTTGCCCAGCGTGCCTGGCAATGGGGCCTTACGTGTGCCCGTGCAGCAGAATTTATAGCAAAGCTTCGTGGGGAGGACGCAAGCGCCTGCTTCACCGTCGGCCTGCTACCGGCATTATCCTATATCACCCTCCGTAGAGAGCTTCAGCAGATATGCAAGGCTCAGCCTGGGGCTGGAGAGCCAAACGTGGTACTGGTTCGCACAGCTCTGGCACGCTATCAGTGGGTGGCTTCGCAGGTGATTGCCAGTGAGTGGGGGCTTCCGCCCAAATACCATGCGTACCTTATGTCTGCAGAACGCCCGGCGCCCGCTCGGGAAGGTACAACCCTGGTGGATGGCATGGTGATAGGCAGCCGAGAAGTATTACGTCATGCCCACCAGCGCAACCTGCCCGAGGAAGACCTCGAGAAAATCCTAAGCCTTGATACAGAACAGACAGGCCGCGTACGGGTAGCTTTGAAGGCCGCTCTCAGCGCTGGCGCTCGCGGTTAGCCTCTGCGCCAGGGGCATTTTTCAGCAAGACGGCAAACGTAGTAGATTCATTCTCCCGCTCTCCTTTGAGCAACTCAGGGGGGAACACCGGAGGCAGCCGGTCCACCACGCGATCCTCGTCGTGGCGAACGGCCTTCAGCACATCTCCCACCGTAATAAGATCCAGCGCCCGCCCCGGCACCAACTGATCACCCTGGCGGCCGGCAAGCGTGAGTATGCCGGCACGAATCAGCTTGTCACTTACTCCTCGCGTAACTTCTCCTGGCACTCGTAAGGATTGCTCCAGAACCTCCTGCTGCGGTGCTGTACTGCCCTCACTGAAGGGGCGAGCCACCAGCCACATCATGGCCAAAGCAATTTTTTCCTGAAGCTCTGGAGACAGTTGAACATGACTGCGCTTGGCAACCGAACCCGGGTTTTGCAAATAGAACGCGAGGCTGGCGCCCAAAAGCAGAATCATCCAGTTCAGGTATATCCAGGTCAGCATGATAATGCCGATCGCAAAGCTGGAATATATTGCGGCATACTTGGCTGAGCCTGCGACAAACGACGCAAACAGCATTCCGCCAGCCTGCCAGGAAACCCCGGCAACCAGACCACCAATAAACGCATACCGCAGCTTTACGCGGGTATTGGGCATAAACACGTATACAAAGGTGAAGGCGCCCACCACAAGAAAGAACGGCGTAAAGCGGCTGAGCACAAGAATCACTGAGCCAAATGGCTCAATGGCAATCAGCGTCTGCACAAAAGACGAAGAAAAAATCGTCGCACTTACGCCAATAGCCGATACCATTAACAGAGGCCCAACCATGATAACGCTCAGGTAGTTACTGAACCTCTGGGCCACGGAGCGCATCTCTGGCACCCGCCAGATCATGTTGAATGACCGCTCTATTTTCTGAACCAGCGACACCACGGTGTACACCAGTAACGCAAGACCCACAGAGCCCAGCACTCCCACCTTCATGTTGTCTACGAAGCCCAGTATGC
The DNA here is from genome assembly GCF_016597775.1 of Marinobacter sp. 1-3A. Classification (NCBI taxonomy): domain Bacteria; kingdom Pseudomonadati; phylum Pseudomonadota; class Gammaproteobacteria; order Pseudomonadales; family Marinobacteraceae; genus Marinobacter; species Marinobacter sp. 1-3A. The sequence goes on from NZ_VCGZ01000006.1 coordinate 8,535, forward strand.
GCTCTGCCATTTCAACGCCTTCAGGCCCCATAGGCTGAAAAAACTGAAACAGGAAAGGCTCCATGCGCTGATGCACACCAAGTGCTTTCAGCACCGAAAAACTCAACGCCAACAGCGGCACAATACTCAGCAGTGTGGTGTATACCAGGCTCATGGCGTGCAGGGTTAACTGGCCGCTGACGACATCACGTATGAGAGCATAAATGGAACGCCCGGCCTTGTATAACAGGGTCCAGGGCCAGGTTTGCGGCGGATTCGGGTTTGCAAGAATCCATGTCTCTGCTGCCTGGAGTCGTTCTTTGAATTGGAAAGAGGCCACTTTAGATCCTGTTGTTCCTGTTTTGTTCAGATTATCAGCTAGATATCCGATACCGCTCAAGTATGACTGATTAACAGTTTTTTGCGAGGCACTCAATTCGATATAACCACATCATCATTTTTCACTTCCCCTTATAACAACAATTCTGTAAAAAGATGCCTACCTAAGATATGTCGCTTAACCAACCGGGTCTTTACATGCGCATCAAATCTGCGTTAGGAGCTATAGCTCTCGCAACTCTCCCAACCACCGTTCTCGCAACCAACGGCTACTTCAGCCATGGCTACGGAACCATCAGCGCTGGTATGGCAGGCGCAGGTTCGGCGTTATCACAAGACAGCCTGGCAGCGGCGACCAACCCGGCAGGCATGGCGTTTGTTGGCAGCAGATCAGACGGTGGGCTGGAAATTTTCTCTCCTCGCCGGAGCTACACAGTTGAAGGTGGTGCCCCCAATACAGCGCAGACCTTCTATCTGGCGCCAGGTGCTGTATCCAGTGAGAACAAAGCCTTTTTCATTCCTCACTTCGGCTATAACCGTGATCTGGACAACGGCCACAGCCTGGGTCTGTCTATATTTGCCAATGGCGGCATGAACACCGAATACTCTGGTGATAATGGCGGGACGTTTGGAGGGGGTAAAACCGGAGTAAATCTGGAGCAGGTTTTCATTGCGCCCACCTGGTCCTGGGAGTTCTCTGAAGGGCAAGCTTTGGGCATTTCACCACTGATTGCCTACCAGCGCTTCAAGGCCGAAGGTTTGCGCAATTTTTCGGGCTTCTCCTCCAACCCGAACGCATTAACCAACAACGGCACCGATGATGCCTGGGGCTATGGCCTTCAAATTGGCTGGCAGGGGCAAGTAACAGAAACTCTTCGCGCTGGGGCTAGCTGGCGCACGATTATCGAAATGGAAGAGTTCAGCAAATACGAAGGTCTGTTTGCCGAGCAAGGTGGTTTCGATATTCCACAAATGTTCAACGCAGGCGTTGCATGGTCTGGCATTCAAAACCACTGGCTTCTGCTGGATGTTCAGCACATCCGTTACAGCGACATCAACAGCGTCGGCAACCCGATGATGCCTAATCTGATGCAAGCTCAACTGGGTGACGATCAGGGTGCCGGCTTTGGCTGGGACGACATGACCATCGTCAAACTGGGGTGGCAGTGGCAGCAAGACGCAGCTCAAACCTGGCGCGCCGGTGTCAGCTACGGCAAACAACCGATTCCCGATGAGGAAGTACTGTTTAATATCCTTGCACCGGGCGTTCAGGAGTGGCACTTCACCGGCGGCTTCACCCATCACTTCAGCGAAAGCCTGGAAGTGTCCGGCATGGCATTTTACTCACCACGTAAAAACGTCCGGGGCGATAACCCCATGGGCCCCGGCCAGGAAATTGAACTGGGTATGACCCAGATCGGTACATCTTTAAGCGTTGGCTACCAGTTCTGAGCTTAAAGCAGGCGGGCACCCCCGCCTGCTTTTACCAGGTAACCGACTTGTCAGACCCCCGTTTGATGATAGGGGTTTCACCTTCCCAAATGGCCAGACCAGACGCCAATTCTGTCAAAGACAGCTGGATGTAATACTCAACCTGCTGCTCTTTTCCTACCTTGTGATTACGCTGGAGAATCTTTCCTGAAAGGCTCAGGTCGGGCGCCTGGAGCGTGCCTTTGCGCTGCACGCCAGATTGATCAAACTCCTCGGAATCTCGCAGCTCTCGCGCCTTCATATTCATTTCATCTTCAGCACCGTTGAGACCAACAGCGGTGGTAGTCACAACCTTGCCTGAGCGCAGCAGTGATACGCGGATTTTCTTGGTGAGCTGGTCGGTATCAATGCGCTGCATGGTGTCGTTGGTTATGCGGCTTACCACCATGATGTAACGGCTGCCGTCCGGGTTGTTCACGGCACCGCTGGAAAGCATATCTTCTACAGCGTCGGTTGCCGCTTTTTCAAAGTCCCGGTAATCCATGGTCATTGCTACAGGACCATCGTCTGCAGCCGGGTCAATATAGCGGGTGGGCGCGGCACAGCCGGCCAGAACAGCAATACCGACAGAAATGGCAAGGGCACGTATCAACATTGGGTTTTCCTTCTTATTTAGGTTCACGAAGATGTAACTGGAAACTGGTGGCTCGGGAATGCGGAGCGGTCGCTTTAAAATAGCGGGGCTGGCCAGTTAGCAACGTCGCCTGGCGGTAGCTCTCGCCAACACCCTTCACCACCCTGCCAAGGTCATCGAACCAGGTAACCTTCCAAGCCAGCTCTGTATCTGATCTCGCTTCCACAGCAAACTGCACCTGCAGGAGGCTGCTGCCATCAGGCAGTGTCAGTCTCGATTTGAAGAGTTCTGTTACGTCTGCGGCATAGACCACTTCAGGATCGACCCTCAGCTCCTGACGGTCGATCATTGTAGTGTTGGTTTCTGGCTGAGAAGCGCAGCCCGCCAAACCAAGAACCAGCAAGCTGGCCAAGAATAACGATTTCATAACGAACATCCTGCTTTTCTGGTGTATTGATTACTTGATCTGTGAAACCCGTGAAGGTTCATGCTACTCGGGAAAGCGTGCAAAAGTCGCATTCGTTTTACCCTGCAAATCCATGATTATCACTGTTGCCGGTGCCTGAGCGGTCGGTCGTTTAACATACACCAGGGTGAAAGGCTGTTGTGGAACGTCCAGGTTACCCAACACCTCACCCCGATGACCCAGCAGTGTCAGGTGCCCATCGTCCGGGCGGTCGATGCGAGCAGCCTGCCAATGGTTAGGCAGGGCTTGCCAACTGCGCAGATCCGCCTGGGTTGTTGCAACAGTCAATACGGTCGCGAAAAGCTGGCCTATCGGGCCGAACTGATCAGCGGCTTCCTTTTGAAGAACTGCCTTGCCAATCGCCGATGTAACGGCCCGGGCCAACACCCCCGGAAAGCGCTCTTTCATTTCAGTACGAAACACCTTGCCCATATCCGAGATTCGTTCCGTTGTTGCCACTTGGCCAGAGGCGTTTGACACACCAATACTACCGGGTATAGCGGGACGTTCGGCGTATTCAGGCAACGCAATTCCAAAATAGGCCGGTACTTGCTGGTTGCCATGAAGCAATATCAGAGGCACATCGAGGCGCGACTCTCTCAAAACCGGGCCCAACCCGTTTTCATACACAACCCACACCTGTGATGGCAAGGCTGCAAGGCTCTGAGTACCGGAGGCAAGGCCGGTTGCCAAGTCTGCATCAGCCCGCAGCGCAGCGCTTTGCGGGCTCATTTCTGCCACCCGCTTGAGTGAGGTGGCGGCACGCTCATAGTCAGCACCGCCTTCGGCATTGGCCAGAAAATAGATGCCGTGTAGCCAGGTGCTTGCGGGTACAATAAATTCAGGGAACACAGACCAGGTCGACGATGAACCGTAGCGATTATGGACTGCTGACTGGAATTCCCTGCTCCCGAGACTGCTTTGCACCATAGAGGCTTTTCTGTTGCCGCTCTGAGCCTCACTTTTCAGAACGGCTTGCTGCTCCGCGATTTCCTTGCGAAAAAATTCAACGGCGCGCCGGGTACGATCATTGGCTCTGTTAAATTCCACTCTGGCATAGTCATTGTTGCCCTCAGCCAGGAACGCCAGTGCTTTGTATGTGTTGACGAGAACCGCCTCAGACATCAGCGCTTTGTAGTCGCGCTCGGAGTCGTTAACCATCACGGCCATCAAGCCTTCCACGGTGTTTTCAAACAGTCCCGCCGTGTCGAGGTTTTTCATTCCGTCTTCAGCCAGATCATAAGCCTTCACAGACTCACTGTTGCGATCAGTCAAACGGTACATTTCGCCCTGATGCAGCAATTCGAGCAGGTGCGCCCCGGAATCAACTGGCTTGTTTTCGGGTTGGCTAAAGCTCACCGCCTTCAGTGCAGAGTCGTAGTCCCCGGCAGCATAGGCTGAGTTGAACAAGGCTAGCTGGTCGCGATGCTGCGCTGTCGAACACCCTGAAAGCATGGCCGCCGCAACAACTACAAAAACTGCACACCAAGGTTTTATCAAACCGTCATACCCTGCAAACCATATCCCCCTGCCACTCTCTGTTGCTCCCCCGCCTTATGATCCTTCAAGAAACCGATGCAAGATTATGCGCGGTAATTTCCACAATCCGCTGCCGCGCTTCGCGACTGGCCCAAGCCGAGTGCGGTGTAACAATCAGATTCGGAATTCCATCGGCGAGTAAGGGATTACCATTTTGTGGCGGCTCCTCTGTCAGCACATCAAACCCGGCGCCGCCGATCACGCCATTACGAAGTGCATCGGCCAGCGCCTGTTCATCCACCAAACCTCCGCGGCTGGTATTAATCAGCAGGGCATCGGGCTTCATCATCTGCAACTCTCGAGCGCCAATCAAATTTCGGGTTTCGTCGGTGAGCAGGCAGTGCAACGAGAGCACGTCTACTTGCGGCAGCAATTCATCGAGGGGAATCCGCGGGTAGCCATCTGTCTCCCCCGCCGGCTGCCCGGGCCTGGCACCGAGTAATATTTTCATACCAAAGGCTTTGGCCCGCTCAGCAACGCCTTGGCCCAGATCGCCATAGCCAATAATACCGAGGGTTCGGCCTTCCAGTTCCAGGATCGGGTGATCCATCAGGCAAAACATGTCGCTTTTGCCCCAGCGCCCTGCCCTCACATCCCGGTCATAATCCAGCAGGCGTGTTGCCAGCGCCAGCATCAGTGCCATGGTGTGCTGCGCCACGGTTGAGCGCCCGTAATTCGTGACATTCAGCACCCGAACGCCGTGATCTTTTGCCGCCTTCAGGTCAACGTTGTTCAGCCCGGTAGCTACAACAGCAATGGTTTTCAGCTCCGGGCATCGTTCGATATGCGCCCGGGTAAGTACCACCTTGTTCACCAGCACCGTATCGAAGCCCCTAATTCGCTCAAGCACTTCACCCGGCGCTGTCGCGGCATGTTTCACTATGCCGCCGGCAACCTGCTCAATGGGGGTCAAATCGACATCGTTGCCAAGCGTAGTGGCATCAAGAAACACGGCTTTCATAGGTTTGTCCTTCGTCAATATGCGCAAAGATTAGGGTAGACTGAATCAAACGTCCAAGTAAGGGAGCAGCAACCATGGAACATGACTTTTGGCACGAACGCTGGAGCAAAAAAGAAATCGGCTTCCACGAAGGTTCCGTCAACAAATACCTGTACGACCATTGGCCCGAACTCTCTGGCGGCGGCACAGAGGGTGTTTTGGTGCCCTTGTGCGGCAAAGCTCACGATATGTGGTGGCTACATGATCGCGGGCACCCGGTCATCGGCGTGGAGCTGAGCGAAATCGCCTGCAAGGATTTCTTTGCTGAGGCTGGCGAGAAAGCCATGGTGCACCCAAGCGAGCCATTTACCACCTTCGAGCACGGCAGCCTGCAACTCTGGTGCGGTGATTTCTTTCAACTGGTGCCAGATGATCTGCGACACATACGTCTGGTATATGACCGCGCCGCCTTGATCGCCTTACCCCAGTCGATGCGCAAGCCTTATGTGGATCATCTTACGGCCGTCATCCCCGACGGCACACGCATTCTGCTCATTACTCTGGACTACAACGCAAAAATCACCGGGCCGCCATTCAACGTTAGCGACGATGAAGTTCACGAGCTCTACAGCGCTGACTATGACATCAAGTGTGTTCTTACCAACACTCTTGCCAGCGACAATCCATTCACCAAACGCAAAGGCCTTGCCAGCGCTACGGAGAGTGTTTTCCAGCTTACCAAACGCTGAGGCTGAGGCCATGGCAATAACATAATTTAATGAACCTTAACCATTTGCTCCCTGTCCAACCTCGTGACCGTGGACTAAGCTCAGACAGAGCAGGCCGAAACCCGACACAGATCGCGGCCGGCCAGAACGGATGATTCCAGCCACCCATAACCAAAACGAATCGCCACCAAGGCGACCGTAAACCCAACGGGGATATTGCGTGCATTAGAAGCTAAAGAACCGCGAGCGAGGGGCTACCCATGAGCATACTGCAGCAGTTTAAAAACCGGTATGAGAGCACCCAGGAAGAAGAATACAGCCTCGAGGAATATCTCGAGATCTGCAAGAAAGACCCAACGGCCTATGCATCGGCCGCAGAACGACTACTGATCGCCATCGGCGAACCTGAGTTTGTCGATACGTCCCGCGACCCACGTCTGTCGCGCATCTTTTCCAACAAAATCATCAAGCGATACCCGGAGTTTTCCGAATTCTATGGCATGGAAGAAGCCGTAGAAAACATCGTGTCGTTCTACCGGCACGCAGCTCAGGGCCTGGAAGAAAAGAAACAGATCCTTTACCTGCTGGGACCGGTTGGTGGCGGTAAATCATCACTGGCGGAAAAGCTCAAATACCTGATGCAGAAGGTGCCCTTCTATGCCATCAAGGGCTCCCCGGTAAACGAATCCCCCCTGGGGCTTTTTGATCCGGCAGAAGACGCGGCCATCCTGGAAGAAGAGTACGGGATCCCAACACGCTACACCAAGAACATCATGTCCCCCTGGGCAGTGAAACGCCTGCACGAGTTTGGCGGCGATATCAGTAAGTTCCGCGTGGTAAAAAAATACCCTTCTGTGCTGGACCAGATTGGCGTATCCAAAACCGAACCGGGAGACGACAACAACCAGGACATTTCTGCCCTGGTGGGCAAGGTGAACATCCGCATGCTGGAGGATTACTCCCAGGATGATCCCGATGCCTACAGCTTCAGTGGCGGCTTGTGCAAAGCCAACCAGGGGCTGATGGAATTTGTGGAGATGTTCAAAGCGCCCATCAAAGTACTGCACCCACTGTTAACCGCAACTCAGGAGGGCAACTACAACACCACCGAAGGCATGGGTTCGGTGCCATTCGATGGCGTTATTCTGGCTCACTCCAACGAGTCGGAGTGGCAAACCTTCCGCAACAACAAGCACAACGAGGCGTTTCTTGACCGGGTGTATATCGTCAAGGTGCCTTACTGTGTGCGGGTTACGGAAGAAGTGGAGATCTACAAGAAGCTGCTGAAAAACAGCTCCCTTGCCGGCTCGCCCTGCGCACCGGACACTCTGGACATGCTGGCGCAGTTCTCTGTGCTCTCCCGCATCAAGGAGCCGGAGAACTCCAGCATCTTCTCCAAGATGCGGGTTTACGATGGCCAGAACATTAAAGACACAGACCCCAAAGCCAAATCCATTCAGGAATACCGGGATGCTGCAGGCGTAAACGAAGGCATGGACGGCCTCTCTACCCGGTTTGCGTTCAAGATTCTCTCCAAGGTGTTCAACTTTGACACCACCGAAGTGGCCGCCAACCCGGTTCATCTGCTGTATGTAATTGAGAAGCAGATTGAACAGGAGCAATTTGCGCCAGAAGTTCAGGAGCGCTACCTGCGCTTCATCAAGGAATTCCTGGCACCGCACTACGTTCAGTTTATTGGCAAGGAAATCCAGACAGCCTATCTGGAAAGCTACAGCGAATACGGGCAGAACCTGTTCGACCGCTATGTGACCTATGCCGACCTGTGGATTCAGGATCAGGAGTTCCGGGATCCTGAAACCGGTGAAATTCTCGACCGCTCTTCTATCAACGAGGAACTGGAAAAAATCGAAAAGCCGGCGGGCATCAGCAACCCAAAGGATTTCCGCAACGAGGTGGTCAACTTTGTGCTGCGGGCACGAGCCAATAATCAGGGTGAGAACCCGTCCTGGCTCAGTTATGAAAAACTCCGCAGCGTGATCGAGAAGAAGATGTTCTCCAACACCGAAGACCTGCTGCCGGTTATTTCATTCAATCCCAAAGCCAGCCAGGAGGATCAAAGCAAGCACAAGCAGTTCGTCGAACGTATGGTCGATCGGGGCTACACCGAGAAGCAGGTGCGCCTGCTTGCAGAATGGTACCTGCGAGTTCGCAAGTCGCACTAGCAGGGCAGTATGGCCGGGCACAACCGGCCTGCAGCTTTTGCCCCGAACGTGTAAGTGGAGTGTGAATTATGGGTATGACCCACATTGTCGACCGACGACTGAATGGCAAGAACAAGAGCGCGGTGAACCGGGAGCGGTTTTTGCGCCGCTACCGGCATCACATCAAGAAGGCGGTTTCGGATGCGGTGCACCGGCGCTCAATCACCGACATAGAACGGGGGGAGAGCGTCAGTATTCCCACGCGGGACATTGATGAGCCGGTGTTTCATCACGGCCAGGGTGGTCATCGCGAGATGGTTCACCCGGGCAACCGGGATTTTGTAACGGGAGACCTGTTGCCCAAGCCCGAAGGTGGTGGCGGCCAGGGTCAGGGGCAAGGCAATGCCAGCCCAGATGGCGAAGGCATGGATGAATTTGCCTTCCAGATTACCCAGGACGAGTTTCTGAACTTCCTGTTCGATGATCTGGAACTCCCGAACCTTGTCCGAAAGCAGCTCAAGGATACCGAGTCCTTCAATTATGTGCGTTCCGGGTTCAGCACCCAAGGCGTACCCGCCAAGCTCGACGTTATCCGGTCACTGCGCGGTGCCCATGCTCGCCGGTTGGGTCTGGGTGGCGCACGCAAGAAGAAAATTCGTGAACTTGAGGCCCAACTCGCGGACCTCAAAAGCGCGCCTGCCGATCTGGATGCAGCCTTCAGCCACGATGATCAAATCCGGGTGCTTGAGGACGAAATTGCCCGGCTGAAAGCCAATGTAAAACGCATCCCCTTCATTGATGAAATCGACCTGCGCTACCGACAGCACCTGAAGCAGCACAAACCGGCCACCAGCGCCGTCATGTTCTGCCTGATGGATGTGTCCGGTTCCATGACCCAGATGCACAAGGATACCGCCAAACGGTTTTTCATCCTTCTCTACCTGTTCCTGAAAAAGAACTACAAGAAAATCGATGTGGTGTTTATCCGCCACCACACCAGCGCCAAGGAAGTGGATGAAGAAGAGTTTTTCTATTCCCGGGAAACCGGTGGCACCATTGTTTCCAGTGCTTTGAAGTTGATGCACAAGATCATCGACTCCCGCTACTCGCCTGCAGAGTGGAATATCTATGCAGCCCAGGCCTCCGATGGCGACAACTGGAACGACGACTCCCCCATCTGCGGCAAGCTTTTAACTGACCGCATTCTGCCCCTGGTGCAGTACTTTGCCTATGTGGAGATTACGCCTCAGGATCACCAGATGCTCTGGCACGAATACGAGCGGGTACAGGAGCAATTTCCGGGGAGCTTTGCCCAGCAGCAAATTGCCGACCCGAGCGAGATCTACCCGGTTTTCCGTCGGTTGTTTGAAAGGAAAGCGGCATGAGCGATGCAATAGACCGCCCCAATGCGCCAGGCAATGACAGCCCGGCCACTCGCAAGCCCATCTCCACTGGCTCGGAATGGACCTTCGATCTGATTCGGCAGTACGATGAAGAAATCGCCAAGTGCGCTGCCGAGTTCGGCCTGGACACCTACCCCAATCAGGTTGAAGTAATCAGCGCCGAGCAAATGATGGATGCCTACAGCTCGGTTGGCATGCCGGTTGGCTACAATCACTGGTCCTTCGGCAAGCAGTTTCTCAGCACCTCCAAAGGCTACCAGCGCGGGCAGATGGGGCTGGCCTATGAAATAGTCATCAACTCCAACCCCTGCATTGCCTACCTGATGGAAGAAAACACTCTGCCCATGCAGGCACTGGTCATCGCCCATGCCTGCTATGGCCACAACTCCTTCTTCAAAGGCAATTACCTGTTCCGCACCTGGACAGACGCCAGTGCCATTATTGATTACCTGGTGTTTGCCCGGAATTATGTATCCGAATGCGAAGAGCGCTATGGCGTGGATGCAGTTGAGCAAATACTGGATTCCTGCCACGCGTTAATGAACCACGGCGTTGACCGTTACAAGCGACCTGCACCCATTTCTGCCGCCAGGGAAGCCCAGCGCCAGGAAGAGCGGGAAGAATACCTGCAACGGAGGGTGAATGATCTGTGGCGCACCATTCCAAAAATGAGCGAGGATGAAGACCCGGTAAAGCGCAAAAAACGCTACCCGGAGGAGCCCCAGGAAAACCTGCTGTACTTCATCGAGAAAAATGCCCCGCTACTGGAAACCTGGCAACGGGAGATTATCAGGATTGTGCGCAAGCTGGCTCAGTACTTCTATCCACAGCGCCAGACCCAGGTGATGAACGAAGGCTGGGCTACCTTCTGGCATTACACCTTGCTGAACAGAATGTACGAGAAAGGTCTGGTAACCGATGGCTTCATGCTGGAGTTCCTGCAGAGCCACACGGCGGTTGTGTACCAGCCACCATTCAATAGCCCCTGGTACTCCGGCATCAACCCTTACACTCTTGGCTTTTCGATCTTCACCGATCTGCGCCGAATCTGCGAAACACCCACCCATGAGGATCGCGAATGGTTCCCCGACATCGCCGGCACAGACTGGGTGAAAACCCTGCACTTTGCCATGGCCAACTTCAAGGATGAGAGTTTTATCCAGCAGTTCCTTTCGCCCAAAGTGATGCGGGACTTGAGGCTGTTTGCCATTGAGGATGACGATATGGAAGACAACTACAAGGTAACGGCCATTCACGACGAGCCAGGCTACCGGGAATTGCGGGAGAAACTGGCACGCCAGTACAACCTCAGTTACCGGGAACCCAATATTCAGGTGTGGAACGTGGATTTACGGGGCGACCGCTCACTGATGCTCAGGCATGTGCCGGTGGACAGAGTGCCTCTGGGCAAAGATACAGAAGAAGTGCTGCGGCATGCACACAGGCTCTGGGGCTTTGATGTGCATCTTGAAAGTGTCGACGAAGGTAGGGTGTTGCATGAGTACCATTGCCCGCACCCGCCGCCGTTAACCCCCTGAGCGCAGCTGGGCCAGGGGCAGAATCACTTCGGCTCGCAAGCCGCCTTCGGGGCTGTCATCCAGCCGGAGCTCGCCGCCGTGCAACTCCACCAATTCAGTAACTATCGATAGCCCCAGCCCGGAACCGGACTTTGCTTCATCCAGCTTGCCACCACGGCTCAGAGCCTGCTGACGGGTTTCCGGAGACATGCCAGGCCCATCGTCTGAAACGCTGAGCACCAGCCAGCCCCCTTCAACGGTGCCGGTCAAATTTATGAAACTTTTAGCCCAGTTGATCGCATTTTCCAGCAGATTTCCGACAATTTCCTGCAAGTCCTGGGCATCAATCCGCACCCTGAGCCCTGAGTTCAACTCGCTATGAAACTCCAGGCCGCGCCTGCCCGCTAGGCGCCGAACACCCTCAACCACGGGCTTGAGTACGACAATGAGTTCCTGTTCCGCTCCCAGTGCGACCGGTCCTGCTGCGGAAGCACGGGCAAGATGGTGCCTTACAGCCTCATCCAGGCGTTTAAGTTCCGCAGCCATGGCCTGTTGCTGCTCCTGGGGCAAGCGCTCTACCAGAGTGCCCAGTACCGCGACCGGAGTTTTCAGGGCGTGAGCCAGATTACCGGCAGCTGTTCTACCCCGCTCCATCAGGCGCTGATCTCTATCCAGCACGGTATTGATCGCGTCCGCCAGCCGTGCCAACTCTCTGGGCAGGTTCGTCTCAATGGCTGGTTGGCGACCCTGTTCTACCGCTTTCAGGCTTTGTTCAATCCGGCGCAGAGGCGCCAGTCCCCAGCGGATCTGCAATCCGGTCAGCACAATAAGAAGACCGCCCAGTGTCGCCAACGACAACCACAGTAAGGTCTGAAACCTCGCAACCTGTGCTTCGACTTCATCCAGGCTGGCGGCCACCTGCACATGTAAAACCTCATCAAGGTTGGGAAGGCGTATATCGCGCTCCAGCAACCGGAGCTGTTTATCTCTGGGCCCGATGATGGTTCGAAAGGCCATGCCAGGCTCATGAGAAATGGCCAGCCGTTGATCCCATAGCGAGCGGGAAGTAAGCACCCGCTCACCCTCATCACGCACTTGCCAGTACCAGCCCGAAAACACACGATCAAAACGGGAATCACCCAGCTGTCTGTTGGTCACCAGAGTGTCTTGCCGAACATCATAACTGACGCCGGCAATGACCACATTGAGCAGGCTTTCAAGTCGTTCATTGAAGGCGGTATTCACCGCCTCCCTGAAATTCCACGACAACAGAGCGCCGGCAGCCGGCAGTATCAGCACAGTCAGCACCAGTGCCGACGCCAGCATTCGTGTGGCTATTGGAAGTCGGCGCAGCTTGTCTGCCGATATCATGATGCCGTGTTATCCGAAACCATCCGGTAGCCCCGGCCGCGCAAGGTTTCAATACTCCGGCTGCCCAGTTTTCGCCGCAGGCGGCTGACTTGAACATCAATCACATTGGAATCAGGCTCTGTGTCGCCGTCATACACATGCTCGGTTAACTCCGCACGGCTGACCACGCGAGGCGCGGCATGTACAAGATGGGAAAGCAGCCGGAATTCCTGAGCCGTCAGGGATACCGGCATTCCGGCACGGGTAACCTGTGCACTGTGTGTATCCAGAGAAATATCTCCTATGCGGATAACCGGGTGGGCGTGGCCATGGGCCCGGCGCACCAGGGCTCGCAACCGGAACAGGATTTCGGCCGTTTCAAACGGTTTGGTGACGTAGTCATCGGCGCCCGCAGAAAAACCTGCGGCTTTGTCTGACCAGCGTTCACGCGCGGTCAGAATCAGAACCGGCAACTCAATGCCCTGTTCGCGCCATCCGGACAACCATTGAGCGCCGTTGCCATCGGGTAGCCCGAGATCCAGAATCACTGCGTCGTAGCGCTCGGTAGTGATCAGAAAATCCGCGGTACGGCCGTCTCCTGCGATCTCCACCAGCAAGCCGGCATCCTCAAGTGAAGCGGCAAGCCCCTGTGCCAGCGGTTGATCATCCTCTACCAGTAAAATTTTCATTGGCGCTTCATTCCCTTGATGTTTTTGCCCTCAATGCCGATCAGCTCACCGGTTACTGCGTCCACTTCAAACTCCACCACCTGGCCTTGTGAGCCCAGCAGTTCGATTTCGTAGATCCGCCGGCCATCGTCTTCCTCAAACTCCACATCAATCACCTGGCCATCCCAGTCGCGCAGCAGGCTGTCCAGAATATCACCCAAGGGCTTTATGCGGCCGGCCTGCACCTCTTCATGGAGTTTGCGCCAGTCTTCATCTGCGGAGGCTGGCATGGGAAGGGTCAGGCACAAGGCAATGGCAAACGCCGCAACAATAAACGCAGCGGTGGGGATGATCAGCTTCAGAAGATAGCAGGGCAGTTTTTTCATGGGTTCATTCTGTCAGAGCCAACATGAATGAACCATGAACGAAACACTCACCCTCCTGCAAGCAGGCGTTACTTAAGATGCACTCAACGCTCAGGAAGCCCTGCATCAGCCAGCTTGCCTCGGGCGCATTGCCACAAGCACTGAAAAGACGATTGAAAGACACATTGCAACCAACGAGTCAGGAGTAACACAATGAAAAAACTTATCGCATCTGTACTTGCCGCCAGCCTTGTTGCCGCACCACTGGTCTTTGCATCCGGAACCATTGACGACGCCAAAGGCGCCATCCAGATCGGTTCGGACTATGGTATTTCCCACTTTCACAGCATTGAACTGGAAGATGACCGCAACGATGATGGCAACATGGAAATCGAAGGCTGGGTAGATGGGGAGTGGTTTGTCGAGCTGGATGTAAGCAGCGATGGCACCATTCAAAAAGAAGAGCGCCGCAAGCGTACAGATGGCCCCTGGGGCCTGTCTGCCGCCGAAGTATCTGATTACATTGATGCCAGTATGAATCAGGGCATGAGCCGGATTGAGGAAATCAGCATCAACGCCAAAGGCGATATTGAAGTGGAAGGTGATAACGCCGACGGGTATGAGTTGGAAATCGATTTCCGCAATGGCAGTCTGGAGCCTACCAAAATAGATAAAGACGGCCGGAAGTAATTACCTGATCATTGCCGGCGAGGGAGCGCCGGCAGCTCCTACTCCCCAAGGCCCGCCGTGGTTTTGGGGATAACGCGCCGACCATACATAGCCAGCAAAAATCCGATCGGGAACATGAGCACGCCGTAGACCGCTGCCGGAATGGACATAGTGCTGGACTCCAGCAGAGTGAGCGTGACCATCAGGCCAATCGTTCCATTCTTAACTCCCAGTTCCACCGCCACCGCCAGGGATTCCCGCTGCGTCAGGCTAGCTGCACGGCCGGCGAGCAAACCGATAAAAATGCCCGCCCCGTTCAGCAACAGGGTTGCCGGTCCCGCTTGCGCAAGAAGCTTCCAGATCTGATCCCGCGTTCCGTAGACAAGCGCCACAATCAGCACCGCCAGCACAATGCCGCCAAACACACTCACAATACTCTCTGCCTTGCGCGCCACTTCAGGTTTGCGAGAACGCACCAGCATACCTATCGCCACCGGCAACAGAACAATACCAACCAGCATGCCAATGGTTTTCCCTACCGGCAGCGTAATGTCCTCTTCGGTACCCATGTAAAACTGAAGAGCCATATTGGTGATCAGTGGCAGAGTAATAATGGTAATCAGGCTGGCGCTGACGGTCAGCACAATGGAGAGGGCGATATTACCCCGGGCAAGCAGTACAAACAGGTTGGAGGTGGTCCCACCGGGGCAGGCGGCAATAATAATCAACCCCACCGCGATGGCGGGCGGCAGTGCCAGTAACGACGCCAACGCAAAGGCAATAATGGGCATTAATACAATCTGCGCGACTGTGCCCACAACCATGCCTTTGGGGTAAACGGCCACCTGGCGAAAATCACGAAGGGTGAGGGTCATGCCTATACCGATCATAATAATAAACAGAGCGATTGGCAGTCCGGCTGAGATAAGGGGGCTGGATTCCACAGCGCCTCCGATGTTGTTGTTTTTATTAATCCAATACTGTGAACCTATCACAAGCGTTTCACTTTCGGGAGCATGAATGTAACAAAAGCCTCGAACAGCTTGTGATCCATTCTTACTTTTTTTCATCCAGGTGATCGTCTGTCGGGTCTACAACCCGTATACTTGCAAGCAACAACTAAAAGTCCAACTTTTCAAAGTCCAACTTTCAAGCCCCCAATTGGGCAGAGGTGCGCAAGGAATGAAACGCCTGGGAACACTGGATGCCTCGTGGCTCGCTGTAGAGTCTGAAGACACACCAATGCATGTCGGTAACATGCTGATCTTTTCGCTACCGGAGGGTGCTCCTGACACCTTCCTTCGCGATATGGTGCGCAGCATGAAGGAAACCGGGGAAATTGCGCCCCCCTGGTGTACAAAACTGGCCTGGTCAGGCGCGATCGGCCGGCTAATTGCACCGGCCTGGATACGCGATAAGAATCTCGATCTTGACTACCACGTACGCCACTCAGCCCTGCCAAAACCTGGCGGCGAAAGGGAACTCGGCGTTCTGGTATCGCGCCTGCACTCCAACCCTCTTGATTTCGCTCGCCCGCTCTGGGAATGCCACGTTATTGAAGGTTTGGAAAACAACCGCTTTGCGCTTTACACCAAAATGCACCACTCAATGATTGATGGTATCAGTGGCGTGCGTTTACTCCAGCGGGTTTTGAGCAAAGACCCTGGTGAGCGAGGCATGTTGCCGCCTTGGGCTATGCGGCCAGAAAGGCTCAAACCCCGCAAGGGCGAGACCAGGCATAGTGTTCCCGCCATTTTTTCTCAGGCATTGGGGGCGGTCAAACTGCAGGCTGATATGGCACCCACGCTGCTGCGTGCGGGTAACCGTCTCATGCAGTCTGCTCGCCACCCGGAGACCGGCCTTACTGCACCCTTTGCCGGGCCGGTATCCAAGATCAACCACCGGGTAACAGGCCAGCGCCGCTTCGCCACGCAGCACTACCAGCTTGATCGCCTGAAAGATCTGGCCCACATATCCAAGTCATCCCTGAACGACATCGTTCTTTATCTATGCGGCACGGCACTTCGGCACTTTCTGATGGAGCAGGGTGATCTGCCAAATACCGCTCTTACAGCAGGCATTCCCGTAAACATACGGCCTGCAGATGATCAGGGCACGGGCACGGCAATCAGCTTTATGATCGCATCTCTGGCCACAAACGAATCCGATCCACTTACTCGTTTGCAGAACATCAAGACATCCACCCATCAAGCAAAAGAACACCTGCAAAAGCTGCCAAAGAGCGCCCTCACCCAGTACACCATGCTGCTGATGTCGCCTTATATTCTGCAGCTTTTATCAGGCCTTGGCGGCCGTATGCGCCCAGTGTTCAACGTTACCATCTCGAACGTACCCGGCCCTCAGGAACCCTTGTATTACGAGGGTGCCAAACTGGAAGCCATGTATCCGGTTTCGTTGATTGCCCATGGCGGCGCACTGAACATTACCTGCCTGAGCTACGCGGGATCGTTGAACTTCGGGTTTACCGGATGCCGGGATACCCTGCCCAGCATGCAGAAGCTTGCGGTGTACACAGGAGAAGCTTTGGATGAACTGGAGAAGTTGATTCTTCCGCCCAAGCGCAAACCGAAAAAAGCACGGGTCAGCAAAAGCGCGAAGCCTTGACCGCAGGCAGCCCTGTGTTCAGGGCTGCGGGTTGTTCCAGTGGGCCGCACCCACAAAGATAAGCTGAAGGAAGCGGCATGTTCGCTTCCTTATTTGCTCTACCTGATACTCGTCTTCTGCCGACACACCGATCAGATCTGTAAGGCTGAAGGCCACACTGCGAACTACCAGATCACAGGTCATATCCAGATCGCCATCTGAAAGATGATCCGCCATTTTCAGACGCCGCAAATCGTTCGCCAGCTCACTGGCAAAATACCGCATTTCACTGCGAATACCGTCCTGAATTGCCCGACTTTCACCGGCTAGCCCCTGCGCCATAAACAGAAAAAAGCTGCGGTTTGCCTGGGCGTGACTGACAAAAATCCCCACCGACTCTTCAATCAGCTTGTCTGCCTGAAGCACGTTTTCCCGCGCCTCCCGCATCATTCGGCGCAGGACTAGTCCAAGCTCATCAACCAGCTGCAGCCCGAGATCGTCCATATTGCGGAAGTGCCGGTAAAAAGATGTGGGCACCACGCCAGCCTGGCGGGTCACCTCACGAATACCAAGACTGGCAAAATGCCTGCCCTTGCCCACCAATGTAAGCACCGCACTCATCAGCTTGTCACGGGTTTCACCGGGCTTGCGCCTTTTTCGTTCCGACATCACCTGCCCATACTGCCGTTATCATTGAGTCCAAGTCACAAGTGTACACAGACGAGGACTTTAAAACACCGGATACTTGTCATATTGCGCCAAAGAAACCATCTCCATTGTGCGCCCGAAAGGCCATGTGTACAGTCGTACACAACATGTGAACAAGTGTACACATTAGTCAGACCGCATAAGGAGAAAGCATCATGCTGGCAAGAATTCCCCAAACACGAGCTCTGCACTGGCTAGGAAGGCAGCTTTTTAACCGGAATGATCCGGCTGCCTTCTTCGATCCATTGCTTGAGACACTCAACCCCATGCTGGTGCAGGGGCAAACCCTCGCAAGGGTTGAGCAAGTAATTCAGGAAACCTCTGATACCCGCACATTTACACTGAAACCTGCCGCACGCTGGGCGGGTTTTCAAGCGGGCCAACACGTAAACATTTGCGTTGAGATTGATGGCGTTCAGCGCACCCGCACCTTCAGTCTTTCAAGTTCTCCGGAGTTGTGGGCCAAACAAGGGCTTGTCACCTTGACCATCAAACGTCTGCCGGGCGGCCTGGTAACCAACTGGCTGCACGACAACCTGAGTGAGGGTCAGGTGCTGGGACTGGGCGAGGCCTTCGGCGATTTCCTGCTGCCAGAACCCCCGCAGCCTGTGCTCTTTATTGCCGGCGGTAGCGGGATTACGCCCGTTTTAAGCCATCTGGAAACTATGGCAGCTCAGGATTTCCGGGCACCGGTCACTCTGCTCTATTTCGTGCGCACCCAGCAGGACATCATTGCCGCCGAGCGTTTGCATGCTCTTGAACGCCGCTACAGCGCGCTGACTTTGAGAATCATCGCGACGGATGAAAGCGACAAACCCCGGTACTTAAAAAGCCAGGACCTGAGCACTGTGCCCGGGCTCAAAGCAAGGCAGGTCTACCTGTGCGGCCCCAAGGGACTGATGGACCTGGCCAAAAAGCAATTGCACGAGCATGGCATACGCAAAAAAGACATCCACAGCACCTTTTTTTCCACCGCAGCGCCGGCACTGAATGCCGACCTTGCGAACCAGGTTCTTGGCGGCAAGGTTCAGTTTGGAAAGAGCAATCTGGAAGCCAGTTCTGAGGGCGACGCCAGTCTTCTGGAAATCGCAGAGGCGTCCGGTCTTTCGCCCCGCCACGGCTGTCGTATGGGCATATGCCACCAATGCAGCTGCCGCAAAACCAGCGGCACAGTGATTAACCGGCTCACAGGCAAGGCTTCCGGGCCAGGGGAAGAGAGCGTTCAGCTTTGCATATCCATCCCCCATGGCCCTGTCACCATCGAGATTTAAGGAGCAACCCCATGTCACAGATGACCGAAGACCAGCTCCAGGAATTGGCACAAGATCTGAACAGCATCCGCGATGAAATCGTCGCGGATCTGGGAGAGCGTGACGCCAATTACATTCGCCGCGTAATTCGCTTGCACCGCGCCCTCGAAGTGGGTGGCCGGGTAATGATGCCGTTCGGTTTTATCCCACCCGTTTTTGTGGCGGCAACGGTCTCACTGGGCCTTTCCAAAATCATAGAGAACATGGAAATTGGCCATAACGTGATGCACGGCCAGTATGACTGGATGAACGACCCCTCTCTGCATTCTCAAACCTACGAGTGGGACACCGCCTGTTCATCCGACTCCTGGCGCCGCACGCACAATTACGAACACCACACCTACACCAACATCATCGGCAAGGATCGGGACTACGGCTATGCACTTCTGCGCCTGAGTGATGACGAACAATGGCATCCAGCCCACAGCCTGCAGTTTTTAAGCTATGTGATGCTCAGCGTGTTCTTCCAGTGGGGCGTTGGCTTGCATGAACTGGAGTTTGAGCGGGTAAGGCGCGGCGAGATTCGCCTGCGCGACAAGCTTCCGTTTTTGAAAGACGCGCTTCACAAAGGTGGGCGTCAAGCCTTCAAGGATTATGTGTTCTTTCCGCTCATTACCTTTCCTGTGGCGCCCATCGTGCTGGCCGGAAACCTTGGCGCCAACCTGATGCGCAATCTGTGGTCGTCCACGGTGATTTTCTGCGGCCACTTTACGGAGGACGCTGAAACCTTTGATGAGAAAGACTGCGAGAATGAAAGCAAGGGGCACTGGTATCTGCGCCAGCTTACCGGCTCGTCAAACTTCACCGGCAACAAACTTATACACCTGCTTAGCGGGCACTTGAGTTATCAGATAGAGCATCACGTTTTCCCGGACCTGCCAGCACACCGGTACCCCGAGGTTTCCGAAAGGGTTCAGAGCGTCTGCCGCAAGCATGGCATCCGCTACAACACCGGTAGTTTCAGGCACCAATACGGCACGGTCGTAAAAAGAATACTGAAGTACTCGTTACCGGACCGTTTGCGCATGAGGCTTGAGAGCCAACCGGCCTGAAACAGGCCGGGAATGGAAAAGAAAAAAGGGGGATATCAGGCGATCTGCAGCAGTCTTAATAATTGCGGTTGATGCTGCTCATTCATGATGTCTTTCAGCGTGTACTTATCGAGCACCGAGAGGAACGCCTGCAAGGCCTCCCCAAATATGGGTTTGAGACCACAAACCGGGGAGATTTTGCAGGTGTTTTTAGAGGAGTAACACTCAACAAGACTGAGGTCATGCTCTGTGTCACGCACCAGCACACCCACGTTGATGTCTTCAGGCGCCCTGTGCAATCTCATACCACCTTTTTTCCCACGCACCGTTTCAATGTAACCCTTCTTGTTAAGCTGGTGCACGACCTTCATCAGATGGTTTTTGGAAATGTCGTAGCTGTCTGCAATTTCCTGGATCGTTGTCAGGCGATCACCCTGCACCGTCAGATAAATCAACACGCGAAGCGAGTAATCGGTGTAACGGGTAATGTGCATTCAACACTCCGGTTATTCTGTGAAAGCGATCAGTACGAGGGTCTGGTAAGCAAATAAGACGCTACACCCGCGAGGAAAGTTCCCGAAATGGCCAAAACCACAGTGGCAGCGCCCATCGCGAACAAAATTCCCCAGCTCAGCAACATCATGCCACATGCGAGAACTTTGGCCCTTAAGGGTATAACCCTATTCCGGCGCCAATCCCTGATAGCAGGGCCAAAAGACGGATGCTCTTCAAGCCAGCTGGCAAAAGCAGGGGAGCCCTTGCTCGCAAAAAAGGCCGCCAGCAGCACAAAGGGCGTGGTCGGCAACAATGGCAAGACCACCCCGATTGCGGCTAACCCTATGGATATGTACGCAAGAACCCTGAAACCGGTCTTTCCGGATCGCACGGTCATAGCGGGACCCTCAGCACTGTTCAATCTTTCACCTATTCTATCGCTAATCAGTGAACAGGTCTCCCCAAGCGGCTTAAAAACACGAGCCGTGCGACGTAGGATATTTTGATACCAACGGCAAACAACAAGGTACCCACATGGGCAAGGATTTGAATCATCATGGGAAACCGGCCTGCCAGCGGATACGCCATCAAGACTGTGGCAACCAACCCAATCAGAGACCACACCATCGCACTATTGGCTCGAAACAGCAGTTTTTCCATTCTATCCCCCAGCAAAATATTTTCTGGCTTACGCCGCCAGCCATTAACATGTATTTTATAGTAATGTTACGGTCAAAAATCAATCATTTTCTGACCGGATCAAAAAGACCCGCACAATGCTTGCCATTAAACTGAGCTGCCAGGCTTACCCCGCGAGGGGTATCTGATTAGGGGTTTGATTCTGCGATACTGGAGCTATACTCAATCCGTAAGCGCATTCAGCAGTTACAGGAAAGAAACCAATGCCCAACAGCAAGCTGACAGACCGTTTTGGCAGAACCGTCAACTACGTACGCCTGTCCGTTACCGACCGCTGCGACTTCCGCTGCGTTTATTGCATGGCAGAGGAGATGACTTTTCTCCCCCGGCAACAGGTTCTGACGCTTGAGGAGATTGCCCGGGTTGCCAAAACATTTGTATCCCTGGGCACGGAAAAAATCCGTCTTACAGGTGGCGAGCCTCTGGTTCGCAAAGACATTATTGAGCTGGTTCGGGAGATAGGCACCTACGGCCTGCGTGATTTCGCCATGACCACCAATGGCAGCCAGCTGCCCACCATGGCAGAACCTCTGCGCAAAGCGGGCCTGAAGCGACTGAATATCAGCCTGGACTCTCTGGACCCGGAAAAATTCGCAAGCATTACGCGCACCGGCAAACTGTCGCGGGTACTGGAAGGCATAGACGCTGCAAAAGACGCCGGCTTTAAAGGCATCAAGCTGAACACCGTTGTAATGAAAGGCGGGAATGATCACGAAGTTCCGGATTTGATCGAGTTTGCCCGGAAGAAAAACGTCGACATTACCTTTATCGAAGAAATGCCTTTGGGCGAGATTTCCGAGCACGATCGCGGGCAGGCACTGTGCACCAGTGATGAGGTGCGCGACATTGTTCGCCAACACCACGACCTGATGCCAACCCCTGAAGACTCAGGCGGCCCCGCTCGCTATTACCGAATGTCAGACAGCCCAATCAAGGTAGGCTTCATTTCGCCCCACTCCCACAACTTTTGCTCCACTTGCAATCGGGTGCGGGTAACCGTTGAAGGCCGATTACTTCTATGCCTGGGTAACGAGCATTCTGTAGACCTTCGCCGGGTACTTCGGGGCCACCCGGTGACCGATGACAAACTGCGGCAAACCATCATAGACTCCATGGACCTGAAGCCGGAGCGTCATCACTTCTCCAGCAACGGCGATGTGCAGATCCTGCGCTTCATGAATATGACCGGAGGGTGATCCCCTCCGGTATTAGTCACGCTCCCCGCCAAACCATGCAAAGCACTGCTAACCCACAATAATAATTATCAGGGCATACCCATGAAGAAAACTGGCGCGACTCTCGTTCGCCATGCGTTGGAACAGCTCGGCATACGTCGCACATTCGGCATCCCAGGCGTTCACACCACCGAAATCTATGATGAACTGAACCGCTCAGAAAGCATTGAGCCAACCCTTGTCACCCATGAGTGTGGTGGAGCCTTCATGGCCGATGCCATCAGCCGCACCGGTGCCGAACTTGGCACCATGCTGATCGTACCGGCGGCAGGTGTTACCCACGCTGCCAGCGGCATTGGTGAAGCGGGTATCGATGGCATCCCCATGATGATCATTTCCGGTGGAATCCATTCAGAATCCGGACACAGATACCAACTCCATGAGATGGATCAGCACGCTCTGCTCAAACCGATCACCAAAAAGACCTGGCGCATTGCCAGCCACCGGGAAATCATCCCTACCCTTTACGAAGCCTACGACATAGCCATGGGCGGCGAGCCCGGGCCGGTCTTTATCGAAATCCCGGTCAACATAAGCAATTTTTTGGGCGACGTGGATGACATGCCTCTTTACAAGGCGCAACCCGAACCAAAGCAGCCAGAGCAGTCGCTGGTTGATGCCGCAGCCCAGGCACTGGTGCAAGCAAAGCAACCGGGAATTTTCGCAGGTTGGGGTTCGGTTGACGCACAGGCTGAGCTGATCGAGCTGGCAGAACTGCTGGATGCACCCGTTTCAACAACCCTTCAGGGCCTTAGCGCCTTCCCGGGCAACCACCCTCTGCACACCGGGATGGGCATGGGTAATTACGCGGTTCCCGCAGCAACCAATGCTTTCGCAAAGATAGATTGCCTGTTAGCTATAGGAACCCGGTTCTCCGAAATCCCCACCGGAAGCTATGGCATTAACCCGCCAGAAACCCTGATTCACATGGACATCAACCCTGAGGTATTCAGCGCCAACTACCCGGCCAGCCATACCATCGAGGGAGATGCGAGGGTTACACTGCCCGCGCTTCTGAAAGCGGTAAAAACCTTGCAGCCCACTGCAGCCAGCACTGGAATTCGCGAGCAGATTGCCCAAGACAAAGCCGCCTACAAGAAAGAGTGGCGGGACCACGACAGCGGCGACCGGGTAAACCCGGAGCTGTTTTTCAGCCACCTGCGCGAACGCCTTGATGACGATGCAATTGTCGTCGCCGACGATGGTAACCATACCTTTCTGGTGGCCGAGCTATTGCCCATATTGGGCGCACGGAACTACATGTCTCCCAGCGATTTCAACGCCATGGGCTACTGCGTTCCTGGTGCTATCGGTGCAAAGCTGGCAAACCCAAAGCGCCAGGTAGTCGGCATTGTAGGCGACGGGGCTTTACTGATGACTGGCATGGAACTGGTAACCGCTGCGCGCCTTGGCGTCGGAGTGATGATTTTTGTGTTCAACGATGGCGAGTTGTCGCAAATCGCCCAGGCACAGCAAATTCCGTACAACCAGAAGACCTGCACTGTACTTGGCGCAATGGACTACGAGGCATTTGCCAAAGCCGTTGGCGTGGAGTTTGTTTCAATGGCGGGAAATGAGGATATTTCTGACAGCCTGGAGATCGCACTGCTGAAGTCGGCCGCCGGGCGGCCGGTTCTGGTAGACGTGCGCATCGACTATTCCAAATCGACCCGGTTCACCAAAGGCGTGGTAAAAACCAACCTTGGCAGAATGGCGACCCGGGACAAGGTGAGGATTGTAGGACGGGCTCTTTGGAGAAAAGTCCGGCCTTAGGCCTTAGTGCTTCATCTCCCCATGCATATCGCTATGCATGTCACCGTGCATATCACCCATGGGCATCTCAGTATTGAGATGCTCGAGGGTGATTGCGTCGTAGCGCAGCAATTCACCACCGTATTCCTTCATGAAATCATGGGCGGCCGCCTCTGTAGAGAAGGACGCCATAGTCTGGCCCATGGCACCTTTGCGTTCTGAACCAATTACGTAAACCGCTTCACGGGCGTCGATCAACGCCGTGTCGTCAGGGCTGGCCCATTCGGTTTGGCTCATGTCGTGAACGTAGAGAGTATGCTTGCGCATAACGTTCTCTGGCTGCAGTACCCAGGCAAACATGTCGCGAGTGGAGCAGAACTTGTGAACGGCTTGCTCTTTCTCGGTAATAACCTCGCCCTTGGGCCCTGGGAAACGGGTTATAGCCATGCCGCATACGTGGCACTCGTCACCGGATTCAATGTGCACTGGCGCAGGCTTTTCGACAACCTTATCTGCTTCGCCCGAGCATCCCACCAAAAGCAGTGCGAACATCAACAATAACGGCAGGGATTTTAATTGAGCAAACTTCATGGAGCTCTCCATAGTGTTTTAGCCATAGTGTGGTTACGTGAATCAGATACGGCGGCCACGGAACAGTGCCCAGGCGCCGGCTAAAGGAATAACAAACCAAAGGACCAGTGCCAGCCAAAGCCCGTTCGGGCCAATGGGCAAATCAGAGCCAAGACTAAGAACACCGCTAAGCTGAGTGCTATCACTAAAAGTAACTATGTTCAGCAAACGGTATATGTCGGTCGGGTTGAGCAGCAGAAGCCATGGCAACAACTCCGGGTTGAACTCGCCCTGGCTGGCGACCAGCATGCCCAGCAACAATAAATCGAAAATAAGCACAAAAAAGAACCAGATCGCCAAGGCCAATCCAGCGGCAATGGGCTTCTCACTGACCCGCACACTAACCACATACGCCAGCGCAATGAAGCTCCAACCCAGCAGAGTGGTAGAAATAATAAAGCGCAGCATGGCGACAGCCAGCGCACCAACGGCAACGTCTTTTACCAGTATGGCAATGGCAACACCCGCTACGCCAAACCCTATCAAGGTAGCCAGAGCCAATGTCAGCCCGTGCCCCAGAAACTTACCGAACAACAGCTGCCCACGGCTTAGTGGGTAGGTCATCAACAACAGAAGCGTGCCGCCCTCTTCCTCACCCACAATGGCGTCGTAGGCGAGTAACAGAGCAATCAGCGGGATCAGGAAGATACCCAGGCTCGCCAGGCTGGCGATGGTTGCAGGGGTAGACGCATAACCCACCTGCCCGGAAGCCGCTGCACCAAACCAGGCAATGCCCACCGCAAGGGTAGCAAACACTAATGCAATGGCGATCAGCCAACGGTTGCGCAGGCTGTCGCTTAACTCTTTACGCGCAATGGTCCAAATGCTGTTCATTGGGCGCCTCCTCGATGAGCAAGGCCACCAGACCCGATAAAGTGCACGTACACATCCTCCAGAGTCGGCTCGTAAATACCCAGATCACGCACCTGGCCCGATTCCATTAACGCTTTCACCAAGTCCATCTTCTCGGCGGGCCGAACATCCACGTGAAGCCGCCCATTTTCGTGTCGCATCATCAACCCCGCAGAAGCCTTGGCATCATTCACAACCGTTTCCAGCGCTGCCACAGTGCCTTCGGGCTCAATAGACAGCGTTGTGGCCATGTTGGCCTGCCTGCGCAGTGAAGCAAGATCTCCCGCCGCCTTCAGACTGCCATCGGTCAGAATCGCGGCCCTATCAATATAAGGCTCTACACCCGGAAGTACGTGGGAGCACAAAACAATGCCCGTTCCATCATCCCGTAGCGTGCGCAACAAACGGTAAAGGTCAGCGGTAGCAATAGGGTCGAGGCCTACCGTAGGTTCATCCAGCATCAGCAGACGCGGCTTTCCAAGCAAAGCCTGAGCAAGGCCCAGGCGCTGGCGCATGCCTTTGGAATAGGTTTTGACTCGTGCATCCATGGCATCATCCAACCCCACCTGCCCCAGCAACTCAGGAACCTGGCGCAGATTAGCGCCTTTCAGGCGTGCAAAATGCGCCAGGATTTCGCGACCAGTCAGCTGCGGGTAGAACATGACATTTTCAGGCAAGTAGCCGATGTACTGGCTGATTTTAGGATCGCCCGCTTCGCCACCAAGCACAGATACCTTACCTTGGGACGGCGTCATCAACCCCAGAATCAGCTTGATGCTGGTGGTTTTGCCAGCGCCATTGTGGCCAAACAACCCGAGGATCTCTCCGGGCTCAAGGCGCAGATCAACGCCATTCAGCACCAGCGCTTTATCATACCGGTAGCTCACATTCTCAAGACGAAAACAGCTCATCAGGACTCCGGCTCCAACAATTTTGGGGGGCTCATCAAGGGGTGAGAATCTTTGACACCCGCGGCCTTAACAACAGGAAACGCTTCCTGAACCCAACGCAGCGTATCCACCGCTGGACTGAACATCAGGATTTTTGCTTCAGGGTAGGTCCATAACAGACGATCAACATTATCGTTGGGCTCATAAGGCACATCACCAATGCCATCCTGGTTACGATCCCAGCCCAGGTAATCACTCCAGAAATTGCCCACACCATCCTTCGACCACTCCTGGGTGCGCAGCGCTACATATTTGACCTGGCGCTGATTGTTGATAAACGCATTACGGAAAACGTGATTATCTTCCGAGCCTGCGGTCAGGTGAATGCCTACACCGCTGTCCCGAAACACATTATTTTCGAAGGTATTGTACAAAGAGTTATAAATGAAAACGGCCTTACCCTCTGCCCCGGAAACTGACACCCCGGCAGTCTGGCCTTGAGACACCCCTGAAACCACATTCCCCCGCAGCACCGACTGGGTAATAAAGTTCATCAGAATGCCGTAATTCTCATCGTTCTCGGAACGGTTATTGATCACCGTTAGACGCTTACTCTGCATCAACGCATAACCGGTTCGAGTGCCTTGGGTCACATTGCCTTCCAGGAGGTTGTCCATGGAATACATGTAGTGAATCCCGTAACGCAAATCCGCCATGGTGTTATTGCGAATCCTGTTCTTGTTCGCCGTCTCAATATAAATCGCATCCCGGGTTTGGCGAATATCATTCCCTTCAATCAAAGCACCGGTGGTATTGAACAGGTGAATACCGTTACCCCGATCATTCGAGCGAACCGTCGCATCGCCACGAATAGTATTGCCTCTAACCGTCACATCGGGAGTCGCATCCAGCCAAACACCAAACGCCGACCCTTGCAGATCGTTGCCCTCCACCGTCGCGCCTCGGGCTTCGCGCTTAACAAAAATGCCTGCATTCAGCTCATTCAAATCCGTACCCCAATTCCGGATACGACAGCCCGTAAGCGTTACACTCTCCGCCTGAATCTCCACCCCATTGCCTGCGCCACCCCCATCAATAAGGGTTTCAGGGCCACAGGCCACAGTCACACCTGGTACCCGGATAGCTATAGATGGAAGGATTTCGGAAGGAAGATCAAAAGTCGCGCCCGGCTCCAAATCATCCAACTGTTGCTGAATATCGGCCTGAGCGGTCAGCGATAGCAAGGCGACTATCAGGGCCACCCCTAAACGCAAAATGTGGTGCATTAACGATCACTCAATAAGTTCGAGGCTAGCGAAACTGTCTGGCAAAGCAAGGGAAGAGGGTCTTTCAAAACTGTGCGGAGCCAGGGATGGCGGAGCCAAGCGTACACGGACGTATCCACAGCGTGTTTTGAAAGACCCTCTTCCCTTGATTTGCTTCTCCGAATTACGATTAAAACACCGGAGCCCAGTATAGGGCCCCGGATTTCATTTCTAAATTAAGCCGGCTCTACCAGCATCCGCCCCGTCATCTCCATGTGCAGAGCGTGACAGAACCAGTTGCAGTAGTACCAATGAACGCCCGGTCTATCCGCAACAAAGGTCACCGAAGACGTCTGCTGAGGGCTGATCTCCATGCTCACGCCGTGGTTTACCATACAGAAACCGTGAGTCACATCCTCAATGGTATCCTGGTTGGTAACATACACAGTCACCTCGTCGCCCTGTTTTACCTTGAACTCATTCAAGCCAAACATAGGTGCAACCGACGTCATGTATACGCGAACCTTGTTACCGTCGCGAATCACCTTGTTGTCAGACTCCAGCGTAACGCCATCTTTCTCTGCCTGAGCACGAGCACCGGCGAAATACGGATCGTCGCGAGTGTATACCTTCTTGGTCTTGATCTGATCACGACGAACCAGAATACAGTCGTGTGGCTCTGCGAACGCAGGACCATCGTGAACCAGCTTCATTTCCTCGCCAGAAATATCGATCAACTGATCGTTCTCCGGGTGCAGAGGGCCAACCGGCAGGAAACGGTCCTTCGAGAACTTCGACAACACAACCAGCCACTTGCCATCGGCATCGCGGGATTCCGTCAGAGACGCATGGTTATGGCCTGGCTGATAATGCACATCCAGCTTCTGGCGCAGGTAGTTCACCTTTTCACCATTGTAGTGCTTGATGGCATCTGCAATGTTCCACTTGGCTACCTGACTGTCGATAAACAGCGTGGTGTATGCGTTACCACGGCCATCGTAGGTAGTATGCAGAGGCCCAAGACCCAACTCCGGCTCAGCAACAATCACATCGCGAAGTTCAATTTTGTCATCAAACACATCGTCCAGCTTGTCGATGGCAATCACCGAGCAGGTTGGCGACAACTTACCGGCGGCAATGAAGTACTTGCCATCTGGTGAGGTGTTAACGCCGTGCGGATTCTTTGGCACAGGAATGTAACGGGTCAGCCTGGATTTGCCACGGCCATCAACCACTGGAACTTTAGAGTCGCCCAGGGTCTTGAAATCGCCATTCTTGACGGCTTCCTCAATGCGTTCAATGTTGAACACAACTACCCAGTCGCGGTCGTTACGCATGGTACCGGCCAGATCCGTGGCTTTCTCGGAGTTATAGCAGGTAGAAGCCGCATATTTGCCAGTGTAATCGGCGTCGGTGTTGTCCAGGTTGCCGTCTACAATTACCTGCCAGGCGACTTCCATGGTTTCCGCATCCAGTGCGTTAAACATGGTGTAGCTGTTCTCCATGGAGAAATCGCTACCATCGTTGGGATGCGGAATCATATATTCTGCGTTGCAGAACACATACTTGGTGTGCGGCACTTTCTGCAGGCGCAAACCGTGAATAGCCTGCACGTTCGGAATGTGAGTAATCTTGTCGCACTTCATGATATCCAGACGGATACGCGCTACACGAGTGTTGGCTTTATCGTTGATGAACAGGTATTTGCCATCGTAACGACCGTCGGTCATGGAAACGTGCGGGTGGTGACAATCGCCGTTCAGGTAGGTTTTGTCGCGGCCCAGAATATCCTTACTTTCGTTGGTGATACCCCAGCCTGTAGCTGAATCAACGTTGAATACGGGGATCCGCATGATTTCACGCATGGAGGGAACGCCAAGAACACGAACCTCGCCCTGGTGACCACCGCTCCAGAATCCGTAGTATTCGTCCAGCTCGCCTGGCCCAACGTGGATCTTGTTCTGGGCTTCCTTCGCTGCAGCAGCAAAAGACTCACGAGTCATTACAGCGCCACCCAGGCCAGCAGCACCCACTGCACCAGCCAGTGCAGTCGCTCCCAGGAAACGGCGACGGCTTAGCCCACTTTCGCCATTTTCGGCAACCTCGGTTCCTAACTCATCTTTCTTTTTCATAGCATTGAACTCCGTTATTGGTAATGGCGGTTCTATTTCTGTTTCTCTTTTTTTTGGTTTTACACTGCTACGTCACCTGCACCACTGGAATTCCCTCCGGGTGGCCCGGTGCGTTATGACCACGACGCTTGCCACGACGCTTAACGATAAGCGGAGGACATTTATGGTCATCGAAATAAGTCATCTGGCAATCCAGACAGTAATGACATTCCTGATAGTTGATGGTGCCGTCAGGATGAATAGCCTGAACTTCACATTCCTTGGCACACAGCTGGCAGGGGTTGCCACATTC
Source organism: Marinobacter sp. 1-3A (assembly GCF_016597775.1). NCBI lineage: Bacteria > Pseudomonadati > Pseudomonadota > Gammaproteobacteria > Pseudomonadales > Marinobacteraceae > Marinobacter > Marinobacter sp. 1-3A. Next base: position 38,620 of record NZ_VCGZ01000006.1, read on the forward strand.
CTTACGACGCTTCAGCCAGTCGAAAACGCGCAACTTGGTTGGCAGTGCAAGCGCAGCTCCCAGCGGACACATATAGCGGCAGAAGACCTTGCGGGTGAAAATATTCACCACCAGCAGGAGCAGCGCGTAAGTCACGAAGGGCCAGCTACGATCAAAATGCAGGGTGATCGCAGTTTTGAAGGGTTCGATCTCTGCCATTTTCTCAGCCGTCGCCAGGGAGTCCAGAGACACCCCGAACAGCACCAGCAGAATGATGTACTTCAACGCCCACAAGCGCTCATGGATGGGCCAGGGCACGGTGTACTGAGGTATTTTCAAGAACCGTGCAATCTCGTTGATCAGTTCCTGCAAGGCTCCGAATGGGCACAGCCAACCGCAATAAACAGCACGTCCCCATAGCAGCACGATGCCAGCCACGGCAGCCCAGAGCACAAAGATAATCGGATCAATCAGGAAGGTTTCCCAGGTGAAGCCGCTGACCAGACTGTGTACAAACGCCAACACGTTAACGATGGACAACTGGCCCAGCGCATACCAACCAATGAAGAACAGGGTGTAGGTAAGAAATGCGTGGCGAATCCAACGGGTGATCTTTGGCTTTTTCACCAGCCAGTCCTGGAAGAACAGAATCAGTAACAGCACACCAATTCCGATGCCCAGAACGATTACCTGGAACTGGCGCTGATACCAAACCTGAACCCACAGTGGCTGAGACTCCAGCCATTCCTCTTCGGTAAGGACAGGCTCTGCACGGGTGTAATACTGGTCCGGCAGCTGGAATTCGAGTGGAAAGACCTGAAACTCACTGTCCAGAGGGCCCGTCTGACGCTTTACAGTCAGCTCCAGAGTCCAGGGCGCGCCCGGGTCAAAGTTGTGCTGCTGACGAATAATGAAAATCGCCATTTCCTTGAAGCTGGGCATGCCCGCTGCGTAAACATCGCTGAGGCGGAAAAAGTCGAGGTCGCGGAAGTTGAAGGTATCGCCGTACTGACGAATCTGAACGCGGTCGAATATACCCCCGCGCACATAGCCTGAACCCTTGAAGGAATACTCGCCGTTAGCCATTACGGCAATCGCCTGCTCGCCTTCCTTCAACTCAGACATCAACCAGTCATACTGTTTTTCGCCCAGCAGGTTCCGGCCAATTACAGGTGTATCCAGGTAGGTCGCATACAGATCAATCAGCGGCTCATCACGCTCACCAGGAGCTGCAATTTCAACGCCTTCTGCCTCGGTGCCCTTGAAGGAGTCATCTACCTGACCCTTGCTGAGCAACATGCGGCGAATTGAGCCGTCGCCGGTCAACTCTTCCCAAGTGCGAGGCACAAAACCGTCTTTGATAACCTCGGCCGTTGGCGGACGCTTGGTGCCACTGCCTTCTACAAGCCCAAGCTCGACACCCACCCGATGGGCAGTTCGCATTATGACTTCGTTGATTACCATAACCGTTACTGTGGCACCGGATAGGCCATCAACAGCAATCTTGCGCTCAGTAGAGGTGCCACCAACAGTGACCCGCTGATCTGCCTTCAAGCCGGTGTACTGATCGGTAAAAGCGTGCATTTTGCTTTCGGGAATACCCACAAGAAGTATGGGCTCATCATGGTGAATCACTTTGGCAAAGCGGATAGTGCCTTCGGTATCCAGCACCACCATGGCATTGAGTGGCTTGCCGGAATAGGCAGGAGTCTGGACAAAATCAAGAGACTGATAGGCATAACCTTTCAGCTCGTCATCGGCGTACAGCTCTTGAATGGCTCGGTTGCCTTCCCGTGGTTCAAACCGGGTTACTTCGGGGAAGGCCGCTTGGATGACCTGTCGACCGGAGATTGGCTCATACTGGCTGAGCGGCTCGGCCTGAGCCATCGGCATGGTCGCCAGAAACAGGACAAAGAAACAAAAGACACTGCGGAAAATAACGTTCAAAACAAGCTCCCGACGAAACCAACGAATCACTTATGCCTGAATCAAACAGCCTAAAAGATTGTCAGATAAAACAAATACCTCTTTATGGATACTGTTTGCAATGAATGGGAAAACAACGAGTCAGATCAACCGAGGCTAACCGCGTTCCCACTCTTATCCAACGGAAGGTAATTGCTGACATGTCCCAAACGAATAGACTCAACCATCATGGTCAGTGGCTGCTGGGCTTCATCGGTAGATGGAGGTGTGCCCCCTCTGCCAGACATGGCCGCAACGAATACCACGTCCCATGACTGGCCCGTGCCTTCCGACTCTTCAACCAGTGCTGCAAACTCCAAAACCTCTTCCAGTGCTTTGTCTACGCAGATAACAGGCGTAAGCGCGCCGCCCTCGCCTCGCTCGAACGCGGCTTTTTCGTCTGCAGATGCATCATCTGGCAGTTCCGCCCGACAAAAAACAAACAAAAGGCGCTGGGGCTCGTGTTCGCTTTTTGCTGTTTTGATCAAATCACTGTAACTGCTAATCATGAAGACAATATCCTTTCGATTTTCTACTGACTGATTTCGATCAATCGCTTGGGGTCGGAGATAAACAGTTTGCTCCGGTTTACGCGCACCAGTCCGTTAGACTTCAAATCTGCCAAAATCCGCGAAAAGGTTTCCGGTTGCATGGCAAGCCTGGACGCAACCAGACACTTTGGCAAAGGCAATTCGACCTCTCCCCCCTCGGAAACACCATTGGGCAGCAAGTCGATCAGGTATCGGATCAATCGATCACGGGCGTTTTGAACCGTCATAATCTCAAGATCGTGAAACCGGGAAACAGCGCGCTTGGCGTAATGCCGCAGGGCTGCATTGGCGTACTCCGGCTTGCTCTCAAGCAGGTCCTGATAGGCTTTCACCGGAATCATCAGAACTTCACTGGATTTCAATGCCTCAGCGTAGCAGGCATAGCGGGCCGGATCGGCATAAATCATCACTTCTGCAAAGCAGTCGCCAGGGGCAATGCTGTCAAGAGTGCGGTCAATGCCGGAGGAATCCAGCCGATACAAGCGCAAGCGCCCGGATACCACAAAGAAGAAATGGTGGGCCGGCATATCCTGCCGGTAAAGCAGTTGGTGGTGCCCCAGGCGAAGGCGGCGGGATTGCAGTACGAGATTTTCAAAGTCTTCGTCGCTGAGCGTGTTAAACAGGGCGTGGCTGCGCATTGGCTGCAGTCCACTTTCACCGCTGGTGAACTCATTGACCGCCAACACAACAGGTTTGGCGTAGCGGGTTTGTGCAGATTGCGCAGCTATCATTGATTTATCCCCTTTCAAATCATGCATTCAAAATCATGTTTTAGATAATAGGAGGATACTCCTGAAAAATCGCTCCCCCCATGGGGGTAGTATCACGGATACTTGGCAATAATTGACTTAACGCAATATTTCGCATTGCTACCTATTTTCCAGAAAAACGCCCGTGTTCATGTTTTTAATTACTGCATCAAGGGTGAGTCAGGCAGCTCAAGGTCCACACCCTCAACGCCAGTCTCGACGGCCAGAACCTGCAAATACTGGCGAAACGCCCGGCGGGTCACACTTTCACTGAGGTACTGACGAATTTGCGGTTTTACATGCTCGTACGGCAGCTGTTCGCCATCAATACGTTGATCGACTCTCACAATGTGCCAGCCGTACCGGCTTTCGATCAATTCCGGGTTCAGGCCCTCTTTGAGCGTCAGTACTGGCCGCTCAAACTCTTCTACGGTCTGCCCCTTGCTTATCTGCCCGAGGCTACCACCCTGGTAACGGGATTCACACGCAGAGTACTGCTTGGCCAGCGGCGCAAACTGGGCGCGGCCTTCGACCAGCGAAGTCAGTAACTGCTGCCCGATTTCTTCCTGACGCATACGCTCCTGCACATCGTCCGGCGCTGCAGCCAGCAGTATGTGGCTCACTGCCATCAGGGTCGGGCTACGGAAGCGCCCGGGATTGGCTGCATGGAAGCGCTCACAGTCGGCTTCGCTGGGTTCCGGCACATCCAGTTCCTGCTCCAGCACCCGGGCAATCATGGCCTCTTCATCCAGCTCTTCTGGTAGCTTCAGCGTTTGGGCCTGCTGTAACAGAAGTTCGCGAATAACAAGACTCTTGGCAGCTTCGTGCCAGGCTTCGGCAACTTCTTCTGCCGGGTGGTGCTGCATTTCCCTGGCAATATCCTCTTCAGATATCAGGGTTTCACCCACATACACTGGCGGAAACTGGTTTCTGGGATTTTCGGGTTCACCGGTGGGGATCAGTTGCATGGTAGGTCTCCGTAGATGTTTTCAGTGTGGCTACCCCCTCTCCCCCAGCCCCTCTCCCGCGAGGGGAGAGGGGAGAGGGGAGCTACACATCCCAACCTGCGGGATTGCCCTCACGCCAGAGAGCAGTGCAGTAAAAGCCCCTCTCCCCCTGCGGGAGAGGGGTTGGGGAGAGGGGGCGCTTTATCTCTTACGCCCGCTTGCGCACAACCTGGTATTTCCGGCCGAAGTACTCCAGCGGCACACTCAACATGTGCACCAGACGGGTGAACGGGAAGAGTACAAAGATCGTCAAGCCCAAGAACATATGAAGCTTGTAGATCCAGTGTACGCCTACCACGTAGTCAGCCGCCCCACCCTGGAAGGTGAAGATTGCCTGCGCCCAGCCTGCCAGTTGCAGCATGGTGCCGCCATCAAGGTGGCCCAGTGTCGGGAAGATGGTCAGCAAACCCAGCACCACCTGAACAACAAGTATGATGATGATCATGTTGTCAGCGAAGGTACTGCTGGCTTTAACTCTTGGGTCTGTCAGCCGGCGATAAGCCAGCATGGCGCCCCCTACCAGACACATCACACCTGCAATACCGCCAACCACAATTGCCAACACCTGTTTGGTGCCTGCGGTCATGAACGGCTCGTACATAAAGTGTGGCGTTAACAGACCAACCAGGTGGCCAAAGAAAATCACCAATATGCCCACATGGAAAAGCACGCTGGCCATCACCATGTTTTTCTTGCTCAACATCTGTGTGGAGTGAGCCTTCCAGGTGAACTGGCCGTGGTCATACCGCGCCCAGGTACCTACAACCATCACTACCAGAGCGATGTACGGATAAATTCCGAAAAGCAGTGTATTCAGATAAGACATCATCTTGGTCTCCTCTTGCGCCTTCAGGCGTCTCTCGCGGCAGCACGCGCCTGAGCGGGCGTTACATCCGTCATCAGATGATCACTGAGGTGAATGGTTTGGGTCTGTTCCATCTCACGGCGGCGCTGGCCAACAACACCACCTGTATTGCAGGAACTGCCCTGGTCATCCACAAACTTGACCATTTCTTCTTCCCAGACCTTATCCAGCGCCTCTGCTGTATCGTCCCGTTCTTCAGATGCCACAAGCTGTGCCAGCTCCTGACGATCTGTTTTTCGGCCCGACAACTCCAGCAAAGAATCCATGGCTACGTGATACATGCTTTCGCGCTGATACAGGCGCTCACCCAGCAACCCAAGAATGTGGTGGATATCTTCCAGCCAGTTCTTGATTTCGTCCCAGGGGCGAGTCGACAGGTACTCCAGAAACAGCGGGAGGTAATCCGGCAGTTCCTTGGCATCGATTTCCAGCCCGTTGGCGCGATATTGCTCCATCAGATCAACCATGGCCTGACCACGGTCACGGGACTCCCCATGAACGTGCTCAAACAGCAGCAGTGAGGTGGCGCGGCCTTTGTCAAAGGTGCCTGTGTAGGCCTCTTCGAGATCCAGCAGGTCGCCATCGCACAGACGGTCAATACACTGGAGCAATTGCTCCTTGTTTTTCCGTGGTAGCCGGCTGTCCTCCAGGACAGCGGTTACCATGGCGTCTTTGGAGGCCTGAAGTTCAGCCGTGGGATACTCCAGAATCCGTGCCAGTACTTTCAATAGTTTCATGTGGCCTCCTTACTCCTGCAGCTGTTTCGGATCGACTTGCTTCACAGTGGTCAGCTTCTGCACCATGGAAGTGGTGTTTTTACGACCTCCAAACATGCTGAATTCACTGTCTCCACCGCTGCAGCCATCGCCGAAGCTGAAGCCACAACCACCGCGCTCACCGTGTGCATCCGGGAAGGCTTCCTTCGCCAGCTCACGATGGCTGGTGGGAATCACGAAGCGATCCTCGTAGTCGGCAATGGCCAGATAACGGTACATTTCATCAGCCTGCGCTTTGGTCAGACCAACTTCTTCCAATGCCCGCAAATCTTCAACGCCGTCTACGGTTTCTGCACGCTTGTACAGGCGCATGGCCATGATGCGCTTGAGCGCACGCACTATCGGCTTCTCGTCACCCGCGGTAAGCAGGTTGGCCAGATACTTCACCGGGATACGCAGGCTTTCGATCTTCGGCAGTATGCCGTCGAACTCAACCTTGCCAGCCTCCGCTGCCGACTGGATAGGGCTCAGTGGTGGTACATACCAAACCATCGGCAGAGTGCGGTATTCCGGGTGCAGTGGCAGAGCCAGTTTCCAGTCCACCGCCATCTTGTATACCGGGCTTTGCTGCGCAGCCTTGATGACGTTCATCGGTATGCCGTCTTTCGTGGCCTGCTCAATTACCTTCGGATCGTTCGGATCCAGGAAGATTTCAAGCTGCTTTTCATAGAGCTCATGCTCGCCCGGAGTGCTGGCAACCTCTTCAATGCGGTCAGCATCGTAAAGCAGCACGCCCAGATAGCGGATACGGCCTACGCAGGTCTCTGAGCACACGGTCGGCATACCAGCCTCAATACGCGGGTAGCAGAAAATGCACTTTTCAGACTTGCCGGTTTTCCAGTTGAAGTAGATTTTCTTGTACGGGCAGCCGGATACACACATCCGCCAGCCGCGGCACTTGTCCTGGTCAATCAGTACAATGCCGTCTTCTTCGCGCTTGTAGATGGCACCACTTGGGCAGGCCGCTACGCAGGTCGGGTTCAGGCAGTGCTCGCACAGACGCGGCAGGTACATCATGAACGTGCTTTCAAACTGACCGTAAATGTCGGCTTGAATCTGGTCGAAGTTTTTATCCTTACGACGCTTGGCAAATTCAGTACCCAGGATTTCTTCCCAGTTTGGGCCCCACTCGATTTTCTGCATGCGCTTGCCGGAGATCAGCGAGCGTGGCCGTGCAACCGGCTGGTGCTTGCTGTCGCCTGCGGTGTGCAGATGCTGATAATCGAAATCAAACGGCTCGTAGTAATCGTCAATTTCCGGCAGGTCCGGGTTGGCGAAAATATTCGCCAGTACCCGAAACTTACCGCCAATGCGCGGGCGGATCTTGCCGCTGGCATCACGCATCCAGCCGCCTTTCCACTTTTCCTGGTTTTCCCATTCTTTCGGGTAACCAATACCGGGCTTGGTCTCAACGTTGTTGAACCAGGCGTATTCCATGCCTTCACGGCTGGTCCACACGTTTTTACAGGTCACTGAACAGGTATGGCAACCGATGCACTTGTCCAGGTTCAGCACCATGCCTACTTGGGAACGGATCTTCATTTTACAGCCTCCTGAACAGTGTCGTTGCCTTCGCCGTCAAGCCAGTCAACTTTCTTCATTTTGCGCACCACAACAAACTCGTCGCGGTTGGAACCCACGGTTCCGTAGTAGTTAAAGCCGTAGGAGAACTGCGCGTAGCCGCCAATCATGTGCGTTGGCTTCGGGCAGGCCCGGGTGACTGAGTTATGGATACCACCGCGGGTACCGGTAACCTCAGAGCCCGGAATGTTCACAATTCGCTCCTGAGCGTGGTACATCATCATCATGCCCGGCATAACCCGCTGGCTGACCACCGCCCGGGCTGCAATAGCACCGTTGGCGTTGAACACTTCTACCCAGTCGTTATCCTCCACACCCACATCGCGGGCGTCGTCTTCACTCAGCCACACAATGGGGCCACCGCGAGACAGGGTAAGCATCATCAGGTTGTCACTGTAGGTACTGTGAATCCCCCACTTCTGGTGCGGCGTGAGGAAGTTCAACGCTTTCTCAGGGTTGCCGTTAGGCTTGGCATTCAGCAGAGGTGCAGCCGCTTTGGTGTTAATGGGCGGACGATACACCAGCAGGCTTTCACCAAACGCGCGCATCCATTCGTGATCCAGATAGAACTGCTGACGGCCTGTCAGCGTGCGCCAGGGGATCAGCTCATGCACGTTGGTGTAACCTGCGTTGTAAGACACGTGATCGTCTTCCAGTCCAGACCATGTGGGGCTGGAGATGATCTTGCGCGGCTGCGCAACTATGTCGCGGAAACGAATCGCTTCGTGTTCCTTGCCCACCGCCAGGTGGCTATGATCCAGGCCGGTAAACTCTGACAGAGCCTTCCAGGCTTTAACTGCCACGTGACCGTTGGTTTCCGGCGCCAGAGACAGAATGACTTCTGCAGCATCAATGGCACTTTCAATCTTCGGCCGGCCTGCGTTGGCACCTTCAAGGTGCTTGTAGTTCAGATCGCCCAGGAACTTCACTTCTTCTTCAGTGTTCCAGTTAATACCCTTACCACCATTACCCAGCTTGTCCATCAAAGGCCCAAGGGAGGTAAAGCGCGCGTAGGTATTGGGGTAATCCCGTTCTACAGTGATGAAGTTCGGCGCCGTTTTGCCCGGAATCAGCTCACACTCGCCTTTTTTCCAGTCTTTAACATCGAACGGCTGGCCCAGCTCAGCTGCGGCATCGTGCATCAGCGGCAGGGTAACCACGTCTTTCTCAACACCCAGGTGGCCTTCCGCCGCCTTGGAGAAGGACTTGGCGATGCCCTTGTAGATTTCCCAGTCACTGCGGGATTCCCACGCGGGGTCGGTCGCAGCGGTCAGCGGGTGAATGAACGGGTGCATATCTGATGTGTTCAGATCGTTCTTTTCGTACCAGGTAGCGGTCGGCAGAACTATGTCTGAATACAGACAGGTAGTGGACATACGGAAATCGAGAGTAACCAGCAGGTCCAGCTTGCCCTCAGGCGCCTCATCACGCCACTTCACTTCCTCTGGCTTCATGCCGCCGTTATGGCCCAGGTCTTTGCCCTGCAGTCCACTGGTAGTACCCAGCAGATACTTGAGCATGTACTCGTGGCCCTTACCGGAAGAGCCCAGCAGGTTGGAACGCCAGATAAACATGTTGCGCGGGTGGTTCTCAGGCGCTTCAGGGTCTTCCGACGCAAAGGCCAGTGAACCGTCCTTCATGGACTGGGTAACGTAGGCAGGCACGTCCATACCGGCCTTCTCAGCTTCTGCAGCGATGGTCAGCGGGTTGCGGTTAAGCTGTGGCGCAGATGGCAACCACCCCATGCGCTCGGCACGCACGTTGTAGTCGATCAGGCTTCCACCGAACTTGGACTTGTCGGCCAGAGGCGACAGAATCTCGCTTACATCCAGCTTCTCGTAGCGCCACTGCCCGGAATGGGCGTAGAAGAACGAGGTGCCGTTCATCTGACGTGGTGGGCGCTGCCAGTCCAGACCAAATGCCAGCGGCTGCCAGCCAGTCTGCGGGCGCAGTTTTTCCTGACCCACGTAGTGAGCCCAGCCACCACCGCTCTGGCCGATACAGCCACACATAACCAACATGTTGATTAGCGCGCGGTAGTTCATGTCCATGTGATACCAGTGGTTCATACCGGCACCAACAATGATCATGGAACGGCCTTTGGTTTTATGGGCGTTCTCACCAAATTCACGGGCAATACGAATCACTTTTTCAGCGGGTACGCCGGTGATCTTCTCCTGCCAGGCCGGAGTGTACGGCTTGATTTCATCGTAGGAGGTTGCGCCGTCGTCTTCGCCCAAGCCACGGCTGATGCCGTAGTTGGCCATCATCAGGTCGTACACGGTAACCACGAGAGCTTCGCCACCATCGGCCAACTCTATTTTGCGGCTACCCAACTTGTGAGTCAGAGTGTCGCTGATTTCAACGGACTTGAAGTGGTCATGCTTGATGCCGCCAAAGTACGGGAAAGCTACATCAACCACTTCGTCATGCTTTTCAACCAGGGACAGTTGCAGGCTGACATCTTCAGTTTTGGCAGTTTGCTTCAGGTTCCACTTGCCCTTTTCGCCCCAGCGATAGCCGATAGAGCCGTTAGGCGCGGTCAGCTGGTTGCTGGCTTCATCAATGGCAATGGTTTTCCACTCGGGGTTGTTCTCTTCACCCAGACCACCCACCAGATCACTGGCGCGCAGGAACCGGCCAGGTACGTAACGGCCATCTTCCATTTTGTCGAGCTTTACCAGGTACGGCATGTCGGTGTAGCGACGCACGTAATCGGTGAAATACTCACTGGGGTTGTCGAGATGGAACTCTTTGAGGATGACATGCCCCATAGCTATACCCAGAGCGGCATCTGTACCCTGCTTGGGGTTCAGCCACTCATCCGACAGCTTGGAGACTTCTGCGTAATCCGGGGTAATGGCAACGGTCTTGGTGCCCTTGTAGCGCACTTCGGTAAAGAAGTGGGCATCCGGCGTACGGGTTTGAGGCACGTTGGAACCCCAGGCAATGATGTAGCCTGAGTTGTACCAGTCGGCAGATTCAGGAACGTCGGTCTGCTCACCCCAGACTTGCGGAGAAGCCGGTGGCAAATCGCAGTACCAGTCATAGAAGCTCAGACACACGCCGCCGATCATCGAAAGATAACGGCTACCAGAGGCGTAGGACACCATAGACATAGCCGGGATTGGCGAGAAGCCGATGATGCGGTCCGGGCCAACTTTCTTGGCGGTGTATACGTTTGCCGCACCAATCAGTTCGTTAACTTCATCCCAGCTAGAACGCACAAAACCGCCCATACCACGGCGGGGTTTGTACTCGGCGGTTTTCTTGGGGTCTTCTACAATGGAAGCCCAGGCTTCAACCGGGTCATTGAACTGGATGCGGGCTGCGCGCCAAAGCTGCATCAAATGCTTACGCATCAGTGGATACTTCAGGCGGTTGGCACTGTACATGTACCAGGAATAACTGGCGCCACGTGGACAGCCGCGAGGCTCGTGGTTAGGCAGATCCGGACGGGTACGGGGGTAATCGGTTTGCTGGGTTTCCCAGGTCACCAGGCCGTTTTTGACGTAGATCTTCCAGCTACAGGAGCCAGTGCAGTTTACGCCGTGGGTGGAGCGCACAATTTTGTCGTGCTGCCAGCGCTGGCGATAGCTATCTTCCCAGTCACGATTTACATCGTGGGTTTCGCCGTGGCCGTTCGCGAAGGACTCGCGCTTTTTACTGAAGTAGCTCAGCTTGTCGATCAAATGACTCATGGTCTCTCTCTCCATCAACCCGTCTGCGGATCGTTTTTCCGAATTAGAACCATTGTGTGGGAGAAAAACCCTGAAATCTGCGTGGTTACTACCACATAACCCGGCTCTACCACCGAGGAGGTATAACCGTTATATCCCCGGATGGAGGAGTGCGTTTCGTTCGTGGCGGCGGTTAAAGCGGGCAAACATGAATTGGCACACACAGAGCAGGATAAACACGATCATGAATACGGCACTGCGAACCCCCAACCAGTGATTCACCGCACCGAACAGAACAGGCAACAGGAAAGCCACTGAGCAGGCGCCGACCAGCAGCAGCCCAGCGACAAATGCAGCATTGTTACGACTCTCGATAATAACCATTCTCTGCAGACTGCCCATGGCACTTCCAAGCGCCACTCCGAGCACAACCACAAAAATCCTTTCAACATTCATGGGTAGAGCAAACTCAATCCTGATGGTTGCATCCACACCCCGAATAAACAGTGTCATAGGCGGGTAAGACAACACCACCAAGGCCACCAACCCAACAAAAAGAGACCGACTAATAACTTTAGGACTGCCATATCGATCAGACATGCCTCCGCCGAGAATCTGCGCCAGCGCTCCGGGTATAATGAACCACTGCGCCAGCCTGGCACCCGTTCCCACCTGAAGCCCAAACTGAGAGGAAAGGTAATCCGGAAGCCACAAAGCCAACGCAAAAAAACTTCCGGCAACCACGCCAAAGAAGGTACCCAACTGCCAAACACTTTGTTGGTTGAGGTGCCCGAACAAAACCTTCAGGGAGGTTTCCGTTTGCGGGTCAGCAATCGCATCATCAGGATCGGTAAGCAAAAGCAGCAGCGCCAGCACCAGCAACAGAACAATGAGGTACGCCAAGGGAACGCCATGCCAGGAGAAGGCTTCATGAAAGAGAGGAACAAGATAATAGGTAAACCCGGCACCGGTAACGCCGGCACCAAACACTCCCAGCACCAGGCCAAGCCTCTGGGGTTGGCAATTGCTGGTAACAAACTGCAATCCGGCACTGTAAAAGCCGCCGGCAAGCCCCAGCCCGCCCGCTGCCAGCAGATAACCCGGAAACGTATCTGTGGTAAGTAACACCACCATGCAGACTGCAAGCCCGGCAAGACAAAAAAGCATTATGCGCCGGGCACCAAACTTCCGGGCGGCGAGCCCGGCAGGTACAGCAAGCAAAGCGCTAACCGCCATGGGCATGGCGAGCAGCAGGCCAAACTGAAGATTGCTAAGGCTGAGCTCGGCTCTCAAGTGTATCCCAGCCACTGCAAACAGCGTCCAGCAGCCAGCCGCAATAACAAAACCTGTTACTGCAAGTGGCAAAACAACGGCAAGCGATGCCAGCCGTTCATCTTCCTGATCCGCCTCTGACCCCATCCGCTAGCGCCTATGTGAACCACTTTTAACACCGCCTTTCAGTGTCAACTTTTGCCCTGAGACAGGTCAAAGACTATGATGGGTTACCAACCATTGGGGTAATTGACTATCCTCAAGGAGGTATTCGATTCCAGCGCCTGCAAAGACGAGATTCAATGAAATCCAGAAGCCCCCTTGTTAACCGAATTACTATCGTTGTTTGCGCCGTTGTGCTGACATCCATTGTCAGCATGGCTACAACGCTGGCGGTTTCAAAAAGCATTGAAGGGAACGCAACTGCTATTAACCTGGCCGGCGCCCTGCGCATGGGCGCTTTCCGCTTGCTTGCCCAAGCTGCAGGCCCCGGGGACAACCATAATACCGCAGAGCCCAACATCAGCAGCTTCTTGGACAAATATGAAGCCAGCCTGTTTGACCGGTTGATTACTCGCGCAATTCCCCGCACAGCGGATCACCCCCTCACAAACCAGTACCGCGCTATCACAAGCTATTGGGAAACCACCCTGCGCCCAGGTCTGGAGAATCACCCACAGGGGTCACCCGTCAGCGTCGAGATGCATGCCAATACGGAGACTTATGTAGACTCCGTAAACCAACTGGTCAGCATGCTGGAACGGCGCACTGAAGCGCGTATAGGATTGCTGCACCTTATCCAGATCATAAGCCTGGCTTTTTCCATACTGATTATAGTTGCCCTGTTTGTTGACCTGCGAAACAGAGTGCTCAAGCCCTTGCGAAAGCTGGTAAGCATTGCAGGAGCTGTGGGCGAGCAGGACTTCTCCCAGAAGGCCAACATGACGGGAAGCGACGAACTGGCGCAGCTTGGCAGCGCGTTTGATCAAATGAGCAGTGAACTTGCCCTCACCTATTACGAGCTTGAAGAGCGCGCCCGCAGCAAAACCGAGGAGCTGGAAAAAAGCCATGCTGCCCTGCAATTACTGCACACCGCCAGCCGCAACCTGTTTGCCAATCATGACCTGTGCAGTGGTGCGGTGCCCATGCTGCAAGAACTGGAAGAGCTTTTGGGCATAGGACCGATTCGGCTATACCTCCACGACAAAGAAGCTGCAGAGCCAGTGGAAGTGGTTACCACCGCCTCGACAGATCGCCCCTTCTACTGCCGCGACCACCACTGCAATGCCTGCCTGGTGTCGCCGGAGGACTACGACGAACTCCCCATAGAAGACAACGACGGGCGCAGATTGCTGCTGCCCATTCGTACACCAGGCAAACTCCTGGGTACGCTGGAGGTTTGGTACCCCGCTGAAACGGGTCTGTCAGATACAGCCAGACGCCTGCTGGAAATACTCAGCGACCAGCTGGCAACCGCCATTTTCCTTGAGCGCCAGATTACAGAAGAGCAACAGCTTACGCTGGCCGAAGAGCGCACTGTTATTGCCCGGGAGCTACACGACTCTTTGGCCCAATCGCTGTCCTATCTGAAAATGCAGGTGGCCAGATTACGCAGGCTGAACATTGAGGGCGACCAGAAAAGCGCCCACGAGTCCATTCTGGAAGAGTTAAGCACCGGCCTGAACAGTGCCTATCGCCAGCTAAGGGAGTTGCTGGCCACCTTCCGGCTGAAGCTGGACACTCCGGACCTTGCCACAGCTATGCGCAAAACTATTGAGGAATTTTCAACGCGTTTGGGCAAACCCGTTGGGTTGAATTACAATCTACCTCCCCAGGCCCTGTCGCCCAACGAGGAAATTCACACGCTGCAAATTATACGTGAGGGCCTTGCCAACGCGGTTAAACATGCAGACGCCACAGAAGTTATCGTGGAAATACTATTTGAATCACCACAGGTAAAGGCAAAGATACGGGATAATGGCAAGGGCTTGCCCGTGGGCGAGCAACCGGTTAACCATTACGGACTGGTGATCATGCAGGATCGTGCCCGTACTTTGGGCGGGCAGATTGTGGTAAAAAACCGCGACAGTGGTGGCGTTGAAGTTATCCTGACATTCGTTCCTAAAAGCCGGCACCTGATTCCCACTGAAGCGCCGAGCACCTGAATATCAAAAAAAGCGGCATCTCACATGCGCCGCTATGCAATCAAGAGAGAGGAAGCGAAGTACCATGCCCGATGTAGCGTCTGACACACCCGCCAGCATATTGCTGATCGACGACCACCCATTGTTGCGCCAAGGCATCAAACAGCTCGTCGAAATGGAAGGGGATATGGTAGTCGCTGGCGAGGCAAGCAATGCCTCCGACGGCATACAACTGGCAACCGAGCTTGAACCAGATCTGATTCTTATGGACCTCAACATGCCGGAAGTCAGCGGCATTGACGCCCTGAAGAAGCTGCGGGAACTGAATGTAAGCTCCCGCATCGTGATGTTTACCGTGTCTGACCAGGAAGACGACGTGGTAGCGGCCCTGCGCGCCGGGGCTGATGGCTATCTTCTGAAATACATGGAACCGGAAGACATGATTGCCCAGTTGCGCCAGGCTGCACTGGGGAAAATGGTCATCAGCGACAGGCTGACCACACTTCTGGCAGAGGCTCTGCGTTCCAACAAACCCCAACAGGCGTCGCGCCCTGACTACGACAGCCTGACCCCTCGGGAAAAAGACATCCTGCGCCTGATTGCCGAAGGCTTGTCGAACAAGATGATTGGCCGCAAGCTGGATATCAGCGACGGTACGGTAAAAGTGCACGTAAAGCATCTGCTTAAAAAGCTCAGTCTGCGCTCCCGGGTAGAGGTCGCCGTATGGGCCGTAGAAGAAGGTCTGCATAAGGGCTGAGCTATATCAAATCAAACACGGTGCATTTTGGTTACTCTGGGCAGTCTGAATTCACTGCCCGGAGTTGATTATGGCCCTGCCCGTGTCTATTACCCTGCCCCTCCCTCCCAAACCACTGATCAGCGATTCTCTGGCATTGCTTTCTGAATATCTCCCATCGCCATTTCCCTTGCTCGGCGCCATTGATCGCTCGATCCCGATTCCCATAAAGCAACTGGTTGCCGAAGCACCTCTGAATCGTTTTTTTGCTGAGGCCATTGCAGATGGTGAATTTGACGATTTTGAAGGTCGCCGTATCCGCCTGGAAGTAAATGGCGGCCACCCCGGGATTACCATCGGGTACTGGGCGGGCAGGCTCCGGGTACTGGACGGCCCGGGCGAAGCTACCATAAGAGGCTCCCTTCTGGCTTTCAAAACCCTCGCGGAGCGCCGGCAAGACCCTGACCAACTATTCTTTCAAAGACGCTTGGTAGTTGAGGGTGATACTGAATTGGGCCTGGGGCTGAAAAATCTGCTGGACAGCCTGGAGTGGGATTTCAAACTCCCGAAGTTGCATTTATTCTGACACCCTCTGTTACTGGAGCCATATTAAACCCATGCGACCCTGTGCGATGGTTCAACAACAGACACACAGAACCTAAACACAGAATCCTGCACGGATTCACACAGTGAGCGCACGGATGGACAACATTCAAATAATGACTCTGGCTGAGAAACTCAGCCTTACAGCGGCCTTTGTATTCTTTATGACAGGGCTACTGACAGGCATCTGGAAATACTGGTGCATGGCCAATAGTCCGAAGGCCGCAGCGCCCCGGTATGTGGACATAGCCCACCGCAGCTCCCTCATGTACAGCTTCGCGGCCATGTTACTGGGTTGGTTTGCCAGCCACAGTGTGTACCCGGATTGGCTGAACACACTGGCCGCCGCGTGCGCATTGGGCTTTTTTGCCTTTGCTATTGGCACCTATATCATCCATGGTTTTCTGCGGGATACCAGTAACCAGCTCCGCAAGCCCCACCGACTGGGAGCCATAAACTTACCGTCCTGGATCGTCCACGGCTTTATGGTGGCATTGATTGTGGCTGAGGTGGGAGGCTCACTGATTTTGGGTAGCGGCGCCATGCTGTCAATCTGGTGATGTGATTCCGATTCGGGAAATTTTGGAGAACCCAAATGGAAAAAAGTGTTGTGATCCGACAGCTCCGAATCGGCAGCCTCAAGACATTGGCCGATACCGCCACCCTCAGCGGTATCTACAAGCAAGAAGTTGGCTCGGCCTACCTCAATACAAACGGCCTGAGCGACGACCACCAAGGTGACAAACACCACCATGGCGGGCCGGAAAAGGCCTTGCATCACTTTGCATCAGAACACTACAACCGGTTACGGCAGTTGCTTCCTGAGCCCGCTTCCGGACATTGCCAACCGGGTGCCTTTGGTGAAAACCTTGTCACCGAAGGGTTTACCGAAACCGATGTCTGTTCCGGCGATGTTTTCAGGATTGGGGAGGCTATTGTTCAGGTATCCCAGCCGCGTCAGCCCTGCTGGCGACTGAATCTGCGCTTTGGCATTCCGGATATGTCCCAGCGACTGCAAAGCAGCCTGAGAACCGGGTGGTATTACCGGGTATTG
Organism: Marinobacter sp. 1-3A; assembly: GCF_016597775.1. Taxonomy (NCBI): domain Bacteria; kingdom Pseudomonadati; phylum Pseudomonadota; class Gammaproteobacteria; order Pseudomonadales; family Marinobacteraceae; genus Marinobacter; species Marinobacter sp. 1-3A. The sequence goes on from NZ_VCGZ01000006.1 coordinate 55,582, forward strand.
CAGCCAGGGATCATTCACCGGGGTGACACCCTGACTCTCGACCAACGGCCAAACCCCGAATGGCCTCTGAGCCGGATACTATCGCTGCTGTACGATTCCACACTGGAGCGAACGGCCCTGAAAGACATGGCTGAGCTGAAACAGCTCACTCCTAACCTGCGCGGGCTGGCACAAAAACGGCTGGAAACCGGCAAGGTTGAGGATTGGGAAAGGCGGCTATTTGGGCCGGTGATTAGTGAATAACTTTCTGGCTACTCACTACTCACTAATCGCTATCGTTTGTTCCTGAGCGCCCGCTGCATGCAACTCCCCTATGGGCATTAGCGTCAAACCCAGATCCCGGGCACGACTCTCAAAAGCCGGTGACTCCGCCGGGGCCACAGTAACAAGCAGCCCACCACTGGTTTGAGGGTCACAGAATATCAGGGTGTCTGCATCGGCCATGTCGGCAATTTCCCCGGCAAAGGCTGCAGCATTGCGATAGGTGCCGCCCGGGATACAACCCTCCTCAATGTAGCGCTGTACATTCGGCAGAACCGGTACCGCCTTGCGATTGATACGAGCGCACAGGTTGCTGCCACGGCAAACTTCCAACAAGTGACCGGCAAGCCCGAACCCTGTGACATCGGTCATCGCGCTTACGCCAGCCAGCTCCGCAAATACCTCACCGGCTCTGTTCAGGGTCGCCATGGTTTCAACGGCTGTGGCCAAATCCGCCGGAGTAATCCGCTCCTTCTTCAAGGCGCTGGTCAGAATGCCCACACCCAGGGGCTTGGTGAGGTACAGCAAATCCCCCGCTTTAGCCGTGTTGTTGTGAATGATGGGGTTTGTGGCCACCTGCCCGGCGATTTCCGGTGCCAATATCGCCACTGGCCATCTCAAAATGGCAATGGCCAAAATCGTAGGGATCATCCGCAACGGCTGCAATCTTGCAGCCACAACCCGCCCCGTGGCTGAATTTGGTCAATCTGACGCTCAAATGATCTATCCCTTATCGTTAAAGGCTGGAGGATGGAACCTGGTCCATGCCTGGTTTGCCGTACCAGTACCCATTACAGGGTGGCGCTTCCACCAGCTGTAATGGGTCGGTCGCGGGCATCTCTCCGCGGCGAACCTGATCAAAACGGCGAACAACCTCTTCCATACCCTGGTGTTCCGGGCTCAGACGCACAGTCGCCACACCCATTCGCTCCATGCCCGGCATTTCCCGCATCAGGTCGTAGCGCGAGCCAGACAAGGTGGAGGTCCCGTTCAGGCGAAACAGCTCCTGGGATTCCCGGGAGCGCAACTCCAACCCATCCGGGTGCTGCAGACAGCGAAATTCGCAATTATCTTTAGGCAGATTGTAGTGCCTGGCAGTAAAGCAGCGGGATGACCAGGCCAGAGGCAGAAAGCCCCAGGCAAAGACTTCCGCGGGCAAATCCAGCCCTTCCGCTTTTAGCTCGGCAATCAATTGCTGCAAGGTGTCCTGGCCCAATTCAACGGGCAAGCTCCACCCCTTCAGCCCCTGCTTTGCCAATAGCTTAAGGGTTGCGCTGTTGTAGATGTTCATCGAAGGGCCGGTCACAAACGGCAGATTGTTCTGGGTGGCCAGTTGCAGTGCACTTTGATCGTTTGCCTCGATCAGATAGTCCTGCTGGCTACAAATTTTGCGCAACGCCCGCAGGTCTGCCTCCGATTCGATCAGGGTTTGTGTAGAAAGCACCACTTGCTTACCAGACTCCTTGAGCACACCGGCAATCTCCAGCCAATCAGCCAGCCTCAGCTCGCGGCGGCGGGAACAGACGGTTTCCCCCAGGTACACAGTATCAACCGGCCATTCAGCGGCATTGGCGTAAAAATCAAACACGGACTGCTTGGACCAGAACCAGAGGATCGGGCCCAGAGAAAGTTTCATCATGGGTTGCTCAGCCTTATTTCCATTTGCGGTGGTAGGCGCCGATGGTGGTCAAGCCACCTTCCGACAAACCCGCCAAGGTGCTATTCCAGGCGGGGTCCACATGGAAGTCCCCATTGCCCGAGCCCAGCCTGTCCAGCGCTTGCCGCCAGGTGCTGGCAACATCTGCGATGTAAGAGGGGCTACGTTGGCGCCCTTCAATTTTAACCGCACTGATTCCCAGCTCTTGCAGCTCTGGCAGCAAATCCAGTGTGTTCAGGCTAACCGGCTCCTCAATAGCATGGTAAACGCTGCCCTCCACCTCAAAACGACCTTTGCACAATGTTGGGTAGCCCGCAGATTCGCCTTTGCCATAGCGATCAATCAGCACGTCGTTAAGACGGGATTCCAGACCGTTCGGGGTTTCCTGCCAGCGCACAGCCTTGGCCGGTGAGCAGGCACCACGGGTATTAGGGGATTCGTCGGTAAGGTAGGAGGACAGGTAGCACCGCCCCTCTGCCATGATGCACAAGCTGCCAAAGGCAAACACTTCCAGCTCTACCGGGCTGTGTTTTGCGACACCGCGTACCTGATCTATAGACAGCACGCGAGGCAACACGGCGCGGCGGATATCAAAATTGTCCTTATAGAAGCGCAGGGCCTCGTAACTGGTGGCCGAGCCCTGCACCGAAAGGTGCCGGTGTACCTGCGGGTGTTTGTTGGCGGCATACTCCAACAGCCCCATATCGGCCAGAATAATTGCATCCACACCGAGGGCAGCAGCCCGATCAACGGCAAACTTCCAGGTTTCCCAGCCGTCCGGCTGCGGGTAGGTGTTGATGGCACAGAACACTCTCGCGCCTTTGCTGTGGGCGTACTCAATCCCCTCACCTGCACGCTTGTCGTTAAAGTTGAGTCCTGCAAACTGGCGGGCATTGGTGCTGTCTTTGAACCCCAGGTACACCGCATCGGCGCCGTTATCCACCGCTGCTTTCAGTGCCGGCAGGCTGCCGGCCGGGCATACAAGTTCCATAGACGATCTCCCCCGTAAAAGTTGCACAAACCATACGCGGGGGAACCTTTTCGGGCATTGACCTTTGTCAGCAGAACAGCGGGTACCCGAAATTACCCCTAAGCCTACTCACAAAGTGGTACTCCACGCACCATTACTTATTGCCTGTTATTCCCTTTTGAAACCAAGCCCTTAACATTAAAAAACATAGAGTTACCGGCTTATACCTACCTCCAAAATACCTCGTCCTGCTAATGGTGAGAGCAACTACACTTATCCACAATGGGCACCATTCATGCACAAGGGTGATTCCGATGAAAAGCACCATCAACAACCTTTCCATGCGAGGAAAGCTAACCACGCTTGTGGTGCCAGCCTTGCTGGTAATTATCTACTTTGCGGTTGAAAGCATCACAATGAACGCTAGGCAGTTGAGCGACATGCAGCAGCTGCGCTCGCTGGTTCAGCTCGCGGGTATAGGTGACCCTCTGATTGAGACTCTTCAAAAAGAACGCGGCCGCTCAGTCGTTGTGCTTTCTGCTGGCTCAGACCTAGATGCGGCGCGCCAAGACAAACAGGCGCTAGCTTCCCAGCGCAGGCAAACGGATGACCGTACAACCAACTACCACACGCGCCTTGCCAGCCTCCAAGAGGAAGCCGACTTCGGGCCAGAACTCACCAGCAGTATTCAGGCGGTTTCACAGGAGTTGGCTGGCCTCGACCGGCTTCGCAGCAACGTCGACAAGGGTTCCCTGAACGGCCTGGAAGCAGGAAAGCACTACACACAACTGATTAACGCGCTACTCAACCGGATCCCCCTGATCATTTCACGCTCAACGGACTCGGCACTCACCCGGGACACCAGCGCCTACTATGCGCTGGCAGAGGCCGCTGAGGCGGCAGGCAAAGAACGTGCGGCGGGCGCCGCACTCATAAGTAGCGGCGATTTTGATCTTCCTGCCATTCAGAGAATCGCGGCATTCGAAGGTCACCAGGAAGCGTTTGTGCGAGAAGCCGCCGCCATGCTTATCGGCGAACCCACACTGCTTGCGGCACTGAACAGCCTTCCAGCAACCGAAGAGAGCCGAAATCTGCAGGAGAAACGCGACACCCTGTTCAGCAGCCCTTCAGGTATGTATGCGCTGAACTCTGCTGAGTGGTTCGGTATCACGACTGACCGACTGGGCAATCTGAACCAGTTCCGTAAAACTCTGCTCGACCGTACCTATGCTGCCGCGGAAAAGGGCGCAGCGGACGCCCGGAGCGATCTGTTCATGGCATCAGGAATAGCAGCAGCCTCGATCATTATCGTTTTTGCGCTGATACTGGTGATGGTTCGTATGATTAACGGGCAGATCAACAGCCTGCTCCAGGGCGTAAGATTCGCCATGGACAACAAAGACCTCACTCGGCAGATCCAGAACACCTGCAAAGACGAAATCGGCAACATTGGGCGGGCAATTAACGAACTGTTCGGCAAGTTTGGCAGCGCTCTTCAGCACATCGACAAGGCCAGCGTACAGCTTGCTACAGCAACCGAAGAAACCAGCTCGACCGCCAATCAGAATGCTACTCAAGCAAAAAACCAGCAGGCGCAGATAGAGCAAGTTGCTGCTGCAACCGAGGAAATGTCTGCTACTTCAGAGCAGATTTCCCAAAATACTCTGCAAGTCGCAGATGCTGCAAATAACGTTATGGAACGAAGCCGAACCGGAGAAGAAGTTTTACAGGGCAGTGTAAGGCGCATTCGCTCGCTGGCGAGCTCGGTGAATGACGTGAACACGGTAATCGAACAACTGGAAAGCCGCAGCAGCAGCATTGTGGAGGTTGTGGATGTCATCCGGAAAGTCGCAGATCAGACTAACTTGCTGGCTTTGAACGCCGCCATTGAGGCCGCTCGGGCGGGTGAGCACGGCCGGGGCTTTGCTGTCGTGGCTGATGAAGTTCGTGCCCTGGCCCGCCAGACTCACGATTCCACCACACAGATCGAAGACATTGTTAACGGCTTCAAAGTGATCACTGATAACGCGAGCCTGTCTATCACCACCAGCCACAAGCTGGCCAATGAAACGAGCGAGCAATCCTCAGAACTGGAGCAGACATTTGCCGCTATTCTGGGTGACATCAACAGTATTTCTGACATGGCCACGCAAATAGCCACAGCATCCGAGCAACAGGTGGCTGTAACCCGGGAGTTGGCGGGGAACATGGAGGCGGTCAGTGAGGTAGCCATACTGACCCTTACCGGCTCTCAGGAAATTTCCCATGTGACCGGTGAACAGGCGCGGTTGGCGCGGCAACTGCAGGATCTGGCAAATGATTTCAAAGTGTCCGTGGCCTGAATTGGCCAGGCCATAACAAAAACGGGAGCCCGTAGGCTCCCGTTTCACAAGCTCGATCGTCAGACCATATCGCTCTCAGTCTTGCGCGCCTGTACGGCATCTTTGACAACCGCACTGCAAATCACTGCCAGTACTCCCAGTGTCAGTGCCGGCCAAACCAGAATATAAGTTCCATAGACGAGTTCACTCATGAACGTGCTCCTTGAGGGATCATTGTGGGTTCATTTTCATTTTCATCTGCAGGCGCGTCATAGCTTCCGACGCGCTGCTTGATCAGGTCAAAATCGAATCTTTCCTGGCTGCGCAGAGTCATTAGGGTGCACACGATGGCGCTGGCACCGTAGGCTGTCAGGGACGCTGTAAGAACCATGTAGTCCCGCAGGAAGCCGGTGGCATAAATCAGCAAAATCACGCCGGAAACAGCCCCGACAACCAGGCCCACCGCGCGGCCGAAGAAGCCAAACGCCATAAGCCCGAACACTACCGCGCCGCCAACAGAGGCCAGTATTTCAAAGAAAAGTACGGTCGCACCGGTCATTTCCAGCAATTCAAAGCGTGCGATACAGAACAGAGCCATGGCTACAACAACAGACCATGTGAATGCCGCGTTGGTTACCCTGTCCCAGTAGCAGCTGATAATGACCGGGAATACGATGGCACCCCAAAGCGCACCAACGAACACCAGCATCACCAGAATATCCAGTGAAAAGCTGGCAAAAATCAAACCGGCCACGGTTGCCACAATCATGGTGGAGCGACCAATCAGCAGCATTGTTTTGGGATTAGGATTGTCCCCTGCGATGTTTTTGCCATAAATATCGGCCATCACAATGGTCGACAAGGCTGACAAATCTGAATCGGCGGTGGACGACAAGGCACCAATCACCAACACAAAAAACAGGCCTACAAATACCGGAGGTAAGTAAGTGGACACCATCTGAGGTATCAGGTTGTTCATGTTGCCGTTTACCGGCTCCACCCCGACCGTTAATGCCATCAACCCAATCATGCCAAGGCCGATAACGATGGCCCCATAGCCAAGTGTTGCGGTAACAAAAGTTCGTTTGATGTGTTTTTCCCGCACCGCAAACAAGCGCTGGGAGATGGTCTGGTTACCAATGGCATAGGCAAGCACCGCCACAAAGAAAGGCGCGCCTTGATTCATGATCGCATCGACAGAAAGGAAGTCAGCCTGCTGATTCGTCAGGTTCTTCATGCCATCAACCATTACAGACGGCCCGCCAACAGAAAACAGTACGGCGGGGATGATGACAACTGTAATAGCCATCAACGCGACTAGTTGCGCAAAGTCTGTAAATACAGAGGCCCGGAATCCTGATGTAAGCGTGTAACTGAGCACCCCAACTCCGGCAACGATTACGCCTGTCTGGAAAGACAGGGGCGAAAGCACGGATACCAACGCGCCTGCAGCGGTGAAGTTCACCATCAGGCTGATAATACTGCCCAGAATGTTGGAGCCGGCCAGGATCAACTGGCTGGATGATCCGTGGCGGGCATGGATGAGCTCGCCAAGGGTATGGCCATTCGGCGCCAGCTTGCGGAAACGCCGGCCAAAGGGGTAGATGAACAAAATCATCAAGGCGCCCCAAAGGCCATAATGGATCGGCCCGGATATACCATAGGTATAACCGGAGGTGGCCGCGGCGTAGAAGGAGGCCGCCCATATCCAGGTGGCGGTCATGCTGGACGCGCCCATGCCAAAGCCAACGTTATGCCCCGCCACCATGAAACCGGAGGTATCTTCTTCTTTTTTGCGGATCAGCAGCGTGAGCAGGTAGGTGCCGCCATAAAAGCCGACCAGCAAAATCACGATTGTCAGTATTGAGAACTGAACAAAGCCACTTTCGTTCAAACCAAAACCTCTTTACTACCACAGTGCCATCTGAACAGCGTGCGAACACACATATTCGATTACTTGGGGCACAAGTATTCAGAAAGACCGCAGAGCGCGGAAAATGAAAATTACGGGAACACCAAGGGGTGTCAGCGAACAGCAACGATGCTAATTCGCCAAGGCATGAGGGACGCTAAAGAAAGCGGAAGTGAATATAGAGCCTTGAAGTTTGTTTAGTCGTCATTGCAATTACAACCTCTTCTGCCCTGAACTTATCTGGCGGCGGCTGTTTTTAGACCAAAAAGGAGGGTCACAAAAGAATTACTACAAGCGCAAAGCCTTTAATCCAGAGCGTTTCACCTGAAAGGAAGCACTAGAAGTTACTCGATATACAGGAAAGAGTCCAGTATTTAGAGGTCATAACAATTTTACCGGGGCGCAGAACGGCCCCGGGGTGGTGGAAATCAATAAAATCAGATGATGCGGGAAAACCGCTGGCTCGCGCCCTCTTTGCGGTACAGATCAAAAATCTGGCAGATGGCGCGAATCAACAGACGGCCGGCAGGCTCTACCTGCAAAATCTGACCATTATCGCCAATGAGCTCATCGACAATCATCGGCCTCAGGCGGGCAAGTTCATCCGCAAAATAGCTGTCGAAATCTTCCTGCCACTCAGCAGCAAACTGTTGGCGATCCAGACGGAACTGGCAAATCAGTTGTCCAATCACCCAGCGCCGCAAGCGATCGTCACGGCTCAGGTTCACGCCCTTGGTAATGGCCAGTTGACCGGCATCTATGGACGCTTCCCAGGCAGGCAGATCGTGGTTGTTCTGGAAGTAGGCATCGTCTGTCTGACCGATGGCCGACACTCCCAAAGAAACCAGATCGCAGTCCGAGTGGGTGGTGTAACCCTGGAAGTTCCTGTGCAACCGGCCGGCACGCTGGGCCACCGCCAGGCTGTCGTCCGGTTTGGCAAAGTGGTCCATGCCGATGTATTCATAACCCGCCTCAAGCAGCCGGTTGATGGTGTTATGCAGAATGGTCAATTTTTGCTGCGGGGATGGCAACGTGTCGTTTTTAATGCGCGTTTGCGGATAAAAACGATCTGGCAGATGCGCGTAACTGAACACAGACAGCCTGTCTGGCGACATTTCGAGCACCGCTTCCAGGGTTTCTGAAAAGCTTTCCGGAGTCTGGTGAGGCAAACCGTAGATCAGATCCAGGTTAATGGAACCGAAGCCAAGGCGCCGGGCTTCCTTCAACACCGCCTCGGTCATTTCCCGGGGCTGTATGCGATTAACCGCCTTCTGAACCTCCGGATTGACATCCTGAACCCCGAGACTGATTCGGTTAAAGCCAAGCTCCCAAAGGGTTGGCAGGGTGTCCTGATCCACCTCACGCGGGTCAATTTCCACACTGTAATCGTGCTCGGCACCGCTTTGCAGATTGAATAGCTCTGCGTACCCACCCATCAGTTCCTGCATCACATCCCTGGGTAAAAATGTGGGTGTTCCACCACCCCAGTGCAGCTGCTTTACCGGGCGATCCGCACCAAACAGCTTCGACTGCATCGCCGCTTCTTTAAGAACACGCTCAACATAGGGCATGGCCTTGTCACGCTTCTTGGTAATCACCTTGTTGCAGGCGCAGTAGTAACAAAGGTGCGCACAAAATGGCAGGTGCGTGTACAGCGACAGCGGTCGGTTGCTGGCCTTGCTGCGCGCGGCCGCTTCCACCATCTGCTCAACCGGGTAATTCTGATCAAACTCCACAGCCGTCGGATACGATGTATAGCGCGGACCACTGAGATCGTAACGCTTGATCAGCGCATCATCCCACATGAATTCCGGAAGGGTGGATTCAGCAGTTTTCGGTGCGGGTCTGGAAGTCATAATAAAAGCTCTGAGCCTGTGATGTGTGGTGCCAGCCGGAGAGCGACGCATTCTAGGCGAGGCAGGCTGAGCGCATCTTGATGCGAGTCATTTCGACGACTGTTGGTCGACCGTAGACTGGATTTTAACAGCTTGGCACCTGAACCACCCTTGTGCCTAGTGCGTATTCTGGCTACCTACTATGGGTTAACAGTCCCAGCGACTTTCAGGGAAAACAAGCCAAAAACCGGAGCGCATAACCTCATGGCCAACCTCATTCTGATTCTTGGTGATCAGCTGGCAAACGATATCAGCGCCCTTGAAGGGGCTGATCCGAACCGCGACACCCTTGTGATGGCAGAGGTTCACGAAGAGGCCAGTTACACCAATCACCACAAGAAGAAACTGGTTCTGCTGTTCAGTGCCATGCGCCATTTCGCAAAGCGGCTGGAGCAAGACGGCTGGCAGATTCATTACCAGCACTATCATCCGGACAACCAACATCAAAGCCTTGAAGGTGTTGTGTCTTCCCTGCTTGAAGATTTGCGCCCGGACAAGATAATCACAACCGAATGCGGCGAATGGCGCTTGCATGAGCAGATCAGCCAGTGGCAGGAGCGCCTCGGCGTGCCGGTGGAGATCCGCGCCGACACACGTTTTATTGCCAGCAAACACGAGTTCGCAGACTGGACCGAAGGCCGCAAACAGTTACGCATGGAGTTCTTTTACCGGGAAATGCGCCGCAAGACCGGGCTGTTGATGAATCCAGACGGCAAACCGGAAGGCGGCAACTGGAACTTCGATGCCGACAACCGGCGCAAATGGACCGGCAAACCACCCGCGCCCGCGCCCTTCAGAATAGAGCCGGATGCCATAACCCGGGAGGTAATTGATCTGGTGGAGCAGCACTTCCCCGACCACTTTGGAGTCACCGAGGGTTTTCACTTTGCGGTCACGCCAGAGGATGCGCAGGAAGCCCTGAATTACTTTATCGAGTTCGCCCTGCCCTGCTTTGGCGATTACCAGGATGCCATGTCTGACACCGAGGACTGGTTATTCCACTCGATTCTCTCGCCCTACATCAACTGCGGTCTGCTCGATCCTCTTGCTGTATGCGAAGCCGCCGCAAGAGCCTGGTACGCCGGGCAAGCACCAATCAATGCAGTAGAGGGCTTTATCCGCCAGATTCTTGGCTGGCGCGAGTTCGTTCGGGGAATCTATTGGCTGCACATGCCCGGCTACGCGCAGGAAAACCGCCTTGGTAACACCCGCGCCCTGCCCTGGTTTTACTGGACCGGCGAGACAAAAATGCGCTGCATGCACAAGACCATAGATGCAACCCGACGCAACGCCTACGCCCATCACATCCAGAGACTGATGGTGACCGGCAACTTCGCACTGCTGGCAGGCATAACGCCGGATGAAATTTGCGACTGGTATCTGGCCGTCTATGCGGATGCGTATGACTGGGTAGAACTGCCCAACGTGCTGGGCATGGTGATGCATGCCGACGGTGGCTACCTTGGCTCAAAACCCTACGCCGCCAGCGGCAAGTACATTCAACGCATGTCTGACCACTGTGCCAATTGCCACTACAAGGTCAGTAAAAGCACCGAGCCCGACGCCTGCCCATTCAATTCCCTGTATTGGCATTTCATCGATCGGCACCGGGCGGATTTCGAGGGTAATCCGCGTATGGGCATGATGTACCGCAATTGGGATAAACAGAAACCGGAAAAGCGAGAAGCCCTGCTCAAACGGGCCGATTACCTGCTAAAGCACATTGAAGAGCTTTAAGCCGAGGCATCAAGGCGGCCCAACTTCGCACGCCAAAACCAGCGCCCAGAACTCCGAGAAATCATTTACCACCACATCCGGCTTGTCCGGGTGCTTGTGGGTACCCGGGAATATGCGGTTCAGCCAAGGCAAATCCCACTGGGCGCCGTTGAAAAATACGGAAGTCATGCCCGCACGTTTGGCGGCAATCACATCGGTGGTGCTGTCACCCACGTACCAGACGCTGGGGTCGGGCGGGTAATCCAGCTTTTGCACCGCCAGCAAGAGCTGATCCGGGTGGGGTTTGCGCAGGGGCGTGTCATCGCCGCAAACGTCCACATCAAACAGCTCCACCCAGCCGGTATCCTCAACAGCCGCCAGTTCGTGCTCGAAAAACTCCCGGTCCCGATTGGTAATCACGCCCACCTGAATGTTCAGGCGGCGCAAACCTTCCAGCACTGCCCGCACTTTAGCCTCAAAGGCTTTTACGGTGCCGTAGTGATTGCGGTAATGGTGATTGAACGCCTTGTGAGCGATCTGCTTTGCTTCCTGATCGTCACCGAAGAGCACTTCAAAAATATCCGTACGGGAGATCTTGCGGTCGGCCTTTACCTTGGGGTGAAGTTTGGCAAACTCGCGCACATAGGCCACCAATCGCGCATCTTCTGGTGTTTTACTGTCTTCAGGGGCGACCATGCGCTCCATCAACCCGAGCTTGTGAAAATCCGGGAACATGTCATCCACTGCGTGGTACATGGCATCGAGGGTGTCCACTAGAGTGGCATGCCAATCAAAAAGGATCACTTCGGGCCGTATAAGCTTGACCACTGCGGGGTGCCAGTCTGGTTCTATGCGGGGTTCCGGGCGCTCCGGTGGCGGGAAGGGAGCCGGCCGCACTTCTGCTGGCAGTTGCAGGAATTGCTCAGGTTCATCCCGCTCAATCAGCGCCAGCAGATCCATCAATTCTTCAAAACTGTCCAGAACCGCCACGGGCTCGTCCCGGCGGGTAAACCAGCTTCGAATACGGTTCGCCTCCCATTGGGCACCGTTATAAAAAACGCCGGAAATCCCGGCACGGTGTGCAGTCAGCATATCCACGTAGCTATCGCCCACATACCAGGCACACCCGTTTGCCGGGAGGTTCATTTTTTCCAGTATAGAGTGAATCACCTGGGGGTCAGGTTTGTATTCCGTAACATCGTCAGCACACACTGCCACCTCAAACAGATCCTGCCAACGCCCCTCGTCAACGGTTTTCAGCTCCTTATCGAAAAACTCCCGGTTTCTGTTGGTGGCCACGGCCAAACGGATGCCCATGGCTTTCAGCGCTGACAGGTATTCGTAAGCACCCGGCTGAAACGGCCGAACCTGCCCGAAATAGCGCCGATAGGCCTGATTGTAGGCCTGATGGGCTATCAGTTTGGCCGCTGTATTGTCGCCAAAAATCGCATTGAAAATATCCGTTCTCGATACGCGCCGCTCAGCCAGAATACGCGGGTGCAAACGCCGGAATATGCGAATGTATCGCACCAATCTGGCATCGTCATCGGTGCGGCACTCTTCTTCCGGTAACAGCTGATCCACCAGTCCAAGCTCTTCCAACTGCGGCAGCATGTCTTCCATAGCGCTGAACATGGCATCGTGGGTGTCTACCAGAGTCCCATGCCAGTCAAAGATCAGTACCGAGGGTGCTGCCACATGTTCACTCAAGCGATCCATAAACAATCCTTCAGCTATTCAGAATCCTGTGATTGCCGCCGATCAGTTAACGCCATATTGACCAAATATACAAAAGCCGTTCCAATGTGGCTTGACCCTGTATTAGCTACAGGGTTTTTACTGACACAAATCCACTTCATTGGTTCAGAGCCCGCTTATGCACAATCATAGCCATAGTCACGGTCACAGCCATGCAGACCACTTTGACACCCACAACCGGGCGTTTGCCATAGCGGTCGTTCTCAACCTCGGGTTCGTGATCATTGAAGCCGTTTACGGTGTGCTGTCGGGCTCTCTGGCTCTGCTCGCCGATGCAGGTCATAACCTGAGTGACGTTCTGGGGCTGGTTATGGCCTGGGTTGCCAGCTGGCTGGCCAGCCGCAAAGCCACAGACCGCAATACTTATGGCCTCAAGAAAACCACCATTCTGGCGGCGCTGTTCAATGCCCTGTTTCTGATTGCCGCCGTTGGTGGCATCGCCTGGGAAGCCATTCGCCGGTTCAACGAGCCCGCCGAACTGGCAGGCCTAACCATCATTATTGTGGCCAGCATCGGCGTGCTGATTAACGGCGTGACCATGCTGCTGTTTCTCAAGGGCCAGGAAGGCGACCTGAACATTCGGGGTGCATTCCTGCACATGGCAGCGGATACGCTGGTGTCGGTAGGCGTAGTGATTGCCGGGGTAGTTATTCTGTTCACCGATGTGCGCTGGATTGATCCCGTTGTCAGCCTGGTTATTGCTGTTGTGATTTTTATCGGCACCTGGCGGTTACTGAAAGACTCTGTGAGCCTTGCAGTAGACGCAGTACCCAAGAGTATCAATCCGGCTGAGGTACTTGAGAAGCTGCAGGCTCTGCCCGGCGTGGAATCAGCCCATCACCTGCATATCTGGGCACTCAGCACCACCGAAAACGCGCTGACCGTGCACCTGATAAAGCCCGATTCCGCAGATGACGATCAGGTGATCGAACAGGCTACTCACATGCTGAATCACAACTTCAATATTCAGCATGTGACCATTCAATGGGAGCGCGCGGTTACCGGCTGCCCGAACACTTCGGGATGCCGGTAACAGGCACAGCCTCGGACCAAAGATTAACGGCGAACAGGGCAAACAAACTCAACTGCAATCAGGGGAGCGTAAACAGTATGAAAATCGGTGAGATATCCAAGTACTCATCTGTTGCCGTGGAAACCATCCGGTACTACGAGAAAATCGGCCTGTTGCCGAAACCCGAGCGGGACCCTAGTGGCTATCGCGCCTATCGAACAGCCCATCTGGATCGCCTTTTATTTATCAAGCGCTGCCGCAATCTTGATATGGCCCAGGACGAAATACGCGAGTTGATCCGGCTTTCTGAAAACCCCGAAGCAGACTGCCAGCAAGTGGATGACCTACTCGCCAGCCATCTCAGCCATGTGCGCGAGCGCCTGCAAGAACTCACAAACCTCGAAAAAACACTACAACAACTACAAAGAGCCTGCTCTGATGCCGGCACAGTTCAGGAGTGCGGAATTATGGGCGGACTCAGCAATGCAGATATGGAAGCCCCAAACAAAGAGCATGGCGGCCATGAAAACCATGTGCCCGGCACTCACCGGCCAGGTAAAAACTAAAATCTCACAAATCCTTGGCTGAAGGGGTTGACCTTTTAGTAGCTACAGGGTTTTCAATACAAGCCTACCTACCAAGGAGGTGTTTTATGGCATGTAGCTGCTCCGAGCCAGAACTGAAAGCCCCTGCCCCCGGCTTTCGTCGCGCGCTTTGGATTGCGCTCTGGGTGAACCTGGCCATGTTTTTTGTGGAAGGTGTTGCCAGCCTCACCTCGGGTTCTGTGTCTTTGATGGCCGATGCCATCGACTTCTTTGGCGACAGCGCCAACTACATTTTGTCCCTGTGTGTACTGAACATGGGACTACTCTGGCGTGGCCGTGCGGCTATGGTCAAGGGCATCACCATGGCCATTTTGGGCACGATTGTCTGGGCGCGTGCTCTGTGGATATTACAGCAGGGCACCACTCCGGAAGCCTTAACCATGGGCACTGTCGGCTTGCTGGCTCTGGTCGCTAATGTTTCTGTAGCACTTATTCTGTTCAAGTTTCGAGATGGTGATTCGGATATGCGCTCGGTGTGGCTGTGCAGCCGGAATGACGCCATAAGCAATCTGGCGGTAATGGCTGCAGCACTTGGCGTGTTTGGTACCGCCAGTGCCTGGCCGGATCTTGTAGTTGCCGCCATTATGGGCACATTGGCGATAACCGCAGGAGTGAGCGTGGTTCGCCATGCCCGGGAAGATATTGCAGAGGCCAGTCAGGGCGCTAGAACGCCAACGAAATCATCACCGGTATAAACACCAGCGCAAACATCGTTGACAGCATAACCGTACCTGCGGCCTGCCGCGGGGAGGTGTCCAGCAAGGTGGCTATAACAACAGTATTAGCGGCTATCGGGGTAATGGATATGAGGAAAATAGCCTTGTGTACCGCTGGGTCATAAACCCCAAGAAACTGTGAATCCAGCCACCAGAACACCGTTGCCAATAATGGCCAGGCTACAAACTTGCCGAAAAATGCCAGGGCAGTAAACCGTATATTACCAGCCAGCCCCCGGAAGCTGCTGATGCTCATGCCAATAATCATCATGCCCAGTATGCTGTAGGCGCCGCGCAGGTTATCGAACAGCGGCACGAACACCTCAGGAATACCGACATCCGAAAGGTTAAGCAGTACAGCCGCCAAAAAGGCGTATACCGAAGGCAGCTTGGCAACACGCAAAAGTGAATCTTTCAGGTCATGCCGGCCCCGTGCGGCCAGGTAATACCCCACCGAACTTTCAAACAGGGTGACGCCCAGCATGCACACAATATAAATCGCCAGCCCTTCTTCCCCGAACAACAGCAGCGCGACCGGCACACCAAAGTACCCCGTATTCCCCGAGGCAACACACAGGGGAATCATGCCGGCACTGCCATCAGTCAATACCCGCCGCGCCAGTTTTAAATGGGCAAGCGCCAGTACCGACGCAAATCCGAACACCAAAAACGGCAGAAAGATCACTTCGGGCGAAAGCGGTGCCGCCATCACGCCGGAGAAAACCACAGAAGGCGTAACAATGTAGAGCATGATGCCCGCAATATGTTTGCCGCTCGCCTCCAGATAACGGCCAGCCACCCAGCCAAGGGCAACGGTGACATAAAGCGGAATAAGCTTGATAAACAGCGCCAGTGCTGCGGCCATAAAGGCTCCGGGCATTCGGGTTCAAAAAAAACAGGTTGGGCAGTCTATCACCTACCCCTCAGGAGGTAACTCCCCTGCACAGTAGTGTGATTTTCAGCCATGATTGATAATCATCAACAGCATTGCTAATACATCTTTATATCCTAGTGAGGCAGTCAGGTATTCCACAACGACCAAGGAGAGAGACCAATGGCCGAACGCTTTACCAAAAGCATGGCCAGAAACATATATCTGGGAGGAAGTACATTCTTCATCCTTTTGTTTCTGGTTCTGACTTTTGACACCCAATCGCGGGCAATGCCCGAAAGGGATAACAGGGATCAACTTACCGAAGAGGTTGTAAGAGGCAAACACGTCTGGGAAAACAACAACTGCGTCGGCTGCCACTCCCTCATGGGTGAAGGTGCGTACTTTGCACCGGAACTTGCCAACGTATTTGACCGTCGTGGCGCGGCTGATAGCGAAGTCTTCAAGGCATACATGAATGCCTGGATGAACGCTATGCCCACCAACATACCCGGTCGCCGGCAAATGCCCAATTTCAAACTGACCGACCAGGAAATCAACGATCTGTCCTCGTTCCTCGAGTGGACATCCAAGATCGACGACAACGGCTGGCCACCCAACATCGAAGGGTAAGGGAGAAAACATGAAATACGAGTCTCAACGGGTCGCCATGCCCTACTTCATCTTTGCTTTGGTACTCTTCGCCGGTCAGATCGTGTTCGGTCTGGTGCTGGGCATGCAATATGTGGTGGGCGATTTCCTGTTTCCGGAAATCCCTTTCAACGTTGCGCGGATGGTTCACACCAACCTGCTGATTGTGTGGTTGCTGTTCGGTTTTATGGGTGC
Source organism: Marinobacter sp. 1-3A (assembly GCF_016597775.1). Taxonomy (NCBI): domain Bacteria; kingdom Pseudomonadati; phylum Pseudomonadota; class Gammaproteobacteria; order Pseudomonadales; family Marinobacteraceae; genus Marinobacter; species Marinobacter sp. 1-3A. Next base: position 72,122 of record NZ_VCGZ01000006.1, read on the forward strand.
AACCTACTACCTGGTGCCGGAAGAAGCACAAACCGAGCTTTACAGCCCGCTGCTTGCCTGGATTCTGTTCTGGGTGTTTGCCGTTGCCGGCACGCTGACCATTCTTGGTTATCTGTTTGTGGATTACGCCACTCTGGCAGACATCACCATGAACAAGCTGTTGCCAACCATGGGCCGGGAGTTCCTTGAGCAGCCAACGATTACCAAGGTAGGCATAGCCCTGGTGGTGGTCGGGTTCCTGTTCAATATCATGATGACTGCCCTGAAAGGCCGTAAAACCGTGGTCAACATTGTGTTGATTACAGGCCTGATTGGTTTGGCAGTACTCTGGCTCTTCTCCTTCTACAACCCAAGCAACCTGACCACAGACAAGTACTTCTGGTGGTTTGTGGTACACCTGTGGGTTGAAGGCGTGTGGGAATTGATCATGGCGGCCATTCTGGCTTACGTACTGATCAAACTCACCGGGGTAGACCGGGAAGTCATCGAGAAGTGGCTGTACGTGATCATTGCCATGGCGCTGATTACCGGCATCATCGGCACAGGTCACCACTTCTTCTGGATTGGGCCACCTGAATACTGGTTGTGGTTGGGCTCTGTGTTCTCCGCTCTGGAACCCCTGCCGTTCTTCATGATGGTGCTGTTTGCCTTCACCATGATTAACCGGCGCAAGCGTAATCACCCAAACAAGGCAGCCATTCTCTGGGCCATGGGTACTGCGGTAATGGCATTCCTCGGCGCAGGTGTATGGGGCTTCCTGCACACACTGGCACCGATCAACTATTACACCCACGGTACCCAGCTAACAGCGGCCCACGGCCACATGGCCTTCTACGGCGCCTATGTGATGATTGTGCTTACCATCATTTCCTACGCTGTGCCGATCATGCGCGGCCGACCTTATGGCAACAGCAATACTGCTCAGGTTGTGGAAATGTGGGGCTTCTGGCTGATGACCATCTCCATGGTGTTCATCACCCTGTTCCTGACCGGTGCCGGCATCCTGCAAATCTGGTTGCAACGCATACCGGATAGCGGCGAAGCCCTGTCATTCATGGCTACCCAGGACAACATCGCACTCTTCTACTGGGCGCGTATGATTGCCGGCTGCTTCTTCATGGCCGGTCTGGTGGTGTACTTCGGTAGTTTCTTTATCAAGGGACAAGCGTCTTTTGACGAAGAAGTTCGAGGCGCTGCCATTCAGGACGCGTAAATCAGCGTCCGTCTAACCCACAGGGCCGGAACTTGTTTCCGGCCCTGTCTACCTTGGAACTGACCTGTGACCGTGCAGCAAGCAAACCCCAAAGACACACTCCAGAACAAGCGCCTGATCACTCGCGCTGCGTTTTTTGGGCTGTTCCTGCTGGCACCGGTTCTGAACATTTTTCGCTACGACTTAACGGAAGCCCGATTTGTAGTGCTTGGCTTTCCGCTTTCGTTCAATCTGAATCTCGACTGGGTGGCGCAAAGTTCGCCTGCGGACGTCGCCAGCCAGGTTCTACTGTGGTTTATCCTCCCCATTCTTGTTCTGGTTCCCCTTGTGCTTTGGGTTGCCTGGAAATGGGGCCGTATTTACTGCGGTTGGCTGTGCCCACATTTTTCTGTGGTGGAAACCATCAACGACTTGATGACCCGCATTACCGGCCGCCCGACACTCTGGGAAGCCTTAAAAAAAGGCCGTCGTGGCAAGGTTATACATTGGGCTGGCCTAACGCTGGTATGCGGCCTGATTGGCTTCTCCTGGGCTTTGGCGATGCTTTCTTACCTGCTGCCGCCCATTCCATTATATACAGACCTGGTGACAGGTAATCTGGCGTTTTACCCCGCTATTTTTCTGGCCATAGCAACCCTGGTGTTTACCCTGGATTTCCTGTTCGCGCGCCATCTGTTTTGCAAATATGGCTGCGCCTTCGGTGTGGTACAGAGTATTGCCTGGATGACTCACGGTCGTGGGCAGTTGGTTACTTTTGATACTACCCGCGCCGCGGCCTGTCGCGACTGCACCAAGGCCTGCGACGAAGCCTGCCCCATGCGGCTGCCCACCCGCAGCCACAAGCGCGCAAAATTCTCCTGCACCCAGTGCCTGCAATGCGTGAGTGCTTGCCGTGAGGTGCAAAAAAACAATCCGGAGGGCAGTCTGCTGCAATGGCAGCCAGGCGAGCCCAGCCGGCAAACAATTCTGATTCCTGTTCGCCAATTAACCACCGCCCCCCGACGCGACAGCAAACCTGTCAGCACGCGGGCCTAAAAGGAACTCGAAATGGAAGAGTGGGTCGGCTACAAATGGCATGAGTACATTACTCGCCAGGCTCTGGGGGAATTCCCCGAGCACGCCGTTTACCTGAAAGACGAAGCCCGCAGTTTGGGCATTGTGTTCCGTGCCTTTGGAGGCGATCCGGCGTTAAGCCTGGTGACCGCAGAGCCCCGGCACTTTCGCCTGCGCCGTAAATTTTTGCACAAGCTTGCAGGAACACATCGTAAATTTGAACTGGCATGGCGGGACGACCAAAACCTGCGCCTGCCTGAAAAAGTTGCACGCTTCCCATCGAAGCAGTTAAACCGGGATCTCTATATCTGGCTGGCTGCGCTTGCGGCCACCCCGCCCCCGGCGGACAGTGATTGGTTTACCGGAAACCAGGCTCTGGTACAGGATGTTCTCTCACGTTGGCCAGGCCTGGAAAATGTATACCAGCGTCTGGTCAAACACGTTCTGTACTGGCGCCCTGACCCGGACAGCCTGACTGATCCGGAATCCATCCGCGAACAGGCTATCTGCCAGGCACTGATTCACCCGGGCAGTGTCCCTGCCCTGCCATCTGCCGACACCGACCTCTGGCCTGTTATCCTCTGGTTGTACCCGGCTCTGGAACAAGGAAAAGCCAGCGGTCAGGTAACCGGAGATGAGGACACTCAATCCAGCCCGGGCGGCCTTACCAAAAAGAACAAGCGCAAGCAGGCAGAGCGGGTAGAGGCTTTTGACCGCGACCAGGGCCTGATGATTTTCCGGCTGGAAAGCCTGTTCTCCTGGACTGAATTTATACCGGTTGACCGGGCAGGCGACGATACCGACGAGGAAGATGCCGAAGCCGTTGCCAATGATATGGACATGATTTCCGTATCCAACGACCGCAAAGAAGCCTCGTCTGCGATCAAGTTTGATCTGGATTTGCCCTCGGAAGAACACGACGATTTGCGCCTCGGCCCTGGCATTCACCTGCCGGAATGGGACTGGCGCAGCCAAAGCTATCGCGAAGCCTTCTGCTGTCTCCAGCCCTTGTTAGCCAAGGACGCGGTACCTGCGGAGCTTCCCGAAGTATTACGCCGGCCAGCAAAGCGCCTACAGCGCCAATTCAGCGCCCTGAAGCCACTCAAGCAATGGCAAAAACGGCAATTGGACGGAGATGAACTGGATCTTGATGCTTGCCTAGAGAGGGAAGTACAACACCGGCGCGGCCAAGGCATTATCGATCAAAAGCTGTTCCGCCGCTGCCAGCAAAGCCAGCGCGACCTTGCCTGTCTGGTACTGGCAGACATATCGCTCTCGACCGAAACCTACATCAACAACCAGCAGCGCGTTATCGACGTTGCCCGTGACGGCCTGCAACTGCTCAGTGAAGCCTTACAGGCAAGTCGCGACCCCTTTGCGCTGTTCGCGTTTTCATCCCGGCGTCGCGACCATGTGCGATTCCACCATCTGAAAAGCTTTGACGAGCCCTATACCAGCACCATTCGGGGCCGTATTCAGGCATTGGAACCGGGGTTCTATACCCGCATGGGCGCCGCCATTCGCCAGGCTACCAAACTACTGGAGACGCGCCATGAGCATCAGAAAATCCTGTTGCTGCTGACCGATGGCAAGCCTAACGATCTGGACATCTACGAAGGGCGTTACGGCGTGGAAGATACACGCATGGCGGTGCAGGAAGCGCAAAGAGCCGGGCTGACCCCCTTCTGCGTCACCATTGATGACGAGGCCAGCGAATACCTGCCCTATGTATTCGGCAGCAGCAACTTCGTAGTCATCCGCGACCCGGCACAGTTGCCATTGCAGCTTCCTAAACTCTATCTGAACCTGACGCAATGATAAGAGCGACATGAGCAATATGACGAACCAGAACCTTTCTCCAGACCCCAATACTCGCCAACTTCCTGGTGACATAGCGGTGTGGATCTTTATTTTCGCCGAACTGGCGGTATTCGGCATCATGTTCATCGGTTTTGCGGTTGCACGTAGCATGGACCCGGCGACGTTTCACGCTGGCCGCGAAGTTCTGCACCCTCTAGTTGGGCTTCTGAATACCGCTGCGCTGATTACCGCCAGCTATTTCGTCGCAACCGCTGTTCATCAACTTCGCCACAGGCGATCTGGAACTCAATGGCGGCTTTGGCTTGCTGTTGCGGTTTCCTGCATTTACACCGTGGGCAAAATGTACGAGTACGTGAACCTGTACAGCCAGGGCTATAACCTGGGTACAGATACTTTCTTCATGTTCTACTTTTTTCTGACGTTTTTTCACTTCATGCACGTCATTCTGGGGCAGGTCATTCTGGTTGTTCTAGCGGTTAAAGTCGGCAACGGTGACTACGACGGTTCGGATATGAATGGCATGGAGTCCGGTGCTTCATACTGGCACATGGTGGATCTGGTGTGGCTGGTGTTGTTTCCAATGATTTACGTACTGGCCTAGGGAGGGCTTGGGATGCTGACTGTCTATTTTGCACTGATGATTTGCACGGCCTTGCCGGTGATTGCTCTAAAGGCTGGTATAGGCCCCGAGTTTCTGGCCTGGCTGGTTTTTGGAATGGTGATTGTGAAAGCCATGTTGCTGGTAGATCACTTCATGGAAATGAAGCATGCACCGCGCGGCTGGAGACTGATTGCCCAGTCCTGGGCGCCGGTGGTCATTGTTGCGGTTGCGGGATTTCATACCATCACATAATCCCAGAAAAACCTAACACCCCATAAAGAAGAAGGCAGACACCGCAATAGCCCGATAAGCTCCGGGGCAGAGGCCCTCCCAAAACTGTGCGGAGCCAGGGATGGCGGAGCCAAGCGTACACGGACGTATTCACAGCGTGTTTTGGGAGGGCCTCTGCCCCGGGGCTACCTCCCATCTATCAGACTAGAGCCACTTGGCGGGAAAGTAAGGCATCTTCTCAGACATAGCCTGTGCCAGAGAAATCATCCCCCACAATACAAACCCTGTGTGAAGCGCGATTGCCCATACCAGAGCAAAGGTACCGAAGTGGCCCACATCGCCAATGAAAACCCAGCTAATAACTATCCCGGAGCTGATCAGAATAAAGCCAAGCAGCGACATGAACATAGCCGCACGGGTATGAGCCCTGCGAAGTTCATTTGTTCCTGAACTGTTAAGAAACAGCCAGAGCAAAACCAGGAAACCTATAACCGGCGTTGCCAACAAGTTCAGCAAATACCAGACTACAGGTACAACCGCCCCGCTAGCGGGTTTCTTCCGGGCGCCCGAATACTGCATATACCACCTCCATCAATGAAATAACTGTTGCTTCGTCGTCTGACAATGGTTCGATCATGCCTGCACGGCATGCTTCTGCCGCTGGCAGGCCAGCGCGTATCAATAAGGCTGTGTGTATCAGCAGCCGGGTTGATGCGGCCTCTTCGAGATCGTGATCCTTAAGGTTGCGCAGGGCTGTGGCGAGGCTCACGAGCTGTTTGGCAAGATCGCGGTCGCATCCAGACTCTTCCGCCACGATGGTTTGTTCCGCCTCTTCTGCGGGGTAATCAAATCGCAAGGACACGAATCTCTGACGCGTGCTGGGCTTCATGCCTTTGAGCAGGCTCTGATAACCCGGGTTGTAAGAGACCACCAGCATAAAGCCGGGTGCTGCGGTGAGCAGTTCCCCGGTGCGCTCTATGGGCAATTCCCGGCGGTCATCCGCCAGCGGGTGCAGAACGACTGTAGTGTCCTTTCGGGCTTCAACCACTTCATCGAGGTAACAAATGCCGCCTTCACGAACGGCTCGAGTCAGGGGGCCGTCTTGCCAATAGGTGCCTTCAGGGCCGATCAGGTGCCGCCCGACCAGGTCGGCTGCGGTCAGGTCGTCGTGGCAGGCTACGGTATAAACCGGCCGGTTAAGCTTCTCCGCCATGTAGCGAACAAACCGGGTTTTACCGCAGCCTGTGGGGCCTTTGATCAGAACCGGCAAACCGTTGTCGGCTGCCGCCTGGAACAACTCTATTTCATTACCAACTGGCTGGTAAAACGTCATGTATCACAATCCTCTGTTACTGATTGTCGGTTCTGGCAAAGCCATGAACCCATTCAGGAAAAACCGTAAACGCCTGTTTGTCATCCGTTCGACTCAGCCGGCTGAGGGCCTCTTCACAGTTCTGTGCCTGCTCACTCCAACCTTTACCCCGATACCAGCCCACTGTTTTTACCGGGCTTCCGAGCCAGAGAATCTCGAGATCCCGGCTGGTAAGAAACTGCCCGGCAAACCCTGCTTCGGACACCGCTGCATGGGTGTTGTTATGCAACAGCAAGCTCAGCGCTGAACTGTAATCCCCAGCTTCGTAGATCTTCTCTTGCGGCGGATATATTCCGGCAGCTCCCAGGGCGGCAAGCGGCAGTTTCGATGCAAAAGGATCCTCCCCCGCAACCGTGGCCAAGTCCCGATCCTTTAGCTCAGAAATCGACCGAGCACCTGCGGTTCTGCGCGTAATCCAGACCGGCCTGGCCCAGTCGCCATCGCGGTTGTTTGCGATTAGTGCAGCTGCCCCCGGATTGCCCTCGCCGGACAAGCTGAACACCAGTGCTGCTTTATCGGGGTCGCGGTTAAAACGAATATCGGCCTGGCATCCCTGCTTAGCCAGATGCTGGCCGAGGCGGTAGCGCGCAACGTCGGTTACCTGGGTAACCGAATCAATCGTCAGCACCACCCGCGCCTCTCTTGCCGCCTGGGCCACAGGCATGGCGAGCAGAAGCGCCGTAAACGCGACAGCTCCTGTGCGCCTATAATCCAAGCACATGGGCTCTGCTGGTAAAGAAAATCCCACTGGGCTTTTGTGCTTCCAGTTCGGCAACAGGCTCCAATGTGTGGGTGTTGTATACCGTTACCCGGTTACTGTCTCTGGACGACACCCAGACTTCCTCTCCCCTCGGTGTAAACTCCATGTGAAGCACTGCCTTGCCCGGCTCCAGTGTGCGGATTATTTTCCGGGTCTGGGAATCAATTACCTGAACCACATCGTTTTTCGGGTGCGCAAAACTCACCCATATTCTGCGATTATCGGGGCTGGCCATTACAAAAACCGGCTGTCCCTGCACCGGGATTTTGTCCACCAGCGACCAATCGTTCATATCCGCCACCAACACCTGGTGATGACCGACTGCCGGTACGAACGCCCGCCCATCAGCCACCGTCCAGCCTTCAAGGTGAGGCATTTTGTACACAGGAAGCTGTTGTTCGCCTTTACCGTAATTGGGCAAGATCTCATTCACACCGGCATCGGTATCCCACAGGTCCAACATGGACAGGCCGTCTTCTCCAAACAGCCCCGCAATGTAAAAGCGCCCATCTGGCGTGATCATGGAATCGTAAGGGGCTTTTCCGGCATCGAAACGGGTCACTTCAGGCTTGCTGTTTTCAGCGTCATCCGGCATGTCCAGAATCCAGATTTCTCCCGCATCGAACAGGCTGAACACAAAACGATTACCCGGTGCATCTACCAACCCGACCGTTTTTGATTGGGCGGTTTCACCATTTTGCCGGGTGTAGGTAGCAGGGATATCAGCCACCAGCTCCAGGGTTTTGCTGTCAAAAACCTTTACTCCACCCGGCTCGTAATTCGACACGGCAACGTATCGACCATCCTGTGAGATAGCACCACCAATGCTGTTACCGGACTGGATGACCCGGCCAACGATGGACTGAGTGAGCAGGTCCACTTTGGTGAGACCACCGTCGCGGCCAAACACGAAGCCGTAACGAGCATCCCGCGAATACACCACTGATGCATGGGAGAGATCCCCCAGCCCTTCGATACGATTGATCACGCTGTGACTGGTGGTGTTTACAACCAGCAATGAGCCGGTGGCGCGCTCGATAATCAGGCCCAGATCGCCGGTACCCATCAAACCGTCACCCGTCTCCTCAGAGCCGGAAAAAACCTGGCAACCACTCACCAGCATCGCCAAAAATGACAGTAAAAACACGCGCTTCGCACAGCGGGTTATCCATAGCATCGGGCTATTCCTCCAAACAAATTGTCAGGGCGAGACCAGTTTACCGGTCTTTAACTGATGACTGATCCATTCAATATCGGCAGGCGTGAGGAGTGGTTTCCAGGGCGGCATGGCCGTGCCAGGGATGCCTTCACGGATTATTGCCGCGATGGCTGCCTCTGGAAGGTGGTCAAGATTTTCAGGGCGTAGCGGCGGGCCCAATCCTCCTTTAAGGGCCAACCCATGGCAGGAGCCACAATCCTGAATCACAAAGTTTTCAAGCTCCGCCACATCGGACATCGGCTTTGGCAAAGTTCCTGCCGGCAGCGACAACGGCGCGCAAAGTATCATGAAAAATACACCTTTGAATCCATTATGTCGCCTGGCATTCCTTGTTTTGGAACCCTTCACAACTTGTGCTCTCCCATGAATCTGTAGCGGGCTTTTAATATAGTGGTGCCGCTTCTCAAACACATCTTTGATATTGGTTAAAAACAGCTCCCTCCACAACCACTCTTTGGTTATACCCATGGGTGGGTACTCACTGGATATTTTAAAACGGCCTGACTTAAATCAATGTTCATCGGAGTAAAGAAGAGAAACCTAGCACTACTCTTAAATCCAAGGAGAGACCCTGATGAGAGCAACCAACCCATTTCTGAAACCACTGGCAATTGCCGTGGCTGTAGCGTCTTTCGGCGTGATGTCCGCAAACGCCGCCCCAAAGAATCCCGATCCTGCTGTAACCGCCTACGAAGGAACCGCCAGCCCTATCGACGCGGCGTCTGCGAAGACAGTCCGTACACCCGGGGCCCCGGATCTTTCTGACGCAGAATTTGAACAAGCCAAACAGATCTACTTCGAGCGCTGCGCTGGTTGCCACGGTGTGCTGCGTAAAGGCGCCACCGGCAAGCCGCTGACTCCCGATATCACCCAGGAGCGCGGAATCGATTACCTGAAAGCGTTCATCAGCTACGGCTCCCCTGCCGGCATGCCGAACTGGCTGACCTCGGGTGACTTTGACGAAGCAACCGTGGAACTGATGGCCAAGTACATCATGCACGAGCCACCCATGCCTCCCGAATTCAGCCTGGCTGACATGAAGAAAACCTGGGAAGTGATCGTGCCACCAGAGGATCGCCCCAAGAAGCAGATGAACGATCTGGACCTGGAGAACATCTTCAGCGTTACCTTGCGTGATGCCGGCCAGATTGCGCTGATCGACGGCGACTCCAAGGAAATCGTAAAAATCATCGATACCGGTTACGCGGTACACATCTCCCGGATGTCTGCCTCAGGCCGCTATGTAATGGTTATTGGTCGTGACGCTCTGATCAACATGATCGACCTGTGGATGGAAGAGCCACAAACCGTTGCCAAAATTAAAGTGGGCATGGAGGCACGCTCTGTTGAAACCTCCAAGTACAAGGGCTGGGAAGACAAGCTTGCTATTGCAGGCACTTACTGGCCGCCGCAGTTCGTGATCATGGATGGCAACACCCTGGAGCCCAAGAAAATTGTAAGCACCCGGGGCATGACCGTAGGCGAGCAGGAATATCATCCTGAGCCACGAGTTGCCGCCATCGTGGCTTCCCACGAGCACCCGGAGTTCATCATCAACGTAAAAGAAACCGGCAAAATTTTGCTGGCCAACTACGAAGATCTGGACAACATGAGCATCACCTCCATCGATGCCGCACAATTCCTGCACGATGGCGGCTGGGATGCCAGCATGCGTTACTTCATGACGGCAGCTAACAACTCCGACAAAATTGCGGTTGTTGATGCCAAGGACCGTAACCTTGAAGCGCTTATCGATGTGGGTAAGATTCCTCACCCGGGCCGTGGCGCCAACTTTGTAGACCCGGACCACGGTCCTGTCTGGGCAACGTCCCACCTGGGTGATCCAACCATCCAGATGATCGGTACCGACCCCGAAGGCCACCCCGACAAAGCCTGGAAAGTGGTTCGCACCGTTAATGGCCAGGGCGGCGGCTCACTGTTTGTGAAAACCCATCCGAAGTCCACCAACCTGTGGGTAGACACTGCCCTGAACCCGGCGGAATCTGTAAGCCAGAGCATCGCCGTATTCGACATCAATAACTTTGATGCGGGCTACAAAGTGCTGCCGATTGCCGAATGGGCTGAACTGGGTGAAGGTCCCAAGCGTGTGGTACAGCCGGAATACAACAGGGCGGGCGACGAAGTCTGGTTCTCTGTCTGGAATACCCAGGACAAGAACTCCGCGATTGTTGTAGTCGATGACAAAACACGCAAGCTGAAGAAGGTTATCAAGGGCGACTACATGGTCACCCCGACCGGTAAGTTTAATACTTACAACACTCAGCACGACGTGTACTGATCCCGGCCCCGGCCTGAAGGAGCACAATGATGAGACTGGATGCGGCAGACAGACAATTGATCGACAGCTACCAGCGTAGCCTGCCAGTCTGTGAACGCCCCTACGAGGAAATGGGCCGAACCCTGGGCCTGACCGAAGAGGAGGTAATCCAGAGGCTGTCTGCCCTCCAGGATCAAAAGGTGCTCAGCCGGGTCGGTCCGGTGTTTGAACACAGCCAAGCGGGCGCAAGCCTGCTGGCTGCCGTGGCGGCTCCTGAGGAGCAAATGGACCTGGTGGCCGCCCGCATAAATCGTGCTCCCGGGGTGAATCACAATTACGCCCGGGAGCACACCTACAATCTCTGGTTTGTCATGACTGCACCGGATAACGAGCTTCTGGAAGAGCATCTCGACGAACTGGAAAAGGAATTGAAATTGCCCATGCTTCGCCTACCCATGGTTGAGGGTTACCACATTGACCTGGGCTTCGATATCGACTGGGAGGCCTTGTCATGAGCCAACTTTTTTCGGCCGATTGCCTGCCCATGGACTCCCCGGATTCAGACGCGACCAAAGTTAGCGCCTGGGGACTACTGCGGCTCAGGCAGCAACTCGAACAGGGGCTACCACTTGTACCTCGCCCCTATCGCGTCCTTGCAGAGCGCACCGGCCTTTCCGAACAGGAAGTGATGGATGCCATTAGCCAATGGCAAAGCAATGGTCTGATCAAACGCTTGGGGCTGGTCGTGAAGCACCGCACCCTGGGCTACACCGCAAATGCGATGGTGGTCTGGGACATCCCTGACGAGCAAGTGCAGGCGTTGGGTAAAGCCATGGCCGACGTGCCTTTTATCACCCTGTGCTATCAACGCCCAAGACGACTCCCGGACTGGCCCTACAATCTGTTCTGCATGATTCACGGCACCAACCGTGAACGCGTGCTGGCACAACTGGACAGTCTGATTGCTGGCCACAACCTTCAGCACATTCAATATGCGGTGTTGTTCAGCAACAAAGCCTACCGCCAGCGAGGAGGTCGTTATGTCAGCCACGACTGAATCCCGGCGCCAGGCCCCGGTTGCAGACCTGACCCCGATTGAAAAAGTTCTGATCAACCGTTTACAGCACGGCTTACCACTTGTTCGCAACCCTTTTGCAGCCGTTGCAGATGAGCTGAAACTCAGCGAGCAACAAATCCTCGATACGGTAAAAAAACTACTTTCTGACGGCGTACTGACTCGCTTTGGCCCCATGTTCCACGCTGGCGAAATGGGCGGCGCACTCACACTGGCCGCCATGCGCATTCCAGAAGCGGATTTTGAGCGGGTTACCGAGCAGGTAAACAGCTTTGATGAGGTGGCCCACAACTACCGCCGTGAGCACGACCTGAACATGTGGTTCGTACTGGCAACCGAAACCCAAAGCGCCATTGCCAGCACCATCAGCGCCATAGAAGACACAACCGGCCACCCGGTTTACAACATGCCAAAGGAGCAGGAGTTCCATGTCCACCTCCACTTCCCTGTCTGAAGCCGCAGCACCAAACGGCTTTGCAATATCCGAACGCGACCGCGAGCTGATCCTCGCCACTCAAGCCGGCCTGCCTCTGGTCTCCGATCCCTGGGCTGAACTGGGCAAGCAACTGGACATGGATGCCGACGAGGTTCTTGCTCGCTTTCAGGCTATGCAACAGGCCGGCGTAATACGCCGTGTCGCTGCAGTGCCTGATCACTATCGCCTGGGTTATCGCTACAACGGCATGACGGTGTGGGACGTTGCGGATGACCGCATTGCAGAACTCGGCACTGCCGTTGGTGAACTACCTTTCGTGAGCCATTGTTACCGCAGGCCACGCCACCTGCCTTACTGGTCATTCAACCTGTTTGCCATGGTGCACGGCACCACACGGGAAGAGGTGGAAGACAAAGCCGCACAAATTCGTGCCGTGCTGGGCGATGACTGCCGCCAGCACACCATTCTTTACAGCTCGGCCATCCTGAAAAAAACCGGCCTGCGGCTGCGCAAATAACGCAAGGGGAAGCACCATGTTCAGAATGACCCGCTACATCAAAAGCCTGATGAATCCGGCCCCGGTGAGAGCCATCCCCAAGCCCTCCGGCCCCGTGGTGATCTGGAATCTGATCCGCCGCTGCAACCTCACCTGCAAGCACTGCTATTCGATCTCTGCGGATATCGACTTCAAGGGAGAGCTGAGCACTGATGAGGTCTATACCGTTATGGACGACCTCAAGTCCTTTGGCGTTCCGGTGTTAATCCTTTCAGGGGGCGAACCTCTGATGCGCCCCGATATTTTCGACATTTCACGCCGGGCTAAAGACATGGGCTTTTACGTAGGCCTGTCCAGCAACGGCACTCTGATTACCGAGGACAACATTCAGCAGATTGCCGATGCCGGCTACGATTACGTGGGCATCAGCATTGATGGTCTGGAAGAAACTCACGACGAATTCCGCCAGAAAAAAGGCGCATTCGCCGCCTCCATGAAGGCCGTCAAGCTGTGCAAAGATGTTGGCATCAAAGTAGGCCTGCGTTTCACTCTCACACAGGATAACGCTGTTCAGTTGCCAGACATGCTAAAAATGCTGGACGAGCACGACATCGACAAGTTCTATCTCTCGCACCTGAACTACTCCGGCCGGGGCGGTCGTAACCGCAAGCGCGATGCCTGGTATGACATGACCCGTGATGCCATGAACCTGCTGTTCAACCACTGCCACGACGAATTGAAGCGCGGTATCGAGCGGGAATACGTAACCGGCAACAACGATGCCGACGGCCCTTTCCTGCTCCAGTGGGCGGCTGAACACTATCCTGATCAGGTACCCGCTCTGGAACAGCGGCTTGTTAACTGGGGTGGTAACTCCTCAGGCCAGAACGTTTCCAACATAGACAACCTGGGTGTGGTGCATCCGGACACCTTCTGGTGGGACTACAACCTGGGCAATGTACGTGAGAAACCTTTTTCGCGAATCTGGTCCGAGGCCAGCGACGAATTAATGCTGGGCTTCCGGCAAAAACCAAGACCAGTGAAAGGTCGTTGTGCAGAGTGCAAGTATCTCGCCATCTGTAACGGCAACACCCGGGTAAGGGCCTACAACGTTTCCGGTGATTTCTGGGAGGAAGACCCCGGCTGTTACCTCACCAATGAAGAGATTGGTGTAATTGATATGCCCAGGCGCGTCGCCACTCCGGTGGTCGAAATTCCAGTCAACAATCTGTAAGGAACGCAGCATGACAATTAGCCAGAGAAAGAAGTGCCTGGTGGAATTCCAGCTGGCGGAACAGCCCTTCCGAGCCGGTGAGGTCGCCATTGTAGGTGCCGGCCCGGGCGATCCCGGTCTGCTGACCCTCAGAGCCCTGATGCTGATCCAGCAGGCCGACGCCATCGTTTACGACCGACTGGTGTCGCCACAGATTATGGAACTGGTTAACCCGGCCGCCGAGCGAATCCACGTGGGTAAAGCCAGCGGCTGCCACTACGTTGCCCAGGAAGATACCAACGAACTTCTGGTGCAGCTGGCGGTAAAGCAACGCCGCGTTGTACGACTGAAAGGCGGCGACCCGTATATCTTTGGCCGCGGCGGTGAAGAAGCCGAGTTTCTGGTGGATAACGACATAGATTTTCTGGTTGTGCCGGGCATTACCTCTGCAGCCGGCTGTGCGTCATACTGTGGCATTCCTCTCACACATCGGGACTACGCTCAAAGCGTCACATTCGTAACTGGCCACCGCAAAGCGGACCATGCACTGGATCTGAACTGGAAGGTTCTGGCGGCACCAAACCAGACTCGCGTGTTCTACATGGGCCTGCATAACGCACCCACCATTGTGCGCGAGTTGATGGCCAACGGCCTGTCCGGAGAATGCCCTGTGGCTCTGGTGGAACGTGGCACAACCCCGCAACAGCACATGACCGTGACCACGCTTAAAAACCTGGAAGAAACCATCAAAATGGAAGGCTTTCAGCCGCCCACGCTGATTATTGTTGGCGAGGTTGTGCAGCTGGCAGAAAAGCTCGCACAACCGGGCCAGGCAGGCTGGAACAGCGCGTTAGTTGGTTCGGCCGCTGCCACCGCTACGCAGCGGCCAGCATAAACGAAACGGGCCTGAAGACATTACCAATGCTCCAAACTGGAAACTCGATGCAACAGACTCTGAAAACCCTGATGCTGACTGCAGGCCTGCTGGCCTCGCCCTTGATTAACGCAAACACAAGCGAACAGACAACAGAAGCCCTGTATCAACAACACTGCGCAAGCTGCCATGGCAGCGACAGACTTGGCGGCATGGGCCCGGCCTTGCTGCCGGACAATCTCTCTCGCCTGAAAAAAGACCAGGCTGAGGACGCCATTCGCAACGGCCGGCCCGCCACTCAAATGCTTGGGTTCGCCGACGTGCTGAACGAGGGATCCATTACCGCTCTGGCTGAATATATCTATCAGCCACCAGAGCAGGAGCCCGTATGGGGCAAAAGCGAAATTGCCGCCAGCCACCTGCTGCCTCACCCGGCGGGCTCGCTCCCTGACAAGCCGGCTTATGAAGCCGACATGATGAACCTGTTCCTCGTAGTGGAGATCGGCGACCACCACGTGACTCTGCTCGACGGCGATAGCATGGAACCCATCCATCGTTTTGCCAGCCGCTATGCCCTGCACGGTGGCCCAAAGTACAGCCCCGATGGCCGCTATGTATACTTCGGCTCACGGGATGGCTGGATTACCAAATACGACCTCTACAACCTCAAAGTAGTCGCAGAAATCCGCGCTGGCATCAACATGCGTAACATTGCTGTCTCCGCTGATGGTGGCCACATAATGGCGGCCAACTACCTGCCCCACACGCTGGTGCTGTTCGATGCAGACAACCTTGACCTGCTGGAAATCATCCCCGTTGAGAACGATGCAAAAGAAAGCTCTCGGGTAAGCGCCGTTTACGCCGCTCCACCCCGGAATAGCTTTATCGCTGCGCTGAAAGACATTCCGGAAGCCTGGGAGATCACCGTAGAAAACGACAAAGCCAAAGTGCGCAGAATGCAAACCGATACCTGGCTTGATGACTTTTTCTTCGACCCGGGTTACCAGCATCTCATTGGTGCAGCCCGCGATGGCAAGCACGGTTTGGTAATCAACATGGACACCGGCAAAACCACCGCCGACCTGCCCCTGCCTGGCATGCCTCACTTGGGCTCCGGCATTACCTGGGACTATCAGGGCACCCGGGTAATGGCCACTCCGCACTTCCGCTCCAGCGCTGTTTCCATCATCGACATGGACACCTGGAAGGTAATCAAAACTCTGGAAACGGCAGGCCCCGGCTTCTTCATGCGCAGCCACGAAAACTCACGCTACGCATGGGTAGACGTCTTCTTCGGGCCAAACAAAGACAAAGTTCATGTGATCGACAAACAAACTCTGGAGATCGTAAAAACCCTCCAGCCAGCTCCCGGCAAAGTAGCGGCACATGTTGAGTTCGACCGCTACGGTAAAAAACTGCTGCTGAGCATCTGGGACGAAGACGGAGCCGTTATTGTCTATGACGCCGAAACCCTGGAGGAAGAAAAGCGAATCCCGATGAACAAGCCATCGGGAAAGTACAACGTATGGAACAAAATCAACTACGAGGAAGGCACCAGCCACTAGGTTAGAGGCATCAGCTGAGCCGGCTCAGGTTTTCAGCCGGCTCAGTTCGCTATCGAGTATTTTAACTTCTTCATCAAGGGACTCGCCGCTGCTCCGCGCCTGATGGGCGAGCTCGCGCAGATCGCTGGCTGCATCACCAATGGCCGTCAGATTGCGGTTAATTTCCTCGCTGACCGAACTTTGCTCTTCGGCTGCAGTCGCCACCTGGGTAACATGCTCCACGATGGTTCCAATACGATCGACTACGGCTGCCAGCGAGTGGCCTGCCTCACGGGTCCCATCGACGGCCATGCTGGCGCGGTCAACACCAGCATCGATGACAGAAACTGTCTGGCGTACCTCCTGCTGCAGACCCTCAATCATCTGGCTGATTTCATCGGTTGACTCCCGGGTACGTGATGCCAGGGTGCGGACTTCATCTGCTACCACAGCAAATCCCCGGCCTTGCTCGCCAGCCCGGGCAGCCTCAATGGCGGCATTAAGTGCCAAGAGGTTAGTCTGTTCAGCAATGCCCCGAATCACTTCAAGAATACGGTTAATCTCATCACTGCGATTGGCAACATGGCCAATCGCCTCACTGGCCTCGCCCATATCGCTGGCCAGGGCACTAACCCCCTCAACGGCAGAACCAAGCGTAGCCTGAGTAAAGCCAATTCCATCCCGAGCCTGGCGGGCGTTTTCGGCAGACTCACTGGCAAAGCCCGCAACCTCACTGGCCGCTGCTGACATTTCATTCATTGCAGCAACCACGCTATCCACCTCACGGTGTTGCCGTTCGGTATTTTCCTCTGTCTCCCGTGCAACAGTACCAACATCTGATGCCTGCTGGTGCACACGAGCATTCACGGCCTTAAGATCATTGATCATCTCCCGCAGGCGCGAAGTGAAGGCATTAAAGCCGCTGGCAAGCTCAATCAATTCAGCATGGGTATCAATATCAAGCTCATGGGTGAGGTCACCTTCGGCACTGCTAAGGTTATTCATCCGGTCACGAATTTCATCCAACGGCCGGGTTACCGAGCGCACCATCACGATCAGCATCAATACCGATAATACTGATACGACAATGCCCACCAGCAACTGTCGCTGGGCTGTTGCTGAAACCTCAGCTGAGAGCAGTGCGGTGATCTCTGTGAGTTCTGCCAATGCTGCAGCTCTTGGCAACTCGATCAGCAAAGACCACTCTTTGCCAGTATCGGCGACCCGAACCGGGTAAGAAACGGCCAAGGTTTCGCCATCATCATAACGACCATCCGTGCGGTGCAACTCGGCCATTTGCCCCGCCAACCCGGGCATTACCTCCGCCAGAGGCCTGGCCAGAGCATTGCCATAATGGCTCGCTGCCACTATCAGGCCCCTCTCGCTCAGCAGAGTGACTCGCGACTGCCCACCGTAAAGCTGCTCACTTACTGTTTTCACAGTTTCCTGCAATGTATCAAGATTGATATCTACACCCACAACACCGGCAAAGTTGCCGCCTGCCATCACGGGCACCACCAGCGTGGTGACGAGCTTGGTGTAGCCGTCTTCGATCTGGTAATTGTATGGCTCCATAATGCAGCTGGACTTCGTTTCCATCGGGCAGAAATACCACTCTGCTTCACGCAAGCCAAACTCGTTCAATGTGTCGTCATACTTCTCGTTGGGATCATCAACCTGCTCAAGCTTGATATCCCCCATACGGTCACGAAAATAGTAGATTTCCAATGTGCCTATATCTGTACTGTGCTCCTCAACCCCCCCGGTGAAATAGCGATCTTGGCCATCGTACCCGTCAGGCTCAAACTGGGCGTAGATTGTGCTCAGGTCCTCCTCTGCAATCAGCACCGAACGCACGGCATCAGACAGTGCACTGCGGCTGATCCGGTCGGAGTTATCCGCCGCTATATTTTCCTCGATTATGTTTCTCACCACCCCCGGCACTTTGAACGCTGAATTGAACTTGCCACTCACCTGCTCGCCATACTCACCTGCCGTTGCTAACAGGCGGTCCATTACTATCCCCTGCACCAGTGTGCCGGTTTCCAGGGCCAGGCGGTTCTCCATTTGACGGAGTGACAACTGCGCAGTCATCACCATGCTGATACCCATTAGCAGCAGCAAGCCAATGACCAGAGCATACAGCTTGATCTTGAGGGGGAGCTTTTTCATATTTCCAACGCCTTTCGGAGGTTCGACAATCAACCGGTGCAGTGCAATCGATCATGCCTATTATAGTAGATACTGACGACAGACAGGTCGGCTGCCAGTAAAGTAGTGGATTTGCGGTAACAGGGTGTCACCCCGAGATGCTTGCTTATCGAGTGAATGAAAAAGCCTTAATGATTTAAGTCATTTCCTGTAGCCTCTCTCTGTTAGGATAATTGACACATATTCCAATGGCGACTACGCAATGATCCGCAACACAAATCCAAAACTGTCCTCCTCCCCCTGCATGCTTGGAGAAAGTAATCCAGACATCGTTCAGTACGGGACAGCGCCGCAGTCAACGGCCTTGCTCAACGGTCTGAGCCGAGTGTTCGGGATACGTGTAACCGAAAAGCAGGACACCCCTGAGGCCAGGTTTTTGAGTGACCTCACGCGATTGTTTCATCAGCGCCGAGTCGACGCCGAAGCACAAATGGAAAAGCATGACACCCCTTGGGCCAACGTATACCTGATTCAGCACGGCATCATGCGCCTGTTCAGAGAAGCGCCCAGTGGCAAGGTAGCGATACACCACTTTTTTACTGAAGGCGATATGGTCTGGCCTGTGTTTGGCCGCAGTCGCACAGTGCGCAACACCCTTTGCCTCACCACTGTCACACCAGCCACCGTATGGGTCGCCGACTTTGCAGCTTTCCGAGCTGCAATTCACTCTCACGGTGACGGAATCTGGCCAAAGTTCGCAATGGCACTCACAGAAGAACTGGCAGAGCTTGCCAGCATGCGGGAGTTCCGCAAGCACACCATGTCGGCCAAAGAGCGCTATCAATTACTACTCGAAGAGTACCCGGAGCTGGTAAAGCGCGTGCCAGACAACCAGCTTGCCTCATGGCTGGGCGTTGTACCTGCAACCTTCTCCCGGCTTAAAACCGGTGCCATAAAATACTGACGGCCAGCTCACAAAACCGCTACCGTCAGTCATTGCGTACAGGTGTACGCTGAAGTACCGTGTTGCGACGATACAACACGGACTTTGCCCCAATGAATACGCCACAACTCCCCTGCCAACCTGCCCATAAACGGATAGAGGAATGGCTGAACAGCGCCACTCACAGTATTGGCGCATTGCTCAGCGTCATAGGCACCATCGCACTGATCATTGGCGCCACGCAGTTACACGACACCTGGAAAATTGTCAGCTTCAGCATATTCGGCGCATCCTTGATTCTATTGTATATGGCCTCCGCCCTATACCATGGCGCACGCCGGCCTGAGCTGAAAAAAGCCTTCAAAACCCTCGACCACTGCGCCATTTTCCTGCTGATTGCGGGCACCTATACCCCATTTCTTCTGGTAAACATGCGCGGAACCGTCGGCTGGACACTGTTTGCAATAATATGGTCGCTGGCCATTACCGGCGTGGTCTTGAAAGTCATCTTTGCCAATCGCTTCAAGCTGGTGCGGGTGGGCATCTACATCGCCATGGGTTGGCTCATCACGTTTGCCTCCTCAGATCTGGTGGCAAGCCTGAACGAAACCGCACTAACCCTCACTATTGCTGGCGGCATTGTTTACACCGCTGGTGTTGCCTTTTACCTGGCCGATCGCATTCCCTATATGCATGCGGTTTGGCACCTGTTCGTAATCGGCGGCAGTGCCTGTCATTTCAGTGCCATTTATTTTGGTGTACTTCCTTACGCTACATGATGGCAGCGATTAATAAGCGTGCTACTCTTCTGATGCATTGAATCCACATTCATTTATGTCGATTATCTCAAAGCCCAGACAACCGCGGGTCAACGGGTAATCACAGAACAAAGCAATCAGAACAAAAAGGTGCGTGAGTGAAATTCAACAAGCTACTGATCGCCAACCGTGGCGAAGTCGCCATTCGAATCGCCAGAGCAGCCGGGGACATGGGGCTGGAGTGTGTTGCTGTCTACTCTGAAGACGACAGCGAATCCCTGCATATCCAGCATGCGAATCAGGCTATCAAGCTGCCCGGTAAAGGTGCTAGAGCCTATCTGGATATTGAGGCGATCATAGCAGCCGCGATTGAGGCAGGAGCCGATGCCCTGCACCCTGGGCATGGCTTTTTGAGCGAGAATCCGGAACTGGCCCGCCGCTGCGTGCAACAAGGCATTACGTTTATCGGCCCGGATGCCAGCACGCTTGAACAGCTTGGGGATAAGGCAGCAGCACGGCACCTTGCCCAGAGTTGTGGCGTGCCCATTACACCCGGCACTCAAGGCCGCACCTCTCTCGAGGAGGTTAAAGCGTTCATTGCCAACCAAAATGGCAATGCCTCAGCTGTGATCAAAGCCATATCCGGCGGCGGTGGCCGGGGCATGCGCATTGTTCAGCCCGGCGATGATATTGAAGCCAATTTCCACGCCTGTGCCCGTGAAGCCAAAGCCGCTTTCGGCGACGACGATCTGTACGTTGAACAACTCATTGAGCGGGCCCGCCATATCGAAGTGCAGGTGTTGGGCGATGGCCTTGGAAACGCCGTACACCTATGGGAGCGTGAGTGCAGCCTGCAGCGGCGCAACCAGAAGCTGATTGAAATTGCTCCCAGCCCCACGCTTTCCGAAGCCACCCGAAATCGACTTCTGGAAGCGGCTTTACGCCTGGCACAGGAAGTAAACTACGCAGGCCTTGGTACCTTTGAATTTCTGGTGGACGCAAACGGCTCTGACTTCTACTTCATGGAGGCCAACCCCAGGCTTCAGGTAGAACACACCATTACCGAAGAAATCACCGGAATTGATCTGGTTCAGGCGCAGATTGCTGTGCTTGGCGGAGCCAGCCTCCAGAGTCTTCAGCTACAACAAGCCGATATCCCTGCACCAAACGGATTTGCCATTCAGTGTCGTATCAACATGGAGTCCCTGGACGCCAGTGGCGCCACCCGCCCAAGCGGCGGCACGCTGAGTGTGTTCGAACCACCCGGCGGCCCGGGTGTGCGGGTCGACACTTACGGCTACAACGGGTACACCACCAACCCTAATTTCGACTCCCTGTTAGCCAAGGTTATCGTGCACAGCCGCTCACAGGATTACGCCCATTCGGTAAGAAAAGCCTACCGGGCACTGTGCCAGTTCAGGGTTGAAGGTGTCAGAACAAACATCAGTTTCTTGCAGGCTTTGTTGTCGCAATCCGATGTTGCGGATAACCGCGTGTATACCCGTTATGTGGACGACCAGATGGCGGCGCTGGTTGCCAAGTGCGAGCAGGAGCATCCTCGCCTGTTTTCCACCACAGGACCTGCACAAAAAACCGAGAGCACCACGCCCGGAACAGAGGCGCCGGAAGGTACAGAGGCTGCCTCAGCTCCCATGCAGGGGCAATTAATCAAGTCTCTGGTGGCGGTAGGTGAAAGCGTACACAAAGGCCAAACCCTCGCCATTATTGAAGCCATGAAAATGGAGCATGAAATACAAGCGTCTGTTTCAGGCAGTGTTCATAGTCTTCCACTTGAACATGGCGACTACGTGAGCGAAGGCCAGGCAATTGCCTATATCGAGCCTGGCGAGGGAACCCAAAACACAGAAACGACCGAGAAAGCGGTCGACCTGAACCACATACGCCCGGATCTGGCAGAGTCCTTTGAGCGTCACCGGTTGACTCAGGATGAAGCCCGCCCGGAGGTAATGGCCAAGCGCCACAAGCGGGGCATGCTGTCGGCACGGGAAAACGTCGCCAATATCTGCGACCCGGGCAGTTTCATGGAATACGGTGCCCTCACCTTCGCCGCCCAGCGCAAGCGTCGGTCAGCCGAAGAGTTGATGCAATCGACACCGGCCGACGGTTTGGTAACGGGCGTGGGCGCGGTGAACGGTGACAGTTTCAGCGAAGATCAGGCTCGCTGTGCGGTGCTGGCTTATGATTACACTGTACTTGCCGGCACCCAGGGCACCATGAACCACCGGAAGACTGACCGGATTCTGCATGTCGCGGAAGAGCAACATCTACCGGTAATATTCTTCACTGAAGGTGGAGGTGGCCGCCCCGGTGATACCGATGATGCAACCCTGATCGCTGGCCTGCACACTCCCAGCTTTCTGCAATACGCCAGGTTAAGCGCTTTGGCGCCACGCATTGCCATAGTGTCTGGCCGCTGCTTTGCCGGGAACGCGGTGTTCGCCGGCTCCAGTGACCTGCTGATTGCCACCCGCAACGCAAGCCTGGGCATGGCAGGCCCCGCAATGATCGAAGGTGGTGGCCTGGGTGTATTTGCGCCAGAAGATGTTGGCCCCATGTCTGTGCAGGTAGCCAACGGTGTAGTGGATTGTCTGGTAGAGAACGAGCAAGAGGCCGCTCAGGTAGCCCGCAAGCTCATGTCCTATTTCCAGGGGGCCACCCCCGATTGGCGATGCGACGACCAACGCCTGCTGCGCTCAAGCATTCCGGAAAACCGCCTGCGCTCCTACGACATTCGTGCATTGATTCGCACCTTGGCCGATACCGACAGCTACCTTGAGCTAAGGCCAGATTTCGCCTCGGGCATGGTCACCGCCTTTGCCCGCATTGAAGGCCGCCCCGTAGGAATCATGGCCAACGACCCGAGACACCTTGGCGGCGCCATTGATGCCAATGGTTCAGACAAAGCCGCACGGTTTATGCAGCTGTGCGATGCCTTCGATGTGCCGCTGGTAAGCCTGTGCGACACCCCGGGCTTCATGGTCGGGCCAGAGGCCGAGAAATCCGGACTGGTTCGTCATACCAGCCGCCTGTTTGTGACGGCAGCCAGCCTGCAGATTCCCGTGTTCACCGTTGTGCTGCGCAAAGGCTATGGGCTTGGCGCTATGGGCATGGCCGCAGGCTCCTTCCACAACCCTTTCTTCACCGTGGCTTGGCCCACCGGGGAGTTTGGAGGCATGGGGCTGGAAGGTGCAGTACGCCTGGGGTACAAGAATGAACTTGCGAAGGCTGGCGACGAGGCCGCGCAAAAAGCTCTATTTGATAAGCTGGTCGCCAAGCACTATGAGCAGGGTAAAGCCCTGAGCATGGCGGTATCGCTGGAAATTGACGCGGTAATTGACCCCCTCGAAACCCGAAGCTGGATTATTCGGGGGCTCAAGTCTGCGAAGAAAGCGGGGCCAAGGCAGGGCCGGCGCAGGCCGATGATCGATACCTGGTAAGCACATTTTTGCAGGAACAAGGAAAGCAACAATGACAAAAACACTGGAGACACCTGAGCAAAAGCCTTCTGAAGACAAGCCGTTCAGGTATTTCATGCAGGTTCGGTATAGCGAATGCGACGCTCAGCTTGTGGTTTTCAATGCCCGCTACGGGGATTACATTGAACTGGCAGCCACTGAGTTCCTGTACATTGTGGGCGCTGAGTTGCCAGATCTGGAGAGCAGTTTTGACTATCAGGTGGTCAAGCTGACCATTGAATGGCAGGCTCCGGCTCGCTATCGCGACACCCTGGAAATATCAGTCAACGTCACCCATGTGGGCAACACGTCGTTTGAGCTAACCACGGAGTTTCGAAATGCGAAGACCGGGCAGTTCCTTGCCAAGGGCGAACTGATCGGGGTTGCCGTTAATCCGCAAAACGTCGAGAAGATGTCGATTCCCGACACCATGAAGCACGAAATGATAAATGGAGCACGAGGAAAGTTTGTTGACCACGCGGGGCTTTTTACAGCCCCACAGGCCAAATGATTTACCGCGGCTGAATCAATATGCCCAAACCAGCGCCATCAATACTCCCCATGCCAGCAGGGACGCTGCCATTACGGTGTAGGCAACGGACATACTGATAACATCGCCAGGACTGCGGTGGCACAAGGATCTCATGCCCTGATACACAAGGGTGCAGGACAGTGCCATTGCAACCAGCACTGCCAGCACACTAACCATAACCACAGGCACAAGTAGCGCCAGTGACGATAGCCATAGTGGCAAGGGCGCAATCGCCGCAAGCAAATAGGCGTCGTTGTAACTGATTTCCAGCTTATGACCTTCAACCACACTGTGTATCAGCCAGCCCATCACAAAAAAAGTCAGTAGCTCCGCCAGAAAGAGAATGGTGGTAATAAAGCGCCATTCCTTGTCTCCGAAGCCGGCAATGAAGTCGTTGCCGTAGTGAGTGCCAGCGTAATACAACATCACAGGCGGTATGAGCGACATGGGCACAACAACAAACCAGGCAAGAACTGGTATGGAGATCTGCCTATCCTGAAGTTCAGCCCACCCCCCATTGCTGGAAAACGGGAGTTTTAACAGGTTTGAAACATTCATGGTGAACCTCCTTGCTCTCGAGTGGGCGGAGTTGCCTCACGGGACAGCTTTTGCAATATTATGATGGCTTTTACTTATTCTTTTTAGGCGCCTTTCCCTGAACCGTCAATTAGCCGGGATGACCTTGAACAACTCAACTAACATACGAAAACACAAGTCTCAGGCCTTCTGGTTGTTTTTCCCGGCGGCAAGCTTACTGGCTGCACTTGCCGTTCCGCTGACTGTGTGGGCAGTTTGGTCAAGTACTGGCTGGCCCGCTGGATTGCTTGGTTCCGGGCATGGCCATGAATTAATTTTCGGCTTTGCTCTGGCGCTGGTTGCGGGTTACACACTGGGTCCACAGTCTGCCACTCTGCTTTATCCGCTGTTTGGTCTGTGGTTGGCTGCAAGGCTGAGCTGGATTTTCCAGCCTCACAGCCTTCTGGCTGAGATTTTGGGCCCTGCATTCGCTCTATTGCTTGCCTGGCACGTGGTGCCTCGCTTCAGCGCTGCGAAAAAATGGCGAAACAAAATGGTCGGGCCGCTGATTCTGCTGATCTGCCTGCTGGCGCTCGCATTCTGGTTTTCTTCCTCCCTGTATTCCCCGATCGCGGCCTGGTTACCTGGCCCAATCCCGCTTATGCAATCCGCCATTGTTGGGCTGCTGTTGTTAATGACCTTCATGGGAGGGCGACTCATTGCACCAGCGGTTGCAGGCACCTTGGAGAAAAAGGGCATACCTCTGGAGGCGCGGGTTCAACCGCGAATTGAGGGTTTATTAATCCTCGTACTGGGGAGTTCCATTTTTCTCATGGCATTTCCAGCCGCAAATCTGCTAACCGGCAGTTTGCTCATTGCTGCTGCCGCGCTGATCGCCATTCGCACCTTGCGCTGGAAGCTTTGGTACTGCCTTGAACGCGCTGATTTACTGGTTTTGGCCCTGGGTTACATGTGGCTAGCCATTGGCGCTCTATGCACAGGCATTGCTCTCATGCAGGGCTGGTTGCCAGCAGCCGCCCTGCACCTGATTACTATTGGGGCACTGGGAACCTTGTCTACAAGCATAATGCTTCGGCTGGCCTGGCAAAGAAGCCACCGAAAACCGCCGCCCGCCAGCGAGGTTTTCCCTATTGCGGCACTTCTGGCTATCGCCGCCATTAGCCGCTTTATTGCAGGCAGCTCCCCCTTTAGTGCGCCAACACTGCTTTGGCTATCTGCCGGCACTTGGGCGCTGGCTTATCTATGGATCACCCTCAGGCTCCTGTTTCTTGCAAAACATTCCAAAAACCGCAGGAAATGAATGGCTACCTCTCCTGCGCTTTTGCCCGAAATGGCTACCTACTTGGTGATATCACCGCTGTATCCACATGATTTATATAGATTAATAACGCCAATTCCAGCATCGGGCATCAAGCGTCCCGGCACACCTCGCTGCCAAATTTTTTTCCTTGACTAATATCATGATTAGTCAGGTGCATCACTTTGCACAATGGTAACAAGAAGCCCGCAAACCGCGCCCCATGCGGCACCGGGCAGGCTAACCGAGGAGTATTCTTATGGCTAAAACCAACGCCGACATCGAGCACTGGGATGTCGAAAATGATGAATTCTGGGAAAAGGAAGGCAAACGTATTGCCTCCCGTAACCTGTGGATATCCATACCCAGTCTGTTGATGGGCTTTGCCGTCTGGCTGATGTGGGGAATGATCACAACCCAGATGAAAAACCTGGGCTTTGACTTCACCATTGAACAGCTTTTCACTCTTTCGGCGATTGCCGGCTTGTCCGGTGCTACTCTGCGGATCCCGGCATCGTTCATGATCAAGATTGCCGGTGGCCGCAACACCATCTTTCTGACCACTGCGCTGCTCATGATACCCGCTGCGGGCACCGGTATTGCACTGATGAATCCCGATACTCCATTCATCGTGTTCCAGGCTCTTGCCCTGCTCTCGGGCATCGGTGGCGGCAACTTTGCCTGCTCTATGAGCAACATCAGCTCCTTCTACCCCAAAAGCAAGCAAGGCTATGGTCTTGGCATGAATGCGGGCCTCGGTAACTTTGGCGTTACCACCATGCAGGTTCTGATCCCTTTGGTGATGACAGTCGGCATATTCGGAGTCCTGGCCGGCGACCCTATGCAACTGCAAAGTCCAAGCGGAACCCTCATCGGCCGTATTGAAGCCGGCACCGACACCTGGATCCAGAACGCCGGCTTTATCTGGCTGGTATTCCTCATTCCCCTGGCCTTTGCCGGCTGGTTTGGCATGAACAACCTCAAGGTCGTTACCCCTAACCCGGGCAACCCTGTGTCTGCCTTCAGCAAAATACTTGGTCTCTACGGTGTGGGCATTCTCACCTCGGTAATCGGTGTCTGGGCCCTCACAGTAATGAACATGTGGCTGGCCCTGCCGCTAACCATCATTCTGACTGTGGTTCTTCTGCGTCTGATCCCCGGCGACATCAAGCCCAACATCAAGAACCAGTTTGCCATTTTCAGCAACAAGCACACCTGGTCGATGACCGTGCTGTACATTCTGACCTTTGGCTCGTTCATTGGCTTCTCTGCTGCGCTGCCACTGTCTATAGGCGTTATCTTCGGCAACATGATGGAAGTGGCTGCCGACGGCACTGTAACCCGCGTTGTTAACCCGAATGCACCGAGCGCACTGACCTGGGCCTGGATGGGACCCTTTGTAGGCGCTCTGATTCGCCCTGTAGGTGGCTGGATTTCCGACAAGTTCGGTGGCTCTATCGTTACCCAGATCATCTCGGTGGTAATGGTGGTGGCCTCTGTAGCGACTGGCTATGTGATGATGCTGGCCTACAACTCCACCGACCCCAACAGCTACTTTGCCCTGTTCCTGATCCTGTTCATTGTGATGTTCGCGGCCAGCGGCATCGGCAACGGCTCTACCTTCCGCAGCATTGGTTATATCTTTAACCAGCAGCAGAAGGGCCCGGTACTTGGCTGGACCAGCGCCATAGCCGCCTACGGTGCCTTTATTGCGCCCAAGCTGCTAGGTCAGCAGATTCAGGCGGGCACTCCGGAAGTGGCTATGTACGGGTTCGCAGTGTTCTACGCTTTGTGCCTGGTCGTTAACTGGTGGTTCTACCTGCGCAAAGGCGCATACATCAAGAACCCTTAAAGCGCCCAGCTAAACCGCAGACAAAAAAAGCCCGCCGAGGATATCCCCGGCGGGCTTTTTAGTGTGGCTGGAATGCTTTAACTATCCAAAGACATCAGCCTGCAGCCAACACACCGCCTACAACAGCAACCACTCCACCCAATGCACGGGTAACACGGTTATCGGCCTTCAACATCAAGGTTCCCAAACCACGCCCCACAAAGGTAATCGCCAGAGTAGCCACAACGAAGCCGGCCATGTATGCCACCAAACTGGAGCCTGCAGCCATTTCAGTGCCGTGCGCATAACCGTGGGTGATCATGAACAGAGCAACCAAAGCGCCCCCGACAACCGTTGGCAGTTTTGCCATGGTGGCAATCAGCACTCCGGCCAGGAGCACCGACATGGCAATGCCGGTTTCCACACCCACCAGGCTAACACCACCCCAGGCGATAGCTGCGCCCAACACCATGCCTCCCACTACAAATAACGGTATTGCGTTTTTCATGACCCGGTTCTGTCGAACGCTCCAGAAACCAATGGCGGCCATGGCCAACAAATGGTCTATGCCCAACATCGGGTGCAACAACCCGCTGAGAAAACCGCCATGGGTGTGGCCAGCCTCACCCGGGTGCGCCACAGCGAGGGTAGCAGTCAACATCAAACCAACGGTCATCAGCAACTTGGTTATTCTGGTCATAGTACTCTCCGTCTATTCTCTGCGTTTATTGTCAGGCTTGTGTACACTCAGGCGGTATCGGTGAGTTTTTCAGGTCGACGTTCGGGCAGCATGCCCTGTTTCAGAATGAAGCTGATTATCTCTTCAAGGCCAACACCGTCGTACAGATTGGTGAATACGAAGGGACGATCACCTCGCATTTTTCTGGAATCCCGCTCCATCACATCCAGCGAAGCATGCACGTATTCAGCAATGTCGATCTTGTTGATGATCAGCAGGTCTGACTTGGTAATGCCGGGGCCGCCTTTTCGGGGAATTTTGTCGCCAGCCGCAACATCGATAACGTACAGGGTCAAATCCGACAGCTCCGGGCTGAACGTTGCTGCAAGGTTATCTCCGCCAGATTCCACCAACACAAGCTCCAGGTTTGGATGGCGCGCCTGGAGATCATCAATGGCTGCTAGGTTCATGGACGCATCCTCACGGATAGCCGTGTGCGGGCAGCCTCCTGTTTCCACTCCTAAAATGCGATCCGCAGGCAGAGCCTCGTGTTTAAGTAGGAAGTCGGCATCTTCACGGGTGTAGATGTCGTTGGTAACTACTGCTATGTCGTAGTGATCTTTCAAAGCACTGCATAACTGCCGCAACAGGGCCGTTTTCCCGGAACCCACCGGCCCACCAACACCTACTCGTAAACAATGTTTCATCGTTGTTTGTCCCTCTGTGTACTCAAAGCCGTCAGCTTCGGAATAGTCTTGAATATTGGGTTTCATGCTGGGCACTGCCAAGCGCTAGCCCCGGCAGAATTGGGCCCATTTGTTCGTCAGGTAGCGACAATGCGGTTTCAACCGCAGTCACAAGCTTCGGACGTAGCTGTTCGTTCAGGCGTTGCGCTGCAGTGTGCCCCAAAGGCATTGCCTTACAGGCAACGGCGAGCTGATTTTCAAGCCACCCCCACACAAACCCGAGCATGCTATGGCGCACTGGCACTTGTCGCTGGAAAGCCGTCCAGGCAAACACCGTCACGTAATCCGGCTGTTCCGGCAGCTGGTCAGCCTGCGGCTCAAGCTTCAAACTGGTCAGCAGGCGAAGCAATGCCAGCCCTAACCGCGTTCCTTCGTCACTCAATTCGGCGGTTTCCCGGCTGGCATGCAACCAATCGTTCCAGTATGCAAGTCCGCGGCTATCACCCTTGGCCCAACAGTTGTGTAGCCTGCATAACACCGGCAACTCGCACCGGCTCAAGCCATCCTCAAGAACGCCTTCCAACCACTCGCCCAACTCCTCTTCGTTTCGAACCCACCCCATTTCAAAGGCGCTTTCCAGGCCTTGCGACCAGGCGAAAGCTCCTATCGGTAAAGCCGGGCTGACCAGTTGCATCAACCCAAGCAACGCCAAGTCGCTCGGCACGGTGGGCTGGCTGTCAGTGTGCATGGTTATGCTCTTCATCATGGCTATGACCATGGGAATGGTCGTGACGGTGAGAATGGCTATGGGAGTGCCCGTGACCATGTGAGTGCTCGCGCCCCGCATGGGCATAAGCACCGGACTCAGGATCAAAGGGCGCCAGATGGTGCTCCAGGCTTGCCCCCAACAGCTGGGCCAGCTCTTCCAGCACGTGATCTGGCGGAAACCTGACCCAGTGGCGCCCGTCTGCCTCAACACCCAGGGCAAGCGTTACATGGCGGTTGCCAAGGTGGTAGCACAGACGCGCCAAAGGCAATCCATTTTCAATATAGGCGGTTGTGACCGACTCATCAGCAGCACAAACACGAACTGTCTCGCCACCACTGGAGCGCAACAGATCTCCATGACGCAGCACAGGACCACGATCAAGGAATAATCCCACGTCGCGCCCCTTATCGGTCTTGGCCCGTAACCGACCCCGGATGCGTAATTCGTATGGCAGGGTCAGAGTGTCGTAGATCTCTCCTTCAGAACTGCCATCCAGCCTTTGTGTTAACTCAAGCATTTTGATGTCCTTACAAACGGTTAAAACAGGTGATAGCGCTGAGCCAGTGGCACTTCTGTGAGGGGTTCACAGGTCAGTAACTCGCCGTCTGCATGAACTTCATAAGTTTGCGGATCAACCGTCAGTTTTGGGCAGGCGCTATTCAACTTCATATCACTCTTGCGCATCTGGCGGACGTTTTTAACAGCCACCAGCGGGCTCTTCAGACCCAGTTTTTCTTCCAGCCCTGTGTTCATTGCCGCCTGGCTTACAAAGGTCATTCGGGTGGCTGCGGCCGCCCTGCCCAAAGCCCCAAACATGCGCCGGTAATGCACGGGTTGTGGCGTGGAGATGGCAGCGTTGGGATCGCCCATGGCCGCGCCTGCAATCATGCCGCCCTTGAGGATGATCGATGGCTTAACGCCGAAGAAGGCGGGCTTCCAAAGCACAAGGTCCGCCAACTTACCCACTTCCACAGAGCCAACCTCATGGCCAACACCGTGAGTAATGGCTGGGTTGATGGTGTATTTGGCGATATAACGCTTCACTCGAAAATTATCGGTACCGCGTTCCTGATCCTCCGGCAGCAAGCCTCGCTGAACCCGCATTTTGTGGGCGGTTTGCCAGGTGCGGCAGACCACTTCACCAATGCGACCCATAGCCTGGGAGTCTGACGAGATCATGGAGATCACGCCGATGTCGTGGAGAATATCTTCAGCGGCGATGGTTTCACGACGAATACGGGAATCCGCAAAAGCCACGTCTTCCGGGATGTTGGGGTCCAGGTTATGACACTCCATCAACATGTCGAGATGCTCATCAACAGTGTTGATGGTATATGGCCGGGTCGGGTTGGTAGACGACGGCAGCACGTTAGGCAGGCTGCAGGCAACGATAATGTCGGGCGCGTGGCCACCGCCTGCACCTTCTGTGTGGTAAGTGTGAATACAACGGTCTTTGAAGGCAGCCAGGGTGTCCTCGACAAAACCGGACTCGTTCAGGCTGTCGGCATGGATGGCAATCTGTATATCGTAGCGATCCGCTACATCCAGTGCATTGCTGATCGAGGCCGGCGCAGCGCCCCAATCCTCATGGATTTTCAGGCTCATGGCTCCGGCTTTCACCTGCTGCTCCAGCGCTTCTGGCGTACTGGCGCTGCCTTTACCGAGAAAACCTATATTGATAGGCAGATCATCCACCGCCTGCATCATTTTACCCAAGTGCCATGGGCCAGGAGTGTGGGTGGTCGCAACGGAACCCGTTGCCGGCCCGGTACCGCCGCCAATCATGGTGGTAAGACCGCTCATCAAGGCCTCATCAACCTGCTGCGGGCAAATATAGTGAACGTGAGTGTCGACAGCGCCCGCGGTAAGTATCTGGCCTTCTCCGGCGATGATTTCAGTGCCGGCACCAATAACTATGTCAATATCGGGCTGGGTGTCGGGGTTACCGGCTTTGCCGATGGCGGCAATGCGACCGTTTTTCAGCCCCACATCGGCCTTAACTATGCCCCACCAATCAATAACAACCGCATTGGTGATCACTGTATCCATTACGGCATCATCACAGCGCTGGCTTTGGCCCATGCCATCGCGAATAACCTTTCCGCCACCGAACATCACCTCTTCGCCGTAATGGGTGTGATCCTTTTCGATTTCGATCCACAGCTCCGTATCACCCAGGCGAATACGGTCGCCGGTGGTAGGGCCGTACATGTCTGAATAAGCTTGCCGGGAAATCTTCATGATTTTGCTCCCTCGTTCGGGTTCTTATCCAAAGGGCCCATCACTTCGCCACGAAAACCGTAGATGCGGCGCAAACCTACATAGGGTATCAATGTCACTTCGCGGGTCTGGCCAGGTTCAAAACGAATCGCTGTACCCGCTGCGATGGCGAGGCGATAGCCGTATGCTTTTTTTCGGTCCAGACGTAAAGCGGGGTTGGTTTCTGCAAAGTGATAATGGGAGCCGACCTGTATTGGGCGGTCGCCGGTGTTGGCGACGCTCATAGAAATACTTTCCCGCCCCACGCACAGCTCAATGTCTTCGCTCTTCAACTGATATTCACCAGGAATCATGGCGTGCCTCCTCAGACAATGGGGTTATGGACGGTGACCAGTTTGGTACCGTCGGGGAAGGTTGCTTCTACCTGAACGGACTGAACCATCTCGGCAACGCCTTCCATCACATCGTCACGGGTCAGTATTTCGCGGCCGGCACTCATCATATCCGCCACAGTACGACCTTCGCGGGCACCTTCCATAATGGCGCAACTGATCAGCGCGACTGATTCCGGGTAGTTTAATTTGAGGCCTTTTTCCTTGCGGCGCTCAGCAAGCAGGCCAGCGGTAAACAACAGCAGTTTGTCTTTATCTCTTGGTGCTAATTCCATCACTAACTCCGTTGTTGTCGATATTATTGTGTTAGTGGCCTGTACCCGTACGACAGCTTCAGCATGAGCAGTCAGGTCAGCCAGATCCTCGGTACAATAGCCTTGTGGCCTGTAAGGCGCGGCCGGAGCAGATCCCGCGCCTGCTGAAACAGATCCCACACCTGATTACGCTCAGTGCCCAGATAGCGCAGCAAAATCACTCCGCGACGACAGGTAACAGCCCAGTGACTGGACGCCTGCATGTGCTCTCTCAGCGCTTGAACAGCTTCTTCAGGATCGCTCAGCCCTACCGCCCACATGGTGGCGTGAACCGTGGCGCCGCCTTGGCCCCATTTGCCGGTAAACCGCGGATGGCCAGGATCAATGCGTTGGCGTTCCAGCCACAGCGGCCGGCCATTTCGGGTGAGTTTAAAGCCTTGCTCCAGATAGCCGCTTGCAAACGGCAATTCGCTCGCCGGGCGACCAAGGCCGAGAATCTCCCAGCCCAGGCATTTGGCGTTGTCTTGCAGATCAATAATGAGAGTTTGCTCACCTCGGGAGCCATCAAAAGCCAGAGTTTCCTGGGGCAGCCACTCCAACGTCCCACCATTAGCCACTTTAAGCTGGGTGTGCTGGCTCCAGGCGACACCGTTGCTGTCGGCTCTATAAAGTTTGTTCGCGGCGGGTGTAGTTAACAGGGTGTGAGCCCCCTCCCCGACATTGACATCTATATTGAGCGAATCCCCACTGGCTACGCCGCCTGGCGGGTGTAAAAGATAAACGTGGCAGCAGCCATCACGTCCTTCAGGATAAAACGGCCGTTGAACCCGCAGGGGGCCATAGTGGCGAGCTGTCGTCATGCGGGTGATGCTGACATCACCGTCTGCGCGGGCACAGAACCCCAGTGTGAGGGAGGCGGCCCAGTGGCGACTGGCATCAAAACGATGCCCGGAATCCACCACAGCCCCTTGTTTCAGAGGCATAAAAGATAGAGTCGTCATGCTATCCAATCCTTGTTATGAAGCCAGTGCGACGACGTCCACTGGTTTTTAGCCACCTTTCAATGTGTGCATAGGCATCATTTCAAGTTAGCAGAAGGATTTTGAACGTCCACTTGCGGGGGAGCTATCAACCAAAAAAAAGCCCACCGAGATCACTCCCGGCGGGCTTTGGTGCTGATTACAACTTTACTGAGTTACTGCCTCAACAGGTTACGCCTTGCCCATTGCTGCCTGGCGCTGGCGCTCCTCCTCTTCGATCTGAAGATCTACAGAAGACACATCGTACTCTTCAGCAAAGCCAGACTCAGGCTCCTTCAACCACATCAAGCAAAGTACCCAGCTGATAAAGGCGCCACCTGCAATGATGAAGAAGAACTGATTAGGCGTTACGAAGGTGAAGATAGTCAGGTAGACCACAGCCCCTACGTTGCCATATGCACCCGCCATTCCCGATATCTGCCCGGTTAAGCGGCGCTTGATTGACGGGATGATTCCGAAGGTTGCACCCTCTGCACCCTGCACAAAGAATGAAGTGAATACAGTGATACCTACCGCAATGATTAGCGGCCAGCTGGAGTTGAGCAAGCCCATCAGTGCGAAGCCAACGGATATACCCAGCATGTAGCTCAGCATCACGAACCGGCGGTTACCCATGCGGTCTGAAACCATGCCACCCATAGGACGAGCCACCAGGTTTACAAAAGCAAAGGAGGCAGCAACCATACCCGCAGCAGCGGCACTCAGGCTCCAGGTTTCTTCAAAGAACATTGGCAACATGGAAACCACTGCCAGCTCTGCACCAAAGTTGGCAAAGTAGGTACTGTTCAACGCAGCAACGCTGTTAAACGGGTACTTGTCGTCCTCAGGCACACCCTTTTTCAGGATAGGTACGTTTACTCGCAGAATCTGTACGATCTGATAAAGCACGATGGCAACAATGACTGAGTAGGCAATGATCGCACCAGTCACACTCAGGTAGCCCATGTTCTGGATGCGCCAAACAAGGATTGCCAGAACACCAATCAAGGGAATGGTCCACAGAATAAGTTTGACCATGTCACCCCAGGTGCTGACTTCCAGCGCAGTCGCTTTACGCGGCTTGCGGTGTACGGTGCCTGCAGGTCCATCGGTAACAGCAAACCAGTAGTACACGCCGTAAAGCGCCATCACGATAGCGCTCTGGGCAATAGCCCAGCGCCAGCCGTCATCGCCGCCATACATTTGCAGCGCAATAGTAGGTAGAGTCAGTGCTGCAGCAGCAGAACCAAAGTTACCCCAACCAGCGTAGAAACCCTCGGCAAAACCAATGTCCCGGGGTTTGAACCACATGGCGGTCATGTGAATGCCCACCACAAAGCTCGCACCGATGGAGCTGAGCACCAAACGGCTGACCAGCAACTGGGTCATGGTGTCGCCAAAGGCGAAGGTGAGTGCCGGAATCGACATCAGAATCATCAGTATGGAAAACACCCGGCGCGGGCCGAAGCGATCAAGGGCCATGCCCACGAGAATACGAGCAGGAATCGTCAGCGCCACGTTACAAATGGCGAATAGGCGAAGGTCGTCCGGGGTCAGCCAATCGACACTTTTGAGCATGCTGGACGCCAGTGGCGCCATGTTGAACCACACATAAAATGTGATAAAAAATGCTATCCAGGTCAGGTGTAATGCCTTAATCTCTGGATTTTTGAAGTGGAATACGTCTGCAACTCTCATTTCAGCCTCCGGGGGCTTCCAGTTCAGTGCCAGTGGCTTTTAGCGGCTGGGCAGGATAAGTAGCGGGCATTGCACCCGGCGAGCCAGAAACGAGCTGACTTTACCGAATGTCATGTAATCCAACTCATCCACAAAGTAAGTTAGCGAGCGGGCGATCAAGCCGCCGTCAACCTCATCACTGTGGCGAGCGATGATGAGCATGTCGGGCTTAACCTTGCTGTCAGCGGCATATAGCAGCATTTTTCGAGCGTCGCCCTCCAGAAGCAGCGTTTCAGAAGAAACTCCCTCCTTCTCACAAACCCCCTGCGCTTCAAGCAGATGGTTTTTGAGTTCCTCTAACTCCTCCTGAAACATGTCTTCATTGCTGGCCGTGATGTCTCTGGGGTTTTCCGCCACAGCCACCAGGATGATCTGAGGCTTCAGTTCGCGAAACATCGTAATCGTCTGAACCAGCGCCAGCTTCGCGTTCCTGGAGCCGTCGTAGGCAATCATGATTTTCATAGCAGTCTCCGAAGGCAAAAGTGCCACACAGGCACAGCGCCAATTGATATTACTCAGTATTAGCCCACACTCAGTAGTGGCGCATATTTGATTTAAGTCAAATACAGCGCCAGATACCCCACCAGAGCAATCGAAGCTCTACCCCCTGACAGCAAATCCCTGTCGGCACCTACCACCAGCCCACCCTGCTGGAGGTACCCCCAATGCCCCCACACGGAAAAAGCCGCTTTTGATATTGTTATAGAGGCTCTGAACAATGGCCCGTATATGCAAACAGACAAGGCCGCAGTAATGATCTCGCCAACCAAACCACAGCAGTACCGCGCACTTGGCCTTTCCACGCTGGCCTTCACTTTGTGTTTCGCCGTATGGACCATTTTCTCCATCATTGGCATCCGCATTGCGGAAGATCTTGGGCTATCTGACACCCAGCTTGGCCTTCTTATGGCCACCCCTATTCTGACTGGCTCAATCAGCCGGCTGTTTCTTGGTATCTGGACGGACCGGTACGGCGGGCGCTGGGTATTCGGCATCCTCATGCTGACCACGGCGGCCTGTGTTTACCTGCTCACCTTCGCCACCACTTACCTGATGTTGCTGATTGGTGCTCTGGGTGTGGGCCTTGCCGGTGGCGCGTTTATTGTGGGCGTAGCCTATACAGCAGCCTGGTTTACCCCCTCCCGACAGGGCACAGCGTTGGGCATCTTTGGTGCAGGCAACGTCGGCTCTGCTGTAACCAACTTTGGTGCACCCTTTTTGCTGGTGGCTTTTGGCTGGGAGACCACCGCCCAGATCTATGCCTCTGTGCTGGCGGTTATGGGCATTGCCTTCATCATTCTGGCAAAAGAAGACCCTGTTTCTGCAGGCCGAAAAAAAGACGAGCAACAACGTTCGTTTATGGAGCAGATGGAGCCGCTGCGGGATCTTCGGGTCTGGCGCTTTGCGCTTTACTACTTCTTCGTATTTGGCGCCTTTGTGGCCCTGGCACTCTGGCTGCCCCACTACCTGATTGGCGTTTACGGCCTGGACATAACAACCGCAGGCATGATCGCGGCCCTCTATACCATTCCCGCCTCCCTGTTCCGTATTCTTGGGGGCTGGATGTCTGACCGCTTCGGCGCTCGACGCGTGATGTACTGGACATTTATTGCGTCGGTCATCTGCACTTTCCTGTTGAGTTACCCCCCTACTGATTATGTGGTACACGGCATCGACGGCGACGTGCGCTTTACACTGGAAATGAGCTTGCCGGTGTTTATTATTCTGATTTTCACCCTGGGCTTTTTCATGTCTCTGGGCAAGGCAGCGGTTTACAAGCACATACCGGTTTACTACCCCATGCATGTGGGCGCTGTTGGTGGCGTGGTGGGGATGATCGGCGGACTGGGTGGATTCATTCTGCCGCTCACTTTCGGAGTTTTGAACGACGTTACCGGCATCTGGCAGAGCTGCTTTATGCTGATGTTCATAATTGCCGCCGCTGCTCTCGCCTGGATGCATTACGCCATTCGTTCAGCCGAACGCGTTGAGTGGGCCGCAAACAAGGAGCAAACCGACTTGCCGGAACTGGCATCACCTCAGCTCTTCTACCCCTTGAACCGCAAACACAGCCAGAAAGGCGGCACAGGATCAGCCCCGCAATAAAAGGTTCGGTGCGAGTTTCTTGAAATCTCTGTAACAGTACTGTTCCAGCGCTGGCAGTGCCTTTAGAATTCGCACTCCCGATTTCACCTGGAGCAGTAACCCCCATGTCCCTGGATCTTTCTCCCTCGGCCAGCTTCAACCAGTTGCGCCGTATTGAATCCAGCACGCTTTTTCAGGGCGTAGTGATCGCCATCATCATCCTGTCTGCCCTGACCATAGGCGCGAAAACCTATGACTTACCACCACTGGTGGAGCAGTCACTGGGCGTTATGGATACAGCTATCACCCTGTTTTTCCTGATCGAGATTCTTTTCCGCTTTGCCGCCAGCCCGGTCAAACGCCGCTTCTTCATGGACGGCTGGAACGTCTTCGACACACTGGTGGTGATTGGCAGCCTGATTCCTCTGGATAACTCGGAGGCGGTCTTGCTTGGAAGATTGTTGAGGGTTTTCCGGGTATTGCGTCTGGTCTCTGTGGTGCCGGAGCTGCGTTTTCTGATCAACTCCCTGCTCAAAGCCATCCCACGCATGGGTTACATTGCACTGTTGATGTTTATTATTTTTTACATCTATGCCGCCATGGGTTCGATGTTCTTTGCCAAAGTGGATGAGGATCTCTGGGGTGATGTCGCAATTTCCATGCTCACGCTGTTCCGCGTGGCCACGTTTGAGGACTGGACAGACGTGATGTACGCAACCATGGAGCAATACCCCCTAAGCTGGATTTACTATCTGACGTTCATTTTCCTCACGGCCTTCGTGTTCCTGAACATGATGATTGGAGCGATTCTGGAAGTGATGAGCGAAGAGCAGAACGCCAAACAGGCCCAGCAAGCCCACGACGAGCGGGATGAGATTGTTCAGCAGCTCCACTCGGTTCAGCGCAAGCTGGACGAGCTGTCAAAAAAGCTGGAGAGATAGAGAGGCGGCAAGCCGCCCGATCTATGCCTTGCGAGCCACAAACTGAACCACAGCCCCTTCACCATCATGAAGTGGGCCTTCACGAATATCACGGACGAGTTCGCGGGAAAGAAGTATTTCCTCGGGCTCAAAAAACTGTTCCAGCTCCTGCTTGCTGAACATCATGGCTTTATTGCCCGGCCCGCCAGTGCCTCGCCCAATTTGATCTTCTGTATAGCCTTCCAGAATCAAATGGCCACCGCTTCGCAACGCGTCTTTTGCGATTTGAAGCGAACGCTTGCGAATATCGGTTGGAGTGTGGGCAAAAATCATGACAACCGCCGAGCAGGTGTTTGATTCCGGGGTATAGGTTGCCAAATCGGCATGCACGGTTTCCAGCTCCACGCCACGAGTGGCAGCAAGCCGGGCAGATTTCTGCAGCCCGACTTCAGACAAATCGACCGTGGTTACAGTATGCCCTCGCTCTGCCAGATATACGGCATTTCGGCCCTCTCCCTCTGCCAGGCACAACACTTTGCCTTTGCTTTTATCCAGCTCGAATGCGTTCCACTGCTCCACAAGAAAGGAGTTTGGCTCTTCTCCGTATACAAAGTGTTCGCTACTGAATCGCTCGTCCCACATTGCTTGCTCCATATAACTGTCAGGATACTGGCCCACGGGGTTTGGGCTCGGGTATTGCGTACCTTGAATGAATCAAAATAAGACGGGTTTGGCCATGGCAAGGTGGAAAATAGCGGATACCTGCACCAGGGCCAATACTGCGGCCACAACGCGAATCGGGCGCGAGACGGTCACTTTCAAAGCGAATAGTCCGGCAGCGATGTAGCCCAGCAACAATGCGATTTTTGCCAGAAGCCAGCCTTGCTCCAGCGGGTTCCAACCACCCACAAACAGCAGGCTGATCGCCGCAACCAGCAGTACTGTGTCGTTAGCGTGGGGAATCCAGCGCAGTGGAGTCATACGCCAGCCGGGGCGCCCCACAGCGTCCATCAACAGCCTCAGTGAAAACAAGACAACCGTGAGGTAGGCTGTGGTCATATGGAGGTGCTTCAAAATCATGTATGAGTTCATAAACCATTCCATTGTGAATCAAAACGATAGCGGCATTGTACGCAAAGATACCCCTAACCGGGTATGTTAATTCTGCTCACAGCCGCTTAACATATAACTAACATATATGTATTGACAGGAACCAACATGCAAGCGACTTCAACACCCCAAAAAGCTGGGCCCGCCAGCTTCAACCAGCTTTTCGGCTACCCGTTCCGAATCTTCTTCCTGTCCATGACGGTATTGGCGATTGTCGCCATTCCTCTCTGGGTACTGCAGGTAACAGGCGCCGTCAGCATGCCGCTGGCCATGCCGGGATTGTTCTGGCATCAGCATGAGATGCTGTTTGGCTTTCTGACGGCTGCTATTGCCGGCTTTTTACTGACAGCTGTCTGCGTCTGGACTCAGACCGAACGCACCCACGGGTTCCGACTGATGCTGCTTTGGGGCGTATGGCTGGCCGGGCGCCTGCTGCTCGCATTTGGCGCAGATCTGCCAGAATGGCTAGTGCAAGGGGTAAACCTGGCGTTTCTACCGCTGGTGATGCTGGATGCCGGGTGGCGGGTTTGGCAGGCCAAGCAAAAACGCCAACTTATGCTTCTGGTGGTTCTCGGCTTGCTGTGGCTGATGCAAATTGGCTTTGTTACCCGCCTGGATATGACTTACAGCCACGGAGCACTGATTGCGGCTATGGCGCTTATCAGCATTGTGGGTGGGCGAATAACGCCGGCGTTCACTACTGGCTGGTTGCGCCAGCGAGGGCTGAATGCAGACGCGGTAAAAAACATCCCGGCGCTCGATATGGCTTCGCTGTTTTCCATGATTCTGCTTATGGCGTCGCTGGTAACCGGCTGGCAAGCCATCACAGGCATTCTGGCGATCATTGCTGGCTCTCTTGTGTTGGTGCGACTGGCTAACTGGAAAGGCTGGCTCGTTCGCAAAGAGCCTCTGTTGTGGGTTCTTCATCTCTCTATTCTCTGGGTCCCGGTGTCACTCTACCTGCTGGCCGGCACCATTTTCTCCGGCTGGCCATCTAACGCTTGGAGTCATGCAGCGGGAACTGGCGCTATTGGCTGCCTGATTCTGGGTGTAATCGCGAGGGTGACTCTCGGCCACACTGGCCGCCCCCTGGTGCTACCCAAAGGCATGGTTGTGGCATTTATTGCACTGCAACTCGCGGCAGTGGTTCGTGTTCTCACGGCTTTCGATATCATTCCCTGGCATCCCGGTATTGGCAGTAGCAGCCTGCTTTGGGTTTTCGCCTTCGGCATGTTCCTGGTGCGCTACACGAAAATACTTGCAAGCCCCAGACCGGATGGCCGTGCAGGCTGACGCCCTGGCCAGGTTTCCTGAAGTTTTAGATGCATGAGCAGGCTCGCAGTAGCCTGCTTTTTTTATTTTTTTGACCGCCCCCGGAGAGCAGCTCGGGCTTGCAACTGCAAACCTTAAACGTTAATCATCCACTAATGGTCAATAGCGACTCTCGAAATAACAGCTAAAGTAACAATAAATCATTCTGTAACAGAGACGATGGCACTATGAACCCGGATCATTTTGACAAGGAAGACCTGATTAAGTGTGGTCATGGCAAACTTTTCCCGGGCGCCACGCGGCTGCCCATTGATGAGATGCTAATGGTTGACCGCGTCACCCACATAGGCACAGATGACGGTATCTACGGCAAAGGCAGCTTGGTGGCAGAGCTGGATATCAATCCCGACCTCTGGTTCTTCAAAGTGCACTTTGTGGATGACCCGGTTATGCCTGGCTGCCTGGGCCTGGATGCCTTGTGGCAACTGGTTGGGTTCTACCTGGCGTGGAGCGGCAGCGAAGGCAAGGGCCGCGCGCTGGGCGCAGGAGAGGTCAAGTTCACCGGCCAGGTTCTCCCGACCAATAAAAAGGTAACCTACTACCTCGACCTCAAACGTGTAATCCGGCGCAAGCTGACAATGGCTATTGCCGACGGACGTATGGAAGTGGATGGCAAAGAAATATACACAGCCAAAGACCTGCGGGTTGGCGTGTTCACTTCCACCGATGATTTCTAGGAGTTAACAAGATGCGGCGTGTTGTTATCACCGGCATGGGGATTGTCTCCAGCCTTGGCACCAATCAAAAAGAAGTCACTCGCTCCCTGAAGGAGTCCATTCCCGGGATCGCCTTCAGTGAAGAAGCCCGTGACAACGGTTTGCGCAGCCACGTTTGCGGGCAAATCAACCTGGATTTGCCTGAGCTGATTGATCGCAAGCTTTTGCGCTTCATGTGCCCGGCTGCTGCATACACTTATCTCGCAGCCTGCGAAGCGATTGAGCAAGCTGGATTGACCGAAGAGCACCTCACAGCTAACAGCACTGGCGCTGTGTTTGGTACCGGCGGCGCGTCAACGGTTGAGCTTCTCGATGCAATCGACACTCACCGCGCCAAAGGTATTCGCCGCGTTGGGCCATATCGCGTGCCCCGTACCATGGGCAGCTCAATCAACGCGACCATTGCAACGGCATTTGGCATCACCGGCATCAACTACGGCATTACCTCAGCCTGTGCCACCAGCGCACACGCCATTGGCCACGCCGCTGACCAGATTGCCCTGGGGCGCCAGGATGTGATGCTTGCAGGCGGCGGCGAAGATATCCACTGGACTCTGAGCCTGATGTTTGACGCCATGGGTGCACTTTCAACCAAGTACAACGACACGCCTGAAAAAGCATCCCGCACTTATGATGCAGACCGGGATGGTTTTGTAATCTCTGGCGGCGGCGGCACTCTGGTGCTTGAAGCCCTGGAGCATGCAGAAGCTCGCGGCGCGAACATTATTGCCGAACTGGTTGGCTTTGGAGCCACATCAGACGGCGCCGACATGGTTGCCCCAAGCGGTGAAGGCGCTATTCGCTGCATGCACCAGGCTATGAAAAACCTGGATGGTGAGATCAGCTATATCAATACTCACGGCACAAGCACACCCGCTGGTGATGTAACTGAACTTAAGGCCCTGAAAGCAACCTTTGGCGACAAAATCCCGCCACTTAGCTCTACCAAGCCTCTTTGCGGCCACGCTCTTGGCGCAGCCGGTGTTCATGAAGCGATCTACAGCCTGATCATGCAGCGGGATGGCTTTATTGCGCCCTCAGCGAACATCGAGAACCTCGATGAAGGTGCCGAAGGCTACCCAATCGTGCGTGAGCGGCTCGACAACCAGAACCTGGATCTCGTCATGAGTAACAGCTTTGGTTTTGGTGGCACCAACGCAACACTGGTATTCAAAAAGTTCCAAGCCTAAGCGTCAGGACAGCCTGACAGAGCGATACTCAGCCGGGGAAGTGCCCATCCAGCGTTTGAATGCCCGGCTGAACGCGCTTAACTCTGAAAACCCAAGCTGCTCGGCAATTTCCACCAGCGGCTTGGTTTTATCCTGCATGTAAGTTAGCGCCTGCTTACGGCGCACATCCTCAAGTATGCGGGCAAAGGTCAAACCTTCACGCTTCAATTTCTTGTGAAGCGTATATCGGCTCATGTGCAACTGAGATGCCACCACCTCAACGCCCACCTTGCCCCGGGCAAGCTGAATACTGATCAGCGAACTCACTCTATTACCTAATGAAACCCGCGCCACGTCTTGGCTCAGGGGGCCTGACGCCATCTTTTTACCCTCCAGATTCATAACTATCCAATTGCTTACTCCAAGTTACAGCGTACACATGTTAGCTGAAAACAATCAATAAGACGTTTGAGCAGGATCAAGGGAATACACGTTAGCCTGCGGCAAAATAGCCCACCACTGATCTACCCGGAGCCCACATGAACATCCCGGAACTGCTGGCACCCGCCGGCACCCCTGAACATCTGGAGACCGCATTCGCCTATGGCGCTGATGCAGTTTACGCCGGCCAGCCGCGCTACTCCCTGCGAGTACGCAACAACAGCTTTAAAGACACCGCAGCATTGGGTTCCGGTATCCAGCGCGCCCATGAACTGGGCAAACAATTCTACCTGGTGTCGAACATTGCACCCCACAACGACAAGGTACGCTCTTACCTGCGGGATCTGGAACCGGTGCTGGAATACAAACCAGACGCACTGATCATGTCAGACCCGGGCCTGATTATGCTGGTTCGGGAAAAGTGGCCAGATCAGCCCATTCATCTTTCGGTGCAGGCCAATGCCGTAAACTGGGCAACAGTGGAGTTTTGGCGACGGCAAGGCATCAGCCGGGTGATTCTTTCCCGGGAGCTGGCTCTGGGTGAAATCCGCGACATTCGCGAACGGGTTCCGCAAATGGAACTGGAAGTATTCGTTCACGGCGCTCTGTGTATGGCCTACTCCGGTCGCTGCCTGCTCTCGGGCTATATGAATCATAGAGACGCCAACCAGGGCGCATGCACCAATGCCTGCCGCTGGAACTACAAGGAAGTTGCCCACACCCAGGACCAAACCGGCGACCTGATTGCCACATCCGCAGCAAGTGATGTTCAAAGTTTTGAGCCGAAAGAAATTCTGCTGGAAGAGCCCAACCGGCCCGGCAGCTTTATCCCTGCCTATGAGGATGAGCACGGCACCTACATCATGAACTCCCGGGATCTGCGTGCCGTGCAGCACGTGGCGGAACTGGCTGCCATGGGTGTTCACTCCCTGAAAATCGAGGGCCGCACTAAAAGCACCTATTACGTTGCCCGCACTACTCAGGTCTACCGCAATGCCATTGATCAGGCGGCACAGGGTAAACCTTTTGACATGACCCTGATGAATGAGTTGGAGGCACTATCCAACCGAGGCTACACAGAAGGCTTTTTGCGCCGGCACATGCCACAGGAATACCAGACCTACGAACGTGGCTCGTCCTATCTGGGCACTCAGCAAGTTGTGGGCACCATCACCGATGATGACGGGCAATGGCTCACCATCAATGTGAAAAACAAATTCGCCCCCGGCGACCAGATGGAACTGATCACTCCCTCTGGCAACCTGCAGTTCTCAATTCCAGCCATGGAAAACCGCAATGGCGTGCGTATGGATTGCGCTCCAGGTAGTGGACATATCGTTCGCATCCCCCGCCCAACCGGCACTCCGGAAGCTTTGGAATACAGCTACCTCACCCGTATCTTGCCGCCTGAAAGCTAACGCCACCCTGCGTTTCCAGCTCCGTATATACGCTTATCAAACCCGTGCTACACCCGCCAGACTTAGCGTCTGGCGGGTGTATTACGATATACTTGATCATCCTTACATTTAATACCTGACTAATTTAGTCTGGTATTGTACAATTACGATCCACAAGCTACAGATCAGGCCCCGCAACCCAGTCTTGGTTGC
Organism: Marinobacter sp. 1-3A; assembly: GCF_016597775.1. Classification (NCBI taxonomy): domain Bacteria; kingdom Pseudomonadati; phylum Pseudomonadota; class Gammaproteobacteria; order Pseudomonadales; family Marinobacteraceae; genus Marinobacter; species Marinobacter sp. 1-3A. Next base: position 116,972 of record NZ_VCGZ01000006.1, read on the forward strand.
CGGCAAATCAAAGGGCCTCAGAGCCCGCGAGAGAGAATACGGAGCGACGATCATGACGACCGCCAACAAAGAGGTGAACGAACTGATCAAACGGGAATACGAACACGGTTTCGTAACAGACATCGAAGTAGATACCTTCGAGCCCGGTTTGAATGAAGACGTGATCACCCGCCTTTCTGAAATCAAGAAAGAGCCTCAGTTCATGCTGGAATGGCGCCTCAAGGCCTATCGTCGCTGGCTTGAAATGGAAGAACCCGATTGGGCTCACCTGGGCTATGAAAGAATCGATTACAACGATATTTCCTACTACTCAGCCCCGAAGCGCAAAGAAGACATGCCTCAGAGTCTTGATGAGGTAGATCCCGAACTGCTGAGAACCTATGAGCGGCTTGGCATCCCACTGCACGAGCACGCAAAGCTCGCCGGCGTAGCCGTTGATGCAGTATTTGATTCTGTTTCGGTGGCCACCACGTTCAAAGAGCCACTGGCAAAAGCAGGCGTTATCTTCTGCTCTATTTCAGAAGCCGTGCGCGATTACCCCGAACTGGTGCAAAAATACCTCGGCACTGTTGTTCCCCATACTGACAACTTCTTTGCCGGCCTTAACGCCGCAGTCTTCTCAGACGGAACCTTTGTATATGTGCCCAAGGGTGTTCGCTGCCCCATGGAACTGTCCACATACTTCCGCATCAACGCGGCAAACACCGGCCAGTTCGAGCGCACACTGATTATTGCCGACGAAGGCAGTTACGTGAGCTATCTGGAAGGCTGTACCGCCCCGATGCGCGACGAGAACCAACTTCACGCAGCGGTGGTTGAACTGATCGCTCTGGACGATGCCGAAATCAAGTACTCCACCGTACAAAACTGGTACCCGGGCGATGAGAACGGCAAAGGCGGCATCTACAACTTTGTGACCAAGCGCGCGGCTTGTATCGGCAAGAACTCCAAAGTTTCCTGGACCCAGGTAGAAACCGGCTCGGCCATTACCTGGAAGTACCCCAGCTGTATCCTGCGTGGTGAAGGCAGCGTTGGTGAATTCTATTCTGTAGCGCTTACCCACAACTACCAGCAGGCCGACACTGGCACCAAGATGATTCACCTGGGCAAGAACACCACCAGCACCATCATCTCCAAGGGTATTTCGGCCGGTAAAAGCTCCAACGTTTATCGCGGCCTGGTCAAATTTGGTCCCCGTGCCGAAGGCGCTCGTAACTTTACCGAGTGCGACTCGCTGTTAATCGGAGACCAGTGCGGTGCACACACCTTCCCTTACATTGAGAGCCTGAACAAGTCCGCCATCGTTGAGCACGAGGCCACCACCTCGAAAGTGAGCGACGAGCAGATGTTCCTTTGCCGCCAGCGCGGAATTGATATGGAGCGGGCCGTTTCCATGATCGTTAACGGTTTCTGTAAGGACGTGTTCAAGGAACTTCCTATGGAGTTTGCGGTTGAAGCCGGCAAGCTTCTTGAAGTTAGCCTTGAAGGTTCTGTTGGTTAAATTACACACACAGATTTTCAGATTAAAGAGAGAAGCCACAAATGCTGAGCATCAAAAACCTGCACGCCTCCGTTGAGGGCAAAGAAATCCTCAAGGGCATCAACCTGGAGATCAAAGCCGGGGAAGTACATGCCATCATGGGCCCGAACGGTTCGGGCAAAAGCACGCTGGCCCAGGTGCTTGCAGGCAACGACGCATTTGAAGTCACGTCTGGCAGCGTCACCATGCATGGTGAGGACCTGCTTGAGAAAGCGACTGAAGAGCGGGCGCGGGATGGTGTGTTCCTGGCGTTTCAGTACCCGGTAGAGATTCCGGGCGTCAGCAACCTGCAGTTCATGCGCACATCGGTAAACGCCCTGCGCCACCACAGAGGCGAGTCAGAAATGAACGCCGCTGAGTTTATGAAGATGGCTCGGGAAATTTCAAAGCAGGTAGATCTTGACCCTGCATTTCTCAAGCGCGGCGTGAACGAAGGCTTCTCCGGTGGCGAGAAGAAGCGTAACGAAATCATGCAGGCTCTGATGCTGCAGCCAAAGCTGGCCATTCTGGACGAAACTGACTCTGGCCTCGACATCGACGCACTCAAGGTTGTTTCTGACGGTGTTAATGCTCTACGTGCCGAAGACCGTGCCATTTTGATGGTAACTCACTATCAGCGCCTGCTTGACCATATTGTTCCTGATTTTGTTCACGTTCTGGCCGAAGGCAAGATTGTGAAGTCTGGCGGCCGTGAATTGGCCCTGGAACTGGAAGAACGCGGTTACGCATGGCTTGGCATCAAGGATGACGAAACTGCAGCCAGTTCAGCTCTCTCCAACTCTGCCAATTAAGGAGATAGCGGAATGAAACCAGCACCAAGTCTTCTTTCCAGCGCGTTCCTGCAGCCGGCTGGCCAGGCGTTACCAGCCCCCCTGCTTGCCCTGCGCAAACAGCGTGGTGCCGCCTTGGTAGATATGCCCATGCCAACGCGGAAAACCGAGAACTGGAAATACTCCAGCAAGTACCTGAAGCTGACCGACGAGATGGCCGCTTCTTTGCCAACTACTGGTAAAACAGGCAGCGCCCTTGCTGTGCCCGGCTACAAAGTCGTCTTTATCAATGGCGTTGTGATTCCGGAAGCCAGTGAGTATCCGGATCTGGATAACATCCTTATCCAGCGTTTTGGTGATCTTTCTGAGGCCGAAGCCAATGAGCTGGCTGAGCGCCTGGACAGCACTCTCGACGCCAAGGCCGTGCAATTTGCAGGGCTGAACACTGCGCGTTTTGAAGATGGCCTTCTCATTCGCCTGAAGCCAGACGCGGTTCTTGACCAGCCTCTGTTCATCATCCATGAAGTGACAGCCGACGCCAGCGGATCTGCCTTCCCACGAATTTTTGTAGAAGCAGGCCGAAGCAGCCAGATCACTCTGGTTGAAGAGTTTATTTCCAGTGGACAGGAAGCGGTGTTCGTGAACTCCGTTACCGAGTTCACTCTTGCAGAGGGCGCAAATGTTACCAACATCCGCCTGAGCATGGACGGCGAGAAGGTACAGCACATCGGCGCCACTGGCGTAACCCAGCAGCGTAGCTCCCGCTTCGAGAGCCACTGCGTAGGCTTCGGCGGCCCCCTGCGGCGCCACGACCTGAGGGTGCGACTGGAAGGCAAAGGCGCAGAGTGCAAGCTCAACGGCGTTGTTGTAACCCAGGGCACACAGCATTACGACAACCACACCACCATTGAGCACGTAGCGCCTAATTGCGACAGTGAAGAAACCTATCGCAACATCGCAGCGGATAAATCCCACGCTGTGTTCAACGGCAGAATCCATATTCATCCGGACGCCCAGAAGTCCAACGCCAATATGAGCAACAAGAACCTGCTGCTCTCCACTGGCGCTGAGATCGATACCAAGCCAGAGCTTGAGATCTACGCTGATGACGTAAAATGTGCCCACGGGGCGACAATCGGCCAACTGGACAAGGAATCGTTGTTTTATCTGGTATCGCGTGGCATCGGCCTCCGTGAAGCCAATGTTCTGCTGACCATGGCGTTCATCAACGAATTGGTTGCCCAGATTCCAGTGGATGCCGTGAAAGATACGGTACAAATCCGCCTGAACCAGTTTTTTGATCAAACCTTCCAGGAGGTCTGACCGGTATGAATGACCTGTCCATGGCAAGCACAGCAACCCAAAAGGCGTTTGATGTACAAGCCATACGCCGGGACTTTCCCATCCTGTCCCAACAGGTAAATGGAAAACCGCTGGTATACCTGGATAACGGCGCGTCGGCACAAAAGCCGCGCTCCGTTCTGGATGCCATGGACCGTTATTACCGGGAAATGCACTCCAACGTACACCGGGGTGCCCACACCCTTGGCGACCGCGCCACTGCCGCATTTGAAGGTGCCCGGGAAACCGTTCGCAGCTTTTTGAATGCTGGCAGTACCCGGGAAATCATCTGGACAAAAGGCACAACAGAAGCCATCAATCTGGTAGCGAATGGCCTGGCCCCCAAACTCAAAGCCGGCGACGAAATTCTGGTGAGCCACATGGAGCACCACGCCAACATTGTGCCCTGGCAGATGATTGCCGAGCGCACTGGCGCAAAAGTGGTGCCGATTCAGGTTACGCCTGCGGGCGAACTGGATCTTGAATCCTTTGATCGTTTGCTGAGCGACCGCACCCGTGTACTGGCCATCACCCACGTTTCCAACGTTCTGGGCACAATCAATCCGGTAAACGAATTGGTGGGCAAGGCGAAGGCGCGCGGTGTGATCACCCTGCTAGATGGCGCCCAGGCTGTCCCCCACTTCCAGCCGGATGTGCAGGCGCTGGACTGTGATTTTTACGTTTTTTCATCTCACAAGCTGTTTGGCCCGACAGGTATTGGCGTGCTTTATGGCAAAGCCGCACTACTGGAAGACATGCCTCCCTACCAGGGCGGCGGCGAGATGATTGAGCGGGTATCGTTTGAACGCACCACATGGAACGTTCTGCCTTACAAATTTGAGGCAGGTACGCCGGCAATCGCCGAGGCGGTGGGTCTGGGCGCGGCAATAGACTACCTTAACGGGCTGGACCGGCCGGCAATGGAAGCGGCGGAGAATGCCTTGATGGTACGTGCCAACCAATTGGTTGAGACCGTTCCCGGCATGAGCATTATCGGCACGGCAAAGCAGAAAGTTCCCGTGATGTCCTTTAAAATCGAAGGCTTGCACCCCAGTGATATAGGTACCTTACTGGATCAGCAAGGCATCGCTATTCGCACTGGCCATCACTGTGCCATGCCACTGATGGATTTCTACGGAGTTCCCGGTACAGCCCGGGCTTCCTTTGCGTTCTACAATACACTGGACGAGGTGGAACAACTGTTTACCGCCTTACAAAAAATCCAGCGCCTGTTTGCCTGATGGAGGAGACACCATGACAGCTGAAGTCTTCACGCCGACCGTAGGCGTCACCATGACGCCAAGTGCCGTCAAGCACGTGCGCAAGCAACTCGACAAAGCGTCGAGCGCCAAAGGTATCCGATTGGCGATCAGAAAAAGCGGATGCTCAGGCTTCAAGTACGAAACCCAGTGGGTGGACGAAGCTTCACCCGACGACAGAATATTCCACATTGACGGGGTTGATGTGTTTGTGAAAGAGGAACACCTTGCCATGGTGAATGGCATCGAGATCGACTTTGTGACCGAAGGCGTCAACTCCATGTTCCAGTTCCGCAATCCAAATGCCACCGCCGAATGCGGGTGTGGCGAGAGCTTTACCATAAGCTGATTCGTCCACTCTCCGCGCCAAACGAGGTATAACCAGGAATGCAAGAAAGAGAAGTTGTCCTGACCAAGCGCGAGGTGGAAGCCCGCCTTGTTCCTGTTGGCACCCAAATCATGATTCCGGCAGATAGTTTTGTAACCATCACGCAGTCTCTGGGCGGCACCTTCACGGTTGCAGTTAATGGCAACCTTGCCCGCATCGAAGGTCACAACGCAGATGCCTTGGGCAAAAAGCCACTGGAAAGCAGCTTTGATACTCCGGAAGACGGAACTATCAACGAAAACCAGGTGTGGGAAGCCATGCGCAACTGCTACGACCCGGAAATTCCGGTAAACGTAGTGGACCTGGGCCTGATTTACGAGTGCCGCATTGAAAACGGTACGCCAGAGGGCAATCACGTCTTCATCCTGATGACCCTCACAGCCGCTGGTTGTGGCATGGGGCCGGTTATTACTGAAGATGTGAAGACCAAGGTGGAGCACGTGCCCAACGTGGACAAGGTAACCGTAGAGCTTACCTTTGATCCCCCCTGGAACAACGATATGCTTACTGACGAAGCCAAACTCGAACTGGGAATGTTGTAAATGCCTGCGACAGAACAGGATTTTCTGGACAATCCGCTCGGAAAAAACCCGACTCTGGAAGACGTACTCGACGGCTTTGAGTTTCTGGACGACTGGGAAGAGCGCTACGCGTTTATTATTGATCTGGGCAAGCAGCTACCGGCTTTTCCGGACGAAGCCCGGATTGAAGAGAACTACGTCCACGGCTGTCAGAGCCAGGTATGGGTGATTTCCCACTTCCACGAAGCCAGCGGCAAACTTTATTTGCTGATCGATTCTGACGCAATGATCGTCCGCGGCCTTGCCGCCATGATTCTGATTGCGCTGAACGGGAAAACCCCAAGAGACCTGTTGGCTACCGATATCGACGAGCTGTTTGAACAACTCGACCTGTTCCGCCATATCTCTCCGACCCGCGGCAACGGCCTGCGCTCCATGATCGGAAAGATTCGCGACATAGCGGCAGCCCACGCGGCTGAGTGACCCGCTCACCGGTTTAGCGTGAGCTACCAGATTATGGCAATGTCGTCTCGCTGAATGTTTACCTGCCCACCCAGGCTGGGCATATTGCCATTGCTGAAGTCCGGATGAACATTATTCAGGGTGACTGTCACCTGGCTGTCGCTCAATTCAGGCGTCCCTCCCAGGGAATCAAAATACCGGGCACTGCGATACAAATGCAGCTCATCACCCGGCCTCAGGCCAGCGGTTGCACCTGAAGCCAGTGTTACCTGCTGACCATCTACCCGGGTAATGCGGGCCATAAACGGCTGGCATGCCAATGCTTCGGTGACTGCCTGAGTCATGTCACCCAGAACACCAGCAACCGCCTTTCCATATTGGGTTTTTCGAAATCCTTCTGAGCCAAACCCTGTAGAACTGCCCACGCTCCCATTCCAGTCCGCGGCCGCCTCAAAACGTTGCTGATAGACAGGCGAACCGCTAAAGCCATCGAGAACCACCAGATCCACTGCAAACCGCCGGCGCTTATCGACGGCACCAATACCTCTTTGCATCTTGTCCAGAACCGATGTGCCCCACGCCGTAGGGTCTGCAACGCCAAGATCCCGGATAACGCCCGTGACAACAAACTGAGCACCCATTTCACGGGCTACCTGAATCACATTGGTTAGGCGATTACTACCCTGCTGCAACGTTGGCGCGTTCAACAGATCGGGGAACAGACGGGAGGTAGAGGCGGAAAGCACCTGCAAATTTCCAGCTTCCCGCAAACCTTGCTGCAACAACTGCGGCAGAACTTCACCAGCATCATCAATGCGCCCTACACGGGCCTGCTCAGGGTATAGAAGCGGAAACCCGGTTACTGCCACCCGCTTCCTCAAACGCCCGGAGTCTCCGCCGTCACAACTGGCATCACCGGCAGAAATATCCCCCCGTACGGTCACACGCATAAGATTGCCAATGCGGTGCTCATCAATCACTTTAACATTCCGCGCCCTCGCACTGGAGGCCAGGCGCATTCTGGACTCGGTAAGAACACCGTTTTCCATGGTATCTCTGGTACTAACCTGCGCCTCATACTGAAGAGCGAGATCACGCATGGCCGCATTACGGGCCTCTGCACGGGCAGTCGCGAGGTCCTCGTTATGGATGCTGGCGTGGCCCACACCTTCCAGAACAACCGCCTGAGCGCTGGCAATAAGCATCAGCGGCGTCAACGCACACCAAAGCGCCAAGCGAAAAAACTGCTTCATAAACCCGCGCATCTTTTCATTCCCGCATTTCCAAATGTGCCACGCTTCCAAGGCCTCTACACCAGTATCCCTATAATCAAACCCCGATGGCGACATTAGTCGAGATAGTACAGGGAATCCACGTTTTTGCTCTGAACATCACCAACACTGTCGTTGTATCTGGGCATAGGTATCGGACACAAATCCTGCACCTGATCGGCATCTACTTTCGACACGCAAGCCCGGAAACGTGGTTCCAGCTTCAGCTCCATTACCGTTTCGACAACGCCGTCGCTATGTTCGTTAACAGCAACCATTTTTGCGCCACGAATGTAGCTATCCACGTATGTTCGAAAACTATCATTTCGTAGAACAAAGTCGTTTACTGTAGAGCTGCCATAGACGACCGTGCCATACACTCGCTCAGCGAGGTTCCTGTAGGCATCCATCTGGGAGGCCCGGCGCGCCATCAAACGCTTACGCGTGTTGAGGCGATCTTTACTGGCGTCTTCATAAGTTCCAAAACCGCTTACGCGCACGGTTATAGGCTCCAGCCTGGGTTCGCTTTGTGCTTTACTCTTCTCACTATCCCGGTGCCCACCAACAGGCGCACAGGCCGCCAGCATGAAAGCCAAAAAAGGAACTGTTATCCAGCGAATGGCCATTATCTTGTCTCCAGAATTCGTTTCAGCTAACCATTACCGGAAACCATGAAAAAATCGCGCCAGCTTTTCTAACACACTGATTGAATGGATTTTATTGAACAAAGCTACAATACAGCCCGCTAAACCGGCAAATAACTGCCTCCGCTTACATATCAAAAACAAACCGTTACCGGTTATGCCGTGTTCCCGTACGCATATTGATCTAACCTTTCAGTACTCTCATTGTTCATAGAAACACACTTATCTCCAAGGTACCGAAATGCATCAATATCGCCTGTCCAGATTGTTCATTGCCGTGGGACTGTCCCTTGCAACTTCCTCAGCGCTCGCCAGTCCGCAGTCGTTTATGTCTTCACGCTCCTTTGCAATGGGTGGCACCGGGGTGGCTATTGCGCATCCGGCTTCCGCCACGTCTGCAAACCCCGCAATGATGGCTGCAGACCAGCACGACTGGGCAGATGATTTCGGCCTCACGCTGCCGTCTGTCAACGTGCGGGTTGCGGATGAAGAAGAAACCATTGATCAGATTGATGATATCCAGGACTCAATTGACGGGCTTGAGAGCGCCATCAGCTTTAACAATTCAACCGAAACTAAAAAGCAGGCGGGGCAGTTGCGTGAACAACTTGCCGGATTTGATAGAGACACCGTCCGAGGCAACCTCGGCCTTGGCTTTGCTGTTGCCGTTCCCGGAAAGACAATTTCCATGGGTGTGTTCACCAACGGCAATCTGACTGCAACAGCCAGGGGAGAGTACGACGAAAGTGACGACGCAATACTGGCAGACATAGAAGACGGCACGGTAACCTCTCTCCCTGGTGGCACTCTGACGTTAAATTCCCGCGGTAAGGTCCTTGCTTCAGCGGTGATAGAGGCAGGCATAAGCTTTGCTCACGCGTTGGAGCTGAGTAATGGTGAATCTCTCCAGCTGGGTTTTTCCCCAAAATACGTAAAGCTACAAACGTTTCAATACACGGAAACCGTTTCCGGTTTTGATGACAACGATTTCGACAGTGATGAGTCCCAAACTGAAAAGAGCGGCTTTAACCTCGATATAGGTGCTGCTTATGCGTTCGGAGATGAAAAGCAGTGGAACGCAGGAATCCTGGTAAAAAACCTGATTCCCATGAAGCTCGACTCCGCTGCAAGCCGGGCGGATCTTGGAGAGGAAGTACGCACTCTGAAACTCAACCCCATGGCAACCGTCGGCATCGCTCATAAGAGCGACTATCACGTTGTGACTGCAGAGGTGGATCTCACCAAAAAAGAAGCCTTTGGCTTTGAAGATGACACCCAGTGGCTCGCCTTGGGTGCAGAGTTCGACGCGTTCCGTTACGCACAGCTTCGCGCGGGTGTTCGTTACAACCTTGCAAGCAACAATGACAACGACGGCATTGCCGAGGAAACCCAGTTCACAGCTGGCCTGGGAGTCAATCTGTTAGGCGTTCGCTTTGATCTTGGCGCCCTGTTTAGCGATGCGGATATCGGCGCATCTCTGGAGCTTGGCACAGCATTCTGATTATTGTTCGAGCACTTCTTTCGGTGTCAGGCGAACCCACCAGACTATACAGGTTTGCCTGACACGCCCGGGAAACGGATAATTCCCGGATACTTCTCGGAAAGGAACCGAACCCTCCATGCAAACCTATCTGGTTGGCGGCGCTGTTCGCGACGAACTACTGGGCCTGAAAGTTAAAGATCGGGACTGGGTGGTTGTTGGTGCAACCCCGGAACAAATGCTCGCCCGTGGATTTACCCAGGTAGGATCAGACTTCCCTGTATTCCTGCACCCCAAAACACATGAGGAATATGCCCTCGCTCGCACCGAGCGCAAACAGGGCCACGGTTATCACGGCTTCTCGGTTTACAGTGCTCCTGATGTCACGCTGGAAGAAGATCTGTTACGCAGGGACCTCACCATCAACGCCATGGCGCGCTCCGAACAGGGCGAGCTGAGCGACCCCTTTGATGGGCGCAAAGACCTTGAAGCACGAGAGTTGCGACATGTTTCAATGGCGTTCAAAGAAGACCCCCTGAGAATTTTGCGCACTGCACGGTTTGCTGCGCGCTTTCAACCCCTTGGTTTTCGTGTTTGCGCAGAAACCATGGAACTCATGCGCTCTATGGTTGCCGAGGGCGAGGTGGAACATCTGGTGCCTGAGCGAGTGTGGCAGGAGATTCAGCGAGCCCTGCATGAAAATAATCCGGCTACGTTCTTTCAGGTGTTGAGAGACTGCGGCGCGCTAGCCGTGTTGATTCCGGAACTTTCCCCTGAGGCGCACTTCAGCGCAGCCATTGCTGGCCTGCAACGGGTTCACGCCAGCAATGGCTCAACAGCAGAGCGATTTGCTTCACTGTTATGCGCACTTGACGAGCCTGCGGGCACAGCAAGAGCCAAAGCGTTGAAAGCACCCAACGATTGCCAACAACTGGCCCGCCTGACTATGATTTTCACGCCCGCCATACAGCAGCTCGACCCGCTGCAGCCAGATGCAGGCGTTTTGCTGAAGCTGCTGGAAAAGGCCGACTTGTGGCGACGACCAGAGCGGTTCGCGCAACTCCTAAATGTACTTGCATGCACTCTTGAACCCGCAAATCGGGCAAAACTTGAAGCACTCCAAAATGCGGCAAAAGTTGCGTCAACCGTTGACCCTAAAATACTGATGGAACAAGGCTTCCTGGGCAAAGAACTGGGCGATGCAATCCGTACCGAGCGTCTTGCGCGTATTAACCAGGCACTAAGCAGCTTACTATCCTGAGGAACCACCATGCCTGAACATGCGCCTGTTGCCCTGATTACCGGTTCTGCCCATCGCCTTGGAGCCCGCACTGCGCAAATACTCCAGGAGCGGGGCTGGAACATCGCTATCCATTATCGTAACCGCAAAGATCAGGCTCACAGTCTTGCTGAATCAATGAACCAGCAGCGGCCAAACTCTGCCGTCGCACTGCAGGCAGACTTGAGTAACATCACCGACATCAGGCGCTTGGGCACCGAAGCAGCAGCTCAGTGGGGACGTCTGGATGCACTGGTTAACAACGCATCCGTGTTTTATCCAAACCCAACGCCTGAGGCCACGGAAGACGACTGGGACAGCATTATGCACACTAACCTGAAGGCGCCATTTTTTCTGCTGCAGGCGTGTCTTCCGGCTTTGCGGGCAAGCTCAGGCAGTGTCGTAAATCTCATTGATATCTATAGTGAAAAGCCGCTGGCAGACCACCCACTCTATTGCGCCAGCAAAGCAGGACTCGCGGCACTCACCCGGTCCTGGGCCAAAGACCTGGCTCCAGAGGTACGGGTAAATGGTGTATCTCCCGGGGCTATCCTCTGGCCAGAGGGCGACGCAGCGGTTGATGCAGGCTACCAAAGTATAATACTGGCCAAAACGCCCCTTAATCGCACCGGCACTCCGGATGATATAGCCCGCACCATCGTGTTTCTGCTGGCCGAAGCGCCATTTATTACCGGGCAAATCATTTCAGTCGATGGTGGCAGAAGCCTCAACATGTAGGCCGAGGGTTGGGCCTACGCTTTTGCCCGCTCGTCCTTTCCGGCTACAATGCGGCCAACTTTTAAAACGGAGAACTCTCATGCGTGATGTCGTCATCGTTGCCGCTCGGCGTACAGCTATTGGAGCATTTGGCGGAGGCCTTTCCAGCCTTCGTGCGGATCAGCTCGGCGCCGCTGTTATTAAAGCACTGCTGGAAGAAACCGGTGTTGCCGGCAACCAGCTCGATGAAGTTGTTCTGGGCCAGGTTCTGACCGCAGGTTCTGGCCAGAACCCGGCACGCCAGTCGGCGATCAATGCCGGCCTTCCCAATTCTGTCCCGGCCATAACCATCAACAAAGTATGCGGCTCTGGCCTCAAAGCTGTTCACATGGCGGTTCAGGCGATTCGCTGTGGCGATGCCGAGATAGTGATTGCCGGCGGACAAGAAAACATGAGCCAGGCACCCCACGTTCTGCCCAACAGCCGCAATGGCCAGCGCATGGGCAACTGGACCATGATCGATACCATGGTTACCGATGGTCTTTGGGACGCCTTTAACGACTACCACATGGGCATCACTGCTGAAAATATTGTTGAGAAGTACAACATCAGCCGCGAAGAGCAGGACGAGTTCGCAGCAGCCTCCCAACAAAAGGCAGTTGCAGCCAGAGAAGCCGGTCGCTTTGATGGTGAAATCGTGCCGGTATCCATTCCTCAGCGGAAAGGCGATCCAATCGTTATCAGCAAGGACGAAGGCCCCCGCGATGGCGTAACCGGCGAAGGCTTGGGCAAACTGCGCCCGGCGTTCAAAAAGGACGGCACGGTGACCGCAGGTAATGCATCATCCCTGAATGATGGCGCAGCAGCGGTCATGGTGTGCAGTGCTGAAAAAGCAAAAGAGCTGGGCCTGACCCCGCTGGCAACCATCAAAGCCCACGCCAATGCCGGCGTTGACCCGACCATCATGGGAACCGGCCCAATCCCCGCCAGCCAGCGCTGCCTGAAACTGGCCGGCTGGAGCGTTGATGATCTGGATCTGGTTGAAGCCAACGAAGCCTTTGCTGCCCAGGCTATCTCTGTAAACCGGGAAATGGGTTGGGATACCAGCAAAGTAAACGTCAACGGCGGCGCTATTGCTCTGGGCCACCCTATTGGCGCTTCGGGCTGCCGCATACTGGTTTCACTTTTGCACGAAATGGTACGCCGTGATGCGCACAAAGGTCTGGCGACTCTGTGCATCGGTGGCGGCATGGGCGTTGCCCTTGCAGTCGAGCGCTAAAGCCGAATGCTGAATGTGGTGCTGTACGAGCCGGAGATTCCACCCAATACGGGCAATATCATCCGGCTCTGCGCCAATACCGGCTGTAACCTGCATCTGATTGAGCCTCTGGGATTCACTCTGGAGGACAAGCAGATGCGGCGTGCCGGGCTCGACTACAGCGAATACGCCACGGTAAAAGTGCACAAAAACTATCAGGCGTTCCTCGACAGTGAGGAGCCTCGGCGCCTGTTTGGCCTCACCACAAAAGGCCACCGTTACTACCACCAGGTGGCCTATCAGGAAGGCGACTACCTGATGTTCGGCCCGGAAACCCGTGGCCTTCCAGAAGATGTACGCGAAGGATTATCTGCAGAGCATTGCCTGAAGGTACCTATGTGCCCGAATAGCCGAAGCCTCAACCTTTCCAACACCGCCGCTTTAGTGGTTTACGAAGCCTGGAGGCAACTGGGCTTTGAGGGCTCACCAGGCAGCACCTCATAAACAAAAAACCCGGCAGTTGCCGGGTTTTTTTGCAGTCAGGGTAGAGCAACACTCTTAGTGAGTTTTCTGCTCGGCACCGGCTTCACCGGCTGCCTCTTCCTGCTTGCGCTGCAATGCCTGAGCGTAGATAGCATCGAAGTTAACAGGCGCCAGCATCAATGCCGGGAAGCTACCCTTGTTAACAACACCATCAATTGCTTCACGGGCATAGGGGAACAGAATAGTGGGGCAATAGGCACCCAGCATCTGGCCAAGCTGCGGCCCGTCAATACCTGAAACAAGGAAAACACCCGCCTGCTGAATCTCGACAATGTAAGCAACCTTGTCGTCAATTTTCGCCGTAACGGTCAGCGACAAAACCACTTCATACTGGTTATCACTTACTTTTGTGTGAGCGGTGTTCAGATCCAGATTTACATGGGGCTTCCACTGCTCCTGAAATACCACCGGTGAATTCGGGGACTCAAAAGACAGATCCTTCACGTAGATACGCTGAAGAGCAAACTGAGCTTGGTTCTGGTTTTCGTTGCCTGCGGCGGCTTGCGGATTCTCAGCCATGTTAAGTCCTTTTGCTTTAGTAGGGAGTCTTAGAGAGGGCTCGGGGCCCGTTGTTATGGTTACATCTGCCGTGACAGTCTACTGTCTGGCGTCGATCAGTTATGTGAAACAGTGCGGCAGATCGGCGCGCAGATCAAGTTATGTCGCAGTTTCTACTTTTTTACCAGCGGCAAGTTACTGGCCTTCCAGTCGCTAACCCCGCCGTTGAGTCGCACCACATTGGTGAAACCCTCTGCGTTCAGCTGTTTGACGGCCATGGCGGAATGCTGCCCCATTTTGTCCGCCACAATAATCTGTTTGCTCTTGTGTTTGTTCAGCTCGGCAGCCCGACTTTTGAGACTGCTCAACGGAATATTGACTGAGCCGGTAATGCGGCCCTCGCCAAACTCTTTGCGGTCACGGATATCAACCACTATGGCTTCGTCCCGGTTGATCAGGCTAACAGCGCCTTGAGCAGAAATCTTGGCTCCACCCCGCCGGGACTCCAGCACCAGAATAGCAACAAGAAAAGCCACAAAAAGTGAAGCGAGAACGTAGTGGTTAACGACAAATTCAAACAACCGATCCATGAGGTTACCCTGAAAATAAGTTTGGGCGGATTATACACAGCCTGCTCGCCGGACAGAAGGTGACCATACAGGTGACGACTGTGGCCTCAAAGTGTAAAAATGGATAAGCTTCACGCCTACTTCTGTAAATTTACTGCAACTCTACCTCCGGACTGAATGATGACAGCATTGCGCAAGCCGACAGCACTGATAATTCTCGACGGCTGGGGCCATCGTAAACCCGCCGAAGATAACGCCATCAGCAACGCCAATACGCCTTTCTGGGACAAGCTTTGGGCTTCCAGACCCAAAACGCTCATCAACACCTCCGGTATGTTTGTAGGTTTGCCCCAGGGCCAGATGGGCAATTCCGAAGTCGGGCACATGAACCTTGGCGCGGGCCGCGTGGTTTACCAGAGCCTGACGCGCATCGACAAGGATATAGAGGAAGGAACCTTTAACGAAAACAAGGTTCTTTGCGCAGCAATCGACAAAGCCATAAGCAATGGCGGCGCTGTTCACCTCATGGGCCTGCTTTCTCCCGGCGGCGTTCACTGCCATGAAGACCACGTGCTTGCAGCCGCTGAGCTTGCAGCTGCCAGGGGCGCTAAAGAAGTCTACATTCACGCATTTCTCGATGGCCGCGACATGCCACCTCGCAGCGCTCGCCCCTCCCTTGAAAAGGCGGCTGCAAAGCTGAAAAGTCTGGGCGTAGGCCGTGTAGCCTCAATTGTCGGCCGCTATTTCGCTATGGACCGGGACAACCGCTGGGACAGGGTGGAAGCAGCCTACAACCTGATGACGTTAGGTGAGTCAGAATTCATGGCCGCCGATCCTGTTTCAGGCCTGGAGCAAGCATACGAGCGTGGTGAAAACGACGAATTTGTTAAACCAACCCTCATACAAAGCGCCGGCGAGCTTGCGGCCACAATCAATGATGGCGACGCCGTCCTGTTTATGAACTTCCGGGCTGACCGAGCCCGGGAAATGACCCGCACGTTTGTAGATGAGGGTTTTGACGGGTTTGAACGCAAGAAACACCCGAATCTCGCAGACTTTGTAATGCTCACCGAGTACGCGGCAGATATCAAAACCTCCTGCGCCTACCCGCCAGAACAGCTGATCAACGGTTTGGGTGAATACCTGGCAGGGCTAGGCAAAACCCAGCTCCGCATTTCCGAAACCGAGAAATACGCCCACGTCACCTTCTTCTTTAACGGCGGGCAGGAAACGCCTTTTGCCGGCGAAGACAGAATTCTGGTGCCCTCCCCTAAAGTGGCAACCTACGATCTGCAGCCTGAGATGAGCGCTCCGGAAGTTACCGACAAGCTGGTAGAGGCCATCAAAAGCGGAAAGTATGACCTGGTGGTATGCAACTACGCCAACGGCGACATGGTGGGCCATACGGGCAAGCTGGATGCAGCCATCAAAGCAGTAGAATGCCTCGACCAGTGCGTACAGCGCGTAGTTGAAGCACTGGATGAAGTCGGTGGCCAGGCACTGATAACAGCTGACCACGGTAACTGTGAACAGATGACAGACCCCGACTCTGGTCAGGTGCACACAGCACACACCATCGGGCCAGTTCCCCTGGTCTACACAGGTAGCCGCGAAGTAAGCCTGAGTGATGACGGCAGCCTGAGCGATGTAGCTCCCACCCTGCTCGCATTGATGGGCCTGGAACTACCGAAGGAAATGACCGGGCATAGCCTGGTTAAAGTCGGTTGATCCGGAAACAGGCCACAGCATTGCGACTGACTGCAGTACTGACGCTGACTCTCGCACTGTTATTGGGTGCAGCACCGTTAGCGTTTGCTAAAGAGGTAACGCCAGCCCAGATCGAAGCCCTCAAGAAACGTATTGAGGGTATCGACAAATGGCTGGCCAATGCCGAAAAGGACCGCTCCTCTCTTGAACGACAGCTGGCTGAAGCTGAACGCACCATCAGCCGGTTGACTCACGAGCGCAGATCCCTGCGAGAACAGGTAAAGGTACAGCAGCAGAAACTGACCACACTGCAAAGTGAAGAGCGGGAGCTGGCGCGCACCCTGGAGAGCCAGAGGGAAAGCCTGAAAAAACAGATACGCACCGCCTGGATGGAAGGCGATGCACCCGTTGTAAAAGTGCTGCTCAACGAAATCAATCCGGACAACATTGCCCGGACCATGACCTATTACGAATATCTCAGTCGCGACACAGTACGGCGATTGGAAATTTTCCATAAGAACCTCGAAGAACTCAAGGTCACACAAGCGGCCGTGCAAAGCACCCGGGCCGAACTCGCGAACGCTGAAGAGGGCGTAATAAAACGCCAGCAGGCGTTAAAAGCGTCCCGCCTGGAACGCGAAAAAACCCTCGCAGCGCTTAACCAGGATATCCGCAGTCACCGTAGCGAAAAAGACGAACTGGAATCCGATCGAAAGCGATTGGAGCAGCTGCTTTCCGAGGTTCAGCAAGCCATCGCCAGCATCCCGTCGCCCAATGAATCCAAGCCCTTCCCGTCGCTGCGCAACAAGCTTCCATGGCCTGCACAAGGCAAGGTAGTCAGTCGTTTTGGAGAAAAATACGCAGATGGCAAACTGCGCAGGAACGGGCTGATCATTCAGACCGGGGAAGAAGCCGAGATCAAAGCCATTCATTATGGCCGGGTTGTTTTTGCCAACTGGCTCCGGGGCTTTGGCCTGATAACAATTATTGATCATGGCGATGGCTACATGACACTCTATGGCCACAGCAGCAGCCTGTTCACCAGCCCGGGGGACTGGGTTGTAGCAGGGGAAGCCATCGCACAAGCAGGCCGTACCGGTGGAACAGACGCGCCAGCACTCTATTTTGAAGTTCGCCATAACGGCAAACCTGATAACCCGGGCCGCTGGCTGACCAACTGAACAGCCGGGCCGGGGCTGACAAATGAGCCCGCTGCCGCCATACTGTCGGGATTATAGAAGGTTCAGTCCAACTACCGGAATAACCACGGGATATGTGAATGAAACGGGTCCGAAGTACACTCCAAGCATCACCTTTGCGCTCAGCCATCCTTGCCGTCTGTTTCATCTCATTCCCCGGTTTGGCTTTCGCCCAGGATAACCCGGGAGACGACACCCAGGTACTGGAAGGCATTCAGGAAGGTGAACGCATTGAAATCACCCTGCCTGACCCGGAAAAACAACTTCCCCTGGACGATCTGCGCAAATTCACCGAGGTTTTCAGCCGCATCAAGGCAGCCTACGTTGAAGAAGTAGAGGACCGCCAACTGCTGGAAAGCGCAATTAAGGGCATGCTCTCCGACCTCGACCCGCACTCCACCTACCTGGCCCCAAAAGACTACGAAGAGCTTGAAGAAAGCACTTCCGGCGAGTTTGGCGGCCTGGGCATTGAAGTGGGCATGGAAAATGGCTTTATAAAGGTTATTGCCCCCATTGATGACACACCCGCTCAGCAAGCTGGTGTTCGGGCCGGCGACCTGATTATCAAGCTTGGCGAAAAGCCCGTAAAAGGCATGAGCCTGGAAGAATCCGTTCAACTTATGCGGGGCAAGCCTGGCACCGTCCTCACGCTGACCATTATGCGAGAGGGGCAAACCGGCCCCATAGAGATCGATGTTGAGCGCGCGGTTATCAAGGTAACCAGTGTAAAGAGCCGCATGATCGAAAACGGATACGGCTACGTGCGGGTGACCCAGTTCCAGGCTGAAACCGGCGGACAGTTTACGAAAGCCCTGAACAAACTGAAGAAAGAACACGGCGGTGATCTGGACGGATTGGTACTGGACCTTCGCAACAATCCCGGCGGTGTATTGCAGGCGGCCGTAGCAACCGCTGATGCCCTGCTGGACGAAGGATTGATTGTATACACCGAAGGCAGAATTCAGAGTTCCCGCCTCCGCTTCAGCGCCAAAGATGGCGACGTGATGGCTGGCACCCCCATTGTTGTGCTGATTAACGGCGGCTCGGCCTCTGCATCTGAAATTGTTGCCGGCGCCCTGCAGGATCACAGGCGGGCTGTCATTATGGGCACACAGTCCTTTGGCAAAGGCAGCGTTCAGACTGTTATCCCACTGGATGAAACTCACGCCATCAAAATGACAACGGCGCGCTATTACACCCCTGACGGTCGCTCCATACAGGCCACCGGCATCAAGCCAGACATCGAAGTAAAGCCGGCCGAACTGAAAGAACTGGATAGCCGCCCATTTTTTACCGAAGCGGATCTGAGCGGACACTTGATTGGTCAGGACGAAGAAACGGAAGGCAAAGGCAAGCAGTCGGAGGGTGAAGACCAACCTGGTTCTATTGCCGACAGGGATTATCAGCTACGCTCAGCACTCAATCTGCTGAAAGGGCTGAACATTCTGAACCGCAAGGGAGCTGACGCAGCACAGTGAAGGCACTCTCTACTCGAGCCCTGGCGACTTCAACTCTGCTGAGGTTTGCATTGGCTTTATTGGCAAGCATTACTGCCAGTAAAGCAGCTGCAGATCCTGCCCCGCAGGGTGTTCCGCCAACTATTGCCATCATCATTGATGACATGGGGCACAACCTGCACGAGGGCGAGCGCCTGGCCAATATGGATCAGCCGCTTACCCTGGCGTTTCTGCCCTACCGGCGGCACACAGACTCCCTTGCGCGTTTGGCCCATAGCCAGAGCAAGGAGATCATGCTACACGCACCTATGGCCAACACCCGGAACTTTGGCCTCGGGCCTGGCGGTTTGACGCCAGACATGGATGAGCCAGCCTTAACAACGACCCTGCGTCGGGC
This sequence comes from Marinobacter sp. 1-3A, assembly GCF_016597775.1. Lineage (NCBI taxonomy): Bacteria > Pseudomonadati > Pseudomonadota > Gammaproteobacteria > Pseudomonadales > Marinobacteraceae > Marinobacter > Marinobacter sp. 1-3A. The sequence goes on from NZ_VCGZ01000006.1 coordinate 136,272, forward strand.
CTTGCAGTCCATCCCTTTTGTACAAGGTGTGAATAACCACATGGGCAGCTTGCTAACCCAGCAACTGAAACCCATGGATTGGGTAATGAAGGAACTGTATCGCTACCCGGTTTATTTTGTCGATAGCCGCACCATTGCCTCATCCATTGCGGGCGACGTTGCCGCGGCTTATCAGATTCCCACACTGACACGGGACGTATTCCTGGACCACGAGCAAACGGAAGAGTTTGTAGATCGGCAATTCAAGGAATTGATTCGGCAAGCGAAGGAAAACGGTAGTGCGATTGGCATCGGCCACCCACACACAGTGACTGTCGACTATCTGGAAAAGCATCTTCCCCTACTGGATGAGCAGGGCATCGCTATTGCTACCGTGAGCGGGCTATGGGCTATTCGCAACAACAACCAGAGAATGTTTGCGGTAGGCGAAAAGCAGACCATACGACCTGCTTTTGCCAAGAAAGACTAATCCCGGACTTCAATTCCTTGAGCCCTCATGAAGGCCTTTGCTTCGGGAATGGTGTACTCACCAAAGTGAAATATCGAGGCCGCCAGCACCGCATCTGCACCACCCTTGGTGACGCCATCTGCCAGATGCTGAAGCTCGCCAACGCCGCCCGAAGCGATCACAGGAACAGATACCGCATCACTTACTGCGCGAGTCAGGCCCAGATCAAAACCGATTTTGGTTCCGTCTCTATCCATGCTGGTAAGTAAAAGCTCGCCAGCACCCATTTCTACCATTTTGCGCGCCCATTCCACGGCATCCAGCCCTGTCGGCTTACGCCCACCATGGGTAAAAATCTCCCAGCGGGGCTCTTCGCCTTCAGCACTTACCTGCTTGGCATCAATCGCAACCACAATGCACTGGCTACCAAACCGCTCTGCAGCTTCTTTTACCAGCTCTGGATTAAACACGGCAGCCGTGTTGATCGCGACCTTGTCTGCGCCAGCGTTTAGAAGTTTGCGGATGTCCTCAACGGCACGAACACCACCACCAACGGTTAGCGGAATGAAGACTTCTGCTGCCATGCGCTCAACCATTTCATAGGTCGTATCGCGACTCTCACTGCTTGCGGTGATATCCAGAAAGGTGATCTCGTCGGCGCCCTGTTCGTTATAGCGGCGAGCCACTTCTACCGGGTCTCCGGCGTCCCGGATATCCACAAAGTTTACGCCTTTTACAACGCGCCCCTTGTCCACATCCAGGCAGGGAATAATGCGTTTTGCCAATGCCATAATATTTGCCCTAATCAGCCTTTCAGTGAGTCACAAAACGCCTGAGCTTCAGCAACATCCAGCGTGCCTTCATAGATCGCCCGGCCAGTGATCGCACCAATGATGCCCTTATGGGCAACTGGCGCCAAACGCCTAAGGTCATCCATATTGGTTACGCCACCGGAAGCAATTACCGGAACTCCACCTTCTTCAGCAAGAGCAGCCGTGGTTTCCACGTTTACGCCCTGCATCATGCCGTCGCGGTTGATGTCGGTGTACACAATTGATTCAACGCCATCGTTGGCAAATCGCTTGGCCAGATCAATAGCCATAACTTCGGAGACTTCGGCCCAGCCATCTGTAGCAACGCGGCCGTCTTTGGCATCCAGACCCACAATGATGTGACCAGGGAAGCGCTTGCACATTTCCGTCACGAATTCAGGCTCTTTGACCGCCTTGGTTCCAATAATCACCCACTGCACGCCGGCTTTCAGGTAGGCCTCGATGGTTTCTGCTGAGCGAATGCCGCCGCCAATCTGAATAGGCAAATCCGGGTATTTCCGGGCAATGGCCTTAACAATTTCCCCGTTAACCGGCTCGCCTGCAAAGGCACCATTCAAATCGACAAGATGCAAACGACGGGCTCCAGCCTCCACCCAGCGGGTGGCCATATCAACCGGGTCGCCACCAAACACGGTGGAATCTTCCATACGACCCTGGCGCAAGCGAACGCATCGGCCGTCTTTCAGATCAATGGCGGGAATAATCAGCATGTTCCGTTCCAATCAGTAAAGTTTTTGAGTAATTGCAGCCCCGCCCCGGCACTTTTCTCCGGGTGGAACTGCACTGCAAAAATATTGTTGCGCGCTACTGCCGCTGCCAAATCAACGCCGTAATGGCTGCGCCCGGCGATGTCTGCGTTAGCTTCTGCCTCAGCGTAATAACTGTGCACAAAGTAGAAGCGCTCGCCATCGGGAATACCCTGCCACAGAGGATGCTCAACCGTGTGGTAAACCTCGTTCCAGCCCATATGTGGCACTTTCAGGCGCTCGCCGTTTTCTACCAGGCTGTCGCCAAAATAGCGGACTTCGGAAGGAAACAGACCAATGCAGTCAACTCCGCCATTTTCTTCACTGCGGGACATCAGCGCTTGCATGCCTACGCATATGCCGAGAAACGGGCGGTCGCGGGAAACTTCGCGCACCAGTTCATCCACACCAAGCCGACGAATTTCTGCCATGCAATCACGAATGGCACCTACACCGGGCAGAATCACCCGGTCGGCTTCACGAATCTGGTCTGCGTTGTCGGTCACCAGAACTCTGGTATCCGGGGCAACGTGCTCTACCGCCTTGCGGGCAGAGTGAAGATTACCCATGCCGTAGTCTATGATGGCAACGGTTTTCATGGTCAGCTCTGTGTCCTTCAGTGGCTTGGAATGGCAGCTTACAGCGAACCTTTGGTAGACGGGGTAACACCCGCCATCGCCATGCGCTCATCCATTTCAACCGCCATGCGCAGAGCACGGCCGAATGCCTTGAACACAGTTTCGATCTGGTGGTGGGTATTCTTGCCGCGCAGGTTATCAATATGCACAGTCACCATGGCATGGTTGATAAATCCACGGAAAAACTCTTCGAACAGATCCACATCAAAGCCACCCACAACAGCCCGGGTAAAGGGTACTTCCATAATCAGGCCAGGGCGACCAGACAGGTCAATCGCAACCCGCGAAAGGGCTTCATCCATAGGTACATAAGCGTGGCCATAGCGGCAAATGCCTTTTTTATCTCCCACAGCCTGTTTGAACGCCTGGCCTAGAGTAATGCCAACGTCCTCCACTGTGTGGTGGTCATCTATGTGCAGATCGCCTTTGGAAACGATATCCAGATCCATCATCCCATGACGGGCAATCTGCTCCATCATGTGCTCCAGAAATGGCACTCCGGTATCAAATCTGGATTTGCCGGTGCCGTCGAGATTAATGTCGACAGTGATCTGGGTTTCAAGGGTATTTCGTTCTACCCGAGCCTTACGTTCGGCCATGGAGACTCCGTAGCAAATTAAGTGGCACAACGCCGGAAGATATCAATTCCGGGATTATACCTTTTATGCTCTCAGGAGTCCCATAACCGGGTTAATCGGTACAATAGTTTGCCTGACCAAAAAAAATCAGAAGGCTTTCTTCAGGTTGGCCATATAGGTATCCACCAGGCCGTTAAACTCATGTTTGATAACAGGGCTGATGGCCAGTTTTAAAAGCCCAGGCAGTGGCAGTGTCAGCTCAGCACTGGTCTGAAATTTGGCAGTGGTGGCAGTATCACCTTTAGCCTTCAGCACCCAGGACCCACGCACCACGCCATTACCCTCGCCTTTCACAGGCTCCCAGGTGATTTTCCCTGTGTCTTTATCTGAAACGTACTTGCTTGCGTACACAGACTGAATTGCGTGCTTGTCGATACCCACCTTTTCCATTTCCCAGCGGTAGGTGTTGTCACCCAGATCAGTGAGTTTATTCACTTTTGGAAAATGAGCAGCAGAGCGCGGCACATCTGCCAGCAGGTCGAACACCTCGTCATAACTGCCGGGTATTTCGAGCTCTCGGTTCAGTTCAATCGAAACAGTAATAGCCACAGCGAACTCCTTTTTATGGTTATTCAGTAATTTCAGCGCAGAAACAATGGGAGTATTTTGGCCTAACACTACGGCATTGTCATACTCCCACCCTGTTAATTTGTTAACCCTGCGTTATCCTTTAGCTTATTCGCATACGGATTCACCTTGAATCCTGAAAACTCTCGCAGCTAGTTCTCGCAACAAAAAGGACGCCCGAAACATGAAAGCCATACGTTATGTGCTGATCGCCATCGTTGCAGTTATTGTTCTCGCCATTGCCGCGATTGCTATAGCCATGGCTGTTATCGACCCGAACGATTACAAGCCGCAAATCGAAAAAGCTGTTGAGGATAACACCAACCTTGACCTCATTCTGGAAGGCGATATTGGCTGGTCTTTCATTCCTCTCGGGCTCGAACTGAACGATGTAGAAGCCACTCTGGATGGCCAGCGCTTCGTTGCGCTGAAGCAGCTGGTGGCGCAGATTGACCTCTGGTCTCTGATAGCCATGTCGCCACAGGTAGACACCTTCGTGCTCGACGGGCTAGAGGCCCATCTGAGCATTAACGAGCAGGGGGAAGGCAACTGGACTCGCATCATGCCTGAACCCGCAGAAGGCGATGCCAAGGGCAGACAGGACCTTACCAACACACCAGAGCAAACTGCCGCTGCAGATACCAGCGATGAACAAGGCGGCAAGGCCCTCAACTTCAATGTCGATAACGTGCAAATCAGCAATGCCCAGGTGCATTACAGCGATCTGAGCACCGGCCAGAAGGTGACTCTTGACGATTTTTCGGTAAACGCCAGCGATATCACTCTGGGCTCTGAGTTTCCGCTGGAAATTGGTTTTCGTGTAGAAACAGCCCAGCCACAATTCGCAGTGGATGGCAGCATCGAAGCCCGTCTTGCCGCGAACGAAGCACTGAACGATTTCGCAGTCTCCGGCCTGAAAGCAGAATTCAAAATGAACGGAGAGCCATTTGGTGGCAAATCCGTGACCGCCAAGCTGTCGGGCTCAGCGAACGCCAATCTGGAAAATGAAACTGCAACGCTAAGCGACTTTACCGCCAGCCTCGCAAATCTGACCCTGAACACGAACCTGGACGTTAAAGGCTTTGGCGCCAAGCCAGCCCTCAAAGGCACACTGGCCATCGATGAGTTTTCCCTTAAAGATCTGCTCGAAAACCTGGGGCAACCTGCTATTGCAACAACCGATGAAGCAGTTCTTCAGGCCATCGCGTTGTCCACCAATATCGGCGGCCCTGCAGGCAAGCCTGCGCTGTCTGACCTGATGATCAAACTGGATGACACCACCTTCAAAGGTTCAGGTAGCTACAACCTCGACAATGGCGGCATTGTGTTCAACCTTCAGGGTGACAAGCTCAACGCAGATCGCTACCTGCCTCCAGCCGTTGAGGGTGCTGAAGCAAAAAACAATGCACCTGCTCAAACCGCTGCCAGCGGCACGGAAGGCGACCTGCTGCCACTGGAAACCCTGCGCGGCCTGCTGCTGGATATCAACTTCGGACTGGGTGAACTGATTGTAAGCAACCTGAGCATCAATGAGATCAAAGCCAGTACAACCGCCAGCAAGGGCGTACTGAAAGTGGACGAGTTCAGCGGCAAACTCTATGAAGGTAGCTTTGGCGCAAATGCCACTATTGATGCCCGCACCGACAATCCAAAATGGACCATCAACTCAGACGTGAGCAATGTGCAAACGCTTCCTCTGCTGGCAGATCTTGCAGAAATCACCATGCTGTCCGGTGGCGCTAACCTCAAAGTGGATGCCACAACCTCCGGCAACCGCATCTCGGTATTGAGAGACAAGGCCGACGGCAAGATCAGTTTCAATCTTGCAGAAGGTGAATTCCGCAAAATGAACCTGACTCACCTGGCATGCCAAGGCATTGCTCTGGTCAACCAGGACCAGCTGTCAACGGATGACTGGGGCGACACCACGCCGTTCAACGACATGCATGGCGTTCTCGAGATTGATGGCAACGTATTCAATAATACCGATCTGGTCGCCTCGCTCGCCGGCATGAAACTGGAAGGCAAAGGCAACGTTGACCTGAAGCAAACCCTGGTCGATTACGAATTAGGCCTGAGAATTGTGGGCGATATCCACCGCGACAACGCCTGCCGCGTAACTGAATATGTGGAAGACGTGGTTATACCGGTGGAATGCCGTGGCGACTTCTCTGGCGGCGCAGCCAGCCTGTGCTCCTTTGATGGCTCACGCTTCCGCGATACGCTAAAAACCATTGCAGCCAATGCCGCGCGCAAAAAGGCCAATGAGGAAGTGGACAGGGCGAAGGGAAAGGCGGAAGAAAAAGTACGCGAAAAACTGGAAGAGAGTCTCGGAGAAGGGGCTGCCGATAAAGTAAAAGATACGCTCAAAGGCCTGTTCAAGTGACAGCAGACTGCTTCGCTGAAAATCTTCTGAAATGGTACGACCAACACGGCAGGCATGACCTGCCGTGGCACCACAACCGCACGGCATACCGGGTTTGGGTTTCTGAAATCATGCTTCAGCAAACCCAGGTAGCAACCGTTATCCCCTACTATCAAGCGTTCATGGTGCGCTTCCCGGATGTTCAATCTTTGGCGGAGGCGCCCACAGACGACGTACTCAGCCACTGGTCGGGGCTTGGCTACTACGCCCGCGCCCGCAACCTGCAAAAGGCCGCCCGCACCGTTATGGAAGATTTCGGCGGCACCTTCCCGTCCGCACAGGAAGAACTGGAAACCCTCACTGGCATTGGTCGCTCTACTGCCGCCGCTATCGTTGCCCAAGCGTATAACAAGCGTGCAGCCATACTCGACGGTAACGTAAAGCGGGTGCTTGCTCGCTACCACGCCGTTCCCGGCTGGCCCGGCCAAGCCTCAGTGCAAAAGCAGCTTTGGGTACACGCAGAAGCGCACACACCCAATGAGCGTGTTCGGGACTATACCCAAGGCATCATGGATCTTGGCGCACTGGTGTGCACGCGCACACGCCCAGCCTGCGAGGACTGCCCTCTGAAAAAAGGCTGCACGGCATACGCCAGAGGAGAAGCCACCCTCTACCCTGGCTCAAAACCGAAAAAAACGAAGCCGGAAAAAACCACCTGGATGGTAATACTTGAAGACCGGGATGGTCGCATACTGCTGGAACGCCGACCACCTAGCGGCATCTGGGGAGGGCTGTGGAGCCTACCTGAACTGGACCCGGCATATGGCGCAGATGAATTGCAGGATGCTTGTGAGAGAAGCCTTGGGGTTGATTGCACAGAGCCAGAGTTGATCGATGGCTTTCGTCACACATTTTCCCACTACCACCTGCACATTCAGCCCGCTCGGCTGAATGTAACCAGGCAAAACACCGTGAAGGACGATGCCCATCAGAAATGGCTGCACCGGCACGAAGCCCTGGCTCTGGGCTTACCAGCGCCAATCCGCACACTGCTCACCAGCCCGGAGCAGGTCAGTCTGCTGTGACGACAGCCCACACACTGGCTCAGCCAGTGCCATCTGTTATCATCCAACAACTTACCTTTGACATCAGGAGCGATCATGAGCCGCACTGTTTTCTGCCGAAAATACCAAAAAGACATGGAAGGCCTGAGCTTTCCACCCATGCCCGGCGCCAAAGGCCAGGACATTTTCGACAACATCTCCAAGCAGGCCTGGGAAGAATGGCAAAACGAGCAAACAATGCTCATAAACGAAAAGCACCTTAGCCTGATTGATCCAAACACTCGCAAATACATACAGGCGCAAATGGAGCACTTCTTTAACAACGAGCCTTACGACAAAGCTGAAGGCTACGTGCCACCAGAAAAATAACCCCGGTTTGGTCAAAGGCTGATCAACCCTGAAAAGATTCAGATATTTTTCCGGGCCGGCCTTGACTCACTACACCGAAACCGGTTTAATAGCGCCCCGTTGCATAGCAGTAAAGCAACTTGCCCGGATAGCTCAGTCGGTAGAGCAGAGGATTGAAAATCCTCGTGTCGGTGGTTCGATTCCGCCTCCGGGCACCATTAAGAATTCAGATGAAACCCGCCTCGTGCGGGTTTTGTTGTTTCTGTACATCCATTATTCGAAATACAGCCATCAGGCCGCAGAGCACACGCGGTTTCGCCCTCCGGCTTTGGCCTCATACAGCGCCTTGTCGGCCCGCTCGGCGGCGTCTTCAACCGATTCTGCAGCACTATTAACTTGTGCAACGCCCATACTTACCGTAATCCGAATGCTCACACCGTTGCCGACCTCGACAACGTGCTTTTCAACGCCTTGGCGAATGCGCTCAGCACAGCCTTCGGCCTCTGCGTGGTCGGCGCCGGGTAAAAGAATCATAAATTCCTCACCGCCAAAGCGGGCAACCAGATCTCTGTCTCGACTGAATTTCTGAAAAATACCCGCCATATCCTTCAAAACCAGGTCTCCGGCGTGGTGCCCGTAGGTGTCGTTGACTGCCTTAAAATGATCGATATCCAGGGCAATGACAGACACCTGCTCCCCTGTAGTTCTAGCCTGTTGAACCAGACACTCACCCTCAGTCATAAAAAACCGCCGATTATAAAGCTGAGTAAGTGGATCAGTGGCGGCCTGTCGTTTGAGTTCATCCTGCTGGGCCCGGATATCCTCCAGCACTTTAATCCGGTACGAAATGATGAACGCCAGCGTGATCGCTTCCAGCACAATGCCAATCCCGACACCGCGGCTATTGAGGTAGTTTGGCTCAATCAAACCCTTATAGAACAGCACCGCGAGGCCGTTGAATACCACAAAGAAACTGTGCCCCACGAGAAAGAATTTCGCCAAGGGGTGGCCTTTGCGTAATATCGAGAGGCTTACCGAAAAAGTGACTACCATCATTAGCGCAGCCAGGGTGCTTGCGGGTATTAAAGCCCCCTCAATATCAAACAGGCCGTAACAGAAGCCTGCAACGAGCAAAACCAGCAATCCCTTCAGAATTCGATGCTCGGTAACGTAAAACCCTCGAGTCTCGAAAATCACCATCATGAACAGCACAAGAAAAATCGGCATAGTAAATACCGAAAGGTTCAATATAAAAACGGCATCTCCGTATACGTTGAACGCTTTGGCAAGCAATCCGTAAGAAAGCGCTATCCAGATAACGCCAGATATCAGGTAGAGGGAGTAAAGTATGTTCTCTTTCTTGCTGGTGGCGAAGTAAAGCAGGCCGTTGTAGAACACCAGCGCCATCATCATTCCTACCAGCAGTGCGATGTCGAGATGGCCGCCAACCAAAGCCTTTCGCGAGTTCTTATCGTCATAAATTTCCGCCGCAAACCACTGATGGGAGTACAGATGACTGCGGATATAGAAAACCGTGGTTTCTCCTGCTGGCACCGAAAACGGATAGACGATTGTGCCCCGATACATCAGGGGGTTGTCGCTGGCATCGTTAAGATTAACCGTCGCCCGGCCCACCAAGCCTTGGGAACGCTCCTCATAAATATCTATTGCCCGCACCTGATAAGCCGCAGGCATGTGCAGAAACAGGGCCCTTGCCTCAAGCCCCGGGTTATGCAGCTCAATCCGGTGCCAGGTAACCGATGCCCCCGTGCCGAGCGTAGCGGTGCTGTTTGCGGGCTCGAAGGCGTGATTGCGGGCAGTTTCGTAATCAAGCGATTGCTCGTTATCCACGAAATAACCCACCGGAAAGTCCGCCAACCGGATCTCTTCACCACTCACATCCAGAGGCGGCGCTGCGTACCCCGCAAAACTCACAGCCCAAAGCAGAAGAATGTATAAAATTCCTCTGCCAGGTGTTTTTGTCGGTGCCCTTGGGGAAATCCGCATCATCCATTCACAACAGTAACTGGCCCCGTAGCATGCCGAACGACCTTTTCGCTGATACTGCCAAGCGTGAGACTCCGTAATAAAGAATGTCCTCGCCTCCCCAAAACCAGGTGGTCACCCGGATTACTTTCCAGGTAGTCGATAATTTCCTTGGCAGGGTCACCCCTGAGTAGCACTTCTACAGCTGGCTCAACAACGTCGCCGATAGCTTCCTTGGCAGCGGCAAACACTTCGCGTCCGTAGCTTTGCACCTCTGCATCAATATTCTCCGGCATTTTTCCACTAATTACCTTTTTTTCTATCCGGGCACTCGAAAACACCGTTAAGAGTTTGAGTGGCTGCCCCGTCGCCTTGGCTAGTAAAGCCGCCATTCTGGCCGCCTCCGCTGAGTGCTTTGAGCCGTCACATGCAACCACTATGCAGGCAGGATCTTTTGCCATGACACGTCTCCATTTCTATTGAGTACTCAATCACCATAGCATAGACCGCTTCTGGCATTGCCAAATGCCACAGGCCCTTGGCCCCGCGCCTAAAAACAACCAAGTGTCGCATTAGCACAAGCTTTTGTTTTGCTGCCACTGTAACTTCAAGCCATCAATAAAAATAATGAGGGTAGCAATGGCTGATCACTTTGTAGCTTTTTCCATTCCGTTTTTCTTGCTGTTTATAGGTCTGGAATCACTGTTTTTCTGGCGTAAAAACCGGACTTCGCTGCGTGTGAACGATAGCCTCACCAACATGAGTTGCGGAATAATCACGCTGATATTCGAACTGTTCACCAAGGGTGGCTTGTTCGTGATTTTTGCCTATCTGTCCAACAGGTTCGGCCTGTTTGAATGGAGCATGAACTCTGCGTTTACCTGGATTCTGTTTTTCTTCGTTTACGACTTCTTTTACTACTGGGGCCACCGACTGTCCCACACCATCAACTTTATGTGGAATGGCCACCTCCCTCATCATCAAAGTGAGGAATACAATTTTACGGTAGCCCTTCGCCAAGGCGCCCTGCAAGACACTTTGGTATTCCCGATTTTTCTTCCAATGGCATTTATGGGCTGCCCCATCGAAGTCTTCGCAACCGTTCTGTTGCTGAACAAGTTCTTCCAGTTCTGGATACACACTAAAGCCATTGGCAGGGTGCCGTTTATTGAGGGTATTTTAAACACGCCATCGGCTCATCGTGTACACCACGCGGTTAATCCACGGTATGTCGACAAAAACCACGGCGGGGTAATCATGCTTTGGGACAAGCTTTTTGGAACCTGGGCAGAAGAGCGGGATGACGAGCCCTGCATCTACGGCGTGCGTAAGCCCTATCGAAGCTGGGACCCGCTATACGCTCATGTTGACTGGTGGGCAAGGCTGTGGAAAGACGCAGTGAATACAGAAAAATGGAGCGACAAAATCAAACTCTGGTTCATGCCAACAGGCTGGCGCCCCGCGGATGTCACTGAAAACGATCCCTGGAAGCCCTATGATATTGAGAACTATAAAAAGTACGACCCGGAAGTAAACCTCTGGCAAAAAATTACGGCGATTGCCCTGTTTTTAGCCACTCTTCCTGTTATCAGCCATCTGCTTTTTGAGCAGTTCAGCTTGCCTCTGTGGAAAAAAGCAGCCCTGTCAGTGGTAGTAGTGGTCTGTCTGTATGCCTGCGCTTACCTGCTCAATGGCACCAAACGCAAATCTCTGGAGGGAATTACAACGAAGAGGACGAACGAAGAATTTTCGTAAAACAGCCCATCAGGCAGCTTTGCGAAAATCCTCCATCCGTAAACTCTTATCGCGGTTGCGGCGGTACTTGCTCTTATCTTCAACCACGCGCATCTGATACTTCGGGGTTTTGAGTTCCCGCTGCACCGCACTGTGCTTTGTAGGCATCGCCTTCTTTTTAGCCATAGTAATGTCTCCATTGGCAGTTATATTCAACTCGCCCATCATAGCACTTACCGATACATCAAAGAGCATAAGCAAAGACACGCATCCCACAGCACGCCTGCTCTAGGCCCCATTTCTGACACCCTAATCCGGCTCTGTCGTTAACAAAACTCAACAGAAGAAAATCCGCCCAACCATTACCCTTAGCGCCCTATTTAATTACCCGCTATTTGTAGAGGATTGCTAAACGCATATGAACAACACCGATCTGGTTTTCCAAAGCTACGGAAGGTGCTGCAACCGTGATGAGTTTTTCGTGGATTTTTACGACCATTTCATGTCGAGCTCGGATGCCATCAAGAACCGCTTTGTGAATACAGATATGCCCGCACAACGACACCTTCTTCGTCACGGGGTTTTGCAGCTGATTCTCACGTCTCGCGGCATGTCAGACCGCAAGCTCAGAGCGCTTGGCGAAAGCCACAACCGCTCAAACTTCAACATCAATCCCGAGTGGTATTCACTGTGGCTGGATGCGTTACTGAAAACTGTTCGCCTTCATGACCCGGAATACACCAGGGAGCTTGGGGAAGCCTGGAGAGAAGTGCTCACGCCTGGAATCGATCTGATTCGCGGCGCCTACTAAGGGCACCCGCTGATACTGCTTGATTCAGCCAATTGATTTCCACACACTTGTAGGCCAGCCCTCAAGCGATAAGCTGCGTTTATGCTCTACAAACTATTTCCCGGCTTGCTCTGGCTGCAGGGATACACGGCCCACACCCTAAGACAAGACGTGGTGTCGGGCCTGGCTATTGGCGTCATGTTGATCCCGCAAAGCATGGGCTACGCGGTGCTGGCCGGCTTGCCACCAGAGTTTGGGCTCTACGCTTCGATCTTTCCACCGCTGCTTTACGCATTACTGGGCACCTCGAACAAAATCTCTATCGGGCCGGTGGCACTGGATGCCATTCTTATTCTTTCCGGGCTCAGTGTGCTCGCCGAGCCCGGTTCTGATCAATACCTTCAGCTTGCGATTGAATTAACCCTTCTGGTTGGCTTGATTCAGTTTCTGTTCGGGCTGCTGCGTTTTGGATTTATCGCCAACTTTCTTTCCTATCCGGTTGTTGTGGGTTACACCTCAGCGGCGGCCATCATCATTATCGGCAGCCAACTTCAGAGCCTGACTGGGGTTCATGTCGAAAGTGCCAACGTGCTCGACCTTTGCTATCAGCTATTACTGAGAATTGGTGACTGGCATGGCATTACGGTGGGAATTTCTGTAGCCAGTTTGCTGTTTATTTTTCTTTGTAAACGCCGGGCACCCAAGGTGCCGAACACGCTCATTCTGCTGGTTGGCACCATGCTGTTATCCGGGCTCTTCCATGCCGGCCAGGCTGGTGTTGAGGTTATTAATTCTGTGCCTCAGGGCTTCCCTTCTCTGCAATTCCCCGAGCTCAGTATGGCAAAACTCGGCGAGTTACTTCCGGTGGCATTTACCGTAGCCCTCATGGGCTTTGTAGGCACCATGTCGATTTGCAAATCCCAGGAGTCGCCAAAGGACAAGCGCAGTGTACAGCCTAATCAGGAGTTGATTGCGCTTGGCCTGGCCAATGCTCTGGGCGCCATGTTCCGAAGTTTTCCTGTTTCTGCCAGTTTTTCACGCAGTGCTGCCATGCGCGAGGCCGGGGCGCTGACTCAAATATCAGGGCTCATCTCTTCTGGTCTGATTGCCATTACAGTGGTTTTCCTTACACCACTATTCACCGACTACCCCCTGCCGAAAGCGGCACTGGCAGCAATTATCGTTATGTCTGTGCTGGGGCTATTCAAGTACAAAGAGATAAAGGGATTGTTCCAACAGGACAGGAGGGAGTTTCTGATTCTGCTGGTTACCTTTGTTATCACCATTTTACTGGGCGTACAGCAGGGCCTGCTTATTGGTGTGGCTGTGTCTTTGATGCTGGTGATTTATAACAGCACAACCCCACACATGGCTGAGCTTGGGAAGCTTGATGGCGAAGATCTTTATCGCAACATCCACAGATTCGAAAGCATTAGCGTGCGTAAGGATTTGCTGATTTTCCGCTTTGATGCGCCGCTCTATTTCGCCAACAAAGACTATTTCAAATCCCGGCTATACAGCCTTATCAAGAAGCGGCCGGAAGGTGCCTTGAAAGCGGTGATACTGGATGCTCAATCTGTAAGCAGCATCGACAGCACCTCCCTGATCATGCTGGAGAGCGTGATCGAAAATCTGCAGGAGCAAGGGATTGAGTTTTATCTGGTTAGCCTGATAGGCCCTGTGCGCGACACGCTTACACAATCAGCGGCACTGCGTGAGTATTTTCTGGCCGAACACATGTTCCCCCAGATACCAGATGCGGTGCTGTACATTGATCAGGGCATCAGCTCCCGCGCCTCAATTGCCAAACAGAGCAATGCAGCAAAGGCGCGGCGCGTCAAAAGCTAGCTTGTGGCAACCAGCTCCTGTTTCTTACGCTCAATGGCTGCTGGTCCGCCAGCAGCCAGCACAGCAGCGCCATAAACGCACACCGCCATAACCAATACGATTGGCAACAAGGTTCCACCAGCCAGGGTGGCTGACAGTGCACTTATCGCACCCGCAATCGTGAACTGTGCAGCACCCAACATTGCTGCTGCAGTGCCGCCAAGATGGGGAAAAAACTCCAGGGCATTGGCCATGTTGTTGGGAATAATGGCACCCATAAATCCAACCGCAACAATAATGCAGCCAGCTATAACCCAGTATGGCGCGCCCGCCCAGGCACATATAATCAGTGCACTGACAGCTACAGCCTGCAGAAAAACACAGGCTCTGAGAATCCGCACCGACTCATACTTGTTCAGCAGGCGGCGGTTAAGCAGATTCAGGCCAGCCATAGCCACTATGTTTGCAGCAAACAGGCCTGAGAACATGGAATTTGAGAGCCCGAACCACTCCTGGTAAATGAAGGATGCGTGGGTGATAAACACCATCATGGAGCTGAAGCACAGGGCTTGCAGACCAACAAAGCGCATGGTTACACCATGGCGGAGTACCAGCCCATAGTTGGTGATCAATGTAACTATTGGCGTGCGCTCTGTTTGCCGGGCAGGTAACCGCTGGAAAAGCATAAAGTGCAGAACAACGGCTAGCAGGGCTGCGTAGCCTGCCAGCATAAGGAAGATCACGTGCCACTCGCTAAAGTACAGCAATGCTGAGCCTATGGAGGGGGCGGCGGCAGGCGCGATAAACATAACCAGGCCAATCAACCCGAACAACCGGGCAGCATCCTGACCACTGGTTTGATCGCGAACAATGGCTGGCACAGACACTGCACAAAAGGCACCACCAATGCCCTGAACGATTCGCCATCCCAGCATGTTTGTAAGCGTTTCCGACTGGGCAACCATGTAGGCGGCAATAGCAAACACCAGCAGCCCGGCGAACAATATCCGCTGCCGGCCATAGCGGTCGGACAATGGCCCACCCAGCAACTGCGCAAGCCCCAAAGCGCCAATATAAGCGCTCAGCGTGAGGCCGACGCCTCCATGGCCAACACCTAATTCATCAGCAATTTCCGGGAAGGCCGGTAGGTACGCATCAAGTGCCAATGGCCCCAAGGCAACGGTCATGCCTAGCAGGACAGCTAGTTGAAGGTGGGACATAGGGGTTGTATTCAAATCGGTATCCAAATGAGAGAGGCCAGGCAGAAGATGCTGAAACCGTGGATTGTTAGCGTGCTTACAACTTAGCAGTCTAGCGCATAGCAGCAAAATACACTCCCTTAGTGACGGAAATCACTGAGGGAGCATCACAATCATCATAAGGAATACAGAGCAGGCTAGCCTTACTACTTATTGATCAAGCAGCTCTATCCAGTGCTGCACCGGCACTTGGGCTTTGGTCTCAAGGTGCATTTGGCAACCTACGTTGGCCGTTACAATGCAGTCAGGGTTATCCACCGTCAGTGCTTTGAGCTTATTGCCCAGCAGTTTCTGGCTTAGTTCTGGCTGCAACACCGAATAGGTACCGGCAGAACCACAGCATAAGTGCTTGTCTTTGGTGATGGCCAAGCTGATGCCTGCCTTGGTAAGCACCTGCTCCACAACACCGCTCTGCTTCATAGCGTGCTGAAGTGTGCAGGGGCAATGAAAGGCAACTTTGCCAGAGGTGTTCTGCACCTTGAGGCTTTCGAGGTCCTGTTCTAGCAAAAATGCACCAAGGTCGGTGCATAGCTCGCTGACCTTAGCGGCTTTAGCTGCGTAAACCGGGTCGTTTCTTAACAAGTGCCCGTAGTCCTGCACCATGGCGCCACAACCTGAGGCGGTCATAATCAGCGCTTCTGCGCCGGATTCGATGGCTGGCCACCAGGCATCGATGTTCTGGCGCATGCGCTCCAGGCCCTTCTCGTGCTCTGAGAGGTGGTAGTTCACCGCGCCACAGCATCCGGCTTCCGGGGCTTCGATCATGGTGATGCCGAGCTTGTCCAGCACTCGAGCGGCAGCGGCGTTGGTGTTCGGTGTTGCAGATGGCTGTACACAGCCCGCCAGCGCCAAAACTATTCTGTTGTGGCTTGCGGCGGGCCAGGGGCTGGCCTGTTTTTTCGGGGGTACTTTGGCTCGCAGTTTGGCGGGCAGTATTGGGGCGAAGGTTTGCCCGAGTTTCAGCAGGTATCCAAACAGTACCCGGTTGGGGACTACTCGCGCGAGCGCCCAGCGCATCCACTTTTCTTTCGGGGGGCGTGGCAGTTCTTTATCAATAAGGTCGCGGCTGATATCCAGAAGGCGACCGTACTTAACGCCCGAGGGGCAGGTGGTTTCGCAGCTGCGGCAGGTTAGGCAGCGGTCGAGGTGTTCACGGGTTTTTTCGGTAACTTCGGCGCCTTCGAGGAACATTTTCATGAGGTAGATGCGGCCTCGGGGGCCGTCGCGCTCGTCGTTCAATTCCTGGTAGGTGGGGCATGCTGCGGTGCAGAATCCGCAGTGGACGCAAGCCCGCAGTATGGCTTCTGCTTCCTGTCCTTCTGTTGTGTTGGCGAACTGTTGGACTATATTTGTTTGCATATCGTGCCTGCTAAAGCTTCAAAATCGGTGGTGTCGCGATGAGGCGGATAACTCTCTGAAACACGCTGTGAATACTTCCCTGTACGCTTGGCTACGCCATCCATGGCTTCGCACAGTTTCAGAGAGTTATCCGCCCCATCGCTGTTCTGACTTTGGCGAATCTACATCCAGCTATATAACCTGCCCGGGTTAAATATTCCGTCGGGATCAAATGAGTTCTTCACCCGCTGCTGAATCCTTTTAAGCGCATCAGGCTGGCTGTGCATCACTTCACCACTTCTGTCGCCACCCCGGAACAGGCCTACCTGCCCGCCAGCGACGCGAGCCAATGGTTCCATATCGCTCAGCTGTCCCGTACCCCGGAACCAGCGCTGGGAGCCTGCCCAGTCTATGAACCAGTCGCCTTCGATGGCGGGGTTCGCAGCAGTGGAGTTAACGGAGAATCGCCATAGCGCTTCGTCGCTTCCGGTGAAGAAGTCGTGCTGCATGTCTTGTACTGAGCGCCAGAATTCTGCGCCTGCTTCCATTACCTCACCACTCCACTTTTCTGCGGTGGCTTCTACGGCTGTTTTGGCTCCGGAGAGGCGTAGATAGACTTTGCCGTCTACCCAGCAGGCGGCTGTGATGGGTTTGGGTTCGGCTGAGCGGCTGTTCATGTAGTGGAGGACTTCGTCCATGCCCACTTCCTGCACTAAGGTCATGCTAGCGGCGGGGCTGGGCATTACTTTCAGGCTGATTTCAGTGATGAGCCCCAAGGTGCCTAAAGCTCCGGCTTGAAGTCGGGAGACATCATAGCCGGCGACGTTTTTCATCACTTCGCCGCCAAACCGCAAATGCTCGCCTTTGCCGTTAATCAGGCGAATGCCCAGAACTTGATCTCGGACCGATCCAGTCCAGGGTCTGGCTGGGCCAGACAGGTTGCAGGCGAGTGTGCCACCAATGGTGGATTCTGGGCCAAAGTGAGGGGGTTCAAAGTGGAGCGCTTGGCCTTGTTCGGCCAGCACCGCTTCAATGTCAGCCAGGGGCGTGCCTGCACGTACGGTCATTACCAACTCTACGGGATGGTAATCCACTATGCCTGTGTGCTCGCTCACGTTGAGGGTGCCGGCATCTGCACTGGGCTCCCGGCCGATGAAGGCTTTGGTGTTGCCGCCCACTATGTTGAGCTTCTCCCCGCCAGCGCGGGCCTGGAGCACTTGCTCCTGCAGTTGTTGAGAGATATCAGCCATGTTGTGCGGCTTCCGTATGTTCGTGCTTGTGTTGTTTGTATTCGAGCGACCGATATTCCTGACAGTACTTCAGCGCAGGCACAGCTTTGCCCGGATTGAGAATGCCTGTTGGATCAAACGCGGCTTTCACATCGTGAAATTGCTGAAGTTCTTCATCGTTGAATTGAATCGCCATTTGGCGAATCTTCTCCACGCCCACGCCATGCTCGCCGGTAATACAACCACCAACATCCACACACATTTTCAGTATTGCCGCACCAAAGGCTTCGGTACGCTCGAACTCTCCCGGCACGTTTGCATCAAACAGGATCAACGGGTGCAAATTGCCATCACCGGCATGGAATACGTTGGCGACTCGCAAGCCGAACTCTTGAGACATTTTGTCCATCTCAGACAACACATAAGCAATGTGTCGGCGGGGAATGGTGCCGTCCATGCAGTAGTAATCAGGGGAAATGCGCCCGACTGCAGGAAACGCGCATTTCCGGCCCAGCCATAACAGCGCCCTCTCCTCTTCGCTTTGGGAGGTGCGAACCGAGGTGGCGCCAAGCTTTCGGAAAACCTCTTCGGCCTCTGCAATGTGCTCGTGAACTTCTTCTTCGGTGCCATCCACTTCGCAAAGAAGCAGCGCTTTGGCGTCTCGGGGGTAGCCGGCACCGGCAAAGTCGTCGGCTGCCACAATGGCGTAGCCGTCCATCATCTCCAGGCCGCCTGGAATTATGCCGTGGGAAATAATGCCACCAACGGCATCACCCGCTTTTTGTACGCTATCGAAACCGGCCATCACTACCTGTGCCACTTCAGGCTTGGGCAATAGCTTTACTTTAACTTCTGTTACCACGCCCAGCAGGCCTTCCGATCCGGTTAGCAGAGCGAGTAGATCCATACCACAGCTATCCAGCCCGTCGCTCCCCACAGTTACCACATCACCTTCAGCGGTGACTATTTCCACACTGAGGAGATTGTGTACCGTCAGCCCGTACTTCAGGCAGTGCACACCACCAGAGTTCTCCGCCACGTTGCCACCAATGGTGCAGGCAATCTGCGACGAAGGATCGGGGCCATAGTAAAGACCGTATTGAGCCGCCTCTTCGCTGATAGCGAGGTTGCGAACTCCAGGTTGCAGGCTGGCCGTTCGTGCCAGCGGGTCGATGTTCAGAATGCGATTAAACTTGGCAAGCGACAGCACCACGCCTTCCTTGTTCGGCATGGCACCGGCACTGAGCCCCGTACCCGCTCCGCGGGCAACAACCGGAACCCCATGCTTATGGCAAATCCGCATGATCCGCTGCACCTGGGTTACGGTTTCCGGTAGCACTACCAGCAACGGCATTTCGCAGTACATGGACATGCCGTCGCATTCGTAGGGCTTCATGGTTTCGTCATCAGTGATAACGAAATCTGCATCAACAAAGGCCCGGAGCTGTTCAGCCAGCTCCGCTTTGCTGATGGTTGGCTTGGTTTTCATAAGGCCTTCCTCAAACCGCCTGTTTCAGCCTCGTTGGGCTGCAAAGTAATCAAGCCCCGCCTGGGCGCAATCCATGTCCTGCTGTGGCGTGCCGGAACTCAATCCGATACCACCCACAACCTCGCCATCGACGATCACGGGCAAACCTCCACCCACAGAACTTACGCGCCCGCCTACTTCTGTATGGATACCAAAAGCCAGGCTGCCAGGTACGTTAACGGCATTGTATTCATGGGTTGCTTTCCTGGCCGCTGCCGCCGTGAACGCTTTGTCCTGGGCAATGGTAACGCTCGTGATTTTGCCTCCATCCATGCGCTCGAAGGCAATCACGTTGCCAGACTCATCAACAACCGCGATGCACATGGGCACTCCGATTTCCCGGGCCTTTTCAGCCGCCCCGGCAATCAACAGCCGGGCTTCGGCCAGATCAAGTCTCTTGATAGTTAACATGTTACTAACCTCCAGAATGGATCAGCCGTAAACCAGCCCTGGCAACCAGGTAACAACACCCGGAATAGCGATGCACACCATCAAACCAAAGGCTTGAATGGCAAGGAACACCAGGGAGGATTTGAAGATAGTGCCCATGGATATTTCCGGAGGGCACACGCCACGTATGTAAAACAGTGCATAGCCAAAGGGAGGGCTAAGGAACGACATCTGCATGTTCACCAGATACAGCACCCCGAACCAGAGCACGACGTCATCACCCTCTACTGGTGGCAATCCGAAAAGGCCTTCAAACGTCAGCGCTTTCACAATCGGGATGAAGATAGGAACAGCCAAAAGCAGGATGCCAACCCAATCCAGGAACATGCCCAGCACGATCAACAGTCCCATCAGCAGAAACAGAATGCCGTAGGAGGACATGCCGGTACTCAGAATGGAGTCTGTTACAAACTGCTGGCCACCCTGCAGAATGTAGAAGCCAACGAACACAGAAGCCCCGAACATGATCCACAACACCATGGCAGAGGCTTTAGCCGTGGTTATGGAGGCTTCACGCAGGCCACTGATATTGAACTTGCCGTGCATGATGGCAACCACAATGGCACCGAATGAACCGATACCCGCGGCCTCAACCGGCGTGGCTATGCCACCGAACAGCAGCCCAAGAACCAGCGCCACCAGAATCAGAGGAGCAATCAAACCTTTCAGCAGAAGCAGCTTTTCCCTCAGGGAAATACGCTCATCAACCGGAACAGGAGGCCCAAGGCTTGGGTTCAGCCAACTGCGAATCAGAACATACGCAATATATAGGCCGGAGAGCATTAGCCCGGGAATAACTGAACCCAGGTAAAGCTCGCCCACCGACTGCTGCGCTACCACTGCATAGAGTATGGCAAGAATGGACGGTGGGATAAGAATACCCAAGGTACCGCCCGCCATAATGGAGCCAATGGCAATTTTGTGGTCGTAGCCACGCTTCAGCATGGCAGGCAACGCGATGATTCCCATGGTTACAACCGCAGCACCGATTACGCCAACCATGGCAGCCAGAAGCGTAGAGGCCAGTATGGTTGCTGTTGCAAGACCACCACTTAGGCCGCCCATCCATTTGTAGACCACACTGAACATTTCCTCGATCAGCCCGGCACGCTCCAGCATGGACGCCATGAAAATAAATAGCGGAATCGCAGCCAGATCGGAGTTGGTCATCATCGGGAATATGCGGCTGGGCACGATGTTGAGCATCATGGAATCGCCCACCAGATACACAAACAGCACCCCGAGGCCGCCCGTAACGAAGGCCAGTGGCAAGCCCATCATCAGGGCAACGAAAAGCGAGCCAAACATCAGATAAGTAAGCAGGCCGATTTCAACACTGGCAAGGCTGCCAGCAAATTTGAAAAGGAATTTCTCGTCGCTGAATGGATCGTAGAACAGGATATTGATCATCTCGACACAGATGACAAACCCGAACCCTATGGTGGCCAGAATCATCAACCAGGTGCCGAGCTTACCCGACAGAGTAGGACCTGAAGCAGTCGGTGTACTGGTAGTCATGCGACACGCTCCTGTCCCAGGCGAACAAACAGGACAATATCCTTAATGAGCTTGGATATGCCCGCGAGCAGCAACAAGGTGGAGCCAAGCATCATCATGCCTTTTACCGGCCAATACTGAATGCCCCAGGTCTCAACAGTGGTTTCATTCATGGAGTATGAATTCTCGAAGAAGGTCCAGGAGGTAACCATGAGTACCAAGGCAAACACGAAGAAGAACATTGAAGTGAAAATATCCATGCCAATCCTGCCCCGCACCGGCAAGAGGTTGTAAACCACATCCACTCGCACATGAGCGCCATGGAGCATGGCAAAGGCGCCTGCCAGCAGGTACTGCATCCCCAGCAACAGGAAGCTGGCTTCATGCACCCACACCGTGGGCTGGTTGAACATGTACCGCATGACAACTTCGAAAAAATAGAAAACCACTGCGTTGACCGTCCAAAAGGCGACAAACTCGCCAGATTTCTCACTGATCCAGTCAATAATGCGGGTAAACCAGTTACCTTCGAACTTCAGGTAAACCAGAGGGTCATCTTCCATAGCCTGCAACTCACCTGGCGTCATGCCAGGCTCTGCGGGTTCGCCGCCGCGAGCGCAAGCCCACTTATGCCATCCCATCATGATGAGCGGCATCACTGCCAGCCAGCCCCAATACATCCAGTGCGGCATTACAAATCCGAAGCCTTCCAGATCAGACATGTCGTTACTACCTCAGCCATAAAACGGGGAAGGAGGCGCTCCGCTTTTCAAGAGCAATCCCTAGCCTTCCCCACTGTGCTTTTATTGTTGTCAGATAACGCAGGCTTACTTGCCTTTGACGCCTTCCAGATCAGACTCGCTCACATAACCAACGGTGTCGTTCATCATGTACTCAAGCTGCATGTCGAAGATGGCGCGGGCATCCTCATCCTTGTTTGCCCACTTGTACCAGATGGGAATCGCGGCACGGCGGAACTCGGCAAGGTCATCCTGGCTGAGGCGGGTTACCGTATCGCCGTCGGCCCGGAACTTCTTCATGGCTTCGATGTTGCGCTTCTGAATGGTGAGGTAGTGAATCTGGGAATAATTGCGGACTTCATCCTCAACCAGTTTTTGCAGTTTCGGATCAAGGTTGTTCCAGTTTCGCAAGTTGACGGTGAGGTCCATCAAGTCCACTGGCTGGTAGATAGACATAACACCGGGAGGGCCGAACATGATGTAGTCGGTTACCTGGGAGAAGCCCAGCTCATAGTTCACCGCCGGGCCAACATAATCCGCCGCATCAATGGTGCCTTTCTCCAGTGCAGGGAAAATATCAGAGCCGGGTAAGCTTACAGTCGAGACACCAAACTGCTGGAACACTTCGGCGACCATTCCGCCGGGCACACGAATCTTCATGCCCTTCAAGTCGCTCAGTTTGTTAACCGGCTTTTTGGAGTGAATGATGTTGGCATCGTGCTGAATGGGGCCTACGTAAAACAAGCCATACTTTTTATAGATTTCCCGGGTCTTTTCCAGCATACCCATGGAGTAGAACATGGTGTCCCACTGGTGCGGCTGATCCGGGCCTGCAGGATATGAAGACAAAAACACCGATGCCGGAATCTTGCCAGACCAGTACAGGGTGAACGGGTTCATGCCTTGCAGCACACCATTACGCACGGCCTCAAACAGGGCGTTGTTATCGGCAGCAACCGCCTTGGCCGGGAACGGCTTGAAAATAAGCTCTCCACCGCTTTTTTCCTTGATGCTCTCGCACCATTCTTCAAACAGGTCGTAACCGACAGTGCCTGCATCCCAAACTGACTGTATTTTCCAGGTTGTTGCAGCGTGAGCCTGGCCTGCCCCCATCATCAGCACACCCGCCAGAGCGGTGCCAAGGGCTGCCGTTTTCAAAAAACTCCGGCGTTGCGAAACTGCGCCGGCTCCGCAATTATTTGTATCGATCTTGCTCGGTTTCATTGGGACATCTCCGCTGAAATTGTTGTTATATTTTTTGTAGAGCTCTGAGCAACACCGGTTTCATACCCGGCATCAGAAACGATATTCGTTGGCGGTACCTGTTTAGTCCAGCACAGAGACCACTGGTCAGACCAGTTTCTGTAACTGGCAAAATGGACGAATGCGGCCCAATCGGCCATATTCAAAGGGCTGTCGTATTGCAGGCAGCATTAACCTGAAAACAACAATGACGATCGACACTGGTCCGACCAGCGTCCCCGCAGGCAAGAAAATGGCTATTTCACGTGAAGTTTCGTACCGGCTGGAAAGGCTCATCCTTGATGGAGGGCTAGCGCCAGAGCAAAAGATCCCCTCAGAACGGCAACTTGCAGCACGGCTTCGGGTTTCGCGGTCGGTGATTCGCGAGGCACTTCATGAACTTCAGGGGCGCGGAGTTATTGAAACTCGCCACGGCAAGGGCTCCTTTGTTTCCACAATGGTGCCCGGGTCTGACGACCTTCGTGAGCAAGGCCCCCTGATGCACCTTTTTGAAGGACACCCACGAACCCTTTACGATTTGCTGGAAGTTCGTGAACAGCTGGAAGGGCAAGCAGCGTTCCTGGCTGCCAAGCGTGCAACTAGTTTGGATCATCATCGGATCACCAAAGCCTACAGGGCGTTGGAGGAAACCGACCCGCTAAGCAATGCCCGGCCAGATCACGGTTTCCATCAAGCAATTGTTGAGGCTTCGCACAATCCGATTCTGGTTCATGTACTTAACAGCCTCAAAAACATGATGCTGATGACAGTGCAGGCATCTGTCGCCAACCTGAACCCCAGGGCCGAAAAGCGTAAGAAAATTGTGCAGCAGCATCGCCAACTCTATGACGCCATTATGGCTGGCCGACCCGCAAGCGCACAGAAAGTCGCCATGGCCCATGTACGCTTTGTAAGTGAATCCATGCGCGACATGGAAAGCGAAGGCAGCGAGCTTATACGCATTCCAGTTTTGCCGGAAACAGCGGGGAGCTCACACCACATTAGCGGCTGAAACCAGCAAAATGCTTGCATTGAGCACTCATTACGCCACAATACGTGGTCTCAATTACAGGCGCTGAAAAATAACAATACTGTGTACGTAAGGCATTGATTTCTTCAACCACAGTCCGTAAAACAAGCGCCTTGATTTCCAGTTTCAGGAGCCATCCATGGCGGACCAAGCGCCTTTGATCTGCAAGGACATACACAAAACCTTTGCCGAGCTTGAAGTGCTCAAAGGTATTTCACTTGAGACCCGCAAAGGCGATGTGGTTTCTCTGATCGGCAGTTCCGGCTCAGGCAAAAGCACCTTCCTGCGCTGCATTAACCTGCTGGAAACTCCCACCTCCGGTGACATCATTGTTCACGGCGACCCCATAAGGTTTACCAACAACCGCAAGGGCGAGCGAATTCCCGCGGATAACAAGCAGGTAGAACTGATCCGCGCCAAGCTTTCCATGGTTTTCCAGGGTTTCAACCTCTGGTCTCACATGACGGTGCTGGAAAACATTATTGAAGCGCCAATCAACGTGCTCAAGGTTCCCAAAAAGGAAGCCATTGAGCGGGCCGAGGCGTATCTGAACAAGGTGGGTATATATGAGCGCAAGGATTATTACCCGGCCCAGATGTCCGGCGGCCAGCAGCAGCGGGCAGCCATAGCCCGAGCATTGGCCATGGAACCGGAAGTGATGTTGTTTGACGAGCCAACCTCAGCTCTGGACCCGGAGCTGGTTGGGGAAGTATTGAGAGTTATGCAAAGTCTGGCCGAGGAAGGCCGCACCATGATCGTAGTAACTCACGAAATGGCATTTGCAAAGGATGTGTCGACTCAGGTGCTGTTTTTACACCAGGGCGTTATCGAGGAACAGGGAACACCCCGGAAGGTGTTTGATAACCCTGACTCGGAGCGCATGAAACAGTTTCTGGCTCCCAAGTTCTGACAGGCGGTGCTATCTTTATCGCTGTTGGACATATTAGTTTCCAAAAAAATAACGCCCTAGAGGCGATACACTGGAGAAGTGACACATGAAAAAACTGATGATTGCAGCAAGCTGCGCGCTGGCCATGTTTGCTACAAGTGCACAGGCAGACGAGCGTAATTTGCGCATTGCTTTCGACGTACCTTATGAACCGTTCGAATACAAAGATGAAAATGGTGAGCTGACAGGCTTCGAAGTTGATCTGGCCGCTGCCATGTGTGAAGAAATGAAGGCTGACTGCGAGTTTGTTATTCAGGCTTGGGACGGCATGATTCCTGGCCTGCTGGCCCGTAAATTCGATCTGATCATGTCCTCCATGTCGATCACCGAAGAGCGTGCTGAGCGGGTTCTTTTCTCTGAGCCGTACTACAACACCCCCGGTGGCTGGTTTGGCCCGGACAGCTTCAGCGCAGACGTTACCGACATGGACGCCATGGAAGGTAAAACGGTTGGCGTTCAGCGTGGCACCACCATGGATACCTTTGTTACCGAGGAAATGAGCGGCGTCGTAACCATCAAGCGTTACACCACCGCAGATGACATGGTTCTGGATCTGGAAGGCCAGCGTCTGGATGTGGTTTTCGTTGATTACCCGGTAGGCGAGCAAACCGTTCTGACCAAGAAAGGCTTCAAGGAAGTCGGCGAGCCCGTAAAGCTGGGTGAAGGCGTTGGTGTTGCCATGCGCAAGCGCGACAAAGATGTTGCCGAAGAGGTGAACGCGGCCCTGCGTAAGCTGAAGGAAGACGGCACCTACGATGCCATCATGAAAAAGTATTTCGCTTACGACGTAAAAGTCTGACCGTTAAGATCCGATACTTCCAGCTCCAGGGGTAGCCGTAGTGGCTACCCCTGACTACCGGACACTCCCATGTTTGATCTGAAAGGCTATGGTCCGGCCCTTTTGAACGGGGCAGTTGTTACCGTAGAGCTCGCTTTCCTGTCTCTTGCTCTGGCACTGATTCTCGGGCTTATTGGCGCGGCTGCAAAGCTGTCAAACAGCCGTGTGGCTGTGGGCATTGCGACCACTTACACCACCCTGATTCGTGGTGTTCCTGATCTGGTGATGATGCTGCTGTTCTATTATGGTGGCCAGGTGGGCGTGAACATGCTCTCCGACTATATTTGGGAAACCTACGAAGTCGACTTTTTCTTCCAGTTCAATCCGTTCATTTCTGGCGTGATAACCATTGGGCTGATTTTCGGCGCCTACATGACAGAAACCTTTCGAGGTGCCTTTCTGGCGGTTGAAACCGGGCAGATTGAGGCGGCGCGAGCCTACGGCTTTAGCAAATGGCACACCTTCCGCAGAGTGATGGTTCCACAAATGTTGCGCCACGCCCTACCCGGCATTGGCAATAACTGGCAAGTTTTGCTCAAAACCACAGCACTGGTTTCTATTATCGGCCTCACGGATATGGTGCGTGTAGCAGAGGAAGCAGCCAAGGCGGAACGCATGCCCTTTCACTTTTTCATTCCGGTGGCGTTTGTTTATCTCGCCCTCACGGCAGGCTCCGAGCTCTTCATTAAGTGGCTCGATAAACGAGCCAATGTCGGCGTGATTCAGGAGACTTGATAATGCCACCCGACTTTATTGCTGCCTGGCTCAACAAAAACGACATTTTTACCGCCATGACCATCATGGAATACTGGGACGGGATGGTTACGACTGTTCAACTGGTATTTCTGTGCCTGATTATCGGGTTGGCGTTTGCGGTTCCTTTGGCAATTCTTCGTACGGTTAAGAACCCGTTTGTGTCTGGCCCGGTGTGGCTTTACACCTATCTTTTCCGTGGCACGCCGCTGCTGATTCAGCTGTACATTATTTACTATGGCGTTGCCCAGATTCCCGGCATTCAGGAAACTTTCTGGTGGGAGATTTTCCGGGAGCCCTTCTACCCTGCCCTGCTGGCATTCACTTTGAATACCTGCGCCTACACCACTGAGATTATTCGCGGTGCGATCATTTCGACACCCCATGGTGAGATTGAGGCTGCGAAGGCTTACGGTATGAATTGGTTTATGCGGATGCGGCGTATTGTGTTGCCCAGTGCTGCGCGGCGGGCGGTGCAGGCGTATTCCAATGAGGTTATTTTCATGCTGCACTCGAGTGCGATTGCGAGTGTGGTTACGATTGTGGATCTTACGGGGGCTGCGCGGAATATTTACTCCCGGTTTTATGCGCCGTTTGATGCGTTTATTTTTGTGGCGCTTTGCTACATGGTGCTTACGTTTATTCTGGTGTTTGCGTTCCGCAAGCTTGAGAATCATTTGTTGCGGCATCAGCGGCCTGTGGGCTCTTGATCAATGATTAAAAGCACCGCCTGAAACAATGTGCCAGGGCAGGCGGTTACGCTCCTTCCGGGAGACGCTACGAGCACATCCATGTGGGCTTGACTGAAGCCATCCATGGCTTCAGACACTCCCGGAAGGAGCGTAACCGCCCGCCCTCCGAGCTCTTCGGGGAGCCTTCATGACAGCAACTGCACAAATACACTTATTTGAACCCAATCCTGACTGGCTAGCTCATACGCTTGCCCACGCCGCAGTCGATCTCCCGGAAACCAAAACCATCCTTTCTGATGGCACCTGCATCAGCCGCAAAGCTGTTGGTGTTTTACAGCTTACGCCGCCACCTGATCGTGCCAATCCGAATCAAGAGGCGCTGATTGTCTCAGCCGGAATTCACGGCAATGAAACCGCTCCCATAGAAGTTCTTAACGCGCTGCTCAGCGAGCTAGTGAACGGAGAGTGGCAGTTGGCTTGTCCGCTGTTGCTGATTATGGGAAACCCGCCAGCCATGGTGGCGGGGGAGCGGTTTTTGGATGTGAACCTTAACCGTTTGTTTAACGGTGCCCATGGCAAACCGGAATATGCTGGGCTGCCGGAAGCGGGTCGGGCGCTGTTTCTTGAGGAGGTGTGTCGGCAGTTTGCTATGGCGCACCCACAGGCTCTCTCTCACTATGATTTGCATACGGCCATAAGGCCTTCCCAACGGGAGAAGTTTGCGCTTTATCCGTTTGTTGAAGGCAGGCAGGTGCCGGAGGTGCAGTGTAATTTCTTGCTGGAGGCGGAGGTGGAAACTCTGCTGTTGCAGCATAAGGTGGGCACTACGTTTTCGTCGTTTTCTTCATCCGTGCTGAACGCTGAAAGTTTTACGGTGGAGCTGGGCAAGGTCCATCCTTTCGGTATGAATGATCTCACTCGATTCGAGGGTGTTAAAAATGCACTTCGGCGGCGGTTTTGTGGTGAACCCGCTCCTGCCACACAACCACCCTTTGACCATCTCACGGTGTTTGAGGTGGTGTACGAGATTCTGAATACAGGGAAAAACTTTCAGTTTCACATTCCGGATGATGTGGCCAACTTTACCGAGTACGCCCCGGGTACCGTCATCTGGGAGGATGACGATACCTGTTACAAGGTTGGCGAGATTCCAGAGGCGATTGTGTTTCCAAACCGGGATGTGCCGGTTGGCCAGCGGGTGGGCCTGTTGATCAGGCCCCGTTAAGCCCCGCCGGCACAACGCTACGCCGGAGCGTTTTCCGGTTCAGCCACTTTCACCTTGATCAGCTGCGTACACACCGCGGGGATGACCAGCAGGGTCAGTACAGTTGAAGCCAGTAGCCCTGAGATGATCGCCCAAGCCATGGGTGGCCAGAGTGTGGAGCTGGAGAAGGCTAGTGGCAGCAGGCCTGCTACGGTGGTTGCCGTGGTCAGCAGGATGGGCCGGGTTCTCTGGATTACGGCTTTGCGCATGGCTTCGTGAATGTTCTCGCCGTTTTCCAATTCTCTGTCCATCACATCGAGCAGTACTATGGCGTTGTTCACCACAATGCCCACCAATGCAATCACACCCAACAGCGACTGAAACCCGAAGGGTGAGCCGGAAAGCACCAGGCCGGGGATTATGCCCACAGTGGCCAAGGGTACGGTCAGCAGAATGATGCCCACGCGGCGGAATGAGTTGAACTGCAGCAGCAGGAAGAAGAGCAGCAAGAGTATGCCGATGGGTGCTGCGGTTAGCAGTGCGCCATTAGCATCGCCGGAGCCTTCAGCATCACCACCCATTTCCAAACGGGTACCTTCAGGCAGAGGATTATCTTCCAGCGCGCGCTGCAATCCGTCCAGCGCCTGACTGAAGCTGTAGCCCGTCAGCAGGTTAGCCGTAACTGTATTGAGTCGGGTACCGTTGCGCAGATAGCGGGCGGCGGGCTCCCAAGTGGTTTCCACACTGGCAACAGCAGAAAGCGGAACAGCTTGCCCCTGATCGTTATAGATATTCACCGAAAGCAATCGTTCCAGTGGCAGCGACGTGCCCTCCTGGGATCGCAGCACCAGTGGTATGGGGTCTTTCTCCTGGCGGTAACGCTCGGCAACCACACCAAAGCTTTGGCCATACAGGCTCTGGGCCACATCCGCACGGGTAAGCCCGTATCTTGCAGCGGTGGCATCGTCCACATTTATGGCAATGCTGGGCACACCAATATCCAGGTCGTGCCGCACATCCACGGTGCCTTCGACTTGGCGCAATGCACTGAACAACTGTTCCACCGCGTGCGTGCGGGTCTGTTCATCGGCGTGATAAACGCGCACCTCCACGGGGGCAATGCTTGGCGGCCCTTGTCCCAGAACACCTACGCCAACATCCAGCTCGGGCATCTGTTCATCTACGTGGGCACGAATCCAGCGAATCATTTCGGTTGTGTCTTCCAGCGTTGGTGTCGCTATCACTAGCCGGCCTCTGTTTGGTGCTTGAGGTGCGCGCTGGAGGTTGTAATAGAATGCGGGGCCGGTAAAGCCAACAAACCGGTGAATTTGTAGCGCTTTGGGCTGAGTACGTATGGCGTGCTCCAGATTGGCGGCCGCTTCAGCAGTTCGCTGCTGATCTGTGCCTTCGGGCATAAAGAGCTCGACAATCACCTGAGGCCGATCGGCATTGGGGAAGAATTGCTGTGCCATAAATGTCGTCATGGACAAACTGACCACAACCAGAAAAGCACCAGCAGCAATCAGGCGCTTTGGATGGCGGTACACCATGCCACCAAGAAAACGCGCCAGGCCTAGCAGCCGGTCGGCCTCGGCATTGCGGCGGGGCTTGAGGAAGCGTGCTGCCAGCAGGGGCACCACCGAGATCGCCAACAGGTAACTCACAGACAACGTGAGCATGATCATCACTGGCACGCCCCGCGTGAAGTCTGCCGCACCGCCCTTGGCAAGCAAAAGCGGAGCAAAGGCGGCGAGTGTAGTGCCGGTAGAAGCTCCCAGTGGTCCCGCAAGCTCACTAACCGCTTTGCGCAGAGCATCCAAACGGCGCATGCCCTCATCCAGATGGCCCTGAATGTTCTCCACGATCACAATGGCGTTGTCGATCAGGATACCCAGGGAAATAACCATCCCGATAACGGCTATCTGATGCAGCACGCCACCGCCAAGATCGTAAAGCCCAACGCTGATCAAAGCCACCATCGGCAGAATGGAAGCCACCAGCAGGCCCATTCGAATACCCATGCCGGTGAACACCACAGCCACGATGATCAACACCGAAAGCACCAGGCTCCAGGCCAGATTATCCAGGCGCTCCGAGACCTTATCCGGCTGGAAGAACATCTCGCGGATTTCGTAGGGCTCAAAGTCAGGGCGAATCTGGGCAAGCCGTTCTCGCACCCGTTCACCAAAGCGGATCGCGTCAGTCGAACCTTCTTCCATAATCAACGAGAGCAATACAACTCGCTCACCATCGAACCAGGTTTCTGGCTGGCGTGGCTCTGCGGGGCCACGCCATACATCGGCCGCCGCCGCCAGCGGCACCTGAGAGCCGTCCGGAAGTTCGATCGGTGTCGCTCGAATGGCATCAATATCCGCAAACTCGGTATTGGGGAGCACTGACAATCGCCGGCCGTCGACAACCACAAAACCGCCGGGGGTGGTCTGGTTGCGCTGGGCAAGGGTTTGCAGAATTCGCGCCGGCGAGATGCCCAGGCGGTAAAGCGCCGCATCATCCAGAGCCAGGGTAATCTGCTCGTCGGCATCACCTTCCAGCTCAATTCGGGATACACCGCTGAGATCGGAGAGGTTTTCTTTCAGGCGTTCCGCCACACCCGTCAGCTCACTCACCGAAGGCGCGCCGCCAATAGCCAGAACAATGGCCGGGTTATCGATCAGGCGATCATCCAGAGCCATCTGACCAACGTCGTCCGGGAAGTCCTGCTGTGCACGCTCCATTGCTTGGCGAACTCGATCCCAGGCAGGGTCTGTATTGTAGATGTTATCGTTGAGGCGCAATCTTACAAGGGCAACGCCGGTGCGCGCCGTGCCCTGGGCAACATCCACTTCTTCAACCTGGCGCAGCTCATCGCTAAGAGGTCTCAGTACCAGTCGCTCTACAGCATCGGCACTGGCCCCCGGGTAGCTTACCGAGACCAGCCCGGCCCGGTAGGGAAATGAGGGATCTTCCTGGCGCGGCATGGTGCTGTATGCCGCGATACCCAGCAAACACAGCATGGTAACCACCATGCCCAACAATCGCTGGTAATTGAGCAAACGGCGCGTCATCAGCGCACCTCCACGGCATCACCGTCTGCAAGGCGCGTCATACCTGCATAAACCACTTGATCGCCGGGTTCCAGCTCACCTGTCCGCACCACAACGCGCTCACCTACAACACGCTCAACCTGTATGGGAACTCGCCGGGCAATGCCCTCACGTACCCGAAATACCGTCATGCCATCAGCGCTGCGGAGCACGGACAAAAGCGGCACTGTCATGGCTGATTCCCGAGTGGGTGTAATACCCACTTCAACAGGCTCACCGGTATCCAGGGTATTGATCGGCAAGCTAACCAGAACCGGATGCAACTCACCCCGGATAGCGCCCGCCTGAGCAATTTCAACAACCGAGCCAAGTACCGGAGCCTCAATTCGATTCTGCACAGACCATACCGGCAATTCTTCATCTACCGCAACATGGGCGAGCAGGTAGGCAGGCACCCGTACCTCTACTTCCTTACCTTCAGGAGAAGACAGGCGCATTACCGGTTGGCCGGCCGCTACAAACTCGTCTCTTTCGACCAGTAGCGCTTCCACACGACCACCAAACGGCGCTCGCAAAGCACTTTCTTCCAACAGTTGAGCGGCCTCAGCCAATGCGGCCTGGGCTGTTGCTACGCTGGCCTTCAACGAATCCCGGCGAGCCGCAATCTGCTCAAGGTTTTGCTCTGAAACAACACCCCGCTCGTGCAGACGACTCGAACGCTCCCACTCACGCTTGGCTTGATCATAACGGGTGTTCAACTCGTCCAGCTTGGCTTTTGCCGAATCTCGCGCCGGTTCCAACGCCGGATTGTAAACTCGCGCCAACAAGTCGCCGGCGGCGACGGTCTGGCCCAATTCCACTGCCCGTTCCCGAAGCGTTCCGCTAACCTGGAAGGTAAGCGTTGCACGCTGGGTTGACCTTACAATGCCGGAAAAACGCAGGGTGATTTCCTGAGCTTCGCCACCCGTAACCTCTGAAACACGCACCGAAACCACATGCCCACCCGAGGCAGCGGGGGCATCATCAGCCAGGCAACCAGATAAAAACAGGCCGCAGGCAGCAAGAAATAAAAGGGCAACAGGGGTACGCGATGGTGTCATAAAGTATCCTTTCGTCCGTGCTCAAGTTGTTGTTGATACCGCTTCCTGCGGAAATCCGGGGCGTTAAGCCCGACATGATGTCATTCTTTGACATTATGTCAATAATCAGCTTTCATTCTCCAATTGAAAAATTAACCGTTGAAAGAGCCTGACGAGAGAACCCGATGACTGAACCGCTGAAAACACGCCGTGAACGGGAAAAACAGGCCCGCTACGACACGATTCTGGACGCCGCTGAACGGGTCTTTTCAGAGAAGGGCTACGAACGCACCTCCATGGATGACATTGCCCGCACGGCAAGCCTGAGCCGGGCTCTACTGTATGTCTACTTCAAGGATAAGGCGGCAATTCAACGGGGCATCATGCTGCGTGCAGGGCATAGCTTGTATGAACGCTTCAGAAAGGCACGGCTGACTGCCGATACGGGGCTGGCGCAAATTCGCGCTATGGGGGAATCCTATTATCGTTTCTATCTGGATGAGCCAGATTATTTCTCTGCCCTCACCAAAGCCTCCACCGCTATGGCTGAGGCAGATGAAACCCAAGCCAAAGAAATGCTTTGCTCAAAGACAGAGCTGATGGCGCTGATGACTGAGGCCATAGAGCTGGGGCTGAAAGATGGCACCATGAGCCGTCAACGTATCCACAGCCCGGAGCAGACCGCGCTCTATCTACGCGGGGCACTGCACGGCGCTCTCTTGTTGTGCCAATCCGAAGCCAGCGAGAGTGGCGATAACTTCCCGGCCGAAAGCCTTATCCGACACACGATGGATATGCTGGCTTCTTCGATTGCGGCACCCTGACCATGCTTTTTCGGAGCAACCGGGAAGGCTGCTACATCTGGAAATCGTAAATAGAACCCAGCCCCAGAATTCCGGTCAGTTCATCCAGCGCTTTGCGCACTTCTTCCAGCAGCATGGGGTCGGCCAGGTCTTCCCTGCCAAGTTCGCTACGGTAGTGGGCTTCAACCCAGGTTGTCAGGCGCTCATAGAGCGCATCGGTCAGAATCACGCCCCGATGCATGGCCTTTAGTTCGTCGTCATTCAGAACCACTCGCAAACGCAGGCAAGCAGGGCCGCCGCCATTGCGCATGGACTGCTTCACATCAAACACTTCCACTGAGGTAATAGGCCCGCCAGAGGCCAGCAGC
Source organism: Marinobacter sp. 1-3A (assembly GCF_016597775.1). Taxonomy (NCBI): domain Bacteria; kingdom Pseudomonadati; phylum Pseudomonadota; class Gammaproteobacteria; order Pseudomonadales; family Marinobacteraceae; genus Marinobacter; species Marinobacter sp. 1-3A. Next base: position 170,299 of record NZ_VCGZ01000006.1, read on the forward strand.
TTATCGAGGTACTTGCTCACAGAGGGCACTTCCCTGCACTCCCCCGGAACCGCCAGCAACATGCCATCGGGCGTATTCAGCAACTGGCTGTTGAACAGGTAAGAAGCCACCGCGTCTGAAACAGGCACTTCCGCACTGCTTACACGAACAGCCTCCAGCTCAGCGCCAGTCAACCGGGCACGAATATCTGACAGCACCCGCTGTTCATCAAGAAACGCCAGGTCGTGATAGAAGAGCGTATTACCGTTACCCACCGCGATAACGTCGTTATGAAACACTCCCGCATCAATGGCTGCCGGGTTTTGTTGAGCAAATACCAGATGCCCATCTTTCAGGCCGTGCAGGCGGGCGATAGCCTGTGAGGCCTCAAGAGTCTGCCGGGCCGGGTATTTTTTCGGAGCCGGTGCTTGCTCGTTGAATGCAATCTGGCCATACACAAATAGCTCCACCCCCGGGTCACCATATCCGCCGCAAAGACGGGTGTGGTTGGCTGCGCCTTCATCACCAAAGTGACTGACCGAAGGCAGCGCCGGGTGATGGGCAAAATACCCTTCGTCCGCGAAGATAGATTTGAGCATGCGGCCAGTTACCCTGTGCTCAATGGAGCGATGGAACTTGGCGCTCAAGTTGGCGGGGGTGAAATGCACCCTGTGGTCGTCTGTATCGGCACTGGGTGAAACCGTAGCCGCATTAGCTGTCCACATGGACGAAGCCGAGGCCACAGCCGCCAAGATCGACGGGCTGGATTTAGCTGCTCGCGCCAGAATTTGTGCATCCGTGCCGCTGAACCCAAGCGCTTTCAGAGAAGGTATATGAGGGCGCTCATGGGGTGGCAATACACCCTGAACGTAGCCCCGATCTGCCAGGCGCTTCATTTTCGCCAACCCCTGAAGCGCTGCTTCCCGGGGGTTGGATAGCGCATTCACATTGGACTTCGATGCCACATTGCCCCAGGACAGGCCCGCATAATTGTGGGTTGGGCCAACCAGGCCATCAAAGTTTGCTTCTACCGCATGTTTTGCCATGTCTGGGAATTCCGTCCATCCGGATTCAGGGAATAAATCTCAACGTTGCCAATCAGGAATCGAAGTTAAGGCCCGGCGCCAGGCTTTCCGGCACCTCACTTTTGCCCGCTTCAAGAGAGGCCATAGGCCAGGCGCAGTAATCAGCCGCATAGTAGGCGCTGGCCCGATGATTTCCGCTGGCGCCTACGCCTCCAAAGGGTGCGGCACTACTGGCGCCGGTCAGAGGGCGGTTCCAGTTAACAATGCCTGCCCTTGCCTCTTCCAGTAATCGTTCGTAGAGCTTTCTGTCGTCTGAAAGCAGGCCGGCAGAAAGCCCATAACGGGTTTTGTTAGCCAACTCCAGGGCATCATCAAAACTCTTGTACCGATAAACTGTTAACAGCGGTCCGAAGAACTCCTCATCCGGCAGTTCCAACCCGGTTACATCCACAATGCCCGGAGAAAGAAGGCCGGTATCTGGCTTGAGTTGTTTCATCTCCAATAGCGATATTGCGCCTTTTTCGAGCATGCTGGCCTGAGCCGCCAAAAGCTTTTCCGCCGCCTGTGCGGAGATTACCGACCCCATAAACGGTTGGGGTTTGTCATCAAACTCCCCCACCTGGATACGGGCAGACACAGTCACAAGGCGATCCAGAAACTCGTCGCCCTTCGCGCCTTTTGGAACCAGCAACCTTCGCGCGCAAGTGCAACGCTGGCCAGCAGACAGAAATGCGGACTGCAGAGCGTGATGGACAGCGCCATCAACATCCGAAACATCTTGCACAATCAGCGGGTTGTTGCCGCCCATTTCCAGGGCAAGGATCTTCTCCGGCTGACCGCCAAGTTGCTCATGCAGCTTATGGCCCACCGTTGAGCTACCCGTAAAGAACAAACCATCAATTGCAGGGTGGCCCGCAAGCGACTTGCCTGTATCCGCAGCACCCTGAACCAGGTTGATTACACCATCCGGCAGTCCCGCCTTTTCCCACAACTTAACCGTCAGTTCCGCCACGCCGGGGGTCAGCTCACTGGGTTTGAACACAACCGTATTGCCCGCCAACAGTGCAGGCACAATATGGCCATTAGGGAGATGGCCGGGGAAGTTATACGGGCCAAATACAGCAACCACTCCGTGGGGCTTATGGCGAAGTACTGCATGACCACCGGCGACATCCGATTCAGAATGCCCGGTGCGATCATTATAGGCTTTCACCGAAATGCCGATTTTGCCTGCCATGGCAGCCACTTCCGTGCGGGACTCCCACAGGGGCTTGCCGGTTTCCAGGCCAATCTGGTGGGCCAGATCTTCCTTGTTTGCGTCCAGCAACTCAGCAAAAGCTTCAACAACCGCCAGGCGTTCGGCAAAGCTCTTGCGTCGCCATTTCAGGAAGGCGTCCCGCGCGCTCCGCACGGCTGCATCCACATCGGCCAGGCTCGCGCCGGTGCCTTCCCATACGGCCTCACCGGTAACGGGCTGAACAGACTCAAACGCGGCCCCGTGGCCTTGCAGCCAAAGCCCGCCAATAAACAGTTCGCCTGTCAGGTTTGCCATATCACTAACTCTCCTGCTGCTGGAATAATAAGTTTTTAGTTTGCGGCCTTTGCCGGTGCCTGAGACCTTTCCTTAAGAGGCGCCAATCGAACCGGATCGCCAGATTCGATTTGCAAGGCCTCTGCCACTTCCGGTGGCAGACTGACCGTATCTATGCCAACGCAACTGGCCGGCACCGTTGTTACCCGGAAGTTACGGAACGAACGATTGGAAATCATCACCCGCTTATCAGCTGGCACATCAAGATCAATGGCTTTGCGGGTCACCGAGGCATAGCGGTTGAAGCTGTCCCGAACTGTGCGAATGGTGTGCACGAACGCCTCAACTACCGGGCCACCATCAAAGATGTCGACCATGCCATTAAAGTTAAATCCTTCGGCTTTCAGCATGGTGAGCGCCGGAGCCGTATTGCCATGAACCCGCCCAATAACTGCCCGGGCCGAATCCGGCAACATGGGCAGGTAAATTGGGTACTTGGGCATCAGCTCAGCAATAAACGATTTATTGCCAAGCCCGGACAGCATGTCGGCTTCTATAAACTCCATATCAAAAAATTTGCTGCCCAGCGCATCCCAAAGCGGGCTCATTCCCTGCTCATCAGACACGCCGCGCATTTCTGCAAATACTTTTTCAGAGAAGTGCTTTCGAAACTCATCAAGAAACATGAAGCGACAACGGGACAAAAGCAGACCATTGCCACCGCCGTGGTAATCGCTGGATAGCAGCAACGAGCATATCTCGCTGGTGTCTGTCATATCGTTTGAAAGGTGCAGTGTGGGCGTACGCACATGCACACCCAGCTCTTTGGAGGCGTTTACGGTAACGCTGAGCCGATAGTTATAAAACACCTCATCCAGGCCCACACGGGCCTGAATACCGCTAATCCCTACAGCTTTGCCAGTATCTGTATCTTCCAGGGCAAACAGGTACAGGCCCGCTTCCGGTGCACAGCGCTGATTGAAGGTTTCCTGTGCCTGGTTAATTTTACGCTGCAACATGTCCCGGTCGGCTGGCAGCGAAGTCAGTCCTTTGCCCGCTCTCTGCGCCATAGTATAGAGATCTTCAAGATCGCTTTGCTGGAGCGGTCGGATGACTAACATGGCGCTACCCTCACTTCATCACCAGCGGTCTTCTCCAGTAAACTCCAGACCTTCACAGGTACCTTAAGGGTACCCTCAAGCGTGCCGGCTGCGCGGGCCAGAGTGCAACGAAATCCGGCGCCGTCACCCGCTGCAATCAGGCAAAGATCCCCACCTCCATCGTCAGCATCACCCACAGCACCATGGAGAGCTTTGAGCTGGCTGGTCACCAGCGTGTGTAAGGCATCAGTGCGCGCTTCCAGCACTGGCCCGCCGTCAAAAATGTCCAGATAACAGCCGGCCTGGAACCCTTCTCTCTGTAGCAGTTCAAGGTTTGGCACTGTCAGTTCATGGGGCTGCCCTAACGCCTCCTGCGCTGCCTCGGAAAGCAAAGTGACATACACAGGATGCGGCGGCATAAGCTCCGCAATAAAGGTTTTACTGAGCGCACCCGAGTGCTGGTCCGCCGTTTCAAAGTCCATATTGAAAAAGTGACGCCCCAGGCTGTCCCAGAATGGCACGCTGCCATCTGCATGCTGAACGCCCTGAATTTCCACTGCAACGCGCTGGGTGAACCAGTCGCGATGCCCGGCAATGAACAGGATTCGGGCTCTCGACAAGAGTTCAAAGGCTTCCGTGTTGCGCAATTCCGGGGTAATGGAAAACGAACACAGCAGTGTGTGATCGGTCAATCCGTGGCTGGGATAGAGAACGTCTACGCGGCTTGATATGCCAAGTTCGTGGGAGGCGTGAATCAGTGCATCACGGCGGTAGTTATAAAACGGCTGACCATTGCCCGCACGGGCATCGATACCAGCTGCGCCGTGAACCCTGCCAGTGGCGGTATCTTCCAGAACAAACAGAAATCTTGGCAATGGGCCGCCAGCAATGGTTTTACCGGCGAGAGACGTAAGCGAGTGTTTTATTTTTTCGGCAAGGGCTTCACGCTGCCGGGGCAGCGTGGATGAAAGGCGGACGGTTTCTGAACCAGCCGCGCCTGCAATTTCCAGTATCTGGTTCACGTCATCCGGTAGTGCCGGACGTACCAACCACATAAGATCTCCTAGGCAGTCAGTCTCTTCACCGCCGCTTCGAAACGCTCAAGCGCTTCATCAATATCAGTATCCGGAATGATCAGCGAAGGTGCCAACCGAATCACATCAGCGCCAGCAATCAACACCATCACACCTTCATCCAGGCCAGCGTTGAGAAACTCTTTCGCCTTGCCTTTCCATTTTTCAGTCAGCACACAACCCAGCAAAAGCCCCTCACCGCGCACTTCACTGAAGACATCATAACGCTTGCCAATATCCATCATGCCTTTACGCAGGTGATCAGCGCGGGCCTTAACGCCTTTCAGGATCTCGGGCTGGCTCACGGTATCGAGTACCTTCTGGGCAACGGCACAGGCCAGCGCATTGCCGCCATAGGTGCTGCCGTGGGTGCCAATACCAAGGCTGGCTGCCACTTTTGCCGTGGTCAACATGGCGGCTACCGGGAAACCACCGCCCAAACCTTTGGCGCTGGTAAGAATATCAGGCACCACACCGTACATCTGATATGCATACAAATGGCCTGTACGGCCTACTCCAGACTGCACTTCATCAAAAATCAGCAAGGCATTGTTATCATCACAGAGCTTGCGCAAACCTTCCAGAAACTCAGGGTCAGCCGGAACCACACCGCTTTCACCCTGAATCGGCTCCACAACCACAGCGCAGGTCTTCGCCTTGGAGATCAGCTTTTTGACGGATTCCAGGTCGTTAAAGTCTGCGTGGTGAATACCACCTGGCGCAGGCTCAAATCCCTCCAGGTATTTTGCCTGTCCGCCCACACTCACGGTGAACAAGGTACGGCCGTGGAAGGCGTTCTTGAAGGAGATAATTTCGTGCTTCTCCGGGCCTGTGTGCTCCCAGCCATAACGACGTGCCAGCTTGAACGCCGCTTCGTTGGCTTCACCACCGGAGTTGGCAAAGAACACTCGCTCGGCAAACGTGAGATCGCATAAAGTTTTGGCCAAACGCAAAGCCGGCTCGTTAGTCATCACGTTAGAGAGGTGCCAGATTTTCTCTGCCTGCTCCATCAATGCACCAATCAGCCCGGGATGCGAATGCCCGAGACAGCTCACCGCAATGCCACCCTGAAGATCTATAAACTCGCGGCCGTCCTGATCCCAAATCCGGGAACCCTCGCCTCGCACGGGAATAATAGAACCCGGTGCGTAGTTGGGGACCATAACTTCATCAAACAGTTCTCGGCTGACAGGTTCTTTGTTCATAGATCTCTCTCGGAAAAGCAGTTAAGCCTATAAAAATAGTAGAGTTGCCGGCGTAGGCAAGTAAGTAGGTGTGCGGATCAGTCACTTATACTACGCCACTTGATGCCTCAGCACATCTGGCGCTATCGCCGCTGTAAAGTTCCGTCACACCACTGCAACACAGCCTCTTCTGAAAAAGGCAGGTCTATTGCCTGGCCACCACCAAACTCATGCCACTGGGAAAGGAACTTGCGCTTGACCACCGTCAAAACCGGAATACCAGCATCAAGCAACTGAATAATCTCTGCGCGGCAGCCTTTGCCATCTATTTCCTGCTGCCCAAACCGATTCACAACAGCCAGCCGCGGCGGCTGATTCAGTAACGCTCGCAACACCTTGGTTGCATCCGCAAGCCCGTGCGGGTCGAGGCAACAGGATTGCGACTCCTTCCCCAGGTTCTGGGCAATGGAATATTCCTTGCCGGTTTCCAGATCCTGAAGCGCCATTGGCGCTCGGCGCAGGCCCTGTTCATTCAATACCATCGCCAGACCGGCGGTTCTGTCACCACGCTGGTTCAGTGTCGCTGCGACCATGTGCAGCAGTTTATCCACGGGCTGCTCGTCGTTGTCGTAGATAACAGCGGCGAGGTTCAATTCTGTGCTCATAATTTCGGACCTATTCACCAGCGCGCAACCGGGTTCTGACGCCCCTGGTTGTCATTACACCCAGTACTTCAACCAGTGACCACAGCCCCCGGTCGTGCTGTCGAGGCGGCTTGCCATTGCCCATGCGCCCAAGTTGGCGCGCGTACCAGCTCACCTCCATCAACGCCATGTTGTCGATTGCCTTAATACCGGTTTTGATCGGTTTTACAAGGCTGGTGAAGGCTTCCCCCGACATGACCCGGTTTGGCAGATCCGGCTCCACCGCAAGCGGCCGGGCCAATCCCACCAGATCCGTCGCTCCGGAGGCCAGAGCATGGGCCATACCCTCGCTGGTACGAAAGCCCCCGGTAACCATCAAAGGCACATCCGCGCGCTTGCGCACCTTCTCTGCAAATGCCAGAAAGTATGCTTCCCGTGCCAGGGTGCTCTGCTTTACGTCTCCATCCCCTTTGCCTTTATTGGTTCCCTTCGCCATGGCAGGGCTCTCGTAATTGCCCCCTGAGATCTCAACCAGATCAATTCCCTCGCTCGCCAGAGCATCGATAACCGCCAGGGACTCCTCCTCGGTGAAACCACCACGCTGAAAATCCGCCGAGTTCAATTTGATACCCACGCAAAAACCGGGTTGAGTTGACGCACGAATCGCTCGATAAACTTCAAGCACAAACCTCATCCGTTTCTCTGCGGATCCGCCCCACTCATCCGTGCGCTGGTTGTGGTGCGGCGACAAAAACTGACTTACCAGATACCCGTGAGCGCCGTGGATCTGCACGCCATCAAATCCTGCCTTCTCGGCAATGGCGGCACTGCGGGCAAATCGCTGAACAATGTCCTCAACTTCTGGCCCGGTGAGTGCTCTGGGCGTGCCGAACATGCTTTGCATTTCCTTGCGGAACGGGATAGCACTCGGCGACACCGGCGCCTTGTTGAGCATCTTCGGGATCTGTTTACCCGGATGGTTCAGCTGCATCCAGATCTGCTTACCCCCCACCTTGCCGGCTGCAGCCCACGCCTTGAGAAGCTCGATGTCCTGCTCATCCTCCAGCACAATATTCTGTGGCTCGCCAATATGCCGGCGATCGATCATCACGTTTCCGGTAATCGACAACCCCGTTCCGCCTTCAGCCCAGGTGCGGTAGAGCGTAACCAGTTCTTGGGTAGCCCGGTTATCAATCGTGCCCAGAGCCTCACTCATGGCAGACTTGGCGAAGCGATTGGGAATAACGGATCCGTTCTTGAGCTTTAGCGGTTTGGAAAGAACTTCAGCGGGGTTCATGACGAGCATCTCTGATGGGTCTCTGAATCACTTTATGGTGACAGAATACAAAAAATCCGCCCCAGCCAGGAAGACTGAAGGCGGATTCAACGTTATCAACCTACCAGAGCTTAGAGCAACAGGGTACGAATATCCCCTAGTAGCTGACTGAGCAGCGAGGTAAAGCGCGCCGCATCAGCGCCATTCACGGCACGATGATCGTAGGACAAAGACAGCGGCAGCATCAGCCTTGGCTGAAACTCGCTTCCATCCCACACAGGCTTCATAGCCGCTCTGGAAACCCCCAGTATCGCTACCTCCGGCGAATTCACAATCGGCGTGAATGCCGTACCACCGATACCGCCCAAGCTTGTGATGGTGAAACAGGCGCCCTGCATTTCTGCAGGTTTTAACTTCCTGTCACGGGCTTTCTGGGCAAGCTCGGCACTTTCTGCCGCCAGCTCCCACAGTCCCTTCTGATCCACATCACGAATCACCGGAACCATCAGCCCGTTGGGTGTATCCACTGCAATACCAATGTGAATGTATTGCTTGTGAACCACCTCTTTGCGCTCCATATCAAGAGACACGTTGAACTGCGGCAGCTCGGCCAGTGCCGTTGCACAGGCCTTCAGAATGAACGGCAGAGGCGTCATCTTCACGCCTTTCTTCTCACCCGCCGCTTTCTGGGATTTTCGGAATGCCTCCATATCGGAGATATCCGCATCCTCAAACTGGGTTACGTGGGGCACATTAAGCCAGCTACGCTGCATGTTGCTGGCAGTAACCGCCATCATCCGTGACATAGGCTCTCGCTCTATGTCGCCGAACTGGCTGAAATCTGGCAGCTTCACACCCGGTATTCCCGATCCCGTACCAGCGCCCGAGCCTCCCTGCTGAGTCTGTTGCAGCTGACTTTTCACATAGTCGTTCACATCGTCTTTCAGAATCCGGCTTTTCGGGCCAGATCCTTTGATGCGAGTCATATCTGCACCCAGCTCTCTAGCCAGTTTGCGCACAGCCGGGCCAGCATGAACTCTGGCACCCGGTGAGGGTGGCTCGTAGGTTGAACTTTGCGGCTGCACCTCCGGCTCTTTCGGTGGTGCTCCCTCTGACTTGGGCTCAGGCTTCGAATCCTGGCTGGAGCCTGACGATTCCTCGCTCTGCTCTTCAACTTCTTCATCACCGTCGTCGGCAACCATCATCTCCAGAAGTTTGTCACCCTCTGAAAGCTTGTCACCTTCGGCAACCAGAACCTTTACCACTTTGCCAGCATAAGGTGACGGTATATCCATGGATGCCTTATCAGATTCAACCGTCACCAAAGATGCATCTACCTCAATGGTATCGCCTTCAGATATGTTGACTTCGATAACCGGCACTTCTTCCATCCCATCCAGAGGCGGAACCAGCACCGTTTCCTTGCGGGAGCCGCCAGACTTTTTCTTCGGCTCCGGCTTGCTCTTTTCAGGCTCTGATTTGTCCTCGGAACTGGCGCCACTTTCTGCTTTCGCTTCCGGCTCATCCTCCGCTCCGCCAGCGGCGCCTTCCGCGTCCATCATCGCCACCACGTCGCCTTCTTTCACCTTGTCTCCAACCTTCACGGAAAGCTTGGTGATCTTACCGGCACCAGGGGATGGCAAATCTACGGAGGCCTTATCGGTTTCAACAGTCAGAATCGAGTCCTCTGCCTCCACCGAATCGCCGACACTTACCAGAATCTCAATTATCTCAACTTCATCTGCCCCGCCGAGATCGGGAACCTTGATTTCCTGTTCGCTCATGACGGTCTCCTTAGCAGTGCGCCGGGTTCGTTTTGTTACGATCGATACCGTACTTGCGCATGGCTTCAAGAACCTGTTCCTGCTTGACCTCGCCATCTTTCGCCAAGGCAGACAGAGCAGCAACCGTTACGTAATAACGATCCACCTCGAAGAAGCTTCTCAGCTTCTCGCGAGTGTCGCTGCGACCAAAACCATCTGTACCCAATGTCAGGAATGTTTTGGGGATAAACGCCCGCAACTGTTCGGAGTGCAGCTTGATGTAGTCTGTCGACGAGACGACCGGGCCTACCTGATTTTCCAGGCACTGAGTGACATGGGCCTTGCGGACTTTGTCATCCGGGTGCAGCAAGTTCCAGCGTTCCACGTGCTGACCATCACGGGCAAGCTCGTTAAAGCTGGTCACACTCCAGACATCCGAGGCAACACCCCAGTCCTCTTTCAGCATCTGAGCAGCGGCCCGCACTTCATTGAGAATGGCGCCTGCACCCAATAGCTGTACACGCAGCTTTTTCTTGCCGCCTTTCACTTCAACAGATTCGAACTTGTACATGCCTTTGATGATGTCTTCTTCACAACCCTTGGGCATGGCCGGCTGTTCATAGTTCTCGTTTTCCATGGTGATGTAGTAGAAAACGTTTTTGTTCTCTTCAAACATCTCCTTCAAACCGCGATGAATTACCACAGCCATTTCATAGCCGAAGGCAGGGTCATAGGCCTTACAATTGGGAATGGTGTTTGCCAGCACATGGCTATGACCATCCTGGTGCTGCAAACCCTCGCCATTCAGCGTGGTGCGCCCTGCGGTACCGCCAATCAGGAAGCCACGCGCCTGAATATCGCCCGCGGCCCAGGCCAGATCTCCCACCCGCTGGAAGCCAAACATGGAGTAGAAAGCATAGAAAGGAATCAGCGGGAAGTTGTTGTTGCTATAGGATGTCGCAGCCGCTATCCACGCGGCCATAGCACCACCTTCATTGATACCTTCCTGCAGGATCTGCCCCTTCTTGTCCTCCCGGTAATACATGATCTGTTCACGATCCTGGGGCACATATTTCTGGCCTTCAGATGTGTAGATACCCAGCTGGCGGAACATGCCCTCCATTCCGAAGGTGCGGGCTTCATCAGGCACAATCGGCACTATGCGCTTGCCAATGCGTTTGTCCTTGACCAGCGCGCCAAGCAACCGCACAAACGCCATGGTTGTGGATATTTCACGGCCGTTTGAACCTTCCAGAACCTGCTTGAAAATATCCAGATCAGGAATCTGGAGTGGCTGGCAGTCCTTGCGGCGCCGAGGATAGAAGCCACCCAGTTCCTGCCGGCGCTTATTCATATACGTCAGCTCTGGACTGTCTGGCGCCGGGCGGTAATAGGGTACGTCTTCCAGCTCTTCGTCTTTCAGCGGAATCGCAAAGCGATCACGGAATGATTTGAGGGTTTCAAGATCCAGCTTCTTCAAGGAGTGAGCCGTATTCTGGGACTCACCCGCTGCACCAAAACCGTAGCCCTTGATGGTGTGGGCGAGAATAACCGTGGGCTTGCCATTGGCCTCAGTCGCCGCTTTTTTATACGCGGCATATACTTTGTATGGGTCGTGACCACCACGGTTGAGCTTGTTGATGTCTTCGTCCGTCCAGCCTTCTACCAACTTGGCCAACTGCGGGTACTTGCCGAAGAAATGCTTGCGGGTGTGAGCAGGCCCGTTGTGGGTAAAGTTCTGCAGATCGCCATCGCAGATCTCGTCCATGGCACGCTGCATAACGCCGTGTTCGTCCTGATCGAACAAGGTGTCCCACACCCTGCCCCAGACTACCTTGATCACGTTCCAGCCAGCACCCCGGAAGGCGCCTTCCAGTTCCTGGATAATCTTGCCGTTACCCCGCACCGGCCCATCCAGACGCTGCAGGTTACAGTTCACTACGAACACAAGGTTATCGAGATTCTCCCGACCAGCCTTTGAAATACACCCGAGCGTTTCAGGCTCGTCAGTTTCACCGTCACCTACAAAACACCAGACTTTGCGGTCACCCATTTCAACGAGTTCGCGGCTGTCCAGATACTTCATTACGTGGGCCTGGTAGATAGCCTGAATCGGCCCAAGGCCCATGGAAACTGTAGGGAACTGCCAGTAATCCGGCATCAACCACGGGTGCGGGTAGGAAGAAAGGCCGTCTCCGTCAACTTCTTCGCGATATTTATCAAGCTGCTCTTCTGTGAACCGCCCTTCCAGAAAGGAGCGGGCATAATTCCCCGGCGATGCGTGGCCCTGGAAATAAACCAGATCAGACTCGCGCTTTTCATCACCGCCGTGGAAGAAGTAGTTGAAGCCCACGTCGTAAAGCGTGGCTGCCGAAGAAAATGTGGAAATGTGGCCGCCCAGATCGCCCGGGCGCTTGTTCGCCCGCACTACCATGGCCATGGCGTTCCATCGAATCAGCGAACGAATCCGGCGCTCCATAAACAGATCGCCCGGCATCCTCGCTTCCTGCGTTGCTGGAATGGTGTTCCGGAAAGGCGTCGTGATCGAATAAGGTAATTCGGTACCATCCCGGCTGGCGCGTTCGGAGAGGCGCTCCAGAATGTACTTAACCCGATCTATTCCTTCGTTCTCCATGAGCGATTCAAGCGCTTCAAGCCATTCGCTCGTTTCAATGGGATCATCATCCTGGTACATCAAACCTTCCCCCTTCGCATCCAAAAATGCTGCAGGTGCCAGTCGTGGCATCCGCGCATGCGGTAACAATAAAAACTGTGACAACGACAGTTTTTTCTATGAGTGTTCTGCCGGAAGACTTACCGGCCAAGGGTACAAACTGTATTCATCAAGCATAGAACAGCTTTTCCACTTTTACTGCCTGCCCCCTGTAAGGATGGCCAACTTGCAACACGAACTCGACCAACCCCCTGGACAAGAGCCCAAATTCCGTAGTCTTTTTACTACACAAAACTCCAAATCCACCCTTGAGAACGTGATGCCTTGCGGAAAACAGCAAAATTATTTCGATTAGTTACGCAATAATGCCTTTTTTCCGAACACCAAACAACCAGCCTCAGACCAACGTCTTAGTCCCGCAAACCATCACTTTTTAATTACCACGCTAAATGATCAAAACAGAAACTACCCGAGAAAAAACTCAAACAATACTCTTATATTTCAACGCTATAGAAAACAACTGAAACCTGGAGCAACTTTATTCAACTCATTTTTAATTAGACCTGAAACTAAACAACAATTTATGTATACTCGCCTGCCCATTTTTTGACCATCGGAGCGGCGTTACTTTTGCCCTCCAGTCACTTCATTCTTTTAACCACAGAGGGCGAACTATGAATTCAATCGTCACCTTCCCTAATCGGATTCCCACCACAGAATTCGAGGAGCGACGCTTCAAGGTTTATACAGACCGCCAGCTAGACAAAATCGAAATCATCCAGAACCTTCCGGAAGAGACTCTGTTTGAAATGAAGGTGGTGGCCAGCGTGCTGCCGTTTCGCGTAAACGAATACGTGATCAATGAGCTGATCAACTGGGACAAAGTACCCAACGACCCCATCTACCAACTGGTATTCCCGCAAAAGGGCATGCTCAAAGACGAACACTTTGAGCGCATGGCCAAGCTGCACCGTGAAGGTGCCGAGAAAAAAGAGATTCAGGCCGTCGCCAAAGAAATTCGCGACGACCTGAACCCGCACCCGGCTGGCCAGATGGAAATGAACATGCCGGAACTGGAAGGCGAAGTGCTCGACGGCGTGCAGCACAAATACCGCGAAACCGTGCTGTTTTTCCCGGCCCAGGGCCAGACCTGCCACTCCTACTGCACCTTCTGCTTCCGCTGGGCGCAGTTTGTGGGCGACAAAGACCTGAAGATGTCCAGCACCGAGGCAGACAAGCTGCACGGCTACCTGCAGGAGCACACCGAAGTAACTGACCTTCTGGTTACCGGTGGCGACCCCATGGTGATGAAAACCAAGAGCCTGGCTCAGTACCTTGAGCCTCTGCTGCAGCCGGAATTCGACCACATCCAGACCATTCGCATTGGCACCAAGGCTTTGACCTTCTGGCCTTACCGCTTTGTAACCGACAAGGATGCAGATGAGCTGATTGACCTGTTCGCCAAGTTGGTGGATGCGGGCAAACACATTGCGATCATGGCCCATTACAACCACTGGCAGGAAATCACCACCGACATCGCCGAAGAGGCCATTCGCCGCATTCGTGCCACAGGTGCGGAAATCCGCGCACAAGGCCCACTGATCAAGCACGTTAACGACAATGCGGATGATTGGGCCAGGCTCTGGAAGAAAGAAGTACAGCTGGGCATCATCCCTTACTACATGTTTGTGGAGCGGGACACAGGCGCCAAGAACTACTTTGAAGTGCCCCTGGCCGAAGCCTTTAACATTTACCGCGAGGCCATGAAAAAGGTCAGCGGCCTGGCCCGAACCGCCCGCGGCCCCAGCATGAGCGCAGGCCCCGGCAAGGTTGAAGTTCAGGGCATTGCGGAAGTCGCTGGCGAGAAAGTCTTCGTGCTGCGCTTCCTGCAGGGCCGCAACCCGGACTGGGTACAGCGTCCTTTCTTCGCGAAATACAGCGAGACAGCTACCTGGCTGCATGAACTGGAACCAGCGTTTGGAGAGGAGAAATTCTTCTTTGAGGATGAGTTTGAGGCGATGAAGCAGGGGATTGGCTAACGCTGCTGCATGAGCAGCATCGCAGATTGCGAGTGAGGCCGGGTGGAAGGATTAACCCGGCCTTTTAGTATGCTGTCTTCTCTTCAAAATCTGTCAAACAATGTAGAATTGTGTTTCTTTATATATCTGCAGTTTAACCACCTATCCCCCTCGAAAGCCTGCCCTTACTGGGCTAAACCCTCTTTTTGCTAAAACCACCTCGAAAATACTGAACCCGGGACACCCCCATATAGGGGCATGCACCCCAAAAGGCACATGCTAACTTCTTCGCCGTTAACATTGTCGATTCATAAGGGGTTTCCAGTGAAAAAATAAAACATATTGCTATGGCGGGCGCGCTGTCCTCCACATTGTTACTTGTTGGCTGCGGTGGATCATCGAGCAGCGAGAGTGGTGCGACGGTTGAACTTATCCGGGTCGACAATAGTGGGGCCCAAGTAGGGGGTGTGCTGGCAACTACAGCAACCTCAATCACCGGGGACTATACCCTCACCCTTCCTGAAGGAGTCAATCTTGCAGGCAACCTGGTTGTAAGAATTACCGGTAGCAATGATGCTCTCCACGCCCAAGTAGTAGAGAGGGATGTGGACATCTCGCCGGTATCCGAGTTCGTGCTGCAGAAGTTCATCGACCAAGGCGCAGCACTGGACCAACTGGCAGTATCGGATGTTGTTAAGCTTTCTGGCCGAGTGGAGGAGTTTGACATCACTCTGGCAACCGCAGCCAATCTGGACGCCGTTTTTGCAGCCCTGGAAAGTGAAATAGGGGATTTCGTTGAAAATGAAGTGGCCGTTTCCACCGCACCTGCCGGTAACGCTGCCAGCATTGCAGGAAATTACCGTAACGCCGCTTTTTCATTCGGGCTCAGTGACAGTGAGAGCAATGGCTATGGCTCCTTTGCAATCGACGTATGGACGGGCGATTTTGCGTTTGCAGACAATGGAGCCAACAATCTTTCACTCACAATTCTAAACGAGGAAAGCGCATTCGGCGACCTACGTGGTACAGCAGTAAACCAGGGTAGCGTTTACTATGAGAGCGAGGTGGAGCCCAATATCAACGAGACCTTCCCCGGGAAACTCTCTGCCAATGGCATCCTTTCCGTTTCTGGCGAGTTCGAAGAAGATATCGATGGCGATTTTGGCTGGCGCTACCCTCCAATGGCATACAACTTTTCACAAGTTGGCGATTCGGGGCTTTTCTTTCTTCTTACTAACGAAGCGTCTGTCCGGTATGTCACCATTGATGCCAATGGCGATGGAATAAAGGATGCAATCGACCCACAACAAAAAAGTGGCGACGAAATCTTCCGAAATCTCGAAATGTTCAGTCGTCAACCGACAAATTTCAGCGACACTGATCTAGTGGGCCAGTTTGGCCGAGTCTATATCGAGGCCGGCATGTCCACGAGTCATATTGAACTACTCACGGAGACCAACACTCTCACGTTTGCAGGGGACGGCACCTTCACTTACGGCGCCTTTACCGATGCGGACGGCACCAATACGCAAGATGCAAACTTTGGCCAGACGTTCTTGCTGAAGCTCCCAACTGTCGCGCCCGATGTAACGAACAACAAATACCGAATGCTCCTGGTGGCTATGCAGCTGAGTGATAGTGGCGAACTCATTCTCTCTTCAAGCAAATTTAACAGTTATGTGAACATGAGTTCCGCCATAGAGGGAACTGTGGACGGCGCATTCATTGAAGTCATAAAGCCGAATCTTGGTGGCGACATTTCAGTCGAGACGTATACAGAGTCAGGTACAGATCTTACAGCCAATATCGCCAGTAATGGGGCGGCGACACTTACAGTAGGAGACACTGAAGGCACAATGACCATGGAGGGCTTCTTCAACAATGGCGCGACCTTGGGTATCTTCACGCTCCGCTATGCTGATTCTGGAAGCGATCCTGACGAGCTCGGCATCGTTATTCTGGTAAAAACCAACAGTTAATAAACACCCGAAACAGCAGAGCGCCCCTTATTCGAGCGCCCTGCTGTTCACCACACAAGCAGCACATCTACCGCAACAAAGCCGAAAGAATCGTACTAATCAATTGCCCCTGCCGACTCTGACCGGTTTTATGGAATATCTGTTTCAGATAACTACGAATGGTCGCCTCACTTTTATGCCGTTTTGCGGCAATGTCTTTCAGGCTGAGGCCGGTAACAAGATCCTCACAAACCTCCGCTTCCACCGGGGAAAGTAAAAAGTACTCGGCAATCTCTTCGGCACTGGGAAACACTCTCGAATCTGAATTTATCACCGTTATCAATACACCCCCGGTCAGCAAATCATTATGCTCAAGAGGCCTTAAGGTCATTACCAGCGGGGTTTCTTTATCCCGACCAATGATCAGGGTTTCAGGACGCGCGGTCTCATCGCCTACAACGACACCAGAAGCGCGCGTAACTGCACCAAGAAAGGCCTTTTGAACAACACTGGACTGAAAGCAGATGCGCTGATCCCGAATAGCCAGGCACTGTTCCCGGCCCATCAACTCATCACCTCGCTGATTCGAAAGCACCACATGCCCCCGGTTGTTCAAAACAAACGCCGCCTCGGAAATCAGCTCTGCTATTGCTGAAAGTGATTGTTCCGCGCTTGGATGCTGGTGAAAGGTCTGCGCCAGGCCGACCGTTTGCCGTACAAATGGCACAAGGCGGTTCAAGGCTTCAAGCTCTCCCGGTACATAGGGGCCTTGAGCGACAGTACGTTGAACGGTAAGCAATATAATGTGGGTGCCTGATGCATCAACCACCAACCACGCCGAATCAAGCATGCTCTGATCTGACTCCCACCGATCATAATCGTCGCCGGGAGGGCCATTCTCCAATAGCGGCAAGGCGGAATTGAACTCGCCTGGCGGCTGAGTAATCGCATAATTGGTGACTGCATCATGCTCAATCATATTGTTGTCAAGATACCAGGCTAGAACCTCATCAGAGAGCCCGGCGTGCCAGAGATGCTCTATCGCCCGGGGCGCCTTGCGGATGAAGGAAAGCTGGGCTGCACATCCGTTAATGGCAGTCGTCAGCATAGCCAGAAAATCATGGAAGCCGGCTTGGTGCTGTAAAGACTCATACAGGCACCGAATCAACTCAGCCTCATCTGGAAGGACTTCCTGGTGGCTATATGCCCCATGAAGCGATTGAGACTCCATCAGCTCTCCCACGTAGTTGGTTTTTATTGTTACGGGAACTTATTACTTGCTTCCGCTAACCAAACTATAGAAGAAACTCAACGATATGTAGAGAAAAACGGGCTATCAGGGATTTTCGAGGAAGTTAGCGGGCCATCGTCATGGCGGACAACCCGCTAAATAATGGGATCAGTGCATAAGGGTATAAAGCTTGCGCCGGTATACGCGCACATCCGGGTTGTTATTCCCCAGCTTCTCAAACAACTCAACCAAGGTGGTTTTAGCCACCTCGTCTTTGTATTTACTGTCTACCTGCATAAGTTTGATGAGTAGTTCCATCGCTTCCGCATTTTTGTCCTGCAGCACATTGTGCAGCGCCAAAAGGTGCAAGGCATTGGGGTCTTTCGGGTTCTGCTCCAGCGCCATTTCAAGATCCTTCATGGGCGGTAGCTCTGCAGACTGCTTCAGGAACTTTATTCTGGCCGCCAGCTGTTTTGCCTGATGCTGCAGCTTTTCCTCTGGCGGAAGGCTTTCAAGCACCTGCTCGGCGGTTTCTATGTCACCACTTTCGGCTTTCAGCTGGGCCAGATCGATCAGCACCTTCATATTTTCCGGATCTTTCCGGTTCATCTCAGTGAGAATAGCCAACGCTCCATCAACATCACCTTCCTCCCAGATGCGGTGGGCTTTCTCGTATGGCGCTTCCTCAGGAAGCTCAACATGTTTCTCTAGCACCTTGCGGATTTCACTCTCAGGCAATGCCCCGTTGAATCCATCAACGGCCTGTCCATCCTTCACCATAATAACGGTTGGCAGGCTGCGCACACCCAGGCTGGTGGTTAGCTGCTCCTGCTCATCCGCATTGACCTTCGCAAGCCGAAAGGCCCCCTCGTACTCGATAGCCAGCTTTTCCAGCAAAGGCATTAGCTGTTTGCAGGGCGCGCACCACTCGGCCCACACATCCACAAGTACGGGCGTGGTAGAGGAGGCATCCATAACCTCCTGCTGGAAGTTTTCCATGGTGGCTTCAAAAATATGGGGAGAGCTGCTCATGTAGGGCACCTGAAATGTTCGTATATTGGTTAAAGCATAAATGGGGTTACAGAACTGGAATTCAAGAGCGTCAGGCCAAGGCTTGTGTGCCCTTGAGCTTGAAAATATAACTTTAGGCTCTAGGTAGTGAACAGACACGCCTCTTATCAGGAAGCATTAGCAGCATGAATCACGACACCGACAAAGACTCGCTGGAAGAATTCGAGGAAGACATCACCGAATACATTGGCAAAAATGAACACAGCAAGGAGTTGGCACTGCCGGCACAATCCTTGCCCAAGCGAATGTATGTATTGCCTGTATCAAACCGGCCATTTTTTCCGGCACAGGTGCAACCTGTCGTGGTTAATCAAAACCCATGGCAGGAGACCCTCAAACGCGTAGCCGAAACCGACCACAAAATGCTTGGCATTTGTTTCGTCGATGATCACCAGCCAGGGCAGAACATACCCGAGAGCGGCGAACTGGCCACGATTGGCTGCGCTGTACGGGTTCACCATGCGCAGAACAAGGATGGCAACGTTCAATTTATAGCCCAGGGTCTGCAGCGCTTCCGCATAGTTCAGTGGCTGCGCCGCAAACCGCCGTATCTGGTCGAAGTGGAATACCCTCAGGAGCCCGAAGAAGACGCCGATGAAACAAAGGCATACACCCTTGCCATCATCAGCGCCATTAAAGAACTGCTACGCACCAACCCGCTCTATGGCGAGGAAGTAAAGCAGTATCTCTCCCGCTTTGGTCCGGAAGACAGCTCCCCGCTGACAGATTTTGGCGCATCCATGACCAGCGCGCCCGGCACGGAGCTGCAAGAAGTTATAGACACTGTCCCGCTGCTCCGACGCATGGAAAAGGTGCTGTTACTGATGCGCAAAGAGCTGGAAGTTGCACGGCTCCAGACTGAAATCAGCGACGAAGTGAATGAGAAGGTGCAGAAGCACCAGCGAGACTTCTTCCTGAAAGAACAGCTCAAGGTTATCCAGCGCGAACTGGGCATGTCGAAAGACGACAAAACGGCCGATGCAGAGCGCTTCGAAGCGCGCATGGCGGAACTTGATCCGCCCGAGGCTGTGCAGGAGCGCTTTGATGAAGAACTGCAAAAGCTGCAGATTCTGGAACAGGGATCGCCGGAGTATGGTGTTACCCGCAACTACCTCGACTGGCTCACCCAGGTGCCCTGGGGCCAGCATTCCGCGGATCAGTTTGATCTGGCAAAAGCCCGCAGCATTCTGAACCGCGATCACGATGGCCTCGATGATGTAAAAGACCGGATTATCGAGTTCCTCGCCGAGGGTACGTTCAAGGGCGAAGTGAGCGGTTCCATACTACTGCTTGTTGGCCCGCCGGGTGTGGGTAAAACATCCATTGGCCACTCAGTGGCGGACGCGCTCGGGCGCAAGTTCTACAGATTCAGCGTTGGCGGCATGCGCGATGAAGCTGAAATCAAGGGCCACAGGCGCACCTATATCGGCGCCATGCCCGGTAAATTTGTGCAGGCACTGAAAGACACAAAAGTGGCCAACCCGGTGATCATGCTGGACGAAATCGACAAGATCGGTGCGTCTTATCAGGGCGACCCCGCGTCTGCACTGCTGGAAACCCTGGATCCGGAACAGAACAAGGAGTTTCTGGATCACTACCTGGATGTGCGTATGGACTTGTCCAAGGTGCTGTTTATTTGCACAGCCAACCAACTGGATACCATTCCCCGCCCGTTGCTGGATCGCATGGATGTTATTCGCCTGTCCGGGTATATCACCGAAGAAAAGCTGGCGATAGCCAAACATCACCTGCTTCCACGTTTACTGAAGCGGGCCGGATTGCTCAAGAAGCAGTTCAATATTACCGATGCTGCCATCCGCCAGATTATTGAAGGCTATGCCCGGGAGGCGGGCGTGCGGAACCTGGAAAAGATGCTTCACAAGGTCATGCGAAAAGGCATAGTAAAGCTGCTCGAATCCCCGGACGAGCCAATAAGGGTAGGCGTATCGGACTTGCAGGAATATCTGGGCCAGCCTGCGTTCCGCAAAGAGAAAGCCCTGAAAGGAATTGGGGTGGTCACCGGATTGGCCTGGACCTCTATGGGCGGCGCAACGCTGAGCATTGAGGCGTCACGAATTCATAGTAGCCAACGAGGCTTCAAGCTGACCGGCCAGCTTGGTGATGTCATGAAGGAATCCGCAGAGATTGCCTACAGTTACGTTGCCTCGAATCTGAAGCGGTTCAAGGGCGACCCTGGCTTTTTCGACAAGTCATTCGTACACCTTCATGTACCGGAAGGCGCAACACCTAAGGATGGGCCAAGTGCAGGTGTCACCATGGCAACAGCACTGCTTTCCATTGCCCGCCGGGAAGCACCTCAGCAAAACACAGCAATGACAGGAGAGCTGACACTCACCGGCCAAGTGCTACCCGTGGGAGGCATTCGCGAAAAGGTCATCGCGGCCCGCCGACAGAAAATCAGCAACCTGATTCTTCCGGAAGCGAACCGAGGAGATTACGACGAACTACCGGACTATCTCAAAGAGGGTCTGACCGTTAACTTTGCCCGACACTATAACGATGTGTTCCAGGTGTGCTTTGGCAACAAACCCAAAACCGGTTCAGTGGTGCATTGAGGCCGGGGAAAGAAAAGGCTCAGGCCTTTTCTTTCCAGCCATCATCCTTCAGCACAGGGCCGACATCCAGCACGGGTGAAGCATCAATGTCGTCGGCATCCATCATGTTGGCGACTCGCTGAAGGGAGGCCAGAATCATGTTCTGCTCCCATTCATGAAGGCTCTGGAATTTCTTGATGAAGTCTTCTTGCAAGGGGTTGGGCGCGCGAGAAAGTATGTCGGCACCACTCTCCGTCAGATGCGCATGAACCTTGCGTTTGTCTTGCGTACTGCGAACACGGTAAACCAGTTGCCGATGCTCCAGGCGATCAAGAATGGTAGTGACGGTTGCCTGGCTCAGGCTCACCTTGTCGGCAATGGTGCCAATCGTGACTTCACCCAGATCCCGGATGGTCCGCATAATCAGGAGTTGCGGCCCGGTAAGCCCCGCATTCTTGCTGAGTCGCTTGGAATGAAGATCTGTTGCCCGGATAACACGTCGGAGTGCCACCAGAACATGTTCATAATTCTGCACTGTATTACTGCTCCAATAAGGCCTACCGGCCATTGCTTACACCACTAACTATTAGAGGTTTTCGTACCCCTGAATGCAAGCAAATACACGCGCCTGCTTCCTTTTTTCCCCACTGCACGCAATACTTTTTTAATGTGAGCTTTGAACAGTTGCGCGACAACGAAAGCTTCCGCACACTGGCACTCACAGATCATCTCTACATCACCGGGACTTTAACTGGAAAATGTTAAATGATCGCAGAAGCCTCGGGCTAGCTTGACAAGGCAGGATGTGTAGTGTTTGTTTAGCTATCTGAGAACATAAGAATAACCCTGAACCTAACAGGACAGACTCAATGACAACTTCACTAAAAAAACTCGTAACCGCCGTTAGCACTTCCGTTGCACTCATGGGCGCAGGCTACGCAGCTGCAGACATCCAGATTGGTATCGCTGGCCCAATGACCGGCCC
Source organism: Marinobacter sp. 1-3A (assembly GCF_016597775.1). Classification (NCBI taxonomy): domain Bacteria; kingdom Pseudomonadati; phylum Pseudomonadota; class Gammaproteobacteria; order Pseudomonadales; family Marinobacteraceae; genus Marinobacter; species Marinobacter sp. 1-3A. Next base: position 192,366 of record NZ_VCGZ01000006.1, read on the forward strand.
GGTTGCCCAGTATGGCGACATGCAGTTCTCCGGCGCCCGTATGGCCATTGCACAGATCAACGCAGCCGGTGGTGTAATGGGCGAGAAGCTCGTCGCTGTAGAGTACGACGACGTTTGCGACCCCAAACAGGCCGTTACTGTTGCGAACCGGTTGGTAAATGATGGCGTCAAGTATGTCATTGGCCACCTCTGCTCAAGTTCAACCCAGCCTGCGTCTGACATTTATGAAGACGAAGGCATTCTGATGATCACTCCTGCATCAACCAGCCCGGAAATCACCGAGCGTGGTTATGAACTGGTGTTCCGCACCATCGGCCTCGATAGCATGCAAGGCCCGGTTGCCGGCAACTACATCGCCAGCCAGAACCCCAAGCGCGTTGCTGTCGTTCACGACAAGCAGCAGTACGGTGAAGGTATCGCCACCGCCGTTCGCGACACTCTGAAAGACAAAGGCGTCGAAATCGCCATGTTTGAAGGTGTCACCGCCGGTGACAAAGACTTCTCTTCTCTGGTGACAAAGCTCAAGCAAGCCGACGTGGACTACGTTTACTTTGGCGGCTATCACCCTGAACTGGGCCTGATTCTGCGCCAGGCGCGCCAGGCAGACCTGAAAGCCAAGTTCATGGGTCCTGAAGGCGTTGGCAACAAAGACATCAACACTATTGCCGGCGAAGCCGCAGAAGGCCTTCTGGTAACTCTGCCACCCAGCTTTGATGAAAAGGCCGAGAACAAGGAACTGGTTAAAGCATTCGAAGCCAAAGGTGAAGATCCATCAGGCCCGTTTGTGCTGACATCTTACGCCGCTGTCCAGTTGGTCGCCCAAGGCATTGAAGCAGCGAAATCCACGGATGCATTCGACGTGGCAGCAGCACTTCGCAGTGGCAGCTTTGAAACGCCAATCGGCACAGTGCAGTACGACAAAGCCGGCGATATGAAGTCATTCGAGTTTGTTGTGTACGAATGGCATTCAGATGGCAGCAAAACTCCGGTAAACTAAGCCAGATCGTTACTAAACGGTAATCAAAAGAGCACCTTCTCACCGCGATCCGGGAGAAGGTGTTTTTCTAGGCTCCCGTTAATTCTGTCTCATTTCTGGCGCAGTTATCCTGCGCCAGGCTGATACAGCGGAGGGAGCGGGCCTCCGGAGTCAAACAATAATGCAAGACCTCCTTTATTTCTCTCAGCAGCTCATTAACGGGCTTACGATCGGGAGTGCCTATGCCCTGATCGCCATCGGCTACACGATGGTTTACGGCATCATTGGCATGATCAACTTTGCCCATGGTGAGATCTACATGATCGGCGCCTACACCGCGCTCATCGCCATTACCGGCCTGACAGCGCTCGGCCTTGCCTGGCTACCACTGATTCTTATCGTTGCACTTCTGTGTGCCATGCTCGTCTCCAGTTCCATGGGCTGGGCAGTAGAACGAGTCGCCTATCGGCCAGTTCGCGGCCGTCACCGCCTGATCCCATTGATCTCTGCAATCGGCATGTCCATCTTTTTGCAAAACTATGTTCACCTGGCTCAGGGCTCCCGCAACATCGGCTTTCCTGCGCTCATAGAAGGCGGGTTCAACTTCAGCGCTGATGGTGCATTCGAGATGTCGCTCTCCTATATGCAAATCACCATCTTTATTACCACATTGATTTGTATGACCGCACTGTCGCTCTTTATTTCCCGCTCCCGCACAGGCAGAGCCTGCCGGGCTGTTTCCCAGGATATCGGCATGGCCAGCCTGCTGGGCATAGACACCAACCGCATCATTTCCGCCACCTTTATCATCGGCGCAGCACTGGCAGCAGTTGCCGGCCTGCTCCTTGGCATGTACTACGGCTCGGTTGATCCATTATTCGGCTTTATCGCGGGGCTCAAAGCCTTTACCGCGGCAGTACTTGGAGGTATCGGCAGCATTCCCGGCGCCATGCTTGGCGGCCTGATTCTCGGGGTCTCGGAAAGCATGACATCTGGCTATCTCAGCGGTGAGTATAAAGACGTGGTCTCCTTCGGCCTGCTCATTCTCATACTGCTGTTCAAACCCACGGGCCTGCTCGGCAAACCGGAGGTTGAGAAGATCTGATGGCTGCTAACAACATAAGACACGCCCTGTTCTGCGCGATTGTCACACTAATCATTTCTTTCCCTATTCTTGGCCTTAGCCTCGAAGCCAAGGGCGTCAACATCACGCTCTCCGGCGCAAAAACCTCAACCTATGTCGCCATAGTGCTGGCTGCGGTTGCCGTGTTTGTGTTCCAGATCTTCCGCGATACATTCATGGGCGCGCTGGGCAAGCTACCCAACCTCAACCCCTTGGCCGGCAGAGAGCCAATGGAACAGAACAAACGGGTAAAGCTCGAATCCTGGTTACTGACAGGTATCGTGGTGTTTGCACTGTTCTGGCCGTTCCTTGTGTCACGGGGCTCGGTGGATCTGGCAACGCTGGTACTGATCTATATCATGCTGGCTCTGGGCCTTAACGTAGTCGTAGGCCTCGCGGGCCTGCTGGATCTCGGGTACGTGGCATTCTATGCAGTTGGTGCTTACACCTTCGCCCTGCTGTCCCAGTACACTGGCATTTCGTTCTGGATGGCCTTGCCTATCGGGGCCTTGCTGGCCGGTTTGACCGGAATGATTCTGGGCTTCCCGGTATTACGGCTGAGGGGGGATTATCTGGCGATCGTCACCCTGGGCTTTGGCGAGATCATCCGCATCCTGCTCAACAACTGGACAACTCTGACCGGCGGCCCCAATGGCATTGGCGGCATTCCCGAGCCCACCCTGTTTGGCATGGAGTTCGGCCGTCGCGTGAAGGAAGAAGGCAACACCTCCTTCCACGAAACCTTTGGCATTGCTTATAGCGGCGAGCACAAAGTTATCTTCCTGTATCTGATTGCTCTGGTGCTTGCGGTTATTACGGCGCTGATCATCCGACGCTTCATGCGGATGCCAGTTGGCCGGGCCTGGGAAGCCTTGCGGGAAGACGAAATCGCAGCTCGCTCCCTTGGCCTTAGCCGGACCGCGGTCAAGCTATCTGCCTTCACCATTGGCGCTTTCTTTGCCGGGTTTGCGGGCACTGTATTTGCCTCCAAGCAGGGGTTTATCAGCCCCGAATCTTTCGTGTTCCTTGAATCCGCCATCATCCTGGCAATCGTGGTTCTGGGCGGCATGGGCTCTCAGCTTGGCGTTATATTGGCGGCTATTGCGGTAACCATCCTGCCGGAACTGGCACGAGAGTTTTCCGAGTACCGCATGCTTATTTTCGGCGCTGCCATGGTGCTGATGATGGTGTGGCGACCACAAGGCTTGCTGCCTGTGCGCCGTGTCCAAATCACACTGAACAAGCAGGGGTGACAGACGATGCTTGAAGTACAAAATCTGTCCATGCGTTTTGGCGGCCTGCTGGCAGTTGACGGCGTTTCACTGGACGTGCAGGAACGGGAAATCGTTTCCATCATCGGCCCTAACGGCGCCGGAAAAACCACCGTATTCAACTGCCTGAGCGGGTTTTACAAACCCACGGGCGGCAAAGTCATTTTTGAAGGCAAAGAGATACAGGGTATACCGGACTACAAGATTTCCCGGCTGGGTATGGTGCGAACCTTTCAGCACGTGCGCCTGTTCACTCAGATGACCGTTGTGGAGAACCTGCTTGTAGCCCAGCACCGCCACCTTAACACCAACATGATTGCCGGCCTGCTGGGCACGCCCAATTACAAGGAACGGGAACAGAAAGCGCTGGATCGCGCAGCCTATTGGCTGGAGCGTGTTGGCCTTCTGGATCTCGCCAACCGGGATGCAGGCAATCTGGCTTACGGCCAGCAGCGGCGGCTTGAAATTGCTCGCTGCATGGTCACCGAGCCCAAACTGCTAATGCTCGACGAGCCCGCGGCTGGCCTGAACCCGGCGGAAACCAAAGAACTCAACCAGCTGATTGTGAGCCTGAAAGAGGACTACAACGTTTCCGTGGTGCTGATTGAGCACGACATGAGCCTGGTAATGGATATTTCCGACCGGATTAACGTCATCAACCAGGGCAAACCCCTGGCCAGCGGCACCCCGGAAGAAATCCGCCACAACGACGACGTGATCAAAGCCTACCTGGGCGAGGCCTGACTATGAGCATGCTTGTACTAGAAGATGTCCACACCCACTACGGCAAGATTGAGGCCCTGCATGGGGTATCTGTTGAGGTAAACAAAGGGGAAATTGTCTCGTTAATCGGGGCCAACGGCGCTGGGAAAACAACGCTGCTGATGACAGTATGCGGAATGCCTCAGGCCAGTTCTGGCCGCATCATTCTGGAAGGCCGGGATATCACCAATCTTCCTACCGCGCAGATCATGCGCTCCGGGTTGGCAATAGTGCCTGAAGGTCGGCGTATATTCTCTGGCCTGACGGTTGAAGAGAACCTGCACATGGGCGGGTTCTTCACCAGCAAATCCGAGATTCGCAAAAGCCAGGCCCATGTATACGAGCTCTTCCCTCGCCTGAAAGAACGTGAGAATCAACGCGCGGGCACCATGTCTGGTGGCGAGCAGCAGATGCTGGCCATAGGCCGGGCACTGATGAGCAGCCCCCACATGATCATCCTGGACGAACCCTCACTCGGGCTGGCGCCACTGATCATCAAACAGATCTTCGAGATCATCGGCCACCTGCGGGACGAAGGCATTACGGTGTTCCTGGTGGAGCAGAACGCTCACCAGGCGCTGAACCTCGCCGACCGGGGTTATGTGCTGGAGACGGGAAAAATACGCCTGCACGATACCGGTAAAAACCTGCTGGCCAATCCGGATGTGCAGAACGCCTACTTGGGTGGCTGAGCGGCGGCTGTTACAGTCTTTAACACCCAGAACTCTTAAAGAATGTTAATATTTTTGCGGCCCAAACTTGGCCTCTATAATTCAACCTCTTGGACGTAAGGGAAGAAAGCATGAAAAAAGTATTTATCGCAACAGCACTTGCGTTGGGCCTAAGTGGCTGCTCTGCTGTAGCCATGAACTCGGGAAACTCGACTGACCTCAATCAAGTTGATTTCCAGAAAGAATTCAAGACTGGCAAAGCCTGCGAAACATCAGTCCTTCTCTTTGGACCCTTTGGCTACTCGTCTGTTGTAGATGCTGCAAAGAATGGGGGCATTTCAAAAGTGGAAGTGGTAGAGCAGCGCGTTAATAACTTTATCCTGTTTGGTCAGCGCTGCACTATCGTTTACGGCGAGTAAAGCATTCACTGAACACAAAAAAGCCGGAGTACTGTGGCGTACTCCGGCTTTTTTGTGTTCAGCAATTCAAAAAGGCATCACTTGATGCTTTTGATAGTGCCTTTGTAGCCTTCAACTGTTACGTTGATAGTACCGAAAACCAAGAAGTCTTCAGTTTCAACGGTATAGCGCGGAGCTACAATAATGTCTGCGCCAGAAGCTGTGACAGCCTTGTAGGCTGCTGCAGACTTAGCTTTTGAAACAGGGTCGCCAAAAGGCAGGCCCATGCCGCCGCTAGAACCGCCGTAAGAAACGCCGTCAGCAAACTGCTTATCACTACCGATAGTGAAGAACAGGATCTTCGTTACAGAAGCTTTGCCTGTGATTTTCTCACCAACTTCTACGTCAGCTTTAATGTCGGTCTGCAGAGGAGCAGTGATCGGCATAGAGTTAGAGCTAACATTCATTGAGCTACAGCCAGACAACGCGCCTGCCATTACCAGTGATGATGCAATTAGAATTTTTTTCAAAAAATTGTCTCCGTGTTTTGTTGCTAGGCCTTCATGGCCGGCCGTAACTATACGGAAGGAATCGCCTCATAACAATAGAGATAATATAGAGCGTCTCTTGCTCAGCCGTGAAATATTGACAGCTGATCATTTGCATGCATCTCAATGACTTAAAAACTTAATGATCAACCAGCCTGTCAACTCCTCATATTGAACTATACTCAGATCCACGGCCGTCTTGTCTCAACAAACAAACCCATTCAGGGTCATGTCCACATTGAGAGCACAAATGGCTAGTGTGAGCTACGAAACCGCGAACAATATAGAACTAGGAGCAAATAATGAAAAAACTGATTGCAGGTGCAATTCTTCTGGGTGCCTCTTCCATGGCCTTTGCCCAACCCGGCTGCGGCGTTGGCGCCATGATCTGGAAGGGACAGTCCGGTATCGCCCCCCATGTGCTGGCAGCGACCACTAACGGTATAGCTTCGCAAACAGTTAGCATGACCTTTGGTATTGTTGGTTGTCACACGAATGAAAGCGTTCAGTCCATGGCAATGCTAATGGATGCTCGCGGTGCGGCGATTGCTGCTGACATCTCACGCGGCGAAGGTGAAAACCTCGAGGCCATGGCGGCTGCACTGGCTGTTACCCCGGAAGATAGAAGCGAGTTTTACAAACTACTTTCTCGCAACTTCAACATAATTTTCCCCAACTCCGAAACCACCTCCGGTGAAGCCGTTAGCAACATTGTTGCTCTGCTAGAGAAAAACAAATCACTGAGCAAATACGTAACAGCCTGACAGCTAAAGGATAAGGATATCTGAACGCCAAGGATGGCGAGCGTACTCCCCCTTCACTTTTACAGACCGGAATTCTCAATTCGCATGGGCAACTCGCTTCGCATTGGGCCAGTTATTTTTTGGCTCATCGTCAGTCTGCCTTTACAGGCTCAGACTCAGGCCACCAAAGACCCGCTCCATCTGGATCCGGCCTGGCTCACACTCATTCATTATCAGCCCGACCTGCTCGGGAATGGCCATACCAGCCAAGCCGACGACCCGGACTTTTTTCTGAGCGAGGATGGCAAAACCTCCCCCAAGGCAGAACTGGAGGCGACACTGGCAGCAATACAACAAACTGGCAGCGGCGATAATCATGCCCGATGCCGTTTTCCTGCGCGGGATGCCTGGCTTCGTGAACGTCTGGAGCTACCGGCAACGGCAGCAGCGTGCCCGGGTTATCAGAAATGGACGGAAACGCTGAATACTGAAAGCGTTACGCTGGTTTTTGCTGCCTCATATCTGAACAGCCCTTCATCAATGTTCGGGCACACATTTCTGCGACTGGACCCACCCCAGGAAGACGAGCAAACCAACCTGCTGCTCGCCAATACGATCTCTTATGCGGCTGATGCCGCTGCCCACGACAGCGAATTGCTGTTCGCCTATCGTGGAATCTTTGGTGGTTACCCCGGCATTACAACCATTCAGCCTTATTACGAAAAAATCCGGCTCTACTCGGATATAGAGCACCGGGATCTTTGGGAATACAAACTCAACCTGAATCAGCAGGAAGTAGACTTCATGCTGGCTCACGCCTGGGAAATCCGGGACCGGAATTTTGATTACTACTTTTTCGATGAAAACTGCGCCTACCGGCTGCTGGCACTCATCGACATCGCGCGCCCTGGCACCAACCTCCTGGGCGAAGTCAGCACTCACGCCATTCCTTCTGACACCGTGCGCTGGGTGGTCGATAAAGATCTGGTTGAGAAGGTGCACTACCGTGCGTCTGCCGCCACGGCTGTAGCCCACAGCCTGGATGCGCTACCCAAACCACAGCAGACTCTTGCAGCAGCCATCGCAAATGGCTATGTGGAGCCAGACAGCGACGAAGTACTTGCCCTGCCAGCTCAAGAACGGGCGCACCTGCTAGACGCCACCTACGATTACGTGCGCTATCAAACTGAGGCGGATAGCTGGCCTAGAGAGGTCGCTGCTCCTCTATCCCACAACCTTCTACGCGAGCGCAGCAAAATTCACGGTGTAGTTTCCCTTGATGAACCACCAGAACCTCAGGTGCGTGACGATCAGGGACATGACACTTTCCGCATAAGCCTGGGAGCCGGCCAGTTGGACCATCGTGAGTTTACCCAGCTCACATTCCGACCGGCCTACCACGACGTTCTTGACCCACCGGCCGGCTATCGCAGTGGGGCACAGTTACAATTCCTGCGCCTGGATGCTCGCTACTACACAAACAACGACGAACTTCAGCTAGAGCAGCTTACTGGCGTTGAAATCCGCTCCCTGAGCCCGAGAGATGCGTTTTTCTCACCTTTATCCTGGCAGGTGGGCTTTGGTGGTCGTCGTACCGATACCGGCTACAAACGGGTTCTGACGCCCTACCTGGAAGGTGGTGCAGGTGGGAGCTGGCGCTTGGGCCAGCAAACGCAGGCCTTCGCCGTTTTTACTGCAGATGTGGAAATCGATGACGACCTTCGTCGCGGCTACGATGCGGCACCCGGCGCTGACATCGGCCTGTTGCACCAGAACAACCAATTCAGCCTGCTGGCCGGTGCAAAAACCAAGGCCTGGATCGTCAGCAGTCAACACCGGCAAGATCAACTTTACGCCAAAGGCGACTGGCACTTCGGCCGCGAATTCAGCCTCTTCGCCGAATTTACCAGAGAAGATCACTACGACAGGTACCAGAGCGCATGGCACGCCGGACTCCACGTTTACTTCTGAAAACACGCTCGCTGAAAGCGCCCCTGCTGGCGCTTTTCGTCTCAGCCGCAGTACTTATGCAGGGCGGCTGCAGCAGCCTGTTCTTCTTTCCGGACAAGAACACCTACATAACCCCCGATCGCCTGAATCTTTCCTACGAAAACATCCACCTCAACACCGCAGACGGTGAAACCCTCCACGGCTGGTGGTTACCCGCAAAGGGCGAAGTACAAGGCACCGTATACTTCCTCCATGGCAACGCCCAAAACATCAGCAGCCACCTGCTCAACGTGGCTTGGCTGCCAGCCGAAGGCTACAACGTATTCGCCATAGACTACCGGGGCTACGGTAACTCAACAGGCGCGCCCGACATAGAAGGCGCCCTGCACGATTCCGAAACCGGCCTGCGCTGGCTAGCCACAAAGCCTGAAACCAAAAACACCCCCATCTTCCTCCTGGGCCAAAGCCTGGGCGGCGCCTTAGGGCTAACTCTCGCCAGCGAATGGGTACAAAGAAACGAAACCCCGGAACTCAACGGCGTCATCCTCGACGGCACCTTCTCCGGCTTCCGTGGCATTGCGAGAGAAAAGCTCTCAGACTTCTGGCTAACCTGGGCCTTCCAGGTCCCCCTGAGCTGGACCATCCCGGACGAATACGAAGGCGTAGACCTTATCGCCAATATTAGCCCCACCCCGATTATGATCATCCACAGCGTGCGCGACGGCATCATCCCTTTCCATCACGGGCAGGCGCTTTATGAAGCTGCTGGCGAACCAAAGCAATTCCTGCCAACAGATACTCCTCATACGGCTACGTTCATAATTCCTGCTTATAAGGAATCCGTACTGGAGTTTTTGAAGAAGGAGTAATTTCGCAGGCGGCAGGGTGTTGGGGAGGGCTTTTCAAAACTGTGCGGAGCCATGGATGGCGTAGCCAAGCGTACAGGGAAGTATTCACAGCGTGTTTTGAAAAGCCCTCCCCAACACCCTGCCTTCTCCACACTAAAGCCCGGAAAACAAAAAACCCGCCAATCCATAGGAAAGGCGGGTTTTTATTAGCTGCTAACTATCAGTCAGAAAAGTCAGTCGGCTGCTCGCCTTCTTTCACTTCCTTCATGGACAGCTTCACACGGCCTCGGTTATCAACATCCAGAACCTTGACCAGAACTTCCTGACCTTCACTCAGCTCGTCAGTCACGTTCTCAATCCGGCGCTCGGAGATCTGGGAAATGTGCACCAGACCATCCTTGCCAGGCAGAATGTTAACAAAGGCACCAAAGTCCACAATGCGCTCAACGCGGCCCTTGTAGATAGCACCAACCTCAATCTCAGCAGTAATTTCCTTAACCCGGTTAACCGCCGCCTGAGCCGCTTCCTGGTTATCTGCGTAAATCTTCACGTTACCGTCGTCGTCCAGATCAATGGAAGCGCCAGTTTCGTCACAGATAGAACGGATCATGGAGCCGCCCTTACCGATAACGTCACGAATCTTCTCAGGGTTGATCTTGATCGCAGTGATGCTTGGAGCGCGCGGAGAAAGCTCGGTACGCGACTCAGAGATAACCTTGTTCATCTCACCCAGAATGTGCTGACGCGCGCCATAAGCCTGCTCAAGAGCAAGTTCCATGATTTCGTCAGTAATACCCTGGATCTTGATGTCCATCTGCAGTGCAGTAATACCGTCTTTGGTACCGGCAACCTTGAAGTCCATATCACCCAGGTGATCCTCATCACCCAGAATGTCGGTCAGGATGGCAAACTTGTCGCCTTCCTTGACCAGACCCATGGCGATACCGGCAACTGCTGCCTTCAGCGGAACACCAGCATCCATCAACGCCAAGCTTGAACCACAAACAGACGCCATAGAGCTGGAGCCGTTGGACTCAGTAATCTCGGACACCGAACGAACGGCATACGGGAATTCTTCCAAAGTCGGCATAACAGCCATCACACCGCGCTTGGCAAGACGCCCGTGGCCAACTTCACGACGACCTGGGGTGCCAACACGGCCCGCTTCACCTACCGAGTACGGAGGGAAGTTGTAATGGAACAGGAACGGATCCTTACGCTCGCCTTCGAGTGCATCGATAGTTTGCACGTCGCGGGAAGTACCCAGAGTCGTCGTAACGATTGCCTGAGTTTCACCACGGGTAAACAGTGCAGAACCGTGAACGCTTGGCAGAATGCCCACTTCGATTTCGATCGGACGAACTGTCTTGTTGTCACGGCCATCGATACGGGGCTTACCGTCGATAACCTGCTGACGAACAACTGCCTTCTCGATCTTACCGAAGTTCTTCTTAACATCTTCCGCAGAAGGCTCGCCTTCCTCTTCGCCGGCAAGCTTTTCAACCGCAGCGGCTTTGATTTCGCCAAGACGCTCGTAACGAGCCATCTTGTCGCGAATTCCGTAGGCTTCTTCGATCGCACCGGCAAACTCGGCTTTGATCGCGCCCAGTAGTTCAGTGTTTTCAGCAGCTGGCTGCCAATCCCAACGGGGCTTGCCATTTTCGGCTGCGAATTCCTTGATTGCAGTAACGGCTGCCTGCATTTCCTGGTGAGCATAAAGCACGCCGCCAAGCATCTGGTCTTCGGTCAGGCCTTTTGCCTCAGACTCAACCATAAGTACGGCTTCGTCCGTACCGGCCACAACCATATCCAGCAGTGAGCTTTCCAGCTCTTCAAAGCTTGGGTTTACGAAGTAACCTCTTTCGTTGGTGTAACCAACGCGACAAGCACCAATAGGGCCGTCAAAAGGAATACCGGAGATAGCCAGAGCGGCTGAAGCAGCCAGCATGGCAGCAATATCCGGATCCTGCTTCTTGCTGGACGACATTACCGTACAGATGACCTGGGTTTCGTTCATGTACCCGCTCGGGAACAGCGGACGAATCGGACGGTCGATCAGACGGGACGTCAGAGTTTCTTTCTCGGAAGGACGTCCTTCACGCTTGAAGAAACCGCCGGGGATTTTGCCCACAGCGTAGGTTTTTTCAAAATAGTTAACAGTCAGCGGGAAGAATGGCTGACCCGGCTTGGCTTCTTTGGCGCCAACAACAGTACCCAGAACCGAAATATCACCAATGGTGACCAGAACGGAACCTGTAGCTTGACGAGCAATACGGCCCGTTTCCAGAGTGACGGTTTCGCCACCCAGTTCAAATGATTTCTTACGCGGTTGCAGATCCACAACGAACTCCTGCGTTATCTGTTCAGAATGATTGAAGTGTGATTCTGAAGACACTCTGCCTGAAAGCTAACAGGCTGTTGTAAAACCCCGGCTGGATAGTCGGCACGCTGACATCGCGTACCGCCCGGGCTTTCAACAACCTGCTATCTAATTCAGCTTTCCAATACGACAGAAAAGCCCAGTTTCACCAAATTACTCAATGCAGTGATGAAAAGCACAACCGGCAGGCCCCCTGAGGAACCCGCCGGCTGGTGGCTACTTCCGGAACAATGCCGGAGCAGCCGTCAGGTCGTAAGACCGGATTTAGCGACGCAGACCCAGGCGCTTGATCAGCTCCAGGTAACGATCGCCGTTCTTCTTACGAAGGTAGTCCAGCAGCTTACGACGCTGGTTTACCATCCGAATAAGGCCGCGGCGGGAGTGGTGATCCTGCTTGTTAACCTTGAAGTGATCCTGCAGCTTGTTGATGTTGGCGCTCAGCAGTGCAACTTGCACTTCCGGGGAACCTGTATCACCTTCAGCTTGCTGATAATCTTTAACGATCTGTGCTTTCTCATTGGCAGACAATGCCATAACTCACCTCAATGTTTGCGATGCTGTCTAATCCGGCCGAACCGCGCATCTCTACAGCCCGGCTAAACAGCGGCGCGCTTAACGCTTGCCGCTGTCACTCACCAGCCGACGTGGAACCAGTTTGGTCTCCTCGCCTTCCGGCAATGCTTCTGCCAGCCCGACAAAACCTTCGTTGCCATAAATGCGAACGAAGCCGTCATAAGCCTGGCCCAGTATTCTAACCGGTTGTCCATTCAATATCGACACCAAAGGCTGCCCCGACAGGCGGTGCTCCGGGAACATCGAAAGTGCTGCATCCGGTGCAACCAGAAGGCCATCCAGACTTTCATCACGCTCTCGCATAGCCTCAAGATCAGGCACTGCATGCACATCCGCCAGGGTAAACCCGGCAGCCAGAGTGCGCCTCAGCTCAATCACATGAGCCCCGCAACCCAAGGCCTCGCCGATATCTTCAACGAGTGAGCGAATGTACGTACCCTTGGTGCATTTAACCGCAATATCCAGCTCATTTTCGCGCACAGCCAGAAGCTCAAGTTCGTAAATGGTTACCGGGCGTGCCGGGCGCTCAATTTCGATGCCTTCGCGGGCATATTCATAGAGCGGACGTCCATTGTGCTTGAGCGCGGAATACATGGAAGGGACTTGCTGGATATCACCACGGAACTGTTCAAGCACCGGCTCAAGCACTTCCGGTGTAAGATTTTCAGGTACTGGTTTGGTAGCAACCACAGCGCCTTCACTGTCACCGGTTTCGGTACGCTCACCGAGCCGCGCGGTAGCGATGTAGGCTTTATCGCTGTCCAGCATCATTTGGGAGAACTTTGTCGCTTCGCCGAAACACAGGGGAAGCACGCCAGTTGCAAGCGGGTCGAGAGCACCGGTATGGCCAGCCTTGGCAGCACCGTAAAGGCGCTTTACCTGCTGCAAAATGCCGTTGGAGGTAATACCCAACGGCTTATCGATTACCAGAATGCCATTAACTTCACGGCCTTTGCGTCTGCGGCTCAAGCGTTTGACTCCGGATCACTCTGACTGTCGTCCTGACTTTCTTCATTCAGCGTAACGGCTGGCTTGTCGCCAACCGCCTCGCGAATCAGGTTGTCCATTCTGCGGCTGTAGCCTTGAAGCGCATCAAAGTGGAAGCGAAGTTGCGGTATAACCCGCAGTTTCATGGCTCTTCCCACTTGCCCACGCAGGAACCCCGCCGCTCTGTTCAGTACGGAAATCGAATCCACGACCTCGGGAGACTCAGCAGTGAGCTCCTCGGTAGTCAACAGGGAGACATAGATATCGGCGTAGCCAAGGTCACGACTGACCTTGACCGCATTCACCGTTACCATGCCTAACCGCGGATCCTTGACCTCACGCTGAATCAGCAGGGCAAGCTCACGCTGCATCTGATCGCCAATGCGATCAATACGACTGAACTCTCTAGCCATTAGGCCCCCGTGGATTCGAGCTTACGCTCGACCCTGATACGATCAAAGACTTCGATCTGGTCACCGACCTTCACATCGTATCCCTTAACACCGATACCACATTCCATGCCGTTACGGACTTCGGGTACGTCGTCCTTGAAGCGGCGCAGGGATTCCAGCTCACCTTCAAAGATAACCACGTTGTCACGCAGCACACGAATCGGCTTGTTCCGGTATACGTTGCCCTCGGTCACCATGCAGCCAGCTACCTGACCAAACTTTGGTGAACGGAACACGTCGCGAACATCGGCAATGCCAACAATATCTTCGCGGAATTCCGGTGCCAACATACCTGTCAACGCGCCTTTAACATCGTCCAGCAAGTTGTAAATGATGCTGTAGTAGCGCAGATCCAGACCTTCCTGTTCAACCAGGCGCTTGGCTGATGTATCAGCACGCACGTTGAAGCCGAAAATTACGGCATTGGTTGCCATAGCCAGGCTTACATCTGTCTCAGCAATACCACCAACGCCAGACGACACAATTTTCACCTGAACTTCTTCGTTACCCAGATCCTGCAGCGACTTGGTAATCGCTTCCAGAGAACCGCGCACGTCTGTCTTGAGAACCAGGTTGAGGGTTTTAACTTCATCCTTACCCATGTTCTCGAACAGGTTCTCAAGCTTGGCTGCCTGTGCCCGCTGCAAACGCTGCTCGCGCTCACGTACGTGGCGGAACTCTGCCAGCTCTTTCGCCTTGCGCTCATCAGCTACAGCGAAGAACTCATCACCGGCGTTAGGCGTACCGTTCAAACCCAGAATCTCAACAGGGATAGACGGACCCGCTTCTTTAACTTGCTTGCCAGCCTCATCAGTCATTGCCCGGACCTTACCGAAGAAGGACCCAGCTACAACCATATCGCCCCGGCGCAATGTGCCGTTCTGAACCAATACAGTAGCTACAGAACCACGACCGCGCTCAAGACTGGACTCAACAACAACGCCATTAGCTGGCGCGTCAGGAGAGGCTTCAAGCTCAAGAATTTCGGCCTGAAGCAAAACTGCTTCCAGAAGCGTATCAACGCCTTCGCCCGTGTGCGCGGAGATCGGTACGAACTGTACGTCGCCGCCCCAGTCTTCCGGGATAACTTCGATAGCAGAGAGCTCGTTCTTTACGCGATCCGGGTCGGCCTGCTCTTTGTCCATCTTGGTGATTGCCACAACAATGGGCACACCAGCAGAGCGGGCATGCTGCACCGCTTCTTTAGTCTGTGGCATAACGCCATCATCAGATGCAACTACCAGGATAACGATATCCGTACACTGGGCTCCACGAGCACGCATCGCTGTGAAAGCCGCGTGGCCCGGGGTATCCAGGAAAGAAATCATGCCGTGGTCGGTTTCAACGTGGTATGCGCCAATGTGCTGCGTAATGCCACCGGATTCACCTGAAGCGACCTTGGTACGCCGAATGTAATCCAGCAGCGACGTCTTACCATGGTCAACGTGGCCCATAACACTCACAACAGGGGCACGCTTGGCCTTTTCCTGGCCTTCCACTTTGAATTCGCTGAGCACGTCGTGCTCAAAAGCGTCATCGCTAATCGGCTTGGCCTTGTGACCCAACTCCTCAACAACCAGTGTCGATGTTTCCTGGTCCAGAGGTTGGTTAATGGTTGCCATCACGCCCATGCCCATCAATGCTTTGATGACATCACCGGATTTGACGGCCATCCGCTGGGCAAGATCGCCAACGGTAATCACTTCGGGAACTTCTACTTCTCTGACCATTGGTTTGGTCGGCCTCTCGAAGCCATGACGCTTCTCTTTGGGTTTCTTTTTCGCCCGCAGTGGTTTGCGCAGCGTGGTGTCATCATCATCTTCCGAGACTACCAGCGGTGCATCTGCAGGACGACTGCGTGGCCCACGATGTCCAGCCTGCTTTTTCTTGGGCTTACCATCTTCAGCATCGTCGCCACGTTCGCGAACTTTTTCTTTCTTCTTCTTGGGCTTGCGATCTTTACCATCACCCTCAGGCGGCGGCATCGGGATATCTTCCGGAGCAATCACCGGATCAGCTTCTGCCGCTTTCTTGGGCTCAGCTTTTTCAGCTGCTGCCGGCTCGTCCACAACCGGTGCTTCCACCTTGGCTGCCTCAGAAGGCACTTCCGTCTCGGCCTGAGGCGCAGTTACCTTTGGCGCCTGCTCTGCCTGGGACTGCTCTACTTTTTGCTCTTCCGGCAACTCTTCTGCTACTGGTGCTGGCGTTGCCACTTCTGGCTCCGGTTGCAGCTCCGCACGCTTGACATAAGTGCGGCGCTTGCGTACTTCCACATTAACGGTCTTGGCTTTACCAGCCTTGAGCGTGGTAGTGGTCTTACGCTTGAGAGTAATCTTGTTCGGCTCAGCGCCTGCTTCACCGTGGGTCTTTCTCAGATAGGTCAGCAGCTGCTGCCTCTCATCACTGGATACAGCGTCGTTTTCCGAGCGGGCTTTCAGGCCAGCTTCCACGATCTGTTTCAGCAAACGATCCACGGGAGCGCCTACATCTTCGGCCAGTTGTTTTACCGTTACTTCAGCCATACTGGTCTCCTCCCGAATTAAGCCTGGTCTTCAAACCAGGGGGCGCGTGCTGCCATAATCAACTGGCCTGCACGCTCTTCATCCATACCTTCGATATCGAGCAAATCATCAACCGACTGCTCCGCCAGATCTTCCATGGTACGTACACCCATGCCGGCGAGTTTAAACGCCAGACCACGATCCATTCCATCCATGCCCAGAAGATCTTCTGAGGGTTCTGCGCCGTCGAGGGCCTCTTCGCTAGCCAGAGCCTGGTTCAATAGGACATCTTTGGCTCTGCGGCGCAGCTCGGTGACTGTGTCTTCATCAAAACCTTCAATTGCCAGCATTTCTTCCATGGGTACATAGGCAACCTCTTCAATAGAGGTAAAGCCTTCGTCAATGAGCACGCCGGCAAATTCTTCATCCACATCAAGATGCGCAGTAAATGTTTCAACCAGAGTATTGTACTCCTGCTCCTGACGCTCACCGGCCTCCTCTTCAGTCATAACGTTAAGAGTCCAGCCTGTCAGCTCGGTCGCCAGGCGCACGTTCTGACCGTTACGGCCTATAGCTTGAGCCAGGTTGTCTGCCGCTACAGCTACTTCCATGGTGTGGCGATCTTCATCCATCACAATGGAGGCCACTTCTGCCGGAGACATGGCGTTAATAACCAACTGTGCGGGGTTGTCGTCCCAAAGAACGATATCAACACGCTCACCGCCCAGTTCGTTGGAAACAGCCTGGACACGGGAGCCGCGCATACCTACACAAGCACCAACAGGGTCAATACGACGGTCGTTGGTTTTCACTGCAATCTTGGCGCGGGAGCCAGGATCACGGGCAGCACCACGAATTTCGATCAAGTCCTCGGCGATCTCGGGAACCTCAATGCGGAACAGTTCAACCAACATCTGCGGAGCCGAACGGCTAAGAATCAGCTGTGGACCGCGGTGATCCGTGCGGATCTCCAGCAACAGCGAACGAACCCGGTCGCCCATGCGGAAGGTTTCACGCGGAATCAGGTGTTCTCTGGGCAGCAAGGCTTCAGCATTAGCGCCAAGATCGACAATTACGTTATCCCGAGTAACCTTTTTGACGGTACCTGAAACCAGCTCGCCAACACGGTCACGGTAGCTGTCGACAATTTTGCTGCGCTCAGCTTCACGAACCTTCTGGAAGATAATCTGCTTCGCGGCCTGAGCCCCGATGCGACCGAAGGCAACCGACTCAGCCTTTTCTTCATAGGTATCGCCCGGTTTCAGTTCGGGATCAATTTCTTCGGCTTCCTGAAGCGTCAGCTCGGTGCCAAGAGCAGGCACCGCATCGTTATCAACGATCAGCCAGCGACGGAAAGTTTCATACTCTCCGGTGCGACGGTCGATAGAAACACGCACATCCGACTCTTCATCTTCGTAGCGTTTTTTTGCCGCGGTGGCGAGTGCCAGTTCGATTGCCTCGAAAATCACTTCCTTCTCGACGCCTTTTTCGTTCGAGACGGCCTCAACTACCAGCAAGATCTCTTTACTCATTGGATTGCCCTGCCCTGAAAATAAACTGTGCATCTACTGAGTTGTTCAAATAGCTCACTCGAATACCGGAATGATTTGGGCTTTTTCAATGCTGTCAAAAGGCAACAAATACTCATGATCGTCTACAACAATCACAACTTCGTCGTCTTCCACACCCTTTATAAGCCCTTGAAACTTGCGTCGACCTTCAAACGCCATGCGCAAGCGAATTTGTACTTGATGCCCCACAAACGCCTGATATTGCTCAGGCCGGAACAGCGGTCGATCCATTCCCGGTGATGAAACCTCAAGCGTGTACTCGGTCTGGATGGGGTCTTCTACATCCATAACACCACTAATCTGACGGCTGACTTTCTCGCAATCGTCGATACCAATGCCTTTCTCGGCATCGTCTATAAATACCCGAAGCATGGACTGATAGCCCTTGGAGCGATACTCAATGCCCCAATACTCGTAACCCATGCCTTCGACCACAGGGCGAAGAATGTCTTCCAGTTGTTTAAGCTTGCCTGACAAGTTAGGCGGTCTCCGTATGAAATTTACCGGCCCAAAAAACAAAAAAAGGGCTGTTGATCAGCCCTTTTTACGCACCAGGGCCTGTTGCGCCAGGCCCCTTAATCAAAAAGCCCCGATAACCGGGGCCTTTTGTTGCAAGAACTCGCAGGAAGCAAACCGGTAAACCGCTTCCTGCTGACAGACACCTGGCCTGCCAGAAGCCCAACAACAAAAGATGTCAGACTCCAATATCCGCCGGAGTATAGAGACGCCGAACGGACTGGTCAAGGACTGCTCAAAAAAACGGCCTGGATAATCCAAGCCGTTTTCTCATTCAATTGGTGCCCAAGGCCGGACTCGAACCGGCACAGCTTTCGCCACTACCCCCTCAAGATAGCGTGTCTACCAGTTCCACCACTTGGGCAAACCTCACTCGAGCTCGGGAAGATCAGACTCCCCGCTCCCGGTTTCGCTTCCAGCCGCATCCTGAACCGGAGCCTGACGGGATTCCTTAACAGTTGGAATACCGGCTTCTCCAGCCACCTCAGCGCGCTGCTTGGCAAATACTGCCAACGAAAAACTTGTTACAAAAAACACGATTGCAAGCAAGGTTGTCATGCGGGTCAGGAAACTGCCACTACCCTGACTACCGAATACTGTTTGCGACGCGCCGCCACCGAAGGCTGCACCTGCGTCCGCACCTTTGCCTTGCTGGATCAGAACAAGACCCACCAGTGCCACCGCGATAACCACGTGCACAACGACTACCAGTGTCTCCATCCAATCCATATCGATTCTCGCAAACCTTTAACTTTATGCACCCGCCGGGAAATACCGGCAAATACTAACAAAATCTTCTGCGACCAGCGATGCGCCACCGATTAAACCGCCGTCTATATCGGGCTCAGAAAAAAGCGCCGCTGCATTATCCGCTTTTACACTGCCGCCGTAAAGCAATGAAATCTCTTCGCCCGGGGCGCCCATACCTTTAAGTACGCCGCGTATTGATGCATGCATAGCCTGAGCGTCTTCTGCAGTAGCCGTCTTACCGGTACCGATAGCCCAAACTGGCTCGTAGGCGACTACGATATTCTTCCATGCACTTGCGCTACTTGCCGCCCGAACTACTGACGACAATCCTGCACGAACCTGAGCAGCAACAACCGATTCTGCCTGCCCGGACTCCCGCTCTTCGAGCGTTTCGCCAACACACACAATGGCCGTCAAACCACTGGCAAGAACCAGCGACACCTTCTCAGCGACCTGCTCATCAGTTTCACCGAAAAGCTGACGCCGCTCCGAGTGCCCAACCAGCACATAGCGACAGCCGGCATCTTTTGCCATTTCCGAAGAAATCTCTCCGGTATAGGCGCCTGCCTGCCACTGCCCTACATTCTGGACGCCAACTGAAACAGCATCCTGCGCCAGCCTCAACACATCCCCGACATATAGTGCGGGAGGAATAATAACAACCTCCACGCCATTATCAAGAGATCCGGTCTCAGACCGGACATAGCCAACCAGTTTTTCCGAAAGGTCTTTCGACCCGTTCATTTTCCAGTTACCGGCTACAATCCTGCGACGCATAACAG
The DNA here is from genome assembly GCF_016597775.1 of Marinobacter sp. 1-3A. Classification (NCBI taxonomy): domain Bacteria; kingdom Pseudomonadati; phylum Pseudomonadota; class Gammaproteobacteria; order Pseudomonadales; family Marinobacteraceae; genus Marinobacter; species Marinobacter sp. 1-3A. The sequence goes on from NZ_VCGZ01000006.1 coordinate 212,168, forward strand.
TTCCCGAATGTAAGGGAGGGCGCACTATACAGCAGTCCCTCATAACAGACAACCGCCTGAATTCAACAAAATCAGGGCGTTGAGTTTTCTACAACTTTCACCAGCTTTTCCACAACGCGACGTATATCTCCGGCATTCCGGCCTTCCGCCATCACTCGAATCAAGGGCTCAGTCCCCGATGCCCGCAGCAAAATCCTGCCCGCATCACCAAGCTCCAGCTCTGCTTTCTTCACGGCCTCAACAATATCCGCACGACTGAATGGATCAAAGCGCTGCTCTACGCGCACGTTTATCATGGTCTGGGGCAACTTACTCATGCCTTTGCGCATTTCAGCAAGCGTTTTTCCAGACTTCCAGATTGACAAAAGCACCTGGAGCGCCGAAACGATACCATCACCGGTGCTGGTGCAATCCCGAATGACCATATGCCCAGAGCCCTCGCCACCTAGCACCCAATCATTTGCGATCAACCGCTCCATCACATAGCGGTCACCGACATTGGCACGCTCGAATGATATTCCCATTTCTGTCAGGGCCAACTCAACCCCAAGATTGGTCATAAGCGTACCTACCACGCCACCCTTGAGACGCCCCTCTTCAAACCTCTGGGCAGCCATGACGTACAGTAACTCGTCGCCATCAACTTCGGAGCCGTCACGGTCAACCATAAGTACCCGGTCACCATCGCCATCGAAGGCAATTCCCAGATCAGCATCTTTATCGATAACTGCCTGCTTGAGAGCATCCAGATGTGTAGAGCCAACATTCAGATTGATGTTCAGCCCGTCTGGCTCCGCACCAATAACAAACACCTTGGCTCCCAGCTCGCGAAATACCTTTGGTGCTACGTGGTACGTAGCGCCGTGCGCGCAGTCAAGTACAATCTTCAGGTTATCCAGGGTAAACTCATTCGGCACGGTGCTCTTGCAGAATTCAACGTAACGCCCCGGCGCATCCTCTATTCTTGAGGCCTTACCCAACTCTCCCGGACCGCAAACCTCAATGGGCGTCTCGAGCCAACGCTCAATTTCTGCCTCCAGAGCATCATCGAGTTTGGTGCCCTCAGCGGAGAAGAACTTGATACCGTTGTCGTGATGGGGATTGTGGGAGGCACTGATCACGATACCTGCAGATGCCCGAAATGTACGAGTCAGATAGGCTATGGCCGGCGTGGGCATTGGCCCCAGAAGCTTCACATCCACTCCCGCTGCTGACAGACCTGCCTCGAGCGCAGATTCGAACATATAGCCAGATAAGCGGGTATCTTTGCCAATCAGCACACTGTTGCGCTGACCCGCTTTCTTGAATGCCTGTCCGGCAGCCCAACCCAAATGCAACATAAACTCAGGGGTAATTGGATGCTCACCGACCCTGCCGCGTATGCCGTCCGTGCCGAAATATTTTCTACCGGCCATTAACCTGCCTCCTTTACGGCCGTCGCGATCTTGACGGCATCTATAGTTTCCCTGACATCGTGCACACGAATAATACTGGCACCCTTCATTGCAGATATTGTCGCGGCCGCGAGGCTCGCCGGCAACCTTTCATCAACGTCCCGACCCGTAATATGGCCAAGCATGGACTTTCGGGACATACCCACCAGCAACGGATGCCCCAGCGCCCGAAGCTGATCCAGATTAGCCAGCAGGCGCAAATTATGCTCAAGGTTTTTCCCAAACCCAAAGCCAGGATCGAGAATGATGTTCTCCGCAGAAATTCCAGCCTTCGCTGCAAGGTGAACGCGCTGAACCAAAAACTCCCCCACCTCTCGCATTACGTTCTGATATTCGGGGCGCTCCTGCATGGTTTGCGGCTCCCCCTGAATATGCATAATGCACACAGGCACATCGGCAGCTGCTGCTGCAGCCAAGGCTCCATCTCTTTGCAGTGCACGTACATCGTTAATGAGCCCAGCCCCCAGTTCAACCGCCTGAGCCATGACTGCCGGAGTACTTGTGTCGACGGAAACCACCACATCCAGCTCCCGGGAAATAGCCTCAACCACAGAACAAACCCGATCAAGCTCTTCCTGGACCGACACAACTGCAGCACCAGGGCGGGTTGACTCACCACCCACATCAATAAATGCTGCACCATCAGCGACCATCTGACGGGCTTTCAGAAGCGCCACATCAAACTGATTGAACCGACCGCCATCGGAGAACGAATCTGGTGTCACGTTAAGGACACCCATTACATGACAACGGGACATGTCCAACGCTCGTCCGGCAAATTTCATTTCCATAAAAAACCTTTCTGGACTGGCATACCTGAACCGGGGGAAGAGCAACTTGCAAAAACAAACGCCGCCCATAGTCAGGGCGGCGTCAATCAGCTTGAGCGCTTTGAAGCCAGGAAGCTTAATGCTCTCCCGCTGGACGACCTACATCTGGCCGCTTGCCATCGTCAGCCGGCCTGGATTCGGAAGCACTGTCGGAACCGCCTGCTTTGGCACCACCTGCTGAACCCCGATCATCCCAGCCTTTGGGCGGACGCGGAGTGCGACCTTCCATAATGTCATCGATCTGATGACGATCAATGGTCTCGTACTTCATCAAGGCTTCTGCCATAGCATCGAGCTTATCCCGGTTAGCGACCAGAATCTCTGTCGCCTTCTCGTAGCACGAATCGATGATATTTCTGACTTCCTCATCAATACGCTGCGCCGTTTCGGGAGAGTATACCGTTTGCGCCTGGCCGGCCGAACGACCAAGGAACGGCTCTTCGCTGTCAGTATCGTACTGCAATGGCCCGAGCTTTTCGGACAAGCCCCAACGAGTGACCATATTACGCGCCAGACTGGTGGCACGCTCAATATCATTCGAGGCACCGGTGGTAACGCCGTCAAAGCCTAGCGTCAACTCTTCCGCAATACGACCGCCAAACAAACTACAAATAGAGCTGATCAGGAAGCGCTTGCTGTGGCTGTACCTGTCCTCTTCGGGCAGGAACATGGTCACACCCAGAGCGCGACCACGAGGAATAATGCTCACCTTGTAAACCGGATCATGCTCAGGCATCAACCGGCCAACAATCGCGTGGCCCGCCTCGTGGAAAGCAGTATTCAGCTTTTCCTTTTCACTCATCACCATGGACTTGCGCTCGGCGCCCATCATGATTTTATCTTTCGCGAGCTCAAATTCTTCCATGGATACCAGGCGCATATTCCGGCGAGCTGCAAAGAGCGCTGCCTCGTTAACCAGGTTTGCAAGATCAGCACCTGAGAAGCCCGGAGTACCACGAGCAATCAGCGCAGGTTCAACGTTCTCATCCAGGGGCACTTTTTTCATATGCACCTTGAGAATTTGCTCACGACCAATGATGTCGGGCAGACCAACAACCACCTGGCGATCGAAACGACCTGGGCGCAGCAGCGCCGGATCCAGAACGTCCGGGCGGTTAGTGGCAGCGATAACGATAACGCCTTCGTTGCCTTCAAAGCCGTCCATTTCAACCAGCAACTGGTTAAGGGTCTGCTCACGCTCGTCGTGACCACCACCCATGCCAGCGCCACGGTGACGACCGACCGCATCAATTTCGTCAATGAAGATGATGCAAGGGCTTTGTTTCTTCGCCTGTTCGAACATGTCCCGCACACGGGATGCACCAACACCCACGAACATCTCAACGAAGTCCGAACCGGAAATCGAGAAGAACGGAACCTTCGCTTCGCCGGCAATGGCCTTGGCCAGCAGGGTTTTACCTGTACCTGGCTGCCCCACCATCAATACGCCTTTGGGAATGCTGCCACCAAGACGCTGGAACTTACTGGGATCCCGAAGAAAATCCACCAGTTCTTTAACATCTTCTTTGGCCTCATCCACACCGGCCACATCGGCAAACGTGGTTTTGATCTGATCTTCGCTCATCAGGCGCGCTTTACTCTTGCCGAACGACATGGGGCCTTTGCCACCACCTCCGCCCTGCATCTGGCGCATGAAGAACACAAACAGCGCAATAATGATCAAAATCGGGAAAGCTGCAACCAACAACTGCGTCCACAGGCTCTGGCGCTCGGGTTCTTTACCGATCACCTCCACCTTGTTCGCCAGCAGATCGTCCATCAGCTTGTTGTCCGCCACTTGTGGGCGAATTGTCTGAAACTGGGAACCATCGCCACGGGTGCCCTGAATTTCCAGACCATCAATAGTGACTTTATTGACCTGGCCCTGCTGGACCATCTCAACGAATTGGGAGTAATTGACTTGCTGACCGGTGGTGGTGGGAGAGAAGTTCTGAAACACCATCAACAGTACCGCGGCTATTATCAGCCAGAGAACCAGATTTTTTGCCATATCGTTCAAGGATCATCACCTGTGAATTGAAGAGCAGGCCATCGAAGGAACTACTCTTTACTGACACCTTACACCAATTATACGTCTATCCACCAGAAACGGCCCATCCGTAACGGCCACAGAAAAACGTAGCTGCGGATCAACCTGAAGACGTTCCTGAACGCCGGATAAATCCCCATGTTCCTTGTATGTGGGCCTTATCTCGGAAATTACAACGCCTGCAGGGTGATCTGTATACAAGGTTGTCTGTTACAATCCGCCGATTATACGACGTTGCCAGCGAATATGCCGCTGACCTTTTGTTAATTGCACCGATAAAGAGAATACATCATGAGCCTTTCAGCGGAACAGCGCCGGGAATACCGGGCCATCGCCCACAACCTGAAACCCGTCATCATTGTGGGCGACAAGGGACTCTCCGAAAACCTCCAGGAAGAACTGGAGCGCGCCCTGAACGACCACGAGCTTATCAAGATCAAAGTGGCGAGCCAGGATCGGGAAGCCCGCCAGGAAGCAATCACTGCCCTGTGCGAAGCCAGTGGCGCTGAGCTAGTGCAAACCATTGGCAAGATTGCTGTGTTGCTGCGCAGAGCCAAGAAGCCAAACCCGAAGCTGTCTAACCTCTTGCGCCTCAGGAACTGACTTTCCCGTAACTCATAAAACAAAAAGCCGGCTGCATATCACTCAGCCGGCTTTTCTTTGTGGACTGGATTTACCAGCGCTGCAAAATCAGATGTATTCAACCTTTCCGATTTCGTACTCCACAGTACCTGATGGCACACGGATGGCGACAACATCATCTTCGCTCTTGCCTACCAGTGCCCGCGCAATGGGCGAAGAGATCGACAGTTTGCCTTCCTTGATATCCGCCTCATCTTCACCGACGATTTTGTAAACCACCTCTTCGTCAGTATCCATATTCAACAGATGGACCGTGGTGCCGAAGATCACCCTGCCGGTATTTTCCATTTCCGTTACGTCGATTACCTGCGCCGCAGAAAGCTTGCCTTCGATTTCCTGAATACGGCCCTCTATGAAACTCTGTTGCTCACGGGCAGCATGGTATTCAGCATTTTCCTTGAGATCACCGTGCTCGCGAGCATCCGAAATGGCCGCAATAACCCGCGGCCGATCCTTGGATTTCAGCTGCTGGAGCTCCTCACGTAAGCGGGCTTCGCCCGCCTTGGTCATAGGCACTCTATCACTCATAATCTTACTTCCCTGCGTGGAGGTCTTGCAGGCGGCGTACTGTACGCTCCGGGCCAAATTTGATGGCCCGACAGAAGGCTTCGCCGCCCGCCAGTGTTGTTGTATAAGCTACTTTGGTCTGCAGAGCTGACTGGCGAATCTGCGCCGAATCAGACACAGCCTTGCGACCTTCGGTAGTATTAATGATGAGCTGAACCTGGCCATTCTTGATGGCGTCCACAATATGCGGGCGCCCTTCGCCAACCTTGTTAACCCGCTCCACTTCGATGCCCTCAGCACGGAGCGCTTTCGCAGTTCCAGTGGTAGCAACAAGTTCGAAGCCAATAGCCACCAGATCACGGGCAACCTGAATTGCACCTGCCTTATCTACATCACGAACCGACATAAATACGGTTCCGCTGGACGGCAAACGCTCGCCAATCGCCAGCGACGCCTTGGCAAAGGCCTCGTCAAAGCTATCACCAAGCCCCATTACCTCACCCGTGGACTTCATTTCGGGCCCCAGGATCGGATCAACCGAGGGGAACTTGTTGAACGGGAATACAGACTCTTTTACCGCATAGTAGCTGGGCACGACTTCTTTGGTGAAGCCCTGCTCGGCAAGTGAGATGCCCGCCATAACACGCGCTGCAACCTTGGCCAGAGACACTCCAATAGCCTTGGATACGAAAGGCACCGTTCTTGAAGCACGCGGGTTGACCTCGATCACGTAGATCTCGTCATCCTGCCATGCCAACTGAACGTTCATCAACCCGACAACCTCAAGCTCGAGAGCCATCTTCCTGACCGCATCACGCATGGCATCCTGAACTTCCGGCGGCAGCGTGTATGGCGGTAAGGAGCACGCAGAGTCACCGGAGTGAATACCCGCCTGCTCAATATGCTGCATGATTCCACCAATAACGACATCGGTACCGTCGCAGATGGCATCGATATCGACTTCAATGGCTGCATTCAGGAAGTGGTCCAGCAAAACCGGGCTGTCGTTGGAAACCAGCACGGCGCTGCGCATGTAACGCACCAACTCGTCCTCGCCGTAAACAATCTCCATTGCCCGACCACCCAACACGTAGGAGGGGCGAACCACCAGCGGATAGCCAATCTTACTGGCTGCAACAATTCCTTCTTCAAGACTGCGCACGGTGGCGTTTTCCGGCTGCTTGAGCCCAAGGCGCTGAATCATCTGCTGGAACCGCTCACGATCTTCCGCGCGGTCTATCGCATCCGGGCTGGTACCAATAATGGGCACACCGGCGGCTTCCAGGCCACGAGCCAGTTTCAGGGGTGTCTGCCCGCCATACTGGACAATCACGCCTTTGGGCTTTTCTATGTGGATAATTTCCAGCACGTCTTCCAGAGTAATTGACTCAAAGTACAAGCGGTCAGAGGTATCGTAATCGGTGGATACCGTCTCCGGGTTGCAGTTGATCATGATGGTTTCGTAGCCATCTTCCCGCATGGCCAGTGCCGCGTGAACACAACAGTAATCGAACTCGATGCCCTGACCAATCCGGTTAGGGCCACCACCAATAACCACGATTTTTTCGCGATCAGTCGGCTCTGCTTCGCACTCTTCCTCGTAGGTGGAGTACATGTAAGCGGTATCGGAGGCAAACTCTGCTGCACAACTATCAACACGTTTGTATACGGGGCGAATATTCAGATCGTGCCGCAGCTTACGCATGCTCACGTCCGTAATGCCCAGCAACTTGGCCAAACGGGCATCCGAGAAGCCTTTACGCTTTAGGCGGAACAGGGTGGCGTGATCAATATCGGCCTTACCGGCTGATTTCAGCGCCTGCTCTTCTCGAATCAGATCTTCGATCTGCACCAGATACCAAGGGTCTACATGGGTGTACTCAAATACATCTTCCACGGTTAGCCCGGCACGGAACGCATCACCGATGTACCAAATACGCTCGGCACCGGGAACACTGAGTTCGCGAGTGAGGGTTTCACGAGAGGTTTCCGAGGTAAATTCTTCGAGCCGCTCATCAAATCCGTCTGAGCCGACCTCCAGCCCACGAAGGGCTTTCTGCAGGGATTCCTGGAAGGTGCGACCGATGGCCATGACCTCACCCACAGATTTCATCTGGGTGGTAAGGCGGGCGTCGGCCTGGGGGAATTTTTCGAATGTAAACCGGGGGATTTTGGTAACGACATAGTCGATGCTGGGCTCGAACGATGCCGGTGTTATACCACCGGTAATTTCATTGCGCAGCTCGTCCAGCGTGTAACCAACGGCCAGCTTGGCAGCAACCTTGGCAATCGGGAAACCCGTTGCTTTGGAGGCCAGCGCCGATGACCTGGAAACCCTTGGGTTCATTTCAATCACAACCATGCGGCCGGTGTCCGGATGGATACCAAACTGCACGTTGGAACCACCGGTTTCCACGCCGATTTCACGCAGTACAGCCAGGGAGGCGTCCCGCATGATTTGATATTCTTTATCAGTCAGCGTCTGCGCTGGTGCGACGGTGATGGAGTCACCCGTGTGGACACCCATGGCATCGAAGTTCTCGATGGAGCACACGATTATGCAGTTATCTGCCTTGTCGCGCACAACTTCCATCTCATACTCTTTCCAACCAATCAGCGACTCATCGATGAGCAGCTCGTTGGTGGGCGAGAGATCAAGCCCGCGGGTACAGATTTCTTCAAACTCGTCCCGGTTGTAGGCAATACCGCCACCAGAACCGCCCATGGTGAACGAGGGGCGAATGATGCAGGGGAAGCCAATGTCGTCGGCAACCTTCCAGGCTTCTTCCATGGAGTGTGCGATGGATGCGCGGGGGCACTCGAGGCCAATGGCCTTCATGGCCTTATCGAAACGGCTGCGATCCTCGGCCTTGTCGATGGTGTCAGCATTGGCACCGATCATTTCCACACCGTGCTCAGCCAGCACGCCGTGCTTTTCCAGCTCCAGCGCGCAGTTCAGCGCAGTCTGGCCGCCCATGGTTGGCAGTACTGCATCAGGCTTTTCTTTTTCAATAATCTTGGCAACGGTTTGCCATGTAATCGGCTCGATGTAGGTGGCATCCGCCATCACCGGGTCGGTCATAATGGTGGCCGGGTTCGAGTTAACCAGGATGACGCGGTAGCCTTCCTCACGCAGGGCTTTACAGGCCTGGGCTCCGGAGTAGTCAAATTCGCACGCCTGCCCGATTACAATCGGGCCTGCGCCCAGAATCAGGATGCTTTTAATATCGGTCCGTTTTGGCATGTCTTGGTAAACCTGTAAGCAACATTTAAATTCTTGCAGCGCATAAACGCGGCGCGTGTCTGGTGTGGCACTTTTGCCATGAATCGGCTTCAGGCCGTTCTGGCTTCCATCAGCTGGACAAACTCATCAAACAATGACGCCACATCACCGGGACCCGGGCTTGCTTCGGGGTGCCCCTGAAAACTGAATGCTGGTTTGTCGGTACGGCGAACACCCTGCAAGGTGCCATCAAACAGCGACTTGTGGGTAACTTCCAACACCGCAGGCAAGGATGCCTCATCCACTGCAAAACCGTGGTTTTGGCTGGTAATCATGACTGTGCCGTTGGGTATCCTCTGAACCGGGTGGTTAGCACCGTGGTGGCCGTGCTTCATCTTCATGCTTTTCGCACCGCTGGCAATGGCAAGAAGCTGATGCCCCAAGCAGATGCCAAACACCGGAATTTCGGTTTCGAGCACTTCCTGGATTGCCTTGATTGCATAATCGCAGGGCTCTGGATCGCCCGGGCCGTTAGACAGGAAGATGCCATCCGGATTCATGGCCAGCACTTCGGAGGCAGGGGTTTGGGCAGGCACAACAGTGACTTCGCAGCCGCGGGAGGCAAGCATGCGCAAGATGTTGAACTTAACTCCGTAATCCCAGGCCACAACTTTAAACTTGGTCTCGCCGCCTTCTGCGTATCCTTTACCGAGCGTCCAGTCTCCCTGGGTCCACTTGTACGGCTTTTCGCAGCTAACCACTTTTGCCAAATCCATACCTTCGAGCCCGGGAAACGCGTTTGCGAGTTCCAGTGCGCGCTCGGCAGTGGCGTCAGCACCAGCCACAATGGCGCCGCTTTGTGAGCCTTTGTCGCGGAGGATGCGCGTTAGGCGTCGGGTGTCTATATCGGCTATTCCGACAATGTTGTTGCTTCGCAGGTATTCGTCGAGCGATCCGGTGCTGCGCCAGTTGCTGGCAACCAGTGGCAGGTCGCGGATAATCAGGCCGGCAGCCTGTATACGGTCTGATTCTACGTCTTCTTCGTTTACGCCTGTGTTGCCGATGTGCGGGTATGTCAGGGTAACGAGTTGGCGGGCATAGGACGGATCGGTCAGTATTTCCTGGTAGCCGGTCATCGCGGTGTTGAACACCACTTCGCCGCTGGTTTCGCCGTCAGCGCCAATGGCGGTGCCGTAAAACAGGCTTCCGTCTGCGAGTGCAAGGATTGCGGGTGTGCTCAAGGCTTGTATCCTCATCGAGTGGCGTTTCGTTTCGTCACGTGCAGGAACGCAAGCGCAAATTCAGGTCGCAAAAAAGCGAGAGGGAGTAAAAACTCCGTCCCGCTTATTGTTATCCGGGGACTTTTTGGTCCCTTGGGCTTTTCGAAGCCTACGCTTGGTGCAGTTAAACCGCCTTATTGTATGAAATTTGCGGTTTTGTGTCCATGCAAAATCGCCCTGCTTTAGAGTACGGCTGAAACACCGGCCGGCACTTGGGATCTTTGCTCCGGGAACCGCTACGAGCACATCCATGTGCGCTTGTCTCCGGCCGTCCCTGGCCTACGACATTCCCGGAGCAAAGATCCCAAGCCCCTGCCTCAGAGCAAGTCGTCAGAACTCCTCGGAAAGAATGCTCACTTCAAGCTCAAAACATCCTGCATGTCGTACAAGCCAGCAGGCTTGTCTTTCAGCCACAGAGCTGCTCGCATTGCGCCTTTTGCGAAGGTCATCCGGCTGCTTGCCTTGTGAGTAATTTCAATGCGCTCACCTTCGGTGGCGAACAGGACTGTGTGATCGCCCACTACGTCACCTGCGCGGATGGTTTCGAAACCGATTTCCTTGCGGGTACGCTCGCCAGTGAAGCCTTCACGGCCATAGACTGCACACTCTTTGAGATCGCGGCCCAGTGCATCAGCAACCACTTCGCCCATGCGCAGAGCTGTGCCGGAGGGCGCGTCTTTTTTATGGCGATGATGGGCTTCGATGATTTCGACGTCATAGTCGTCGCCCAGCGTTGCTGCAGCGGTGCGCAGGAGGTTGAGCACTACGTTAACGCCAACGCTCATATTGGGCGCAAATACTACCTGGGTAGATTCTGCCGCCATGGCCAACTGCTGCTTTTCGGCATCGGTCAGGCCGGTGGTTCCGATAATCAGCATTTTGCCGTTGGCTGCGCAGAACTCGGCGTTTTCCAGGGTGAGGTCCGGGAAGGTGAAATCGACAAGCACGTCGAAATCATCTTTCACGTCAGCCAGGGCGCCCGCTATCTTTACGCCGGTTTTGCCGATGCTGCTCATTTCGCCGGCATCGGCTCCGATAAGGCTGCTGCCTGGCTCGACAATGGCCGCGCCCAACTCGAGCCCCTCTGTGCCGTCAACCGCCTCAATCAGCACTTTGCCCATGCGCCCGGCGGCGCCGATGATTGCTACCCTCATGGCCTTTTCCTTATGTGAAGCTGATCAGAATTTCATTTCGTCGAAGAAGCTCTTAACACCCTCAAACCAGGACGTTTTCTTCGGGGCATGGTTCGTGCCGTTGTTGCTGCCGTCGAGAGTTACCTGAAACTCCTGAAGCAGTTCTTTCTGGCGTTTGGTCAGGTTAACCGGTGTTTCGATAATCACACGGCACAAGAGATCACCTGATGGGCCACCGCGCACAGGGCTAACGCCTTTGTTGCGCAACCGGAACAACTTACCTGTTTGGGTCTCGGCCGGGATTTTCAGCTTCACGCGACCATCCAGCGTTGGCACTTCCAGCTCACCACCCAGCGTGGCGTCAATAATGCTGATCGGCACTTCACAGTACAGGTTGCGCCCGTCGCGGGTAAAGATTGAGTGCTCACGAACCGACATCTGCACATACAGATCGCCTGGCGGACCACCATCTATGCCCATCTCGCCTTCACCGGAGAGCCTTATACGGTCGCCAGTATCAACACCGGGCGGCACTTTAACGGAGAGGGTTTTCTCTTCCTGCACCCTGCCCTGTCCATGACAGGACTTACAGGGGTTCTTGATAATCTGACCGGAACCACGGCAAGTGGGACACGCCTGCTGCACGGCAAAGAAACCCTGCTGCATGCGCACTTGCCCCATACCCTTACAAGTACCGCAGGTTTCAGGACGGGAGCCTTTTTCCGCACCACTGCCATCACAGGTATCGCACTCCCTGTGTCCGGGAATGGTTATTTTTACGGTTTTGCCTTTTACCGCTTCTTCAAGATCCAGTTCCAGGGTGTAACGCAGATCCGAACCACGGGTATTGCGGCCGCCTCTGCCACCGCCACCAAAGATGTCGCCAAACACATCACCGAAGATATCGGAGAAGTTACCACCACCGCCGAATCCACCGCCGGCTTGCCCATCTACGCCGGCATGGCCATATTGGTCGTATGCCGCACGCTTGGTCTGGTCTGCCAGCACTTCGTAGGCTTCAGTGGCCTCTTTGAATTTGCTCTCGGCATCTTTGTCTTCGGAGTTGCGATCGGGATGGTATTTCATCGCAAGCTTTCTGTAAGCTCGCTTAATCTCTTTCTCGTCCGCGCTCCGGGAAACCCCGAGAACTTCGTAATAATCGCGCTTGGCCATGCTTCAAAACCCTGTTTTTTAAACGCGGAAAACGCGGATCAACTCCGCGTTTTCCAACCAACTACCTGATAAACGTCCGAATTACTTCTTTTCGTCGTCTTTAACTTCTTCGAACTCGGCATCCACTGCATCGTCGGCGGACTGAGCTTCTTCCTGTCCACCAGCCTGCTGTGCCTGGCCATCCTGATCTGCGTACATCTTCTGAGCCAACTCACCAGAAACCTCCGTGAGCTTCTGCGTTTTAGCTTCGATGTCGTCTTTATCAGAACCGGTCAGTGCTTCTTCCAAGTCCTTGATGGCCGCTTCAATAGACTCTTTCTCGCTGTCGCTGACTTTGTCTCCAGCGTCAGTCAAGGTCTTGCGCACGGCGTGAACCATGCCGTCACCCTGGTTGCGAGCCTGAACCAACTCTTCAAACTTGCGATCTTCCTCAGCATTCGCTTCGGCGTCCTGCACCATTTTTTCGATTTCGTCATCGTTCAAGCCAGAAGAGGCCTTGATAACGATGGACTGCTCTTTGCCGGTAGCCTTATCTTTCGCAGACACGTTCAGAATACCGTTGGCATCGATATCGAAAGTAACCTCGATCTGCGGCACGCCACGTGAAGCAGGTGGAATATCAGCCAGATCGAAACGTCCCAGGGACTTGTTCTGCGTCGCCTGCTTGCGCTCACCCTGAACAACGTGAATGGTAACCGCTGTCTGGTTGTCTTCTGCCGTAGAGAAGGTCTGCGACTTCTTGGTCGGGATCGTGGTGTTCTTGTCGATTACTGGTGTAGCAACGCCACCCATGGTCTCAATGCCCAAGGTCAGAGGAGTTACGTCCAGAAGCAGAACGTCTTTCACATCGCCAGACAGTACGGCCGCCTGAATCGCTGCTCCCATTGCAACAGCTTCGTCCGGGTTCACATCCTTACGCGCTTCTTTGCCAAAGAATGCCTTAACTTTTTCCTGAACCAGCGGCATACGTGTCTGACCACCAACCAGGATAACTTCGTCGATCTCACCAACGCTCAAACCTGAGTCTTTCAGGGCAACCTTACAAGGCTCGAGACTGCGTTCAACGAGATCTTCTACCAGAGATTCAAGCTTGGAACGGGTCAGCTTCACGTTCATGTGCTTGGGACCGCTAGCATCTGCAGTGATGTACGGCAGGTTAACGTCGGTCTGCTGGCTGCTGGAAAGCTCAATCTTGGCCTTCTCACCCGCTTCTTTCAGGCGCTGCATGGCCAGTGAGTCACCGCGCAGATCAATGCCGCTGTCTTTCTTGAACTGGTCGGCCAGGAATTCGATGATTTTCATATCGAAATCTTCACCACCCAGGAAGGTGTCACCGTTGGTCGCCAGAACTTCAAACTGGTGCTCGCCATCAACATCTGCAATTTCGATAATGGAGAGGTCAAACGTACCACCACCCAAGTCGTAAACTGCTACTGTGCGGTCGCCAGTTTTCTTGTCCAGACCATAAGCCAGGGCTGCGGCAGTCGGTTCGTTAATGATGCGCTTCACATCCAGACCTGCAATCCGGCCCGCGTCTTTAGTAGCCTGACGCTGACTGTCGTTAAAGTAGGCCGGAACAGTAATTACCGCTTCGGTTACTTTCTCGCCCAGATAGTCCTCTGCAGTCTTCTTCATTTTCTTCAGGATTTCTGCAGACACCTGGGGAGGAGCCATTTTCTGGCCCTTTACTTCTACCCACGCATCGCCGTTATCTGCCTCGGCAATCTTGTAAGGCACCATCTTGATGTCTTTCTGAACAACATCATCTTTAAAACGACGACCAATCAAACGCTTGATAGCGAAGATTGTGTTTTGCGGGTTAGTAACCGCCTGACGCTTGGCAGACTGACCCACCAGAATTTCATTGTCATCAGCGTAAGCGATGATAGATGGAGTGGTGCGATCACCCTCTGCGTTTTCAATAACCCGGACTTTATCGCCATCCATAATGGCGACACACGAGTTCGTTGTTCCAAGGTCAATACCGATAATTCTGCTCATTTAATCACTCCAGTTCTTCTGAATGCGGTACTTAATGGTTGCCCGGAAAAATATAAATCCGGTTAGTTTTGCTTAATGGCTATATTGGCGCTTTAAGTGACTTTTCAAGCCTGCTCATCAATTTTTGGTGCATCCTGAGCCTTGGCCACCATCACCATTGCCGGACGCACTACGCGCCCGTTCAGCAGGTAGCCCTTCTGGATTACCGCTACCACGCTGTTGGGCTCAGCATTGGGTGCTGGCACCATCGACATGGCTTCGTGCTGCTGGGGATCAAACGGCTCGCCCACAGGGTTCAGCGGCTCCACATTGAATTTTTTCAGACTGGAAACAAACAAGCTGAGCGTCATTTCCACGCCCTGACGGATAGACGCCACTAACTCACCAGCACCTTCCTGCCCTTCTGTGCTCTCAACCGCCTTCTCAAGACTGTCTGCCACAGGCAGCAACTCTTTAACAAACTTTTCCAAGGCAAACTTATGCGCCTTCTCAACATCCATCTCGGCGCGGCGACGCACGTTTTGCATTTCCGCATGCAAGCGCAACATTTGCTCCTGCGAATCCTGAAGCTGCTCTTTCAGGGAGTCCAGCTCGGAAACCTCTTCCTGCTCTACTACCTGCTCGCCAGACTGCGCATCCTCAGCTGCTGCCTTGGCGGCTTCATTCAACTCATCCAACTGCTCGTTGCGGTTTTCTTCGGTGCTCATGAATACTCCTGCCAGATCTTCGGCGGCCGGCTTGAACGCGGCCAATTGAACATAGGCTCTGACCCCACGGAGCCAGAAGAATGCTATTGCGAACCGATATGGGGTTCAGCGCTCAGGTTTCAACCGTTAAAAGCACCATTCCTTGAGAAAATATCTGCGAAGTGATTGCAAACCCGAAAACCCCTGTATATATTCACAGTCACTGTATGAACGAACAGTATATTTTCAAGAGCGGAGGTTATCTGCATGCTCACACAGCTCACCGTTTCCAACTACGCGATCGCCGAAAGAGTAGAACTGCAATTCAGCAAGGGCATGACAGCTCTTACTGGCGAGACAGGAGCAGGCAAATCCATTGTGCTGGACGCACTGGGGTTGGCCATGGGCGGACGCGCCGATGCGGGTGCTGTGCGCCATGGCGCCAAGCGTGCAGACATTACAGCCACTTTTGATGTTTCGGGCATATCAGATGCCCAACAGTGGCTGGAAAACCACGAACTGGATGACGACAACGACTGCATTTTGCGCCGCGTCATCAGCAAGGACGGTCGGTCTCGAGCATACATTAATGGCCAACCCTGCCCTCTGGCGCATCTGAAAGACCTGGGTGGACTGCTGATGGACATCCACAGTCAACACCAGCACCAATCACTCCTGCGAAAAGAAACCCATCGCAAGCTGATAGATGAATACGCGGGCGCGGAAAATCTTGCCAACCAGACTCGCGAAGCATGGAAAGCCTGGAACCAGATTCGCACAAAACTGATCGAGCGCCAGCAAAATGCAGAGGAGTCCGAAGCCCGACTGCAGTTGCTGCGCTATCAAGTGGAAGAACTTGACCGCCTTGCTCTCGAAATCGGGGAGCAAGAGCAACTTGAGCAAGAGCAGGAACAACTGAGCCAGGCCGATGCAATTCTTCACAATAGCCATCAGGCAGCACTGCTGTGCACAGAAGATGAAACCAGCGCAGCTGGCTTATTGCGCCAGGCGCTACAGCAATTAGAGCAGTTACCGGTTGAAATACCTGCGCTGGCCGACACGATTCAAATGCTCAACGAAGCGCAGATCCAGATCAGTGAAGCGGGCGACAACCTTCGCCACTTTGTAGATGACTACGAAGCCGACCCTGCGCGCCTGACCGAAGTTGAAGACAGACTAAGCGCCATCTACCAGATGGCGCGCAAACACCGCATCAACCCCGAAGATCTCCCGGAGTTTCATTTGCGGCAAAGTGCGGAACTGGCCGAACTGGATGGCGGCGAAGGCAGCCTGGAACAACTGGAAATAGACCTTGAAAGCCACCGCACCACCTTCAATGAACTGGCAGGCAAACTCTCCGATCTCCGCGCTAAAGCAGCAGCTGAGCTGGATCAGCGCATTGCCGGTGAACTTGCCCAGCTGAGCATGCCATCGGTTCAGTTTGTTACCCACCTGAGCAACAACAACCAGAACGAACCGGCACCTCATGGGCTGGAAGAAGTGGAATTTCTGGTTAGTGCAAACCCGGGGCAACCCGCAAGACCTTTGGCAAAAGTTGCCTCCGGCGGCGAACTTTCACGAATCAGCTTGGCAATTCAGGTAGTAGTCGCGCAAACGTCTACCACTCCAACCCTGATCTTTGACGAAGTCGACGTGGGCATTGGCGGCGGCACAGCTGAGGTGGTTGGCAAGCTACTGCGCTCGCTGGGAGCCAACGGACAGGTTATCTGCGTCACTCACTTGCCGCAGGTTGCGGCCCAGTGTCACCAGCACTTGTTTGTGAGCAAATTCACCCAGCAAGACGCAACTTTCTCGAAAATCGAATCGCTGGACGATCAGGGAAGAATCAGTGAGGTGGCAAGAATGCTGGGGGGTGTTGATATGACAGAGCACACCATAGCCCACGCAACAGAAATGTTTTCCAAAGGACAGGCGACCCACCACTGAACGGATGCCGCCAAACACTCCCCCTCTCGACCCTGAGAGCTGTTGGGGCAGGCTTCACGGCCTGCCCCTTTTTTATTCAGGGATAACTCTGCGGCTTCAGGACTTCAGGGGTTTCACATACAGAATCAGGCTGTGCTCGACTATTTCATAGCCGTGCTCTTTCGCAATTATCTGCTGACGCTCCTCAATCACTTCATCAACAAACTCAATCACTTGCCCTGTCTGGGTACAAACCATGTGATCATGATGATCTTCGCCGGCCATCTCAAATACTGCATGGCCGCCTTCAAAGTTGTGACGTAACACCAGTCCCGCTGTCTCAAACTGAGTAAGTACGCGGTATACGGTGGCCAGACCCACATCATCACCCTGATCCAGGAGCCGTTTGTACACATCTTCTGCGCTGAGATGATGGTCCTTGGCGTTTTCCAGGATGTTGAAGATCTTCACTCTTGGCAGAGTTACCTTGAGACCGACTTTTCGTAGTTCGGCGTTTTCAGATGACATGTTACTATTCACTCTTTGGTGTGCCTCACGGCTTCCGGTATGATGAAGCCGCCATTTAACGGTTAACCCGTGCCACACCTGCCCTTGGCAGGCGATTTCAAGATAGAGGATTTCCTCCGGCGATGCAAAAGCTCACAGCTCTCATTCTTACTATCATTCTCTCCGGTTGCGCTTTCCCGGGCGTATACAAGATCAATGTCCAGCAAGGCAACATTGTTACCGATGAAGAGCTGTCCAAACTTAACGAAGGCATGCCCCGTAGCCAGGTTCAGGCGTTACTCGGGACCCCTTTGATGCTCAACCCGGTTGATAGCTCCCGGGAGTACTATGTATACACCTTCCAACGCAGAGGCGGCTCTATTGAAGAGCAGCGCATCATCGTCTTTTACGACGCTGACCGTTATACCCACTATGAAGCAGAACTCCTGAACGAGACCCCGGCCTACTGATCAGCTGCGGGCTTCTTTTTAGCCCGGTTCAATCGCGCCTGCTTCGGATCAATCTGGAGCGGGCGGTATAGCTCAACTCTATCCCCTTCTCGCAGTTCGTGATCCGCGGGCTTTTTTATCACCTTGCCAAATATCCCCATACTGATGGAGTCCACATCAATCTCCGGGAAAATAGTGGCAATTCCTGACAGCCGGGCAGCGTCGACGGCTGTCGCGCCATCAGGCACTTGTACCGATATTATTTCCTGCTTGTCTGGCCGCGCGTAAGCCACTTCAACCCTGAGCATCAGCCACCCCCTTTATAGATGTCATCCGCACGACGACAGAAGGCATCCACCATGGTTGTTGCTGCCTGATTGAATACAGGCCCGAAGGTCATGCGCGAAAGAGAACCCGAGAACTCGAATTCCAGCGTCAGAATCACCTTGCAGGCATTTTCATCCAGAGGTTTAAAGTGCCAGCGGCCCTTCAGGTTGCGAAACGGGCCATCCACCAGATTCATTTCAATGGCTTCGGGCATCAGCAACTGGTTGCGGGTGGTGAGCTTATGGCGAACGCCTCCCTTGGCAATTTCCAGCGACGCCATAATTTGCTCAGGGTTTTGCTGATGAATCTCAGCACCCGCACACCAGGGAAGAAACTCGGGGTAGCGGGCAATATCGTTAACCAAGTGAAACATGCGCTCCGCGGAGTGCATAACCAGGGCTGTTTTATCAATCTGATGAGCCATCGGAACCGGTTGTCCTGCTTACAAATACACTTTAAGGCCGACTACAGGCCCTACAACAACAATCACACCTGCGATCAAACGCTATGATAAAGGATATCACCGTCTTTAGGGGCATTTTGAGGGAGGGACTGAGGCAGGTCAGGTTTGTTCTCAGTCGCCTGCTCTGCTGGTAGCAACTCACCCGCACCCTCTCCTGCCCCGTCGTCGACAACACCCGCACTACCCGTTTCAATTATTTGTGGTGGAGTGCCATTTTGTTCCTGGAGCACCAGCCCAGGCCCGGGTTCGCACCAGAGTGCCTCACTGCCTGTGTCGCACATATTTACCAGTGAACCTGCAGTGTAGTGAATGCCAATGTAAGCAACGACCAGAGGCAGGACCAGGCGCATAACCCAGAACCAGATTGTGCCAAAAAGCCCCGGGGTCTTTCCGAGCATGCTTTTTGAGAGATTGCGTGTCAGGCACCAGCCAGTAAAGAGCGCTATAAGAATCGAAACTAAAGGAATCATCAACCCGCCGGTTAACAACTCAAGCCAGCGGAATACCGTGGCGCCTCCAAGCCGGTATTGCGACCACAAATTGAATGAAAACAAAGAAGCGAGCCCCGCAAGCCACACGACCAACCCCACTAACAAAACAGACAACCCTCGGGGCGCTCCCGTCCACTCACGGAACCAGCCAACGACCGGCTCCAGCAGTGCAAGTGCCGTCGACCAGACGATCATCACTACCATCAGAAAGACAGTTGCGATCACAAACTGACTCGCAGGCAGTTCAGCAAGCGAAACCGGAAGCGATACGAACAGAAGGCTAAAGCCTCGTTCACCATCAAAAGCACTGCCTTGCGTCGCCATGGCGAAAATCATTAACCCCGCCAGAATCGCAACCAGCGTATCCATCAACACAACGGCCAGAATGGATCGTTTGAGTTGCGTATTCGGTGTGGTGTAAGCACCCAGAACCGCCCACACACCCATACCTAATCCCAGGGTATAAAAGGCATGAAACAATGCCGCGCTCAGGCTGCCCCATGTGAGATCCTGTGGATGCATCTCGAGTATCTGGCTCATGGCGCCATCAATCCGGCCATACCAGGCAGCAAGCCCAAATAGCGCCAGCATAAGCATCAGCGTACCTGGCACAACGATTCTGAAGGCCCGCTCAAGCCCGCCAACTACACCCTGCCCAGACACCCACAAGACCATCACCAGGAAGAACCCATGCCAACCCATGAATACGCGAAACTCGCGGGGGTCGGAAACCAGCGCAGCAAGAATCCCGGTAGCCTCTGCATGACCAACTCCGGAAAACCGTCCTACGGCACCGTAAAACACATAGGCCAGTGCAATCGCCCCGAAAACCGCCGTAAACGACAGGACCAGGAATGCGCCCAAAATACTGAGTCGACCCACGGCCATCCAGGCTCTCGAACGTTTAGCGCTGCGTATAAGCCCGTCCATCGCCAACACAATACCGTGACGGGCATGCCGGCCAATGACCGCCTCAGTAATCATTAGAGGCAGGGTAACCAGCAACAGGCATCCGAGATACAGGAGAATAAATAGCCCACCACCATGCAAGCTCGCCAGATAAGGGAACTGCCACAGGTTTGCCAAGCCCACAGTTGCACCCACTGCAGCCCAGAAAAAGGTTGATTTTCGGGTAAACGACCCGATATGTGTTTGGTATGGCGTAGGCATTTTCGCCTCGGAAAGTGTCTGGCCAAGTATTGTAGCCGAAGGACTCCTCCACGCACGAACCGCCTGTACCTTTGAGGGTGATTTCGTGACCAGTCTGGCACTCCTGAGCTACAATGCGCCTTTTGCCGACCTGCGACAGGCCGGCCCGTTCATTCGTCCGCATCCGGATAATTGATTCATGAGCAAGAAAAAACCCGGTACGCCGAGTAGTACCATCGCCCTGAACAAAAAGGCGAAACACGAATACCACATAGAAGAACGCTTCGAAGCGGGTATGGTCTTACTCGGCTGGGAAGTGAAATCACTGCGAGCCGGCAAGGCCCAGATAACCGACGCCTATGTATTATTAAAAGACGGCGAGGCTTTTCTGCTGGGCGGGCATTTTCAGCCCCTTACAGAAGCCTCCACCCATGTTATTGCCGATCCTACTCGCACCCGCAAATTGCTGCTGCACGCCAAGGAGTTGGCGAAGCTGATCGGGGAAACAAGCCAGGCAGGTCAGACTTGCGTGCCTTTGGCACTGTACTGGAAAAACAACAAGGTAAAGTGCGAGATCGCCTTGGTGAAGGGCAAGAAGCTATTCGACAAACGCGCTACTGAGAAAGAGCGCGACTGGGACCGCCAGAAGCAGCGTATTCTGCGTGATGGCAACGCCTGACACCAGTTTTTAGCCGACCCTATACTGATCCGCGTCATAAAGTGCAGGTGCTTTGTGTCGCATACTCCCTCTCTATGCACCGTTTTTTATCCTGCCTATACTGCGGTTTCGGTGCACCTCGGAGGGAGGAACTATGCCACCTAAACGAACCCCAATGACGGCGGTAGACCGCTCATGGTTGCGGATGGACACGGCCAGTAACCCGATGATGATCTCGGCGGTACTGGTTTTCGATAAACCGATCGCAACAAGCCGCCTCAAGCTCATCCTCAATGAGCGTTTCCTGCGTTTTCAGAGGTTCCGCCAGCACATTGTTGATGAAGGTGACAAGGTATACTGGCAGAACGACCCGCTCTTCGATATTGACAACCACCTGCACCGGATAGCCCTCCCTGGCAAAGCCGGAAAGAATGAACTCCAGGCATTGACCAGTGATCTGAACAGCACCTCGCTGGATTTTCGTCGCCCCCTCTGGCAGATACATTACATCGATAATTACCAGGGCGGATGCGCGCTCCTGATCCGCATCCACCATTGCATTGCAGATGGCATTTCCCTTGTACGGGTGCTGCTGTCACTCACAGACAAAACACCGGAACCCGGCAGCAAGAGAGCATTCCCGACACGAGCCCAAAAACAGCCCTCATCTTCAATCGTGGGCCGGGTTCTACATCGCGCCCTTGATACCACCGAAGCAGCAACACAGCAGGCTCGCCTGTTTATGCAGGCGGTAAGGGACCAACCCAACTACCCCCTAAAGCTTGCCAGCACTGCCAGCGGTGTTGCAGTGGACCTGCTAAAGCTGGGCCTTTCGCCCTTTGAACCCAAAACAGGCCTCAAAAACCCACTTTCTGGCCGCAAGCAGGTAGCGTGGGCGGAACCACTGGATCTTGCGGAAGTAAAAGCCTGTGCCAAGGCGCTGGGTGGCACTATTAACGATGTCCTCCTGTGCGCCACAACCGGCGCACTCCACAGGCACTTTAAAGCGAGCAAGGAAGTTATCCCGGGCTGCGGGATACGTGTTGCCGTGCCCTTCAACTTGCGGCCACTTAACCAGCCCATCGAAACGCTTGGAAACCAGTTTGGCCTGGTACTGGTATGCCTGCCGATTGAAATCGCAGACCCGATAATGTGTTTCCAGCAGGTGCAGGAGAACATGAACCGCCTCAAACAGTCCTATCAGGCCCAGGTTACCTACAGCCTGCTGGACCTGTTCGGGCGTGGCCCGGACATTCTGGAGCGGCGAGCCCTGGACCTCCTCAGCAATAAAGCCTCGGCGGTACTCACAAACGTACCGGGCCCAAGAGAACCCGTTTATCTGGCTGGGAGCAAACTGGTGCAGCCTATGTTTTGGGTGCCACAAAGCGGCAACATAGGTATTGGCATGAGCATTTTCAGCTACGCCGGTACGGTGCAGTTCGGTATTACTGTGGACAAAGCCATTCATGCCGACCCGAATGACGTGATGGACTATTTCCGGGACAGCTTCGAGGCCTTGAGCCACGCAGCTCTGGCAGGCCGGCATGAGAGCAAAAAACACCAGTCAGCCTGAGAATCATTGGCCCTTCAGGCAAGACTGCACAAAACAACAACAATGAGGCCTTGAAGTTAAGCGAGGCGGCCACATATACTGTGAGTAAGGGGACGACATGGCTTCGACGCTGGTGGCGAACCCTTGGGTGCATGTCGAGATGGCAGCGAATCTCGTAAATCCAAAGCTGCAACGCAATAGTCGCAAACGACGAAAACTACGCACTAGCAGCCTAAGGGCCGCTAGTCGTCCTGACTGGGTCGCCCGTAGCCCAGAGCTACATCTCAGGACGTCATCGCTTACGGGATGCTCCGTTATCCAGAGTTCACTGGCTAACGGCTAAGATTTAAAGAACTCGCCTCTTACACCCTGGCCTTCGGGTCGTTCGAGGTTAAATCAATAGAAGGACATAAACATGTAGATCTCAAGGCACAGTGCTGGCGGACGCGGGTTCAATTCCCGCCGTCTCCACCAACCAAGAGTTTCAAGGGGTCCAGCGAGACCCACTGAAACGCCCCAAAGCCCCGGAAACGGGGCTTTTTTTATGCCTATTCATTCCATAATGATCCAAAAGCCAAATTACATCCCACTCCTTTCAAACCATGCATCATAAATCCGCTTATCCCATTTGCTCTGGAAGAACGCGATGGCGGCTTTTTGATCGTCCCTGGAGAGTTCATTTCCGAACGGGGGCATTTGGCCACCCATGGGAGCGCCACCCTGGTTGATCGTACCCATCAGCATGTCGAATGGATGATGCCAGGCGTGCCCCGTTCCGTTAAGTGGTGGCGGTGGATAGGAGCCATCCTCCAGCCGTTTTCTCCAATTAAAGGCGCCTTGGGCGTTGGAGCCGTGACAGCTTGCGCAGTTGTCGTCGAATACGGTTGCGCCACGCTCGACCTGGGCTTGGGTGTACCAGCGGCCATCTACCGTCCCGTCACTGCAACCACTGATCAATCCTACTAAAAGAATTCCAAATGAAATTTTTACCTTACGCATTCAATTCGTGCACCCAAGTTATTCAGTGGTGGTGTTCATCTATCTTCCTTTATGCTTCTTCTCTTAAAAGGAGAGCCGCGCCCCAACGACTACAAACCAATCCTCCGTGCTACCGCCATCGGCCCTGGCAAAATCCGCTGTATCACCGTATTTGCGTTCGTGAACAACACCAACGTAAGGCGAGAAAGCGCGGTCAACTAGGTCGTAGCTCAGCCGTAACCCGGTTTCTGTGGACACCAGGCCCTTCCCTACTCCAATTTCCCGATCCTCGCTGAACGCTGCTGTTGCATCGAAAGTAGCTGTGAGTATCCAGTAATTGGTGAGCAGCAATTCATACTCTGCATCCAGATCAGCAGAAGTGTCGCCGTCCTTGCTCACGTAAAGGTTCGCATCGATTTCAAACCACTGCGGCGCCAGGCCTGCCACACCGAGAACTGCATAGGTTCGATCCGGGCCTTCCGGAGTGTCGAATCGTACCCCGGCCTTTGCATCGAAGAATGTTGATATCGGGATTTGCCCCACCAACTGGTTTTCGAGTTTTTCGTAAGCTTGCTCTTCGAAGGAATACTCCCCACTGGTAAGCCAGCGAGTTTTGAAATTGTCAGTGCCATAAAAGAAATCCGCGTCCCAAACACCTATTTCTTCATCACTGTCACTGTAACGGTATTCAAGTTCTTCGAACTGCGCGCCCCACACCTTCAACGGTTGCTTGCGCTGGGTGGTATCCGGCATCCGCTCTTGAGCAGACGCCAGCGCCGGTATGACACTCAAGCTAACAACCGCACTTGCAATCAACGGCATCCAAAGCTTCATACGTCACCCCCAATTTCGCTCGGCTGCTCACTGAATGCGGCCTGAGTGGATTCCGGCCCACCCTCAACAATCACTTTTCGGAACATGCCAGCCGCCATGTGGTAAGTCAGGTGGCAATGGAAGGCCCACTGCCCAGGCGCATCCACTTCGGTTTCCATGTAAACCGTGGTGCCAGGCTGCACACTGACGGTGTGTTTGATCGGATTCCATTGGCCTGCGCCAACATCGAGAATCGACCACATACCGTGCAGGTGCATGGGATGCGTCATCATGGTTTCATTGACGAATTTGAAGCGGACCCGTTCGCCATATTTCAGGCGTATGGGATCAGCGTCCTCGTATTTAACGCCATTGATGCTCCAGGTGTAGCGCTCCATGTTGCCGGTAAGCCGCAGCTCGATTTCTCGTGCGGGCTCCCGTTCTTCATAAAGAGGCTTCTGTGCTTTCAGATCGGCATAAGAGAGGAACTTGCCGCCATTGGCTGCGGTTGGAACCAGCCCACTGCCTTTGGCGTAGAACGGATCACTTGCACCACCTTCGGGCATCATCACGCTATGATCCATACCCTCCATATTGGAATGGTCCATATCAGGCATCTCAGCCATTTTATTTGCACTGCCCATGTCACCGTGATCCATTCCCGGCATGCCGCCCATGTCCGCCATGGTCAATCGTGCGGGCTCACGTAACCCGGGAACAGGCGCTTCAATTCCTTCCTCTGGCGCCAGCGTTGCTCGCGCATAGCCAGAACGCCCCATAGACTCGGCAAAAATCGTATAGGCTTGCTCGTCCTTGGGCCGAACGATCACGTCGTAGGTTTCCGCAACACCAATACGAAATTCATCCACATTGACCGGCTGTACGTTATTTCCATCAGCCTGCACAACGGTCATTTTCAGGCCCGGAATCCGGATATCGAAATAGGTCATTGCGGATGAGTTGATAAAACGCAGCCGAATTCGCTCGCCGGGCTCAAAGAGACCGGTCCAGTTCTGTTCCGGACCTTTGCCATTAATCATGCCGGTAAAACCCTGCAGATCCTCAACATCGGCCTGCATCATGCGCATGTCGCCCCATGCCAGGCGTTCTTTCACCGTGCTCAGGAAGCCGTTTTCTGAAACGTCCGAAAAGAACTCCCCCACGGTTTGCTGTTTACGGTTGTAGTAATCCGGCGTTATCTTGAGGTTGCGCATAACCCGTTCGCTGGCGTGCGGGTGTTTATCCGTCAACTGAACCACGTATTCGCGATCGTAGCGAAACGGCTCTCGCCCTTCTGGTTCGATGATAATGGAACCAGAGGCCCCCTCCGGCTCCTGAAAGCCCGAGTGGCTGTGAAACCAGTAGGTTCCCGATTGTGTAATGGGGAACCTGTAGGTGAACGTCTCTCCGGGTTTGATGCCAGGAAAGCTGATCCCTGGAACACCATCCTGCTCAAAGGGAAGAATCAAACCGTGCCAGTGAATAGAGGTCATCTCGTCAAGGTTGTTGGTGACGTTGATAGAAACCTCTTCTCCCTCTTTGAAGCGTAAAGTGGGGCCAGGAGATGTACCGTTGTAACCAACCCCCTCTTTCACAAATTCCCCGGTATCGATTGTCACTCGGTCCACGGTCAGGTTGTACTCACCCGCTAAGCCAATAGCGGGCAAAAGCAGGCTTAATGCGCCTGCGACAAGGGTCATCTTCATGATCAACTGCTCCCGAACTACTTCGTCGTATTCAAAGATCCCGACCCGCCGGCTATTGAGCGGGCGCGATAAACTCTTACTTGTTCAAAAGGATTCAGTTGAAATTCACTTCGCCGTACATGCCTGCCTGATAGTGCCCTGGAACGTTGCAGGCAAATTCGATATTGCCCTTTTCGGAAAACGTCCAGATGATTTCCTGGCTCTCTCCCGGCTCTAAAAGCACGCTGTTCGGGTCGTCGTGCTTCATGGACTTGCCGTGCCCCATATCCATTTCCATCATGTCGTGATTGAGCTTGCCGCCCTGAATAGCGCCGTGCTCAACCATCATCATCATTTCTTTTTGATGTGCTTCGTGCATATCGGGGGTGCCAATGTTGAATTCGTGCACCAACTGCCCTTTGTTCTGAACGACAAAGCGCACCGTTTCTCCTGGCTTTACCTCGATTTTTTCAGGCTCGTAGTAGTTGTCATACATCTCCACGGTGATGCTGCGGCTGGCGTCCGAGGCTTTACCCGGTTCGCCGCTCTTGGCGCTGTGACCATGCCCACCTCCGTGGGTACCTGCTCCAAGTGCTGCCAAGGGCATTGAAATGGCAACTGCTGCAACTGCGAACTTTGCTAGACTCATCAAATCTTCTCCTGTGGTGCGGCGTAACGTGCGTTCAAAACCTGTGTTTGCCCCGCAACGTGAATGTTGTGCTAAAACGCCTGATACCATCGCGCACGAACCTGAACTCTTTCTGAAAATCCGGATTTATTTGCAGTTCAGGCTCAGTTCAGTTTGATAAGCGACACTGCTGCCGACTGTTTTGACGTAAGAAGGAAGCGACACATGAGACTGCTGCTGGTAGAGGATGATCGACTGCTTGCGGAGGGGCTTTCTAGCCAACTTGAGAAGGCTGGATTCAGTGTAGATATCGCCCACACAGCCAAAGAAGCGGTGGTTTTAGGTGAGCAGGAAGACTACAAGGCAGGCGTGCTGGATCTCGGGCTGCCAGACGGAAATGGCCTGGATGTGCTGAGACGGTGGCGCGCAAACAAAGTTGCCTTTCCGGTACTGATCCTGACCGCAAGGGGGGACTGGCAAGATAAGGTAAACGGCCTCAAAGCAGGCGCGGATGACTACCTGGCCAAACCCTTTCAAACGGAGGAGCTGATTGCCCGCTTGAATGCCATCATGCGCAGAAGCGAAGGCAGGGGTCACTCAACGGTAAAAGTGGGGCGGTTTGAACTCGACGAAAATCGGCAGTGCCTGCAAATCGAAGATGGCACGGAACACAGCCTGACCGGTACGGAATTCCGGTTACTGCGCTGTCTGATGGGACGGCCTGGTCATATTTTCTCCAAAGAGCAGCTCATGGAGCAGCTATATAATCTAAACGAAAGCCCCAACGAAAATATCATCGAAGCTTACATCCGGCGCCTGCGAAAGCTGGTTGGCGCAGAAACCATCGCAACCCGGCGCGGTCAGGGATATCTGTTTAATGACACTGTTTAGAAAGCCTGTTTCCATAAAAGGGGCACTTCTGCTCCTGCTATTACCCGCAGGCATAGGCTTGATGGCCATCGCATGGTTTGTGCATGGATTGCTTCTGGAACGAATGTCCCGGGAATTTGTCGAGAGCCGCCTAAAGGATGAAGTGGCTTTTCTGGAACATCATATTCGCCAGGCTGGTGGCCAGACAGACATGCTCAAGACTGGAGATTATTTTGAGAAAGTATTCCATCATGCTTTTGCTATCCAGTCTCCGGCTCAAACAGTCATATCTCCACAATCCTGGCAACCGTTGCTGAGCCCCATGCTGTTATCGAATGACCAGAACAGCATCAGGGTGCACGGTGCTGAGATTCCGAATGCGCCCTCCGACATTCTCGCCTATCGAAAATCATTTTTGGCAAACGATATACCTTTCACCGTGATCGTTTCAGAAGATATGGGCGCGCTGCAAAACAGCCAAGCCGAACTGCATGCCTGGACAGCAATCGTATCGATTTTGCTGATCTTGTTGCTTGTGGGGATTATCTGGTTCGGCATCAATCTGTCGATGCGCCCCGTGGTCTCGCTCCAAGCTGCTCTCAAGCGCCTACAGAGCGGTGAAATTTCCCGGATAAACGTGGAGGCTCCGGAAGAATTCCGGCCACTGGTGCAGCAACTCAACCAACTTCTGGACTCCCTGGACCAGCGGCTTGAGCGCTCCCGGGAAGCGCTCGCAAACCTGTCTCACAGCGTTAAAACGCCCATCGCTGCCGTCAGGCAGGTTCTCGAAGATACCAGCCGCCCGCTGGAAAATGATCTTAGGCATGAGATGGGCTCGCGCTTGAGTGATATCGACCGGCAACTGGAATCGGAAATGAGGCGCAGCCGGTTTGCAGGCCCACAGGTCGGCAAAAGCGTCTATCCCGTAAAACAAGCCCGTGATCTCCTGTGGATGCTGGGCCGACTCTATCCCGAAAAGTCGTTTGAACTGTCAACGTCACTCAGCGGCGAGTGTCACTGGCCAATCGAGGAACAGGACCTGAACGAAATATTAGGGAACCTTCTCGATAATGCCGGTAAATGGTCGACCTCGTGCGTTGAACTTTCTCTGACACAAGGAAAAAGCATTGCCAGCATCGTTGTGACTGATGACGGCCCCGGAGTCAAAGCACATGAAATGTCCAGCCTGGGCCAGCGCGGGTTGCGTCTGGATGAACAGATACCCGGGCATGGCCTGGGACTCGCCATCGTAAGTGAGATCGTTGAGCGGTACGGTGGGAACATAACCTTCTCATGCACTTCCAGGGGATTGAGTGTAGCTGTCGAAATGCCCAGCTAGCCTGCGAGCATCAACTGGATATAGCCCTCCCGATATCACTCTTGAACCTCGACATGACTGCTGAGTTCGGATGTTCCTCAGCATGCTTCCCAGAAGCCGCCAAACGAGCGCCTCCATGGGCAGAAAAACCGGGCCTGGATTGGTATTGGCAGGGTTTTTATGGCACTGTCCCGCGCCGGAATTTATTAAAAAAGGTTTAGTTTATGATTAAGGGTAACGACAAATCAGGCGGAGACTATTCAATAGCTCAGCTTGGCGACCCGGTAGTACTCACGCTCAGCGTTGGTTTTATTGCGCTGTTTGTTGGCTTTTCTCTGTTCGATCTCAAAGGCGTAGCTGAGCTGATTGGTAACGGTTTTGCCTGGACTGCCAAAGTGTTTGGCACTTACTTCCAGATGTTGTTGTTGGCCACATTCTTTATCGCTATTGGTCTGGCTTGCACACCGGCGGCGAAAGCTAAAATTGGTAACCTCGACAGGCCAGAGATGAGCACCTTCCGCTGGCTCTCTATCATTATGTGTACGCTGTTGGCCGGTGGTGGCGTTTTTTTTGCGGCTGGCGAGCCCATCTATCACTTTGTAGTAACACCGCCAGCCTACACGTCAGAGCCGGGCACTGCTGCAGCAGTTTCCAATGCACTGGCTCAGTCCTTTATGCACTGGGGGTTTCTGGCCTGGGCTGTGCTGGGCACCTTGGCCGCAATCATTCTGGCACACGCACACTATGTACAGGGCAAGCCTCTGCAGCCACGCACACTGCTTTACCCGGTATTCGGTGAGCGCGTTATGAGCGGCTGGCTGGGCAGTGTTGTGGATGCCTGCTGCGTAATTGCCATTGTAGCCGGTACTGTTGGCCCCATCGGTTTTCTCGCAACCCAGATGAGCTTTGGGCTCAGCGAACTGTTTGGTCTGACTGATGGCCTGATAACACAAATGGCCATCCTGATTGCCTTGGCTATGATCTACGTGACCTCAGCGGCAACCGGCGTTCACCGTGGCATTCAGTTTTTGAGCCGGATGAACGTGTTTTTGGCATTGGCCATCGGAGCCATTATTTTTGTCTTCGGCCCTACTTTGTTCCTCACCAACACCTACTTTCAGAGCATGGGCCAATACGTTTCTTCCTTCATGGCTATGGCAACCATGACGGCCGATACCGCCCCGGGCTGGTGGATGCAGTGGTGGACTGTGTTCTTCTTCGCATGGTTTATTGGCTATGCACCGCTGATGGCCATTTTTGTTGCCCGTATCTCTCGCGGCAGAACCATTCGTGAAATGATTCTGGCGGTTGCGGTTATGGCACCTGTTGCCACAACCATCTGGTTTACCCTGCTGGGCGGCTCAGGCATCTATTACCAGATGACCGGCGTGATAGATCTGACTGAGGCTCTGAACAGCTTCCGCTTCGATATAGCAACTTTGACGGTTGCCCAGGCTCTGCCAGGCGGCGGCTTCATGGCACTGGCTATTCTGGTACTGACCACGGTTTTTGTTGCCACCACCGGTGACTCCATGAGTTACTCCATTGCTGTTGTGAGCACTGGCCACGATCAGCCGAATACTTTTGTGCGCGCATTCTGGGGTTTGGCAATGGCAGGCATGGCAGGCATTCTGCTGTACATGGGTGCGGGGCAGATCAGTGTGCTTCAGCAGTTCATTGTGATCACAGCCATTCCGGTATCTCTGATCCTGCTGCCTTCTCTGTGGCTCGGCCCCAAAGCGGCTTATGCCATGGCGCGGGAACAGAAGCTGATTCCTGAATAAACAATACTGATCAGCAGCCTCGGGAGCGTCGCTCTCAGGCTGTGAAACATTCTTGCTCCTCCCGACAAGCGCTCTGCTTTGCGGGAGGAGCAAGCACATCAGCACCCTGCCCCGTCACACCACGTCATACTGCAACTTCTCCAGAACAAAAGAGTGCATAGCTTGAGCTGCCGGGCTGAGCGTGCGGTTTGCCGCCTGCACCAATCCAATTCTGCGCACAACATCCGGATCACATAACGGGATAAAGCAAAGGTTAGCGCTGTGCTCCGGGAACGCCAATCGCGGCAGGGTTGTTATGCCAGCACCCGCTTCCAGCATGGCAATCAGTGAAATCATGTTGGAAATGTAAAAAGCGCTGTTCTCCACCAACTCCGTAGCCTCAGTGCCCATCAATAGCCGGGATGTTCCGTTCCGAATCAACTTTTCACCCTGCAAGCTGCGCCAATCCAGCGACGTTGCCGCAGCAAAGACATGATCCTTACGACACACCACCCCAACCTTGTCCTCAAAGAGGTGGGTGTACTCCAAGTCATCAGTATTTTGCCAAAGACTGGTTATTCCCAGATCAACCTCACCGTGCGCCACCATCTGGCAAACATAGTGGGCGTTTTCATCATGCAAACTGATATTGAGACCGGGAAACTGCTCAATAAACTCCGCCAGGAACGACGGCATAATCCGACTGGCCACCGAGGGCACGGTGGCAATGTGTATGTGGCCCTGCTGCCCACCAGCCTGGCTCACCACATCTTTTGCAGTGCGGTCATGCTGGCCTACCAGATCACGGAACCTTGGCAGGCAGTACTCACCAAACGGCGTTAACTTGTTTTGTGCGCCACGCTCAAACAGGTTCTGCCCAAGGCGGTTTTCCAGCTCACGCACGGCCATTGAGATGGCTGGCTGGGTACGGTGCAATCGCCGGGATGCCCCGTGAAAACTACCCTCTTCCACAACCGTGATCACATAGCGTAACTGCTGAATTTTCAGCTCTGGCAATATTGCACTCACCTTATAAGCACTCCTTATCGCTCAATCTTTATAATTGATTATGCTTATTATTACATCTTGACTAGTATGCATGCATCGTAAATAAGGAGGTCGTCATGTCCACTTCGCATCCGCTTTATATCAATGGCCAATGGGTAACCGGGGCTAGCAGTATCACCAACACCAGCCCGTCTGATCTCAGCGATGTTATCGGCGAGTATGATCAGGCTACCAACGAGCAAACCAAAGAGGCCATCAGTGCCGCCCAAAGCGGCTTTGCCCAGTGGAGCCAAAGTGGTCTTGAGCAGCGCTATAACATTCTGATGGCAATCGGTAACGAGCTGATTGCCCGCCAGGATGAACTGGGCGAGCTACTTTCCCGAGAGGAAGGCAAGCCTCTACCAGAAGGCAAAGGCGAGGTTTATCGCTCTGGTCAGTTTTTCCATTACTACGCCGCCGAAGTACTGCGCCAGATTGATGAGCGTGCAGACTCCGTTCGCCCTGGCGTGGAAATCGACGTTCGGCGTGAGCCACTTGGTGTTGTGGGCATCATCAGCCCATGGAACTTTCCGATGGCAACCGCCGTTTGGAAAATTGCCCCGGCATTGGCCTTTGGCAACGCGGTGGTATTCAAGCCCGCCAACCTGGTTCCTGCCAGCGCCTGGGCCCTGACAGAAATCATCAGCAGGCAAAACCTGCCTGCTGGCACCTTTAACCTGGTGATGGGTTCAGGTGGCGAAACCGGCGAAACCCTGATCAACAGCCCGGATGTACAAGCCATTACCTTTACCGGTTCCCTCGAGGTAGGCCGCAGGGTTGCAGCAGCTACCGTAGGCAATCTGGTTAAGTGTCAGCTCGAAATGGGCTCAAAGAACGCCCTGATCGTGCTTGATGATGCAGATCTCGACCTTGCCGTAGAAGCCGCGTTCAACGGTGCCTATTCAGGCAGTGGGCAAAAGTGCACCGCATCCTCACGTTTGATCGTGACAACAGCTGTTCATGATGAGTTTGTATCAAAACTGAAGGCACGGCTTGAGCAGGCCAAGGTTGGTCACGCGCTTGAAGAGGGTGTGCAGATTGGCCCCATCGCAGACAAGCGCCAGCTGGAATCCAACATGGCGTGGATTGAACGTGCCAAGGCCGACGGCGCAACGCTCGCGTTTGGTGGTTCCAGAGTAGACGCGAAAACCGATGGCTACTACATGCAGCCTACGCTGTTCACCGGCACCACCAACGACATGGCAATCAACCGGGATGAAGTATTCGGCCCCATTGCGTGCGTCATCAAGGTACCTGATTACGAAACTGCGCTGACCACCCTGAACGATACCCAGTATGGGCTGACAGCCGGCATCATCACCAACTCTCTGAAGATTGCTTCAGACTTCAAAGCCCGGGCACAAACTGGCTGCGTGATGGTGAATCTGCCAACCGCAGGTACGGATTACCACGTTCCGTTTGGCGGCCGCAAAAACTCCAGTTTCGGCCCCCGTGAGCAGGGTCAGTATGCCCGCGAATTCTACACCGTTGTGAAAACCTGCTACGTGCGGGCCTGATAAGAGGATGAACTCCATGCTCACCATTGATGGGCTTCAGTACTCCAACTGGTCCCGGGAGATATTCGAGCAGATGCGTGCCGGCGGTGTTTCCGCTGTGCACGCCACTCTGGTTTACCACGAGAACACGCGGGAGACTCTCTCACGGTTTGGTGACTGGAACCGGCGCTTCGAACAACATAGCGACCTGATCATGCCGGTCTATGAAGCCGAGGATATCCAGGTAGCACAGGAAGCTGGCCGAATCGGCATCTTTTTTGGCGCCCAGAACTGCTCGCCCATCGAAGATGACATCGACATGATTGCCGTGATGCGCCGCCTTGGCCTGATGATCATGCAGCTCACCTACAACAACCAAAGCCTGCTGGCCGCTGGTTGTTATGAAGCTGAAGACAGTGGCGTGAGCCGGTTTGGTCGACAGGCCATCGCGGAAATGAACCGTGTGGGCATGATCATCGATATGTCCCACAGTTCGGAGCGATCCACGCTGGATGCTATTGAACTATCCAGCCGGCCGGTGATTATTTCCCACGCCAACCCGGCATCTTTCCACCCGGCGAAGCGGAATAAATCTAACGCCGTGCTGAAGGCTATTGCTGAAAGCGGCGGATTACTTGGTTTCTCAGTTTACCCGTTTCACCTGAAAGACGGGCCAGACTGCACCCTCGAAAGCTTCTGCAACATGGTGGCCGATACCGCGGATTTGATGGGCATAGACCACATCGGCATTGGCACGGATTTGTGCCAAGGTCAGCCGCAGTCGGTTCTGGACTGGATGCGCAACGGCCGCTGGTCGAAAGAAATGGACTTTGGCGAGGGTAACAAGAACAACGCCGGATGGCCCAGGCCTCTGTCGTGGTTCAAGGACAACCGCGACTTCCCTGCCATTATCGAGGGGTTGCGACAAAAAGGATTTAACGAGACAGAGATAGAGAAAATCATGGGTCTTAACTGGCTGAACCAACTGAAAATCGGTACCAAGCCTTTGTAATGATCCTGAAATGCCAGCATGCACGGATGGCCAAACAGCACAGATAGAGCAAGGTGCAAAAACAACAAAGGTAGGCATCATGAAAAACAACAACATCAAGGCCGGTGGAGACTATTCTATAGCTCAACTTGGCGACCCCATTGTCCTTGCGTTAAGCGTGGGCTTTATCGTTCTGTTTGTCGGATTTTCGCTGTTTGATCTCAAAGGCGTGGCTGATTTGATTGGCGGTGGCTTTGCGTGGACGGCCAAAGTGTTTGGCACTTACTTCCAGATGTTACTGCTGGCAACCTTCTTTATCGCCATGGGTCTCGCCTGCACACCAGCAGCAAAGGCCAAAATCGGCAACCTCGACCGGCCGGAGATGAGCACCTTCCGCTGGCTCTCCATCATTATGTGCACCTTGCTGGCCGGCGGCGGCGTGTTCTTTGCGGCCGGTGAACCCATCTATCACTTTGTTGTGACACCTCCTGCGTATACAACAGAACCTGGTACCGCAGCGGCGGTGTCCAATGCCATGGCACAGTCCTTCATGCACTGGGGCTTTCTGGCTTGGGCGGTTCTGGGAACTCTCGCGGCGATTGTTCTGGCCCATGCTCACTATGTGAAGGGCAAACCGCTGCAGCCAAGAACACTGCTGTACCCGGTATTTGGTGAACGCATTATGTGCGGTTGGCTGGGCAGTGTGGTGGATGCCTGCTGCGTGATTGCTGTCGTTGCCGGAACCGTTGGCCCTATCGGCTTTTTGGCCACCCAGATGAGCTTTGGGCTTAGCGAATTATTCGGCATGACAGACGGCCTCGCCACACAAATGGCCATTCTGGTGGTTCTCGCAATTATCTACGTGACCTCCGCGGTAACGGGTATTCACCGCGGCATACAGTTCCTCAGCCGGCTAAACGTGTTTCTGGCGCTGGCTGTCGCCGCGATCATTTTCGTGTTTGGCCCAACACTGTTCCTCACCAACACCTATTTCCAGAGCATGGGGCAGTATGTGTCTTCATTCATGGAAATGGCCACCATGACCGCTGAAACGGCGCCGGGCTGGTGGATGCAGTGGTGGACCGTATTCTTCTTTGCCTGGTTTATTGGTTATGCACCGCTGATGGCAATCTTCGTGGCCCGCATCTCTCGCGGCAGAACCATCCGCGACATGATTCTGGCGGTTGCCGTGATGGCGCCTATTGCCACCACTATCTGGTTTACCTTGCTGGGCGGCTCAGGCATTTACTACCAGATGACCGGCGTGATTGATCTTGCCGAAGCACTGAACAACTTCCGCTTTGATGTGGCCACCCTCACGGTCGCCCAATCCCTTCCCGGTGGCGCATTCATGGCGCTGGCAATTCTGGTGCTGACTACCATTTTTGTCGCCACCACAGGTGACTCCATGAGCTACTCCATTGCCGTAGTAAGCTCAGGCCACGACCAGCCAAATACCTTTGTGCGGGCCTTCTGGGGCCTGGCGATGGCCGGCATGGCCGCCATCCTGCTGTACATGGGCGCCGGGCAGATCAGTGTGCTTCAACAGTTTATTGTGATCACCGCTATTCCGGTGTCGCTGGTACTGCTGCCATCGCTGTGGCTTGGGCCCAAAGCGGCCTATGCCATGGCACGAGAGCAGAAACTCATATCCTGATAACTTTGAACACTAGCCTGTAGATATGCCTGTAAGGGCAAGGGTGAGATCATGATTTCAGCAACCTCAGCATCCGCACCACACGACAACCTACGCCCTGCAAGTGAGGTGATGAAGCTGGAACGGCTGGGCAGCATGTTTGCCAGCCGGCTCAGCTTTGTCAGATCGCTAATGCGAAAAATGATCGCTGAAAGTTGGCAGATTACCAATACGGTGTTTGATCTGGATTCAAAGGGCCACGGCCTGGCGATCTACCGCATCACAACACCGGGTAACTACTACGAGTGTGTGATTTTTTCCAGGGATCTGGAGCCAGAACAGCGGTCCGACCGGGTAATAGCGGAAGCATGGGATGTCACCTTTGCCCTGGTTGAAGGCGAAGCAGAAAGCTCGCTGCTGGAACAAATGGCGGCCAACGTACCCTTGCAGGAAGCCGGCCGCCAGCACCCGAGGGTACTTGTGCTCTCACGGGCCAACAGAAGCCTGCGCAATTTCAGCCAGTTTCTGGCGGCTCTTGCGGCGGGAAAACAACCTGATCCCGCCTGGCTAACAGCTGTGGGTTACCTCTACAGAACCACGGCGGTTTATGGCAACGGCAAGTTTGGCATTGCTGACTTTGCACGGCTTGAGCGCAATCCGGATTTTAATCGTCCATTTGCAGCCCAGATGCTGGCCGTTTACGTGCTACGGCAGTTCTCAGTGGAACAGCTGAATCATCTGGCAAAAGTGCAGTCGCCCGATCGGGCCGTGCCTTTGCACCCGGAGCTGCAACGCTATTTGGGCATTGGCAATTCCACGGGGCTTGGTATGGCTCCGTTTCTTATCAACCACCCGCAACTGATTCAGCAGTGGGTTTACGGTAGGGAGCGCGCTCTGGCCTTTGCCCGTGCAGAGCCTGCGAATGAACAAACCCACAAGGCATTGCGATCTCTGATGGCTCGCGCTCTGAAGCACCTGCAGCAGACCATCACTGAAGATGAAGAACAGACCCTGCGCAATCGGGAAACAGCCAAGTCGGTTATTGAAGTTGTTGAATGGCTCGATCGCACGCCAGCGCACCAGGGGCTTTATGAAGAACTCATAAGCTGGGCCGGGAATCACTGTTCCCTGGAAGCCCAGGAACTCATCAACACCATGCTGATAGAGCTGTACCCGGAACTGGTTGAGCCTATTGATGATGAACTGGGCTGTCAGGAATCCATGGATCTGAAGCCCGACATGAAAGCCTCGAAACTGCGCGACCTGATTCACGAGAAATTTGGCTGGGCTCTGAGTTACCGCGAGGACTGCCCGGATGACAACTACTGGTTCTGGTATCGCTCCGTCGAAAAAGAAGAACCCAGGTTAGGCATTCGCGGAACGGAGTCCGGCGCCGAGAAGGAACTGGCCCTCGCGGTTGGCCCACGGATTAGCCGCTGTCTTACAAAGCTCGATGAATTTCTGGAGAGCAACCCGAATGCCATAGTAGTGGAGTTCCTCCTGGCCAACCCGGGGCAAAAGGAGTGCGTACGCCGCATCCAGACCATCGGAGATACACCTTACGGAGAGATCCGCGCAAACCTCTGGCACAGGGATATGAAACCCATGCACCTGTTAAGGACCAAACTGTCATTTTTTGGCGCCAGCCGGTTTGATCCGAAGTCTGACCGCTGGGTTCGCATCACGTTGTTTCAGGGGGCGCCGCTGCCCGGTGAGCTGAACGATCCGCGGCTACCGTTACACCAATTGGATGACTGGGGTTTTCCTTTGGAACCTGGCCTCGAAAGTATTGATAACGACCAGAAAAACCGGGGCGGCAAGCTATGAAAGTGTCATACAACGAGCTGCAAGGGCTCTCCCGAAAAGCATTCATTGGCATTGGCTTCGACGATGGCGACGCCAGCGATGCAGCTGACATGGTGGCCTGGATGGAAGCCCATGGCCTTAATGGCTTGGCGGCTCTGGGGAAAGGTCTGGACTTTCTGCTCAACGAAGACAAATCCCAGCCACCCAAGCTGATCTATCAGGATGCGGATTTGTGCGTTGTCGATGCCCAGAACAAGACGATTCTTGGCCACGCCAGCCTGGCAATTGAGCTGGGCTATGCAAAGTGCCGGGCCAGAGGCCTCTCGGTTACCAAAATTCGCCACTGCCATAACCGGATGCTGATTGTGGGATACCTTTCCCGCATCGCCCGCCGTGACATGAGCGTTACCGCATTCTGGCGCAACTCTCACGAACCGTTGACAGAAATACTGGTGAGCTTTAAATCAGGCGAGGCTGAGCCGGAGATATGCATGTACGGCTTGCCATCCATTCCAGATGACACCGAGCCCAATAACGGCATAACACTGGTGATGGTGAACCACGTAGATCTTCTGCCAAACCTTAAGCCCGAAGCGCCGGCTAATGACCTGATTTTGCAAAATCGCGCGGCGATGCTGGACTGGCATGAACGATCACTCGTTGATGGCATCGAAGTAGACACTGTTCTTTGGGAGCGACTCAAAGTACTGGCAACGAAAATGCTGGTGGAAGCTTCCGACGATTCACGTCAGGGCGCAGGCGCCGGAACAACCGATAACGACTAAGGAGTCACTGATGAATCCATATCCGGTTAAAACAGACTTACCTGCTTCCAAGTCCCCTCTGGCTTGGGCAACCGTGGGCAATGGCATGCTGTTTACAGCACAGATTCCCATTGATGCAGAGGGAAAGGTTGTGGATGGTGGTATTGAGCCTCAGATTATCCAGACCCTGGCCAATCTGAAGCACACACTGGAAAGCGCGGGGAGCCGTGTATCCGACCTGACCCAGGTTGTTATATACGTGACCGACCGGGAACATCTTGCTGTGGTGAACCGGGTATATGCAGATTTTGTATCCGAGCCTTACCCCAACCGCGCCGCCATTATTGTGTCCGGGTTTGCCCGTGAAGAAATGCTGGTGGAAATCCTCGCGTATGCGGTTGTACCTTAAGCCACGAACACTCATTGCCATCACTGCTCTAACTTTTCTGATGATAACGGCTCGTAAGCTTGCTATCGTTAGCCCGTATCGAATGTGATCTGCTCCCCTTACTCGCTCTGGCATTATGAGGGGGGCTATCTTCAAGGATCCGGGTGTTATGTCCAGTAAAGCCACACAATCCCAGAAATTGCTGTTATTCAACCTGTCCGGCAAGCGGCTATTCGGGATTGGCACACTGAAAATCCGCGAAATACTGCCCTTCAAACCGCTCACCAAAATGCCTCACAGTCATCCCGCGGTTGTAGGAGCAACGAGTTTCCGTGGTTCAGCCGTGCCGGTTATTGATATGGCTGCGGCCGTTGGTTATCCGGCGTTAACCGCAGACGAGCAAAAAACGTCGACCATTATTATCACGGACGTTCAACGCCAGGAAACAGGCTTTCTGGTGCGTAGTGTGCAGAAAATCATCGAGACAGACTGGAAGAAGGTGAAGTCCCCACCGGCGATGCTGGGCGACAGGGCATTTATTACCGGCCTGCTGAACGTGGATGACGAGATTGTTCAGCTGTTGGATGTTGAGCTTCTGCTGGCGAACGTATACCCCGATTCGCTGGAAACCCGCGATGTTGCGCTCACAGACGTGCAGCGCGAAGCCTTGAAAACCCTGAACATTCTTTTAGTGGATGATTCCAGAGTTGCTCGCAAGCAACTGTGTGATGTGCTCGACGCCAAAGGCATCCCCTACCAGGTCACCACCAACGGTGACGAAGCGCTGAAAATCCTGCTGAACGACAACGAACTCGGTAGACCGGTCGATATTCTGGTGAGCGATATCGAGATGCCCGGTCTCGACGGCTACGAATTGACGTTTAACGTTCGGGACAGGGCTACCCTGAAACAGCCATTCATCATTCTGCACACATCCTTGAACAGCCAAATGAGCCTGAGCTATGCCAATCAGGTAGGCGCAAACGAAGCCTTAACCAAGTTTGATGCAGACGAATTGCTAAACGCCATGCTCAGAGGCTGCCCGCCCAGGCAATAAAAGAATGACCGGATTATTCTGCTTGGGGTGGTTCAGCCTGAAGATGATTAACGGGCATCCGGTCTTCTCCCCAACTACGATAGACCCGTGCCATTACCCGCTTTAGCTCTTCCTCACCAACATCCGCCGGCTCACCCCGCTCAAGTGGATCGAAGTGGAAGATGTATAGCCGGGAGGTAAACTGCTCGAACGGCAGAGACGCTTCTCCAAACCGCTCCCCCATGCCTTCCGTGCTCACGTGCACATCATCACCCCAGTTTTGGCCACTGTCGTTATTTGGGTTGTAGAAATACGCGCGCATCTCGCCTTCCGGATCCAATGCTATCCGCAGAATGGTAATCGCGTGCCAGCCAATGAAACGTGCGGCCCTGTCGGTTACGGCAATCCCTGCAGGTTACCGGTAGCGACATCCACATTGATGGCAAACCCTCGCCCGGCAGACCAGCCATGGAATTCCGGGTTTACCCACCGGTGCGGGTCGCCCTCACGCCCTATGCACATGCGGCCCATCTCCCCGTATACCCGGTCAAGGTGGGGCACCACAACCAGCGAGACCGGGTCGAGATCCAAGGTCACTTCTGAAGCAACCCCACCAAGACTTTGCGCTGAAGAGACCGGTTGCCCTTCAAAATGCATAACGATTTCATTGTCTCTGGCCGCCCAGGCAACCATCTGCAAGAGATAGTCAGGGTCGTTGTAGGCCCACATGGACAGGGCGCGAGCAGACTGGCAGGTTGGATTATTCCCCTGCCCCACGCCCAAAGGCTGCCCCAGCATATTGAGTACTCCCTGGATCAGCCAGGCACCGGCCTGCGGTTGATAGCCATAGGCAAGCTGCAGGCGTTCACGGGCTTGTGGGCAGAGATTCAATCTGGCTTGGCGCCAGAGCGCGGGCGCTACCGGGGGCTGATAAAGAATGCCCCGTTCCAGCATCAGCGCAAGGCCATACAGCCCTTGTGCTGTCTCGGGGAAAACACCTTCGGTGATGAGCGCATACACCAGCTCGCGATAGCACATCAGGCAGTCGCGGCCAGTACTTGAGAGCCCCAGAGCTTCGCTGAGCAGGTAATCCTGCCCTTCCAGTATGTAGCGCACAAAGCAGGCATGGTAAGGCGACACCAGGCCGGTATCGTGCATGGAGCGCGCAAACCCGGTAGCTTCATTCTGTAACGTGGGGCCATCCATGGATTCCAGCCGCTGCTGGTACACCACAATACCCGGGTCTTCGCTGCACGCCCGGGTTGGCCCATACAAGCTGGAGATCAGACGGTCCGCCCCGCGACCCGCATTGCCAAGATCGACATTGGGCTCAGCCCGGCAAATCGCAATCTGGGTGATCATCTTGCGCACGTCACCCACCTGAATCGGGCGCTGCTGCAGAATACGCCAAATCTCCTCAATCAGGCTATCAATAACGTGTTCGTAACCAATATGCTCAGCCACGTGCTGCACAACGTGCTGGCTGATAAGTGCCAGCTTGCCCTGCTCACGCTCTGCCTCGCCGGCCATACCGAACAGCAGGCCAAGATTGACTGCCAGAACCTGCGTCAGGTAGTCCCGTGCCTGCTCAGCAGACACCAGAGGGTGCAAATAGGTGCCACGAACAACCGCCAGCAATCGAAGCTCACTAAGTGCTTCGATTACTACCGTATCTGCGTTCGGGCTTTGTAACGAATGGGGGGTTAAGGAGGGGAGCAAGGTGGCGGGCTCTGCCCAGTCCGAACCTGTAAATACACCGGCTTTTTCCAGGCGCTCTGCACGCGCTTCAACAAAGGCGCAGCCTTCCGGCTGCACGAGTATCTGGCGCACAAGTTCGAATACAAGGGTGAGCTTGCCAAATCTGGCCAAACTCTCGCTTTCGTCCAAGGCACGGATAGCATCAACCAGCTTGTGCGCCAAACCCCTTAGATGTTAGTGCATCACCCGATTATACATAGATATCCCGATCGCCCTGATGTTTCAGCGATTATCCGTTCAACTTCAGGGTAGAGAGCGTTCTTTCTCGTACTTTCGCCAGCAATTCACCGTCATTCACCAGTGACTGGCCGTAGGAAGGCACCATCACCTTCATGCGCTCCTGCCATTCAGGTGTCTGCATGCTCTGTGCAAAGCAGCGCTCAATAACGCTGATCATTGCATTTGCAGCTGTCGATGCACCAGGGGAGGCCCCAAGAAGAGCCGCCAGGGTACCGTCTTTCGAGGCCACGATTTCAGTCCCGAACTCCAGTTTCCCGCCACCGCCTTCAGCCTGCTTGATTATCTGCACGCGCTGACCGGCATTACGCAACTCCCAGTTTTCTTCCTCAGCTTCCGGGAAGAAGTTACGGAGCGCTTCCACGCGGTCGCTGTGGGACTGGAAAACTTCGCCGATCAGGTAACGGGTCAGATCCATGTTGCTCTTGCTCACCGACAACATGGGTTTGAGGTTGCTGGTGCGAACTGAGCCAAACAGATCGAAGATCGAGCCCTGCTTGAGGAAGCGGGTCGTGAAGCCGGCAAACGGGCCAAACAGCAGTGCCGGTTCGCCGTTGATTATGCGGGTATCCAGGTGCGGTACCGACATGGGCGGTGCGCCAATGGGTGCCTTGCCGTATACCTTGGCGTGGTGCTGTTTTACGACATCAGGCTTGCGGCATACCAGCCATTGCCCGCTAACAGGGAAGCCACCATAGCCTCGAGCTTCTGCAATTCCGGACTTCTGCAGCAGCGGCAGCGCGCCACCACCGGCGCCCAGGAACACAAATCCGGTTTCCAGTTTGGTGAGCTCACCGGTGTGCTGGTTTTTCACCCGAACTTTCCAACGGCCGTTATCGCGCTGGTCTATGTAATGCACCGGGCAGCCAAGCATCAGTTCAAAGTTGGGCTGGCTTTGCAGGTACTCAACCATGCTGCGGGTAAGAGAACCAAAATCCACATCTGAACCGTGGCGGATACGGGTTGCAGCAACCCGCTGCATTGGGTCCCTGCCTTCAACAACGAGAGGCATCCAGTTTTCGAGCTCTCGAGGGGATTCGGTGTATTCCATTTCGCGGAACAGGTGGTGAGCGCTCAGAAGCTCATAACGACGCTTGAGAAAAGCGACATCTTTTTCACCCCAAACGAAGCTCTGGTGTGGCGTACGGTTTATGAACTTTGATGGCTCGGGCAGCATGCCCTGCTCTACCAGATGCGACCACAGCTGAAGCGAAACCTCATATTGCGCATTGATCTGGAGCGCACGCTCGATCGCTACATCGCCGTCTTCGGTCTCGGGCGTGTAATTCAGCTCGCAGTATCCTGCGTGCCCCGTTCCTGCGTTGTTCCATCCGTCCGTACTTTCATGGGCAACGTGATCCAAACGCTCCAGCATGATAATTTTCAGGGACGGGTCCAACTGCCTGAGCATTACGCCGAGGGTGGCGCTCATGACACCACCTCCGACCAGCACTACGTCTGCCTGTTTAGCGGCCATTGGTTTTTCATCCTAGCTAGTATTGAGCCTTTCGCCCCTTCAAGATTCAAGAAGAGGTCTGACGGGCGCGGGCAAGTCGCGAGGTAAGTGGCGCTGCCTTGGGCGTCCGTTTTGAATGAGCGCGTAATTATCCGGGTTTTCACAAAAATATAAATTGTGATTATTAAAGAACCCGGACCTGTGCGTAAATTGCACGTTAGTTTAACGGTTGTTAGCCCTGCATACGAACGGTGGCTTGCGCTGAATCATAGGTAATAATCCTGATGTGGCTGGCGGCAGGCCGCCGTGAACCTGTGATCACGCCAGCTCATCCGAAAGGGGCTGACCTCAACCGCACATATGCGGTATCTTGCACACCTTTCCGGTGCTTGCGCCTCTGATTACACAGAGCGCTCATGCACCTGCTTTTCAGATGCAACATGACTGGGGCTGAATCTATGGTTATGGCTATTGGCGCAATTATCGTCGGCCTTGTATTACTGGTCTGGAGTGCAGACAAATTTGTTGAAGGCGCTGCCGCCGTTGCCAAGCATCTGGGCATGCCCGCGCTACTTATCGGCATGGTCATCATCGGGTT
The DNA here is from genome assembly GCF_016597775.1 of Marinobacter sp. 1-3A. Taxonomy (NCBI): domain Bacteria; kingdom Pseudomonadati; phylum Pseudomonadota; class Gammaproteobacteria; order Pseudomonadales; family Marinobacteraceae; genus Marinobacter; species Marinobacter sp. 1-3A. The sequence goes on from NZ_VCGZ01000006.1 coordinate 255,937, forward strand.
CGGCACATCTGCACCCGAGTTGGCCGTATCCGCTATGGCCGCGGCCGATGGTAACCCGGGGCTCGCCCTGGGCAATGGCTATGGCTCCAACATCACCAATATTGCGTTAATTGTTGGCCTTACGGCCGTTATCGCACCTATCGCCGTGCACTCCCAGGTAATCCGCAAAGAACTTCCCCTGTTGGTGGTCCTTACCCTGATTGCCGGTGCGCAATTACTGGATGGTGAACTCTCCAGGCTGGATGGCTGGATACTCCTGGGTGTGTTTGCTGTGGTAATGGGCTGGTCGATCTTTCAGGGCTTACGAGGCAAGGGGGACGCGCTGGGAGGAGAAACCGATGCCCAGCTGACCGATAATCTGATGCCCATGAGATCCGCCATAATCTGGCTGATCATTGGCCTCATTCTCCTTGTTGTCAGCTCCCGCCTGCTGGTCTGGGGCGCAGTTACTATTGCCCAAAGTCTTGGTGTGAGCGACCTGGTAATCGGCCTGACCATCGTAGCCATTGGCACATCGCTGCCGGAACTGGCCTCAGCTCTGGCCGCTGTAAGGAAGAACGAACATGACCTGATCCTGGGCAACATTCTCGGCTCAGGCATCTTCAATACGCTTGCGGTTGTGGGTTTGGCTGCGGTTATTCAACCGCTATCGGTAGAACCGGAGGTCCTTTACCGGGACTGGACGCTGATGCTGGCGCTAACGGTTGGCCTGCTGGTGATGGGTTTCGGAATGACCGGTTGGCGCAAGATGATCAGCCGGTTTGATGGTTCTATTCTTTTGCTGGTTTACGTTGCCTATACCGGCTACCTGCTATCAACCGTTGTTGCTGCCAGCGCTAGCTGACAGCAACTGTCGTTGCTGCTGATGATAAACGACGCTCAATCGCCCTCTTTGAACACCATGGCAATGGAGTTCAGGCAATAGCGTTGCCCCGTGGGAGGCGGGCCATCCGGGAATACGTGCCCGAGGTGGCTATCGCAACGGGGGCAGCGTACTTCCGTGCGAGACATTCCCAGGCTTGTATCCTCAATGTAGTGAATATGTTCCTTGTCGAATGGCTGAAAAAAGCTCGGCCAGCCAGTGCCGGAATCAAACTTTGCGCTTGAACTGAACAACGGAAGATCACACAGCCGGCAGTGGTAGACCCCAGCCAGCTTGTTATCCAGCAAAGTGCCACAAAATGGATGCTCCGTTCCATGATCCAGCAATACCTGACGCTCTTCTGGCGTCAGGCTTGCGGCTTTCTCTTGAATCTGTGCCTCTGTAAGAGGTGTCAGGTCATAACCTGCAGCAGAACTGCTCATTACCTATCTCCTCAAGCCAGGTTGTCGTTGGAATCGGTGTATTCCGGTTTTAGTCGATCACTGAAGCCCTCAACCAGCTTTTCCATTTTGGGGGCGGCAACAGCCATGATGTATGGCTGGTACGGATTCCTCGCCGCAAAATTCTGATGATGTGCCTCAGCCGGATAAAATGCTTGCAGAGGCTCCAGTGTTGTTACAACAGGGTCAGGATATACCCCGGCTTCATCAAGCTGACGAATGTAGGATTCCACCACCCGCCGCTGTTCCGGTGTTTCATAAAACACCGCAGAGCGGTATTGCGTACCCCGGTCGTTACCCTGCCGATTCAGCTGGGTTGGATCGTGCGCCACCGAGAAAAACACTCTGAGTATCTCCCCGAAGCTAATCTGGCGGGGGTCGTAGTGAACGTTCACAACCTCTGCGTGGCCCGTGGTGCCCGAGCACACAGCGTCGTAATTGGCTGTATCTGCTGATCCGCCGGCATAACCGGATTCAACCCGTGTAACGCCATCCAGAGCCAGAACCACTGCCTCCACACACCAGAAGCAGCCACCGGCAAGAACCACTCTCTGCTCACTGTCTCCCGCTGGCAGATCCTGCTCCGGCTCCGGGAAGCGGCTGCGAGGTACTGTCAGGCCTGGAATGCTGCAAGATGATGTCATAATGACCTCTGCTAGAAGTGTGCGTGTCTTTACCAGTTTACTGATTGTGGCCGCAAACAGATCAGTTTATCAATGTTCCCCCATCAATCGCCTCCGCCCCGTGTCAGCTTTAGCGGGTCCATAAGCTCTTCCAGGTGCTTTCGGGCAAGACCACTTCTCTCTTCTGCAACATCAATAACCGGACGACCCGTTTTGTATGCTTCCTTGGCGATCTCCGACGCCAGGCTGTAACCAATCTCCGGGTTCAGTGCTGTTACCAGCACCGGGTTGCGGCCCACGCTGGCATTCAGCGTGTCTGTGTTCACAGTAAAACCCCGGACGCTCTTGTCCGCCAGCATGTTGGTTGCATTGCCAAGCAGGCCAATCATGTCCAGCAGGTTAGCCCCCAGAAGCGGCAGCATAACGTTGAGTTGAAAGTTACCAGACTGCCCTGCGATCGCATTGGCGCTGTCCAGCCCCATTACTTGTGCGCCCACCATGGCCACAGACTCGGGAACTACCGGGTTTACCTTGCCGGGCATGATACTGCTACCGGGCTGCAGGGCTGGAAGGCTGATTTCCGCCAGCCCATGAATCGGGCCACTGTTCATCCAGCGCAAATCGTTGGCAACTTTGGTTAGAACGATGCCCATCCCGCGCAATTGAGCTGACAGCGCCACCGGGCCATCCACTGCACTTATCCCTACAAACTTGTGCTCCATGGAACGGAACGGGTATCCGGTGTTGGCTTTGAGGAACTTCACAAACTGACCGGAAAACTCCGACAAGGCATTCACGCCGGTACCTACGGCAGTGCCGCCCTGAGGAACGGCAAGCAGTTCATTTGCTGCAGCATCGAGGCGCTTCTCAACCGCCAGCAGCTGCTCGCGCCAGGTGCGCAATTCCTGCCCAAGGGTAATCGGCATGGCATCCATAAGATGGGTGCGGCCTGTTTTCACCTGTTCAGAGAACTGGGCTTCGCGCTCGTATATTACGCCGCACATATGCATGAGTGCGGGAATGAGCCGCTCCCGAATGCCTATTACTGAACTCACGTGAATAGCGGTTGGTATCACATCGTTAGAGCTCTGGCTCATATTCACATGATCGTTAGGGTGCACCTCGACGCCGTTTCTGCCGGCAATGGACGCAATCACCTCATTCACATTCATATTGGTGCTGGTACCCGAGCCGGTCTGATAACGGTCAATCGGGAACTGGTCAGCAAACTCTCCGCGAATGAGCGCTTGGCATGCGTCGGTAATCGCATCGCAACGGTTGTTATCAAGCAGCCCCAAACTGGCATTGGCTTCCGCAGCGGCCTGTTTAACGTGGGCAACCGCCGCAATAAAAGCCGGCGGCATGGGCTGACCACTAACCGGGAAGTTATCAACGGCACGCTGGGTCTGGGCGCCCCAAAGAGCGTCTGCCGGCACGTGGACATCGCCCAAGCTGTCGGTTTCTATTCGATAGTCACTCACTGTTGCCTCCTGTCCTGCCTTGTTATTCCGGATTAGCTCATCACAAGTGTAGCCCGTCAGGAGGCTCGCAGCTCGGCCTCAGCGGCCCAATGCGTAAAACTCTGCGTTCGGTCGCATGCTGGTCACGTTCGCCATCCGGTTAGACAGCCCAAAGAATGACGCAACGCCGGAGATATCCCAGATATCCTCGTCGGTAAAACCATGGCGATGCAGTTCTGCAAAGTCATCATCGCAGACCTCCTCGGCCCGCTGGGAAACCTTCACAGCAAAATCCAGCATCGCTTTCTGGCGATCACTGATATCCGCCTTGCGATAGTTAACCGCTACTTGATCCGCAATCATGGGGTTCTTCTCTCGAATCCGCAGAATCGCACCATGAGCCACCACGCAGTACTGGCACTGGTTCAGGCTACTGGTGGTCACCACGATCATTTCACGCTCACCCTTGGTGAGGTTGCTGTCTTTTTCCATCAAGGCATCGTGATAATCGAAGAAAGCCCGGAACTCGGCCGGCCGGTGAGCAAGTACCAGAAACACATTCGGGATAAAGCCTGACTTTTCCTGCACTGCCAGAATCCGCTTGCGGATATCGTCGGGCATGGCGTCCAGCTCAGGTACTGGAAAACGACTGATGGCCTGTTCTGTTTGTACCGACATTCTATTTCCTCTGTTTTATTATTCAGTTGGGTAAAAGCTGGGCTTAGCCGGCCACAGGAATCACAATACGGCCCCGGATCCTGCCATCCATAAGCCGACCAGCAGCATCGATTGCCTCATCAAAGGGCACTTCGGTGATCATGCTGTCCAGTAGTTCGGGAGAAAGGTCCTGCGCCAGCCGCTGCCATGCATGCAGGCGGTCTTCTTTCGGTGCCATAACGCTGTCAATGCCGCACAAGGTGACACCCCGCAGAATGAAAGGCGCTACTGTTGAAGGGAAGTCCATTCCAGCAGCCAGGCCACAAGCCGCGACAACACCGCGGTACTTCATACCGGCGCACACATTCGCCAGAACCTGGCCACCGGCCACATCAATTGCCCCGGCCCAGGTTTCCCGCGCCAGAGGTTTGCCCGGCTCATTCAACTCCGCCCGGTCCAGAATCTGCTTGGCACCCAAAGATTTCAGATAGCCCTCTTCTTCGGGCCGACCTGTCACGGCGGTCACCGAATAACCCAATTTGGCCAGCACCGCGACCGCCACACTACCTACACCACCGGTTGCGCCAGTCACCAGAATATCACCTGAATCCGGGGTTACTCCGTGCTTTTCCAGAGCAATAACGCACAGCATGGCGGTATAACCTGCGGTGCCAACACCCATGGCCTGACGAGCTGTAAATGGCGCTTGCAACGGAATCAGCCAGTCAGCAGACAACCGCGCCTTCTGGGCAAGGCCACCCCAATGTTTTTCACCAACACCCCAGCCATTGAGCACAACTTCATCCCCGGCTTTGAAGTCCGGATTGGAAGATTCTGTAACCACACCGGCCAGATCGATCCCCGGTACCATTGGGTAGCTTTTCGCAATAGGCGCGCGGCCGGTAATGGCCAGCGCATCCTTATAATTGAGAGTGGTATAGGCGACATCTACCGTGACATCGCCTTCTGGCAACTGAGCCTCGTCAATAGTTTTCAAGGACACCGTTTGTTCGCTCCGGCTGCCCTCAATCAAAATACCTTTAAACATATTGCCTCCAATGGTTCCGCTCTGTAATTTGAACTCAACTGCTTGCATCAGGAACTGCGTACCAACGTCATGAAACCTTCGGCAAACTGATCCAGCGGTTGTGCATTTTTTTCGAGTTTTGCGCGAAGCACCGCGCCTTCCCAGCCTATCCAGAAAAACCGCGCCGTCAGGTCTGGCGACAGGTGGCCCGGCACCTCACCGGCTTGTTGCGCTTCTTTCAACACCCGGGCGATCCGTGACTCCCAATCCTTAAACGTCTCGCGTAACAGATCACGAAAACTTTCAGGTAAGGCAGCCATCTCCTGCCCCAGATTGCCAATCAGGCATCCGCGCCGATAATCAAATTTCTGCATGCCGGTTTTCGCGCCTTCTACAAAAGCCTGAATTCGTGCCAATGGGCGAAGGGAGGTGTCAGACAGTGAGCGCTCCAATTTGCCGGCAAAAAAGCGACCGTAGGCCTCAATCAAAGCCTTCCCGAAAGCTTCTTTGTTTTCGAAATAATGGTAAAAGGAACCCTTGGGCACACTGGCCTGGCGCAGAATCTCATCAAGCCCGGTGTAGGAGTACCCTTTCTCCGTCAACGCCGCCAAACCCACCCCGATCAACGCCTGGCGGGTATCCTGATAGCCGGCATTCTGGCTTTTTGGTGGCCGACCGCGCTTGCGTTTTACTGGTGCATTTTCCACAAACAACCCTTATTTTAGACCGACCGTCTAATTAATTATGCATATTTATGACTGACCGTCTACTAAAATAAAAAAGGCCTCTGTAGAGGCGCGGGGGAGACTGGCGTCAGGCCCGTGTTCACAGGGCCTGACGCTGCTTCTAGATCAGAAGAACCCGAGCGGGTTGATGTCGTAGCTGGTCAGCATACACTTGGTCTGCTGATAGTGTTCCAGCGCCATCTTATGGGTTTCACGGCCAATACCGGATTTCTTGTAACCGCCAAAGGCTGCGTGTGCCGGGTAGGCGTGATAACAGTTCATCCACACCCGGCCGGCCGCAAGGTTACGCCCTACCCGATAAGCTCGATTGGTGTCGCGGGTCCAGACGCCCGCACCCAGGCCAAACTCGGAATCGTTGGCAATCGCCACAGCTTCCTCTTCGGTTTTGAACGTAGTCACGCCTACAACCGGGCCAAAGATCTCCTCCTGGAACACCCGCATCTTGTTGTCGCCCTTGAACAGAGTGGGCTGAATATAGAAGCCGTCTTTGAATTCGGCACCCATTTCTTCCTTGAACCCTCCGGTGAGTAGCTCGGCGCCCTCCTGCTTGCCAATCTCAAGGTAAGACATAATCTTGTCGTATTGTTCCTTGCTGGCCTGGGCACCCACCTGCACATCCGTATCCAGCGGGTTACCACGTTTGATGGATTTGGTTCGCTCAATTACCTTCTGCATAAACTCTTCGTACATATCTTCCTGCACCAGCGCTCGAGATGGGCAGGTGCACACCTCACCCTGATTGAAGAACGCCAGAACCAGACCTTCCACACACTTGCTCACGAACTCAGGCTCAGACTTCATAACATCAGAGAAGTAGATGTTGGCAGATTTGCCACCCAGCTCAACCGTTGACGGAATGATGTTTTCCGCCGCGCACTTAAGAATGTGCGAGCCCACCGGGGTTGAGCCTGTGAAGGCAATTTTGGCAATGCGCTTGCTGGTTGCCAGCGCTTCACCCGCTTCGATGCCGTAGCCGTTAACAATGTTAACGACGCCCGGCGGCAGCAGGTCACCGATGATTTCCATAAGCACCAGAATACTGGCGGGCGTCTGTTCTGCCGGCTTGAGCACCGTACAGTTGCCGGCCGCCAGGCAAGGGCCAAGCTTCCATACAGCCATCAGAATCGGGAAGTTCCAGGGAATGATTTGCCCCACCACTCCGAGGGGCTCATGGAAATGATAGGCCACCGTATTGTGGTCGATCTCGCCCATGTGCCCTTCCTGGGCGCGGATGCAACCGGCAAAATAACGAAAGTGGTCTGCTGCCAATGGAATATCAGCATTCAGGGTTTCACGTATCGCCTTGCCATTGTCCCAGGTTTCTGCGACAGCCAGCTTTTCCAGATTGGCGTCAATGCGATCAGCAATTTTGAGCAGAATGTTAGAGCGTTCTGCCGGAGAGGTTTTGCCCCAGGCGGGTGCAGCCTTGTGCGCAGCATCCAGAGCCAAATCAATATCTTCAGCGGTGGAACGGGGAATCTCGCAAATCACATCACCAGTCACCGGCGTTATGTTCTCGAAATACTCACCTTTAACCGGAGCAACCCACTCGCCACCAATGTAGTTTCCGTAACGGGTTTTGAAGGAAACGACGGAGCCGTCTTTTCCAGGTTGTGCATATATCATGGTCGTCACCTTTTGTTGTGGTTGTGAATGACAACGCGGTCATACGCGTTTACTCATTCACTGTAGACCTCAAACAACAATAGGTGAACCTCCGGGGAGTTCTGACAACTCCTGCACGCAGTCTTCAAGAAACTCCTGGGGGTCTGTCAGAATTGCTTCATCTGCAACCACACCGAACTGAACCTGCCCGGCATAGCTGACAATGCTGACTCCAAGCCCGATATCGCCTGCCTGAGGCACCCAGAACATCTGTTCGGTTATTCGGCAACCGGCAATGTAGCGCGCCTCCCGTGTACCGGGAACGTTGGAGACCACAGCACTGGCTTTGCGATAGAACATATCCGATAGTGGCTGGCGCAATGCTTCCGGGATAAGAGAGGCACAGGCCGCCAAACCCCAGGCTATGCCGGGCTGCCAACTCTTTTTGAGGCGACGGGTTTCCTGCTTGATACGATAGAGCCGCTCCAACGCACTCTCACCATCGATGGGCAGAGGGACAAACACAGTACCGAAATAATTGCCAAGTGCTCCCGGCTCTGGTTGCAGGTCTTCCGGCAGGCGGCTGCGAATATCCACAGGAACCGCAACATGCAACATGGCGTCGTCCAGTGCCGGTCCAGCAATTCCAAGGCGGGGTCGAACTGCTGCCGCTACACAACTGAGCAAAACATCATTAATGGTGACATTGGTCGCCTTGGCAATTGACCGAAACTGGTCGATAGGGACTGGTTCCGACCAGCGACAATGGCGCTGGCCCAGTAACGGCCGCTTGAGATCTGACGGTGTATCCTCCGGCTCAGCCAGAAAATCACTCATCTCATTAACCAACTTCAAGCCATTGTGAGCCAGCTTCTCCAACCATTCGCTGTAGCTGCCCCCCTGAGTTTCCGATTCCGGGCTCTGGTTATCAGTACCGGCGTCAGAAGCCAAGTCTCCACTAACCAGTTGCTCAAGCCGGTCTTTGGCCGCGGATACCCAAGGGGAAAAGCCTTCCGTTTGCTGCACGCCATATATTGCTGGGTATTGCTGTGGCGAAGCCGAGCACAGGCGGTCAAAAATATCCGTTAGAGAAACGCCATCGGCATAGCAGTGGTGTATTCGAAGTAACAATGCGGCGCCGCCCTCAGCATTAGGCACCAACCAAAACTTCCATGGGGGGCGGTAGGCAGGAAATGGCTGATTAAGTCGCTCTGAAACCCACTCCTGCAGAGACGTTTCCGTGAAGCGATCAAGCACCACATCCAGATGGTGCCGGATATCAAAAACCGGATCTGGCTCCCAATACCACGCTGGCGCACGTTTGACCGGCATATACCGGAAGCGCTCCCACGCCATCCAGTAAACCTGCATAAACTCCCGGAGTCTGGGCGCAGTCAGGCCTTCGACCCGAAACATGACGGTGATAGTCATAGGGTTTTTGGGGGACTCCAAGGCCAGCCAGGCGGAATCCGCAGGCAGCATGAGGTGCGTTTGCTCGTGACTCAAACCCGAACATCCCCGGAAGTGGTGAAGTGAAAAACACAGAGTCGGACATTGTGCCAGACATACACTACTGGCTCCACAAAGCTGCACGGCACCCAAGATTACAAAATGTTACACATATATATACCTTCACCCTATACTGGTTATAAGGCTTGGTGTAATAGTTATTAGCATAAGGTTTCGACTGCCTATTGGCCGCAGGCATGCAAAAACTGCGTTACCAGCGCCAATAAAGATCAGAGCGAAGCGATGTACAACAAGGTTACCAGCACAACCAAGGTCAAATGACCACACTCTAAAAACAGGCAACTGCCGTGCTGGGAGGAGATGCAGTATGAAAGCAAGCCACATTCGCAAGCTCATCAGACCAATCGACAGCGCCTATTCAGAGATGTTCTCAGGGCGCGTGTACCGTGTTGGCGAAGGTGCAGTGTCTGTTCGCAATCACAGTGGCGAGGCGGAACATACCGTTATTGGCGTTCATGGCTTTCTGGAAAATCATTGCTACTTCACTCAGACCTATGACGCACCAACAACAGAACTGATCCTGCTTACCTGCAGCAATTATCACATCCCGGTGAATGGCGTAACGCCGGAAACCCCCGAATGGGAAGTTCCGATCAAGCACCTGGAAGGCACCATTGAATACGATGCCTGCATCTTGAACCAGGCGCTTTCAAACTTGCCCAGCACCCGAAATGTGCGCATTCACGGCCATTCCCGGGGCGGAGCAGTGACGCTGGAGGCAATAAAACAGCGCCCGGAGCTTTACGAAAACGTTGAAGTGGTTCTTGAAGCACCGGCACTTCCCCAAGGCAAAATCAGCCCTTTAATATCTGCTCTTCTGGAGCCTGTCAGCCACGGTATGTGGCCTTGGCTGATCCGCCTGATCAGCAACGCACCCGCGTCTGCTTACGGCCAATCCTTCTTCGGGAAAATGAACCCGCGTAAAAAGCAGTTGCTGGCCAGTTTGTTTTACTCTACACGTGACCAACTGACGATTGTTCGCAACATAGAGAACATACTGGACTGGATGCAGCGCACTGACACCAACGTGTACAAGCACGTGCGCCACGGCACCTTCCTGGTTCCCGGTGTAGACCGCATACTGGATCGGCAGGCCATGCTTGCCAGCGCACGGCAGAGCCCCACCACCATGCGCATTATCGAAACAGGCGCGCCCAGCCACTTCGTAACTCTCGATAGCAAAGAGTGGCTGCCGGGTTTTGAGTCTTTGGCCGCTGCTGCTCAAGGCTAGGGCTAAACACCTCTGCTCATGATGCAGCGCCTGGCACTTGGCCGGGTTTGCTGCACATAGAGCTCCCCTTCGGTAAACTGTCCGCTTCTAAGCAGAACCACCGGAGTTGGCACCATGTATCGTGAGCGCCTTGTTGGCACAGTCGTGCGCTCAGAAAGCGCCAGCCGCCTGCAGAAACTTTTGCTGGAATATCACGATTTCCGCCTCCACAAGACGAATCACCGGCTGCTCGATAACACATTTGTTATCGCTGACTGGCAGGCTGGGCGCCTGAAGGCGACTCATCAGGATTTGTATCAGCACCCTGGCTATCACGAAGGCCTGGAGTTTCTGCTAACTGACCTTTACGCACCCTCGAGCATGACCCGCCGCGACGACAACATAGATCGGGTGTTCCCGAAAATGGTCAAATGGCTGCCGGATCAACAACTTGAAGTACTGGCCGGACTGGTGGAGCTGAACCTGATTACCCAGCAACTGGATCTTGAGCTGGCGGAGCTGCTTGATGAGCGCCGCATCCCTGCACACCTGGTCACCGCAGAACACTACTGTGACGTTTACCGTGCCAGCCAGAAACTGGAACAGCGCAGAAGGCAGGTTGTGTTAGTCGCCGATGTGGGGCAGCAGCTGGATCGTTATGTGCGCAACAGAACCCTTGGCTGGCTGCTTGCTATGAGCCGAGCGCCCGCGGAAATGGCCGACCTGAGTGATCTGCACAACTTCCTGCATCGGGGTTACTCTGCATTTCGCAAAATGGACAAGGTGGACTTGCTGATTGAGCGGCTGGTAACCCGTGAACAGCGGGTTATGGAAAACATTCTCAACGGCCACCCTGAGCCATTTGCGCTCCCGGGTGACCTTTGATCGATCAAGCCTTCAGAATCTGATCAAGTTGGCTGTGAATTTCCTGTTCAATCCTTGATTTGAAAGGCCGTAGCAGCATACCCAGCTCCAGGCGCACATTGAGGTCGTTGCTGGTAATGTTCAAGTGCCCTTTAACGCCCGAGCGTTTGAACTTGAGCTGATCACCTTCCCACTGGTAATTGAGCTCAAACTTGTTGGAAAGATCCTTGGCAAGCGCTTCTGCAGCTTCACGAGCATGTTCTTTATCAAGAGTGTGGGCGCGATGTACATCGATTACGGACATGAATCAGTTTTCTCTTCAAAATTGAACGGTTTTACAGTGTAAGGCGGTATTAAACGTGTAGCTACCCTTGTAGCAACTCCGTCAAGCGTTAGAATACGGGGTTCAGATTCTGACAGGACATGCCCCATGAGCGAGCAACAAACGCCAACCAGTCCCGGCAACAGCCAGGACGACGTTACACACTTCGGATTCCGCAATGTGGCCAAGAGCCAGAAAGCCAGCCAGGTAGCCGAGGTTTTTCATAGCGTCGCAGGCAAATACGACCTCATGAACGACCTTATGTCCATGGGTGTTCACAGGTTGTGGAAGCGCTTTACCATCGAACTTTCCGGCGTTCGCCCGGGGCACCAGGTTCTGGATATTGCCGGTGGCACCGGCGATCTCACCATGAAGTTCTCTGATCTTGTTGGGCGTGATGGCAAAGTGGTTCTCGCCGACATCAATGCCTCCATGCTGCAGGTTGGGCGCAGCCGCCTGACCGATCGCGGCTACGCCGGCAACATTGAGTACGTGCAAGCCGATGCAGAGCACCTACCCTTCCCGGACAACAGCTTCAACGCCGTATCCATTGCTTTTGGCCTGCGTAACGTAACCGACAAGGATCAGGCTCTGCGGGACATGATGCGAGTGCTCAAGCCCGGCGGGAAGCTGATGGTGCTGGAATTTTCCAAGCCCACCAACCCGCTGCTGAGCAAGGCTTATGACACCTACTCGTTTACAGCCCTGCCTCTGATGGGCCAGCTCATCGCCGGCGACAGCGAGAGCTACAAGTATCTGGCCGAATCCATCCGCATGCACCCGGATCAGGACACGCTCAAAGGCATGATGGAAAACGCGGGCATGGTGAACTGCAAGTACTACAACATGACCGGCGGTATTGTTGCCCTGCACGTGGGAACCAAACCCTGATGTTTCCCGGCCCGACCCTGCTTACGGCGCTAACTGCCATAATCGAGCGGGCACTGAACCACTCGCTTGAACTGGACCCCGCCGGCCAGCAGGCGCTGCTGGGCTCTCTTGAAGGGCCAGTACAGTTCCGCATTACCCACCCGATTTCTCTTACCTGCTCACTGCACAGAGCAGGCAATCGGGTGCAGGTGCGCAGCCAGCCAGTTGAAGATCCCGCATTGGAAATCAGTGGCAAGCCCCTGGCCTTCGCAGCGTTGGCCACCGGTGATAACCGTGTATTCACCGATAACCGGTTGAGCGTTACCGGTGACACCGCCCTGGCACACCAGTTCCAACGCGCGCTGGACAAACTGAACCCGGACTGGGAAGCGGCCATGGCAAGACACATAGGCGACGTGCCGGCTCACTTCATCGGCAAGCGTATTCGCAACGCCGTCAGCTGGAGCCGACAGGCATTCGGCGCTCTGAACGCAAACATTGAAGAATATGTGCATGAGGAAAGCCGCGCCCTGCCCGGCCGCCGCGAACTGGAAGCCACGTTCGAAGACATAGATGCCCTGAACCTGCGGGCCGAGCGCTTGGCAGCACGCATAAGCCAGATCGAAAGCCGCGGCACTACTGACAAACCGGAGACTCCGTGACCCGCCTGCAACGCCTGATTCGCATTTCCTGGGTATTCTGCCGCTACCGGCTGGACACGTTTTTGCCAATGGCAGAGCTTCCCGCACCGCTGAAGGTATTTTTTCTGCTGGCGCCCTGGCATCTTTTTCCGCAACCAAAACTTAGCCGCGGTGATCGCCTGCGCCTGGCCCTTGAAGAGCTTGGCCCGGTATTCGTAAAGTTCGGCCAAATACTCTCCACCCGCCGCGATTTGTTACCAGACGATATGGCGGAATCCCTAAAGACCCTTCAGGACCGCGTTCCGCCCTTCTCCAGCGACGTTGCCCGCAACATTATTGAGGGGTCTCTTGGAGCGCCGGTAGCTGAGCTATTCAAAGAGTTCAGCGCAGACCCGCTGGCCTCGGCTTCCGTTGCACAGGTTCATGCGGCTACTCTGCTGAACGGCCAGGATGTTGTGGTGAAAGTACTGCGTCCGGGTATTGAGAAAGTGATCCGGCAGGACCTTGCTCTGATGTACCTGATGGCCAACTTGCTGGAGAAATACTGGACAGAAGGCAAGCGACTGCACCCGGTAGAAGTGGTGGCCGACTACGATTCCACCATTCATGACGAACTGGACCTGCAGCGGGAAGCGGCCAACGCAAGCCAGTTGCGCCGCAACTTTGAAGGCTCCTCGCTGATCTACATTCCGTTTATCGACTGGGACTACACCCGCAAAAACGTGATGGTAATGGAGCGTATCTACGGCATTCCCATTGCCGATGTTCCCGCACTGGAAGCGGCTGGCGTAAACCTGAAAGTGCTGGCTGAAAAAGGCGTCGAGATCTTCTTTACCCAGGTATTCCGGGACAGCTTCTTCCACGCCGATATGCACCCGGGAAACATTTTTGTCGACGTTTCCAACCCCGCAGACCCGAAATACATCGCCATCGACTTTGGCATAGTGGGCACCCTGGCGCCGGACGATCAAAGCTACCTGGCGCGCAATCTTTTGGCCTTCTTCCGCCGGGATTACCGGCAAGTGGCGCAGCTTCACATTCAATCTGGCTGGGTACCACCAGATACAAGGGTAAACGAATTCGAAGCGGCCATCCGCACCGTATGCGAACCGATTTTTGAAAAGCCCCTGAAAGACATTTCCTTCGGCCACTTCCTGCTACGCCTGTTCCAGACCGCGCGACGCTTCAACATGGAAGTGCAGCCACAGCTGGTTCTACTGCAAAAGACCCTGCTGAACGTAGAGGGCCTTGGCCGCCAGCTTTACCCGGAACTGGATCTTTGGAGCACGGCCCAACCTTACCTGGAAGGCTGGATGCGCAAGCGGATAGGCCCAAGCGGCCTGATAAAATCCCTGCAAACCCACCTGCCCTCATGGCTGGAACAGTCCCCTGAAATGCCCCAACTGGTTCACGATGCTCTACTGCAATTGCGCAGCGCCGGCCCCACCGAGAAACAGAACCAGGACACGCTGGCACTGCTCCGCGAACAACAGCTCAGAAGCGACCGCCGCTGGCGCCGGGGGATTGCAGCGATAGCACTGGTTGCCGCAGCTGTTATCGGAACCCAGCCAGAAGCCCGTGAGTGGGCAGAACACGCGCCAGTGTGGTCTTGGGTGTTGCTTGCTGCAGCAGGGGCGTTGGTTTGGCGTGGCAGCCGCTGAGAGCGACCATGGGACTCAAGCAGGTCAAAGAGAATCTATTAAGCACCGACTATCCACAATGGCGAAACCTGCTCTCTACCGCGGCTTTCCTGATTATGGTCACAGGAACTGCGTTTGCTTGGTTCTACACCTATTACACATCGCCCAATGCAGCATGCCACAAGGGTTTTCTCTACCTCACGTATGCGTGGCTATTTATTCAGTGGGTCGTCATCGGCTATCTTTACCAATCCAAAGACATTCCGTCATTTGCCAGAGATGCGATAAAGGTTTTGATCTTATTAGCGAATGTCTGGTTCGGGCTTTTCCTGTTTTCTTTGCAGCCCTGCGCTTAGCTGGCGCTTGGTTCCTGGCGCAAAAAGTTTTCAAGAGGCAACAATGGATAATGACCGGTGGGCGCAACTTATGGGTACCTGGGGCTTTGCCCCGCATCAGGAAACCTATGATTCCCTGATCACCGCCTATTCCGGGAAGGGCCGGCATTACCACACGCTGGAGCATATCTCAGCCTGCCTTCGGCATTTGGATAACTGCTCGGCCTTGCTTGACCACCCGCGAGAGGTGGAGCTCGCATTCTGGTTCCACGATGCCATTTACAAGCCTTTATCCAGCAAAAATGAACTGGAAAGCGCCGATTGGGCAGCTTCGTTTTTGGCAGAGTCCGGCGCAAGTGCTGAAGAAATCGATCGTGTTCACAGGCTCATTATGGTCACCGAGCATGATGCACCTACCCAATCCCGTGACGAATCGATTCTTGTGGATATTGATCTTTCGATTCTGGGAACGTCTCCGGAAACCTACGAGATTTTTGAGCAAGGGGTTCGCAAGGAGTACCGGCTCGTGCCTTCGTTTATCTACCGAAAGAAGCGTGCCGCTGTGCTCCGGGGATTTATGGAGCGCCCGCAGATTTACACGTCCGGGATATTCCCGGAAGCACGTGAGCGCCAAGCCAGGGAGAACCTTTCAAATGCGGTGTCCAAGCTGGAAGGGCGCGCATAATCCCGGCACCCTCCTGTGATCACAGGTACGCTTCAGCGCTGCCAACGCAGCTAGGGGGTTAACACTACCTTGCCTATATTGGCACGGCTTTCGATGTAGTCGTGGGCCAATGCGGCATCCTCAAAGCTGAAGGACTCGGCGATGGTGGGATTGATCCAACCCTCCTCCACGCCTGCTATGATTTTGCCCATCCACACACGGATCTTTTCAGGCTCATGCCAAAGCCGCCCCATATTAATTCCGAATACAGATTTGTTTTCGTTCATCAAACTGATGGGGTGGAATATGGGCATCATCACTGCAGTTTTCGCCAGCGCCAACTTGCTGCCAATGCCATTGCCAGATGCGGCCGATATTCCGAACATCGCCAAGCGCCCGGACGCACGCAACGCCTTGTAACTCTTACGCCAGCTCTCTCCACCCAACGGGTCAAGAATCAGCTCAGCGCCTTTGCCATCAGTCAGGTGCATCAGCTCTGTGTACCAGTCGCTATTTCGGTAATCTATGGCGTAGTTAAGCCCGCGAGACAATAAGTATTCATGCTTTCCAGGGCTGGCTGTCCCAATGGTGGTGGCACCAATGTGTTGTGCAATATCCAATGCGGCAAGGCCTACTCCACCTCCCACATTGTGAATCAACACTGTATCTTCCGGTTGCAGTGCGCCACAAATAACAAGGGCTTGCCATGCGGTCAGGTAGTTCACGGGGATAGCTGCAGCTTGCGCGTAGGAGAGCCGGCCTGGTTTCTCGAAGATCTGGTTGAGCGAAACAACTACCTGGGAGGCATGGCCGCCAAACCGGGTCAAAGCCATTACAGGCTTACCCAACCACTTTTCTTCGACACCGTCGCCAATGGAGTCGATCACACCTGACACTTCATACCCGGCCGTAAAGGGAAAGCCTGGGGCATCCTGATACAAACCTTGGCGCGCCATAATATCGGCAAAATTCAGCCCCGAGGCTTTAACCGAAATTCGCACCTCACCTGGCCCAACCTCCAGGCTTGGAAACTCCTTGAGTGCCAGTACACTGCTGCTTCCAGCTTTAGGTATGATCACACGTTTCATAGAGGCTCCGGCATCGTATTCCAAGTATTATCTTTGTTCATCGGATATGACATAGTTCGAGAAAACGCTAGGAGTTATATCACAAGCATGTCGTCACTAGAGCTTAGAATCCCACCTCCCGCAGTTGCCGCTATTGCGGCGCTTATCATGTGGGGCATGGATTTGGTGACACCGCCACTCCAATTTCACGACACCATTCGAGTCATTGCGGCCACCTCAGTCGCACTACTTGGCGGCTGCATAAGTTTGGTTGGCGTTATCTCTTTTCGCCGAATGAAAACTACCATCAACCCAACCAGACCGGAAAAGGCATCTCTGCTGGTAGCTTCCGGAATATTCAAGGTTACGCGTAACCCCATGTACGTGGGCATGGTGCTAGTGCTGATTGGTTGGGCTGTCTTTCTTTCCTCTCCCGGAGCATTGCTCGGCCCTATCGGGTTTGCGCTCTATATAACCCGATTTCAGATTATTCCGGAAGAACGCGCTCTCGATGCGCTCTTCGGTTCAGAATATACTGCGTACAAGGCACGTGTCCGGCGCTGGATTTGATTTAAACGTGTAGCCAAAAAACCTGACCCAAAGCAGATAAACTATGGATTTTTCGATTACATTTTTTAAACTGTTTCTTTGGGGAACGTACTTCTCGCTCCCGATTCTACTTTCGATCTGTGTTTCTATTATTGCTCTCGGATTGTTTGTTGGCCGCCTGGAGTCCTGGGGAAGGTTCGATGCGCTTTACTGGGCGTTTATAACGGCCTTTACCGTTGGCTACGGAGGGCGCCGATTGGGGTCGGTTTGGAGTGAGGTCGGTGGGTCTAAGTCGTTGTTCGTCAGTAACTTGGATGTCGCGATCATAAATTTTGTAGTGCTGAAATGTAGTGGTCAACTAATCCCGGACAGTGTTTTAAGTTTTTCTTCCGCGACTACAGGTGGCATGCCGTCATTGAATGTATGGGGACGCTGCCGGTTGTAGTAGTCCATCAGGTAGTCACCAATATCCTTTCTTGCATCAGGAATCGAGCGGTATCCAAGTGATGGGATCCATTCGCTCTTCAGGCTCCGGAAGACCCGTTCCATAGGGGAATTATCCCAGCAATTACCCCGACGACTCATGCTTTGCTCCATGCGGTAACGCCAGAGCCTCTGACGGAATAATCGGCTTGCGTACTGACTGCCCTGGTCAGAGTGGAACAGAACACCCGCTGGCTTTCCTCGTTGCTCATACGCGTGATCCAGTGCCTTCACGACCAACTCAGCATCAGGGCGGTCTGAGAGCGCCCAGCCGACAATCCGGCGGGCATAGAGGTCGAGAACGACCGCCAGATAGCTCCATCGCTGCCCGGCCCATATGTAGGTGATGTCACCGCACCACACCTGGTCTGGGTGGCTGACGCTGAACTCACGATCCAGCCGGTTTGGAATGTCGGGCCTTTCCACAGTGGCCTGTTTATATGCGTGTGGGCCAGGTTGCTTGCAGATCAGTCCCAGCTCACTCATGAGGCGGCGAACCTTGAAGCGTCCGATCACAACGCCTTCCTCATTAAGCATGGCGGTGATCATACGGCTTCCCGCTGAGCTTCGGCTCTTGCGAAAGATCCGGTTCACATCGGCTCGCAGAGCCACTCGCGTGGCATCCACTACGGACCGCCTCCGGCGATAGTCGTAATAACTGGATCTCGACACTTCAAACGCTTTACAGACCATCTCAACCGGCTCCTGCTCACTCAACTGGTCTATCAGCGCGTACGATTCATCTCGTCCGACATCAAGAGAGCGGTGGCCTTTTTTAGTATCGATTTCTCCCGTTCCAGCCTCTCACAACGGGCTTCCAATTCCTGGATTCGCTGCTGTTCCGGGGTCATGGCTTTGGACTTGGGTGTAACACCGCCACGCTCTTCGGAAAGCTGTTTTACCCATCGCCTGAGGGCGTTCTCGCCGACATCTAAAGAGCGACTGGCTTCGGCAACACTGTAGCCCTGGTCAAGCACCAAACAGGCAGCTTCCTGCTTGAACTCTGGTGTAAAAGATCGTCGTTTTCTGGTCATCAGACACCTCGCTTATGGTGGCGATATTACCACCTACGTTGGTGTCCGGAATCATTGAACCACTACAGAGACGGGAGCTTTGATGCTGACACGCTGGATGATGAAAGTGAGAAGGGCGCCGTCCCTGGCTAAGATGTTCACGCTATTGAGTGTTGGAGGAAAGATCTAACGACTCCACGATCAGGCGGCCTCCCGAAGGAAATCTCAGCAGCTTCAGGCTGGCGGTCACTCGGTTGCCTAATACCGGTACGTCAGTCTGAACTGCCTGAGCCTGCGCGAGATAAGCCATCACCTGTCGTCCGCGACAGTGCAGGGTTAGTTGATAAATGGTTTTCTGAGTGCGAGCTGACTGGAACGGATGCACTCCGAGAACCGTAAACTGATCCCTCCAAAAGGCTAGATGAAGGCCCGCAGTGTCAATCGCCGGATTGGCCATTAGTATGTCCTCCATTCATGCTCCAGTTCCTGAAGCCGGTTGATCAGCATCGGAAGAGAGTCACGGCCCGCTTCCAGATTCTGCTTAACGAGTTCGCAGTACACCCAGGTTTCCATCGCCTCCTGGTTGGTGCGTTCTCCTCCCAGACCAAGGATGGCCACCAGATGACAGCCCTCTTGCAGGATGCCCATGGCCACACACAGGCTGCTAGCCAGATTACGAACGGTGCGCCGTTCGGCAGGTATCAGACGGTTCAACGGCATGGCCGCCAATAACATCAGCTCAGACCTCATCGCTTGCTGCCTCCTCTTCCGGTGTTACCTTGGCCTCGAACTCATTGATCAACAGCCGCTCAAACGCAGAACCATCCCGATGGGTCAGGTTCGGCACATACCGGCTATAAACCCGGAACAGCATTTCGGTCGTAGTGTGCCCCATCTGCCGGGCAATCCATTCCGGGTTCTCGCCAGCGGCCAGCCACAACGTGGCGGCAGTGTGGCGGGTCTGATACGGTCGGCGCTTTCGCAGGCCCAGATGGCTGAGCAGGGGATACCACACCCGCTTGGTAACATTGTTGTGTTCAAGTGGATTGCCTGCCCCATTACAGAACACAAAGGTGTTGTTGCCGGTGGCCTTGCGCTGATCCTTCAGGGCGTCGTAGACCAGTTGAGGCATTTCAATGTGCCGGTAGCTGCCGTCGGTTTTGGTCTGCTCGATCTCGCCATTCACCAGTGCCTGGCGAACCAGAATCTGCCGGCGTTGAAAGTCGACGCAATCCCACTGCAGCCCGTCGATCTCACCGGTCCGAAGACCGGTAAAGAAGCGAACGGTGTAGTAGTTCCTGAAGTCCGCCCGAACCGTGGCGAGAATCAGCCGAACTTCCTCCAGCGAAAACGGCTCCACATCGGACCGCGGCACCTTCAGTGATTTGATCCCCTGAAAGGGTGAGGTAAACTCAAATCGGTTGGCTGCCTCTCCCAGAATCATGCGCAAAGGCGTCATGATGCGGTTGATACGGCTGGCGGAAAGCGGCTTTTTGCTCCGGGTCTGAACTTTGGCGAGGGACGCCCGGAACGAAAGAATTTCCTGCCTGGTGATGTGGCCAACCTCCTTCTCCCCAAACTCGGGGACCAGGTAGTTCTTCAGAGTGCCTTCGATGGTGGTGATGTGCGACTTTCGCCACTGCACCCGCATCTCATCCATCCAGGTTTCACAAAACTCACTGAACAACGGTGTGTCGTGTGCTTCGCGAGAACGCCGGAGCTCTGCTTGGCCGGTGAACTCCTGAGCACGAGGGCTGTTTGGGAAATACTTGTGGTACTCGAAAGTACCCAGTGTGATTTCCGCTTCGATTCGTTTGAGAATCGCCTCGAGCTTCTTGCGGTTGGCAGGAGTATTTTCGAGAGCCGTCTGCTCGCGGCAGCGCTTACCCCGAAACTGAAAATCAAAAAACAGCTTCTGCGTCGCTTCGCGTACTCGAATGCTAGCCATGCATACGTCCTCCGTTAGCCATAGGGATAGAAAGTGAGTGGTGGCCGGAGTGCAGCGCCATATCGCGCTGTATTGGCTCCCACATGTAAATAATCTTCCGGCCGCCAAACGGCCGAATGTAATGAACTCCTTCGAGGAGAACGGAGTCTTTCAGGCGCTCGCGAATCGTCCGGGCTTCATAGCGAATCCGTTCTGCAAGTTCTTCTGTGGTTAGGTACTCGGTAGTGTTCATATGTTTCTCCTGGGCTTTCTTTGTAGCGTACAAGCTACATATTAAGTCTATTTTCGACGCTGTCAACAGTCTTTTGTAGGTTTTGATCATCATTGGATGCGAGCTGGCGTCTTATGAGGTATCATCGCTACACACATAAAGGCCTGCCGACCATGATCAGATTTCGTCTAAAAGAACTAATCGCAGAGAAGGGATTTCAAGAAAATCGAAGGGTTACGCTGGATGAGGTTTCGAAGGAGACTGGAATCCACAGGACGACGCTATCCAAAATTGCGAACCAGCGTGGCTATAACACCACGACTGAAATTTTGGACAAACTGTGTGAGTTTTTTGGGGTGCCGCTTGAGGCTGTTGCTCAACATGTTGATGTTGCAGATGACTAACGGCGTCTTATTGGAGTACTAGCGGGCTCGAATGATCAAGCCAGCGAATGATTCCTGCTCAGGTTAATCGGTGGACACACCACCGGTGTTTATAGTCAGTCGCGCTAGGTATCTGCAAGTGGCGTGACTGTCAGGGCTGGCTCGTACGCGGCAGCCACCCACTCGCCACTTTAACTCCTATGTTCTGATTAAGGCTGGCGTCAACCGGTAGTGTGGAAATTGGCTAAGAGTGAGCGAGAGGTTTGCGTTTTGACTTTTGTCAATAGGCTGAACGCTGTTTCCAGCCCCAAGCTAATGATCCCGCGCGTCAATGTTGATGCTAAAAGATTGGGATGAGGCCACACCTGTGACGGGACTAATCCAGTGGTCACAGCGCTCATCCGCAGTACATTTTAGTGGGGGAAAATTGGCCGACGTCATTCTAAGCCGAATTGAATGGTTGGTATGTCAGTGTTGCGTGACCTTAGGTTATGGTTTACGAACATTGATAGTATGATGAGCTGCAGGCCTCCCGCATGAGTAACAATAATTGGTCCGTGGTTCAATCATGCCTAAAAAGAGTGAAATTGTGAAAGTATTGCACCAAGACGTGGTCGAGCTCCTTTCCAGCAAAGTCATTCCGGCCAAATTTAACGCTAACGCTTTCTCTCACATTTCCGAGTCAACAGATTCTGCCTTTCTTCTCAACCAGCTCATTGATCTGGGCTTCATTCAGTCGCTCGGGGACGGGCTATACGCCAGGGCCTCCGCCTTCGACACCCTTATGGTCGAATACGGCGTTGAGTTAAATGAAAGCGCTATAACACTCGCCAAGGTGAAGCTTTCCCGATGGATCGAGAAAAACTACCACGAAGCGACGACAGACCTGATCCGGGCATGTTACGAGGTCTATAGCGACAGCAACCTTGCCGAAAACCTGGTGCGCCACCTCTTCTTTTCTGGTCGTTTTCGGGTTCTGTTAACGCTCTTCGACCTTATCGACATCCCGGAAGAGAGCCTGAAAAACTCGATTTTCAAATACAAGACCTGGTGTGAAATTTTCACCCGGGGCTACTCGCAGGCTGACTCCGTGATCGCTAATTTCGAATCGCGAATCTCTGAAACCTCAGATCCGGAATTGCTGGCTCTTGAGCCTATCATCCTGATCCTCAGGGACGACCTACAGGGCGCACTCAAAGCAAATCTTGCAAATTTGGAGTTCGTTAGCCGGGAGAATGAACTCGAATACACCATTCTCATCTCACATGCCGCGACTCTGTTGGTTGCCTTTGGCCGGTTTTCAGAAGCAAGTTATTACATCACCAAATACTATGAGCATTCGCTCTACACCTACTCCGATTTCTTTAACCAGTTCTTCTGCACCATTGAAGGTTGGATGGAGCTCATGGAGGGGCGGGGAACACGGGCACGAAGCCGTTACGAGTCCCTGATAACAGAAGCTGAGGCAAAAGGTGGAAGAAAGGTTGGCATCAACGCCATCCTGCTGACTGCCTATATCGACTCGCTGTACTTCACGTTTGATCTGCCAGCCCTTGAGCATGCCGTGGATCGGTACAAAACAGTAATCGCCGAGTTTAACCAGCCCGACCAGATTATTACGCTTTACCGGACCATGATTCGACTGGCAGAACTCAAACACGATGGTGATCAGGTAGAAGTTCTCCTATTGCGGTGGGAGTCGGCAGGAACCAAGCTTGGGCTCTTTCGCGTAATTATCCAGTCACGATTGGAGCGAATCCGGATAAATCTGAACCGAAACAACCTTTATGATGCAGAGCGGGATCTCACCAGGGTAAAGCTCCTTCTGAAAAACAACCGGAAGAGCCTGGAGACCCAGCCGGGGAACGAGGTTGAAGATTACTCCCTTGCCAGAATCCGGTTTCTTGTCCGCTTTCGCAACTCCCGCAAGCTCCACCGTGCAATCGATAATCTGATCCGCAAGGCAGAAAAGTGCAGCCTGATCCGTCGGGCCACTAAATTGAAGATACTGCTGGCCTGGAGCCACGAGCGGTGCGGCAACCTCTCTGACGCCAGGCAGCTTTTCTTCAGTTGCCTGGATACGATAAAAAACGGAGGCGGCACCTCCCTGCTCCATGAAGAAGGCCCAGACTTTGAAGCCTTCGCTCTGGCACAGCTCAATATCTACAAACAGCAGTCCAAAGGCCACGCCGTTCAAACCGACACCATAATCAGGCACTTTGCGGTGGCGCCGGAAAGCGCCGAAGGCAAAGCAGTGCCAGAGCTCCCCACCAAGACAGGCTCACTGACGCCCAAAGAGCTGAAGGTTTTACAACTTGTGGCAAAGGGCTTTACCAATAAAGAGATAGGCGAATCGCTGGCAGCCTCCGAATCCACGGTGCGGGCTCACCTGCGCAATATAAACATCAAGCTTGATACCAAAAACCGCATCGAAGCATTAAATGAAGCCAAAAGACTGATGATGCTGTCAGATGGCTAAGGAAGTCCCCGGCAGTGATGTCCGTCCGTCAGGGGGCAGGGCTTGGTTACGCATGGTTTTTTTCAGCTTGAGTGTCCACTAGAAAATAAGTGGACACTCAAGACGAGGCTGTAAACCAAATTGTGTAACTGCCCACGACTGAGTAACCTTTTCAAAAGGATACCATCGTGGGTACGCAATTGGACCAAGAAAAACTCAAAGCTATGGCCGCCGAGCTGGCCAAG